>CAYTBN010000025.1:0-92721 GCA_964436045.1 uncultured Rickettsiales bacterium | reverse complement strand
GTGTCCGGGTAGGGCTGATGACAGTCCCATGGGAACTCACAATCGCGGACCCACTCGGGCTGGTCATCCTCGGGCAGGGATCTGAGACAGAAGGCGACCTGGCCGGTCGAGTACGTGAACCCCGCGGCCGCGGCCGCGGTAACCCAGTCCAGGGGCGAACAGATGCCGGACACGTGGCGGGCCTCGATGCCGACCTGCGCCAGCTCCGCGCGTCCTGCGGTCAGCTGCTCGGTGAACAGCTCCTGCGTCAGGCCGTCCTCGATCCCGATGTCCGCGTGGACTCCCACCGTGTGGCCGGCCGAGCTGAGCTCGATCAGCAGGTTGTCCAGCGGATCGTCCTCGTGGGTCAGGATCGCCTGGGTCAGGTGACGGGACTCCACCGTGAGCCGGGCCCCGTGCCCCTCGGCCAAGCTCACCATGTCCCCCAGCTCGACCAGGTAGTCGCGATAGTGCTCCTCGCTGTCCAGGATCCCGTTGCGCTCCAGGTGCACGGTCAGACCCAGCGAGACCACCGGGTCGGGTTCCACAGGCGTGGCCGGGCACCCGGCGAAGATCGCCGTGATCCAGGGCGTCAACAGCGTCAGCCATCTCGCTCTCAACGGGTTCAGGGTAACAAACCTGACTTCCAGCAGCCCCGCCTGTGATAATGGCCGGAAATCTCATGACGACATCGACAGCCGCCGCGGGGAGTGCGCCCCCGGCCCCCGAAGAAACGCCGCCGGGTACGACGGACGAGGCACGGACCAGGCGCCGCGACCGGTGGATAGCCACCGCCGTTGGCCTGGCCATCGTCTTCGTGTTTGTCGTCGCCATCTTCGCGGGAGACCGGCTCGGTATCCCCCTGGGGCTGGCCGATCGGCTGGAGGGGGCGATCCTCGACACCCGCTTTTCGATGCGGGGTCCCCTGGAACCGTCCCCGCGGGTGGCGCTGGCGGCTATCGACCAGTTCACGATCGATCGGTACGGCCGGTTTCCCCTCGACCGCCGCGTGCTGGCCGACGCGCTGTGCGCCCTGGGCGAGCTGGGGGCCGAGCAGGTCGTGGTGGACCTCGTGTTCACCGAGGCCAGCGACACGGCGGCGGACGACGCGCTCATCGAGGCCTTGACCGGATGTGACGTTCCAATCGTCGTCGGCTACTTCTTCTACACGGAGACCCAGGAGGCGCCGCCGCTGATCGAGCGGGAGCGGGTGGACAAGTTCTCTCGCGAGGCGCTCGATATCGACGCCCACCTCCGCGGCGGCGAGACCCACATGTTGGCCGGCACCGGCGTTCACCCACCCCACGACCGGTTCCTGTCCAGGAGCATGCCGATCGGGCACCTCAACCTGAGGGTAGACCAGGGCGGGATCGTGCGGCGGACCCAGTTCGCCATCGAGTTCGAGGATCAGCTCTACCCATCGATCGAGGCGGTTGCTGTGGCCGGTACGCACACGGCGCTGGACGGTGACGGTACCCCGCTGAGCCTCACCGGCAGCGTCCAGAACCCCAGGCTCACGGGGCCCGGCATCGACATCGAGCTGGACGGGTCGGGCGCGGCGCTGATCAACTACGTCGGTCCCCAGGGCACGTTCCCCACCGTCTCCCTGGCCGAGGTGCTCGAGGCGGTGTCGCAGGAGGGCAACGCCAGCGAGGCTGCCACGGTCCGTGGTGTGGTCACCGGCCGGTCGGTCATCCTCGGCCCATCGGCTGTGGGGCTGTGGGATCGCCGTGACACCCCGTTCTCCGCAGCCTCCCCGGCCATGCAGATCCACGCGACGGTGATGGACAACATGTTCGAGGATCGTTTCCTCGAGCGCCCGAGCTGGCTGTGGTTACTCGAGTGGCTGGTGCTGGGTTTCATCGGCGCGATACTGGCGATCGTGCTCGCACGGGCGCCCCTGTGGCTGGGTACGGCGTTCTCCGCCCTCGTGGCAGCGGCCGGGATCGGCCTGTCCCAGGCCGCGTTCTCCCGGGCCGATCTGTGGGTTCACGTGGTGCCGTGGACCGCGGAGATCGGCTTGCTGTTCGGGTGCCTGACCGCACTGCGCTTCGGCCAGGAGGCCGCGCAACGGCGCCGCGAGCGCGCCGAACGGATGAAGGTGATCGACCTGTTCGGCCGCTACGTGGCGCCGGAGGTGGTCAGCCGGATGGTGGCCTCTCCGGACGAGGTCCGCATCGGTGGAGAGCGGCGCGAGCTGTCCATCCTGTTCTCGGATATCTTCGGATTCACCGGGATCTCCGAGAAGCTACCGCCCGAACGCCTCGCCAGCCTGCTCAACGAGTACCTGGGGGAGGCCACGGTCGCGATCCAGGACAACCGGGGGATGCTGGACAAGTACATCGGCGACGCGGTGATGGCGCTGTTCGGGGTACCCCTGGACGATCCGAGACACGCTGAACATTCACTCCGCGCGGCCCTCGCCAAGCTCGGGGCGATCGAGGTCGTGAATCGCCGGTGGGCGGCAACAGGAGAGCTGGACGAGCCGCTTCGGGTCGGCATCGGAATCAACTCGGGGATCGCCGTGGTGGGGAACATGGGATCGGCCGTGCGGTTCGAGTACACCGCGCTGGGGGACGAGGTGAACCTGGCGTCCCGCATCGAGGGCCTGACCCGCAAGTACGACGTGGACTGCCTGGTCAGCGAGGCGACCCGCAACGCCGTCGGCCAGGCGTTCACCTTCCGCGAGGTGGACCGGGTCCAGGTCAAGGGACGGGCCGCGTCGGTGACCCTCTACGAGCTCCTCGGCGAGGCCGGCGAGGAGATCCCGGCCCACGTCCCCGAGTACGAACGGGCACTCGAACACATGCGCGCCCAGCGATGGGACGAAGCCGAGGCAGGTTTCCAGCGGGTCCTGGAGAGCCACCCGGGGGATGGGCCTGGCACAGTGATGCTGGAGCGGGTGCGGGCGTTTCGCGTGCAGCCACCATCCCCGGGCTGGGACGGCGCCCACACCTTCAGTTCCAAGTAAGGGTCCGTCAGGGAATAAGTCCACGAATTTGGGGGGGTGAGGCGCCGGGATGGCGAGTTACGAAGAGGGAGCAATGTCTTCACATTGCGACCGATGAGCGACGCCGCCAGCCAGGATGGATCGCCGCACCAAAACGTGGAGTTATTTCCTGACGGGCCCTATGTTCGGAGCGGCGCGGGGTCAGAACCGGATCGACACGTCGTTGGCGTACGCGTACTTGATGTCATCCAGCATGAGATGCGCCTGCTCGTAGCCCAGGCGGGAGATCTCGGCGCCCTTGTGGAAATCGTGGGCCTCGAATCCCTCGAGCTGGAGGTCGAACAGGAAGTCGGCCTGGACGGCTCGATCGCGGCCGTTCTGGGACATCATGCTGGTCACTGCCCGGGTCAGGTCGTCGATCCGTTCCAGCATGCCGAAGATCGGCAGCTTCGTGGCGAGTGGCCGGTTGCCGAACGGTACGCTCGCCCCCTCCGGGTTCGGGGGCACGATGTTGGAGCCCACGTCGAACAGGGTCGAGACCGGGACGTTGTTGATCAGCCCACCGTCCACCAGTCGGGTGCCCGCACTCAGGCGCCAGGCGGGGAACATGCCCGGCAGGCACGACGCCGAGTGCACGGCATCACCGAGCGTACCCCGTGGAAGGACGTACTCCCGGCCGGTGATCAGGTTCAGGGCGACGGGATAGAAGGGGACCTCGGTCTCCGACATCTTCGTCTTGCCGTTGAGCCGGTCGATGTACTTGCCGCACAGCTGGGGGAACATCAATCCGCCGCAGGTGATCGCCAGCAGCTGCTTGCCCTTGGAGGTCAGCTGGTCGAGGGCCTCCATGTCGCCGGCCACGTACTGGGCGCCGACCAGGGCGCCGAAGGATGTGCCGCTCACGAAGTCCACCGGAATGCCGGCCTCACGCATCACCCGCAGCAGCCCGACGTGGGCGAATCCAAAGGCCCCGCCGCCCCCCAGGGCGACGCCTACACTGCTGCCTCGCAGCAGCCGAGCAACGCGGTTGCTGGCCCGGCCGAATGGCGTGCTCTCCCCTGAGATGCCCGCGAGGTCCCGTTGACGCCAGAACGCCGTCGGCGTCGCCAGATCATCCGGCATGCGGGCCGTCTTGCGGTTGGTGGCGATGGGCAGGGAGACATCGGGCTTCAATCGCATAGCCTGGAACAGGTGATGATGGCTCTGCAGGGGGACGTTGGCCATGTCCTGGTCGCCATAGCGCACGACGATCACGTCGTTGGCCCTGCGGAAGGTCTCCCGGGCCTCTGCGCTGGCGAGCCGGCCGGTGAACAACGCAAATGTGTTGGACTCGGCCATCGAGGGGTCCGAGCGGAGCGCGTCCAGCAGGTCCGCCCCGTCCCCGGGACGCCGCGGCCAGATCACCCGAAAGCGCCAGTCCTCGGGGACCTTTGCCTCGTGGACCTCGATGGCGGCGACGGTCGTGTCCGTCACGCCGAGTCCCAGCCGCCGTGCGCTGTCCTCGCCATCCAGATCCACCACCAGTACGTCCACCGCATCCCGCAGCGCGCCGGCGAGACCATAGGCCAGGGTGGTCGCGCCCAGTCCCGCGCCGGCGCCGCACACGTAGGGGACGCTCTGTTCGGTGGCCGGCCGGGTACCCGGGCCGAGCTCCAGACCCATCGCAGCCACCGCCTGGCTGATCTGCCGCCGTAACATCGGGTTGCGGTTGACGATCTCGACGAAGGTGGCGCCGGCGATCCGCAGGAGCTCGGTGTCCCCGGCCTGCCCGGCGACCACGTCGGCGGTCCGGGGCGTCTGCATCAGCAGCGCCACCTCGCCGACCAGCTCGCCGGGCTGGAAGCTCTTGACCTTCTGGCGCGGGAGAGCGCCCTGCTTCGGTCCGAGCACCTCCAGCGTTCCGCGAACCAGGATGAAGGCATCCTCGCCCAGCTCACCGGCCCGGATCACCTTCTCGCCGCGATTTGCTCGGAGCACCGCGCAGGACGAGAGGATCCGCCCGACGTCATCCCGACCGAGCGTGCGCAGGTAGGGGTTGGCGGTCAGGAGTTCCATCAGCTCGGACCACCGGCCGCGAATCTCCACCAGATCGTCGATGTGGCGGCGGAAGCTCTCGCGGTGACGGTACAGGTGCCGGAAGTTCTCGGTGGACAACCACAGCGCCTCCACGTCGCCACTGGCCTGGACGTAGGCGATCGCAGGGGAGTCGTTGACCTGGGCGATCTCGCCCAGCAGCTGTCCCGGCCCCGGGCTGGCGACCGCTGTCTTGGCGCCCTTCGCGTCCATCACCAGGACCACAGCCTTGCCCGCGACGAGCAGATTCACGCCCGCGGGGCGCCGGCCCATCTCGATGATGTACGCTGTACGCCTGCCGCCGGTACTTCCGGCGCTCCATCATGCCGACCACCTCGTCCTGTTCGTCGCGGCTCAGGTGCACGAGGAAGGTGGAGTCGAACAGCCAGCCCAGATCCTCGTCGAGGAGTTGCTGGCGCGTGAGCGAACCCGATCTTGGTCCCACGGCGTTCCCCCTGAATGGTGTTCAGATCGATTGCGACGGTGTCGCGATGGTCAGGATAGACCAATCGGCCGGGCGGGGGTGGAAAGCTAGACGCGGCGCATGTCCGCCCACTCCAGAAGGCACTGCACCGGTCGCGCTCCTCGGAATCCAGTGTCTATCACAACAACGTGACCCCGACCGACGGGGCGCAGGCCCCTGCTTCGCCGACGTCGCGCAGGGACGCCCGATCCGAATCACCTTGATTGGGGCAGGGGACGGGGCGAATCATGATATCGTCCGTCCCGGAGGGACACCATGAAACGAAATCGCGGACTACTGCTTGGATTGGTGCTCGTCGTGATCGGGTTCGTCGCCGTCCTGGAGATCACTGGCGTGCGAGGATCGCTGACCGGGGCGGCCACGGGTGGCGAGGGCGGTGGGTGCGCCGCGCAGGCGCCGCCCACGGTGGCCGTGCCCGACGCGCTGCCCGCGGACATCCGCGTGATCGACCCGAAGTTCGCCCGGCCCGAGGTCAGGCCGGAACAGCCGGATCCCGAAACGGACGAGCTGGAGCCCGGGCGATACTCGGTGAGCGTGGTATCCGACGCCGTCGTGGCCGCGGGAGTCGGAGACGATGGCGCCTACCGTCTCGGATTCGAACAAATCGACGACACCATGGTCGGGCTCAAGGTCCGCAACCTGCAGCCCGCCTTCTCCGATCTGACGGGGAATCCCTCGCGGGCGGCGTCCCACGGCGTGGACCGCATCTGGGTGTTCGAGTCGCCCGCCCCGCCCGACGAGGTCCTGGCAGCCCTGTTCGCCATCGACGAGGTCGAGTGGGTGGAGGCCGACGTCCGGGAGACGGCCTTTGCCGCGCCCGACGACCCCTACTACGGCTACCAGTGGCATCTGCACCAGCTGGGGGTCGAGTCCGTCTGGGAGACCACCGATGGATCGGAGGTCGTGGTGGCCGTGCTGGACACGGGCGTGTCCGCCGGAACGGACGGGTTCGCCTCGCTGCTGACCGGAATCGACCTGGTCACGGGCGACGGCAACGCAGAGGACGAGCACGGCCACGGCACCCACGTGGCGGGCACCATCGCCCAGGCCACGAACAATGGCGTGGGGGTCGCCGGGGTAGCCCCCGGTGCATCGATCCTGCCGGTCCGCGTCCTCGATGCGGATGGCTACGGATACGCGTCGCGCACCGCCGAGGGCATCATCTGGGCCGCGGACAACGGAGCCCGGGTGATCAACATGAGCCTGGGCTCGGCCGCCTACTCGGCGACCCGCGAGGCGGCGTGTGACTACGCCTACGACGCGGGCGTGCTGCTCGTGGCGGCGTCCGGGAACGACGGCTACACCAACTTCGTCAGCTTCCCGGCCGCCGACGACGCCGTCGTCGCGGTCGGCGCCACGGACTTCAATCGAGACATCTCGTACTACTCGAACCAGGGCGCAGAGCTCGAGATGGCCGCGCCCGGGGGTGACGTCACGGTCGACAACAACGGGGATGGTCTCTCCGACGGTGTCCTGCAGGAGACCTTCTACGCCCCATACGGTTACCCGTGGGATTACTACGGGTTCCAGGGCACCTCGATGGCCACCCCCCACGTGGCCGGAGTCGCGGCGCTGCTGTTTGCCAACGGCGAGGAATCGGCGCTCCGGGTCCGGGAGGCGCTCACGGCCACCGCGACGGACCTCGGCGATACCGGCCGCGACTCGGTGTACGGCTACGGGTTCGTCGATCCCGCCGCCGCGCTCGCGTACACCTCCCCCAGCGTTCCGGAGCTCCAGCTCAAGGGAGTGAAGCTGCGGCCCGTGGGCCCCGCGCGGGTCATGCTGCGCTGGTTCACGCCGGTCGAGTCATCCCACACGGTGGTCGGCGAGAACGGGTTCAGCACCCAGGAGGAGGACCTGGTCATCGCCCACCGCGCACTGGTTCGCGGCGAGCCCGGATCCACGGTGCGGTTCGATATCACGGTGACGGCCGCCGACGGCACCGTCGGCACGAGGACGGTCGCGGTCGATTTCCCCTGACGTCTCCGCCGCCCGCAGCCGACCGCTACCCCCTGCCGCCCGAGAGCCCCTCGACCAGCCCCGGGGCGAGAACGGTCTCCACCAGCGCGGCCACGATCAGGACCACCAGCCCGAGGCCAAAGAGGCGGGTCGTCCCCCGCAAGAGCGAGGCGCGATCGAGGGCCGGATCTCGGTAGCGGACGATGATCCGCAACGCGAACATCCCCACCAGGACCATCAACACATATCCCGTCGCCTCCAGCAGCACATGGGGGAAGACCGCGGCGCTCAGGGCCAGCCAGCCGCCGATCGCCGCGCCGCCATCGCCGAACTGCAGCCTGGCGAAGTAGGCAAAGGCCGCCCCCCAGACCGACGCGTTCCAGCACAACACCAGCAGTGCACCGCCATTGCGGTACAGCAGCGTCAGGATCAGGATCCCCAGGCCGACCAGGAGATTGTTGGCCAGGATGCCCGGGAAGGAGCCGGCGTGGAATCCCGGCTCGGCCATGCCCAGCCAGGGCGAGAGCTGGGTGTTGAACGCGCTCGTCGATTCCTCGACCGGCAACAGCAGCACCCAGGCGCCGTAGGTGAGCATCACTCCGGAGAACAGGGCCAGGATCGAGATGGCCAGGTTGCGACTCGTCCGTCCCCCCATCGGCGGCGCCAGGCCCTCGTTCTCCCAGCCGCGGCGCTGGGCGCGAAAGTCCATCAAGTTGGCCAGGGTCGGCATCAGCCCCAGCACACACAAGAAGATACTGATGGCCCCCTGCGCGTGGTCGAAGATGCGACGCGACGCCCCGATCGCCAGGCAGGCGAACGCCACGGAGGCGACGAATACCTGCCAGGAGCGGGGATTCTTCCCGCCGTAGATCTGCTCGACGATGATCGTCTCGGTGCCCCTGAAATTCCTGAATGCGTCCACGCTGCCTCCCTCGACCGCGGGTCGAAGCGTGATGATGCCACGAAGGGGCCGGGCGGCGGGAAGCGGCGGACACCTCTCCGCCGCAGGGGCATCGATATCCCCCTCGTGGGGGGGAGGATGCGGGCACCATCACCATCCACGCGGGTATTCCTCGGGCTGGTCGCGATTCTCGGCGCGTTGACGGCGGTCGCCGTCTACCTGCCGCCGTTCCCGGGGATGGAGACCGACACCGGGTCAACCCTCCCCAGGCCGATCCAGGCGCTGATCAACGGGGGCGTGATCGTCCTGGTGTACGGGGCGCTGGGGTACCTCGGCCTCAGGCTGTCCCGGCGGCTCGGATTCGCGGACATCCTGGACAAGAACGTCGGCCGCCGACAGCGCTTCGTCTACCCCGCCTTGATAGGTATCGGCCTGGGCGTCTTCATGGTGGCGGCCGACTCCGTTTTCGCCCGATTCCACGACCTCGGATCGCTGCCGGGCATCTGCCAGCGGTCCCGATCGTGTTCGAGGTCGATTCGATCGCCGAGCTACCACCCGTGCTACTGGTCGAGATCTTCGTCCTCAACGGGATCCTCTCCCTGTTCGCCGCCTGGGGCCTGCGGAGGAGCGGCCTGCTGGCAGCCGTGGGCATGCACTTCTGGTGCGACGTGGTGATGCACGTGGTCTGGGGAGCGCTCTGAGCCCGAAGCGGACGGCGGATCACCCATGCTCTGGGTCTGACACGATCGGCCAACTACCCGGCGGATTTGTCCGGCGGCGGCGGCGCGATCTCGAACAGGCACGCCGCGAAGGCCTCGCAGGACTCCATCATGCAGCCGGCGATGGCTGCCTCGATGGTGGGTTCCGCCAGACAGCGGTCGTAGAGACCGTACGCAGCTTCGGCGGCAGGCTTCTTTTGATCCGGGGGGAGCATCAGGATGACCTCCTGCATCGCGCCCTTGCAGGGGCCGGTCTTGCGGCGCAGGTAGGCCTGGCAGAGGTCGGGGGCTTCGCGGGGATCCCAGCGCTGCTGGAGGATCTCGCCGGTACAGCCCACAAGACCGGCACAGTCCGGCGCCTCGACGCACGCCGCGACGGCGGTCCGGCGTCCACCGAACAGGAGGCAGGACTCGTACAGCGAGTACGGACTGAGCATCGACTGCGCACCAGACGCCGCTCCCGTGGCCACGTACTGCATCTCGTCGCGACATTCTCCGCTCTTGCGATGGGCCCAGGTCTCGCAGACCGACAGGTCCGGCACGCCGCCGACCTCGGCCGGCGAGGGCGCGGGATTCTCCGGGGCTTCGCGGGGCGGCGGAACAGGGGCCACGTTACACGCGGCCCAGAGGGGCGCCATCAGCGCCAGCACCCAGAAGCGGTTTACGGTCATCCGTGGAAGCCCTCCTCACGGGAAGGATGGATTGTCCAGGCCTGCGTTGACAAGGAGCGACGCCGCGAGGTCAAGGCCCGTCGGGGCCTCTGGGCCGCAATCCCTGGAGGGCGCTGGCCAGCATGGGTCGCGCGGACCAGACGAAGCCCAGGCTGGCGACGATCAGCAGCATCGACACGCCGTAGGCGCCCAGGGTCAGCAGCGGACCGACCAGGACCGTCGGATCCTGCCGGATCGCCGCAGCCGGATCCCCGCCGCGCGAGAACAGGGACGCGGCCTGTGTCAGGACGACCACGCCGATCACCACCACCATCATGGCCAGGTTCAACATTCACCCTCGACGTTGAACGAGATGGCGACGACAGCACCCACCGGCGGCGCCTCGCCGCTGAACACGACCGCGTTCTGGAGGCCGTCCAGGTACCAGACCTCGGTGGGGGCGCCGTCGACCAGCACGTCCACGCTGAGGAGGACCGCCTCCTGATCCAGGCGGAAGGGAGGTTCGGAGGGAAACACGCCTCGAGTACGCACAGCGAGGCGCAGGCCAGGATTGGCGACAGGCGGTGGAGCACGACCAAGCCCCTCTCCCCGGGCGGCGAACGGAGTCAGCGGGCCTCATTATGTCAACCTCCGGAAGGGCGCCAGGGAGGGCGCCCCCCGGCTTCGGGAACGGTGGAACGGTGTCGGACACTCTCACTGGATGAACGGCCACCATCGCTGCGCTATGATCTGATGCTCAGCCAGGCCTGAGACGGACGGGCGGCTCGGATCGCCGCGCGGTACCCCATCCCGACGGGAGCGGGAATCAACTGACAAGTGACAGTGTCTGACACCACCCGCATCCCGGTCTGGAAGCGAGCCCTGTTCGCGTCGATCGTGGCGCTGGCCCTGCTCGGCACGGCCGAGGGGGTTTGCCGGCTGCTGATCCCGCTGATGCGGAACGCATCGGTGCCCGATGCAGAGTTGCGGGCACACCTGGCGGTCGACGCCTACGAATACGATCCGGACCTGGGCTGGTACTGGGATGCCCTGCCCACGTTCAGCGTCAACGTTCACGGATTCCGGCGTACTGCGCCGATGACGATCGAGCCGGCGCCCGGCGTGACCCGGGTGGTGACACTGGGGGACAGCCAGACCTTCGGCGGCGGGGTCGCCGGGGACGAGACCTACTCGGCCGCGGCCGGGCGGTTGCTGGGGGACGACTGGGAGGTGCTCAACGGCGGCATCAGCGGCTACAAGTCGCTGAACGTCTACCGCCTGCTGCGCCGCCGGATCGTGGCCTTCGAGCCCCACATCGTCATGGTGGACTGCTTTCCCCTCGACAGCCCGCGGGACGACGGACCGCTGATGCGGTTGCCCCTGGAGGCCTCCTTCGCCAACCGGCTGATCTGGCACAGCGCCCTGCTGTATTCGCTGCGGTATGCCTGGGACAAGTACGGCCCGGGGCGCCCACGGCGCCTGGACCGGCCGGCCACCAGCCTGCCCGGGGATGCGGGGGGATTCGGGAATCACGACCTGATCGCGGAGTGGTGCAAGGAGCGGGGGATCGTCCCGGTCTTCATGGAGTACCCGGCCACGTTCGACGACTTCGTGCTGATGTGCCACACGCGCGCTGGTGAGCTCCCCGAGGGGGTGGCGGTGGTCCCCGCGTGCCAGGCGCTGGTCGCCAGCGGTCACACCGGACGGGAGCTGTTCCAGGACCGCAACCACCTGACCGTGCTCGGCAACGAGATCGTCGGAGAGGCGCTGGCGGAGACCCTGGAGACGATCGGACAGGTCGGCTCGCTCTGAAGCGGGGGGCTGGCATCGGGAGCTGCGTGGATCACGCCACGTGCCCAGGACCGTCGAAATCTCGCTCGAGGTTTCCATCAACACCGCTGATCGCCGACGATCGAGGCGTGCTCGGCACTTGGCGCGGGGCCGGTCTGCCAGCCGCGATGATCGCGATCGAGGTCGCCGTCGGGCAACGGGAGCGGCGCGCCCGGGCAGCGGCCACGGTTCGGTCCGGCCCCCGGCCGCAGGTCGGACCCCTGCTCTCGCCTGGTACCCTCACCCCACGGAGAAGTTCTGGTGCGCTGGCAACTCACTATCCTGCTCGTCGGCCAGATCGCGCTGATCGGCTGTCCCTCCGGTGATGACGACGTGACGGACGACGACGACGCTACCGGGGACGACGACACTTCGGCGGACGACGACGACACGGGCGACGACGACACGGGCGACGACGACACGGGCGACGACGACACAGGCGACGACGACACCACCGACGAGCCAGGGGACGAGTGTGTTCCCGAATCGGAGGCCAGCGTCACCCTTTGCGCCGATCGGTTCTGGGCCCAGGAGCTCGACGCCACCTCCCAGGCCGAGATGGAAGCCGCCATCGTGGACATGCCCGTGGAGCTGCGCGACGAGGACCTGCAGGATCCCGTGGGCCGGGCGCGGCAGCTCCAGTGGGCGGTCGTCGCGACGAATGCCATCTCCGCGGCGTCCGTGGCCGTACTCCTGCCCGACGGGAGCTACGACTTCACCGGTCTGGACGACGCCCACTCCGACGTGCCGGAGGGCGACTTCTACCAGGAACCGCTCCGCCCCAAGCTCTTCATCCGCCGGGACGACGTGACCCTCCGCCCCGCCTGGGAAGGTGCCGAGCCCATGCTCACCGCCTCGGGCCCCGGCGTCGATGGCGTCCACCACGGCCGTGTGTTCCTCCTGCTCGACAGCAGCTCCACGGGGCTCGTGGTCCAGGGGCTCGTCTTCCGCGGGGACGCGGAGGCCGGCACCTTCACGGATCCGGCCTGGTCGCTGCACGAGAACGTGGACTCCCTTTACTCGCTGCCCCGGTGGGGCTCCACCATGGTGGGCTTCAACGGAGGCGCCAATCTGGCGACCTTCGAGGAGTGCCGCTTCGAGCGAGTGAACGGCAGCGCCATCAGCGCCGTCGGTGTGCTCGAGGTCACCGGCTGCATGTTCGAGGGCGCGCTGCCCGAACCAGAGGAGTCGGACCCCGAGATCGCCGCCCACGACCTCCTCGCCGCGATCACCGCGGAGCTGGGCACCTCGCTGGGTATGGACTTCCATTCCGGCATCCGGCGCTCCTACGCCTACGGACCCACCACGGTGGAGGGGAGCTCGTTCTCGGGCTTCGTCCAGGGCGTGGTAGCCTCGGCCGACGGTTTTCCGATCCAGATCTCGGACAGCACCTTCACCTCGATCTACGACCACGGTGTCTACGCGCTCGGGGACGCGGGTGGCAGCGTCCTGGAAGGCAACCTCTTCGAACGGATCGGCAACAGTGCGGTGAAGTTCGCCGGCCACACGGAGGAGACCGACCCCGACCTCTGTGTCGCGGGCCTCCACGACGGGGCGATCCGCGACAACCTGTTCGCCCAGACGCGCAACGTGTCCATCCAGTTTGCGGGTGTCCGCAACGAGATCTCCGGGAACGAGGTCGCCGCGTACGACCCGACCTCCGATCCCACCGGCTGGTACGACCCGTACTCCAACCCCGCCTACCACTATCCAGACGCCTGGGGTTCCACGGAGGCGGGCCAGGCGGGATGGGCGGATCACATCGTGGGGAACGAGTTCCGGGACAACGTGTCGGGCGAGGGGATCTTCACCCTGTTGCTCCACCAGGACCCGGACGTCGCCGATCGAAGCATCTCCGGGAACACCGTGTCGGGCGCCGGTCAGACCGCCTACTTCCACCACCTGGTGTCCTGCGACTCCAACCCAGCCCCCTGCTCGAGCTTCGAACCCACCATCCAGGTGGAGGACGGCGCGACGCTCGTCGTCGGGGCGCCGGAGGACTGCGCGGATTGTTACCCAGGTGACCCCTTCTACATCACGGAGCTGCCCTGAGATGGCATGGTCGGAGGATGTCAGGACGACTGCCGGTCGTGTTCCTGCTGCTCCTGTGGACCGCGCCCGCTGGCGCCGAGCCGGATGCGACCGTGACCGTCCGCCTCGTGGAGGGCGCTGACGAGCTCGCCGTGGTGCTCACGGTGCCCGGTGGTTCGGGGCGACCCGTCACCGTCGACTTCGGCGACTCGCCGTTCCTCGAAGGGCCGGCCTCGTGGAACCGGTTCGTCGAGGATGGGGGCGGCCGGGTGCCCCCCTGGAGCGCGGATCCGGCTGAGTTGAGCTACCGGGTCCGGCTGACGCACCACCAGGTACCCCACGACCACGGCGTGGACGAGGTACCGCACCCGGTGGAGGGCGGCTGGTTCCTGGTCGGGCGGGCCTTCATCCCGATGTTTCCGCCGGCCTCCGGCTCACGGCCCGTGGCCATCTCCTGGGAGCTGCCCGACGGCTGGGAGGCCGCGCACTCGCTGGCGGCGGACCCGACTCTCGCCGAGGCGCGGGAGACGGTGTTCTACATCGGGCAGTTCGCCCGGCGGGAGGTCACCGTCGGGGGCGCACGCGTCGAGCTGGTGACCTCGGGATACGGCGAGCGGGTGCTCGAAGGCGTGGCCGAGGGGCTGGTCCGCACGCTGGAGAGAGCGGAGGCCCGGCTGGGCCCGATCCCGGACCGGCGCAAGCTGGTCACGCTGGACCCCCCTCCCCCCGACGCCCCGATGGACGTCTTCCAGGGCGGTGTCATCGGGGACGGGGTATCGCTCCTGACCCCGGCGCCGCCCACCGCCGAGCTGGGCGGCGCCGGCGGTTCCCTGCTGATCCACGAGCTGACCCACCTGTGGATCCACGAGGGACCGCTGTGGTTCCGCGAGGGGCTCACCCAGTTCGAGACCGTCCTGGGCCAAGGCGAGCTGGCCGGAATGAGCGAGACGGAGCGGATCGAGCTTTTCCAGGGCCAGGACCGCCACCACCAGCGGGTGTGGGGCAAGGAGTCCCTGCGAGGGATGAGGGGCTATGGGGCCTACACGGCGGGCGCCGTGTTCGGTTTTTGTGTCGACGTGGAGCTGCGGCGGGAGGGGAGCGACCTGGGACAGGTTCTCCGCGGCATCGGGTATCGGCCGACGACCCGGCCCGACCAGGACTTCTTCCGACGCCTCAGGGACATCTCCCCGCGAGTCGCCAGGTACGCGCGGAGGTGGCTGGGATCGCGCAGACCCGACGACCTCCAGGCCTGCCTAGAGCGCGCCGGGTACGAGGTGGAGGTGCACCGCTACCTGGCCCTGTCCACGGTGGACCTCGCCGAGGAGGTGCTCGGCGTCGATGGCATGCGCCTCTCCAGGAACCTCGTGACGGCCACACCGGACGGCTCCCCGTTCGAGCCGGGAGACCGGATCGTCGAGGTGGAGGGTGCGGGAGCGGCCGATGCCGCGGACCTGATCTGGCTCCTGCGCGACGCCGCCCCGGAATCCGAGATCGGGCTCACCGCCATCCGAAATGGCGAGCACATCCAGCTGTCCGTCGTCATGCCGGTCATCGACGACTCCCGGCGCACCGAGGAGCGACGGATCGAGATCACGATCCCCGAGGGCGGCGCGCCCTACAGCCCGTTGGGGGCTGCGGAGCTGAGCCGCGCTGAAGAGTGCGAATCAAGTGACAAGTGACAAGTGACAAGTGACAGTGTCTGGCACCCGTACCCGGCCTGACCGCCTTCGTGCTCTACCTGGGGGTCATCGGGCTCAAGGTGTTCAAGCTGTGGATGGCGCTGCCGGTCGTGTGACCCCGATCGCGGCGGTCGACGTGCGCGCGAAGGTGATTAAGATAGGGCGCCTCTCCGGGGAGTCCGAATGCCGCCATCGATCCGACCGTTGCCCCTCGCCCTCGCCACCGTGGCGGTCCTGTCCCTCCAGGCCTGCACGCCCCTGGCCACCCTCGACACGGTGGTCACCCGGGAGCGCAAGGTGGGCGCAGCCCAGTCGATCGATGTGGAGATCGTGCGCGATGGCGGGGCGGTGGACAGCGAGCAGGAGATGGACCTGGAGGAGGGGGACGAGCTGACCACGGGAGCATCCAGCTTCGCCTTCGTCCGCATCGCCGGAGGGACCGAGCTGGTGCTGATGCCCGCGACCACCGTGCGGGTCTGGCGGGGGCGGGCCGAGCTGACCCACGGGGGGATGCTGGCCAAGCTGCGGGGTGCATTCCGGGTGGATACCCCCCACGGCTGGACCGAGGTGGTGGGCACCGAGCTGCTGCTGGAGATCGGAGGCGACGCCACCATCGTGACCGTCCTCGAGGGGCTGGTCGGCGTGGGCTGGACCGCCGGACCGGAGCAGCCCGTGCTGGTGGCTCGGGGCGAACGGGTGATGCTCGCTCCCGGGGGCAGCGGCGAGATCGAGACGGTGCCCGAGGCGCTGCTGGCCCACGTGGCGGCGGAGCTCAACGCGGTCGAGCAGACCGCCCGCGGGGGGCGAGCGCGCCTGTACGTGCCGGCGTTGATCGGAATGGAACGGGAGCAGGCCCTCTCGCTGGTCGAGCGGCTGGGGCTACGGCCCGGCGAGGTGGACGGAAGGCTGACCGAGGGAGCCGAGATCGACACCATCGTCGATCAGGATCCGACCCCCGGCTCGCGCCTGCTGGCGGGCAAGGCCGTGGACCTCTGGTTCGAGGCCGAGCCGGTGGAGGTGCCGGATCTCCAGGGGGTCCACCGCAAGCGCGCCCGGACCGTGCTCAAGGACGCGGGCCTGGGGGTCGAGGAGTACAAGCGGGCGACCATCACCGGGGACGTGCCCGAGAATACAGTCAACCAGCAGGACCCGGTCGCCGGGACGGTCATTCGCCGCGGGGACCCGGTCAAGCTGCGCTTCGAGGCCGCCTCGGCGATCATCCCGGACCTGACGGGCATGACGCGGGCCGAGGCCGACATGGCCCTGACCGACCTGGGATTGCGGCTGGGGACCGTGACCGCCGAGCTCAACGAGGGCCTGGCGATCGAGGGGATCCAGACCCAGTCGCCGCCGGCCGGCGAGCGCGTGCCCGGGGACACCGCGGTCGCGATCACGGTGGCGATGCCTGCGGTGGTGGTGCCAGCGGTGCTGGGCAACAAGCTGGCGGACGCCCGCAAGACGCTGGAGGCCGACGAGCTGACCCTCGGCCAAGTGGTCTTCAAGCCCGCCCGCGCGTTCGACGACGCGACCTACGTCTGCTCGGTGACCAGGCAGATCCCGGCCGCCGGCGAGCTGTCCGCCATCGGCGCGTCCATCGATCTGCGGCTGGTGTGCGAGCAGGCCGAGTAGCGACCTCAGGCCCTCAATCGGCCGGCTGCTCGTGGACGATCTGCCCCCCGACGACGGTCATCAGCACCCGGGTTTCCAGCAGATCGGCCGGGGGGACCGAGAGGGGATCCCGATCCAGCACCACCCAGTCCGCCAGCTTGCCCGTGGTCAGGGTGCCCTTGATGTCCTCCTCGAACGACCCGTAGGCGGCGTCGAGGGTATATCCGCGGATGGCCTCGGCCACCGTGAGCCGCTGCTGCGGACGCCACCCTCCCTCGGGCTGGCCAGCGTGGTCCTGCCGAGTGACCGCCGCGTAGATCCCCCATAGCGGATCGGGCGATTCGACCGGGGCGTCCGAGCCCATCGGGATCCGGGTCCCGGAGTCCAGGAAGGACCGCCAGGCATAGGCGCCGACAAGCCGGTCCGGTCCCAGGCGGTCACCGGCCCAGGGCATGTCGGAGGTGCAGTGGGTGGGCTGCATCGCCGGGATCACGCCCAGCTGAGCGAAGCGCGGGATGTCCGCGGGGTCCACCACCTGGGCGTGCTCGATGCGCAGCCTGGGGTCACTGCTCGGGACCGAGGCCAGCGCTCGCTCGTACACATCCAGGGTCACCCGGTTGGCCCGGTCACCGATGGCGTGGGTGGCCACCTGCCAGCCAGACGCCAGCGCCCGGCTGGTCAACTCCTCCAGCGCCGCCGGATCGGTCACCAGCAGCCCCGAGTTGTCGGGGTCGTCGCTGTATGGGATCAGCAGGGCGGCGCCCCGGGAGCCGAGGGCGCCGTCCGCGTACATCTTGACCGCCCGCACCGTCAGGTGGTCGTCGAACAGGCCCACCTGCGGCGGCTTGGACAGGTACTCGGCCAGCAGTTCCTCGTCCTCCAGAGCCAACATCGCGTAGACCCGGATCCGCAGCTGCCCTTCCATCGCCAGCGCGTGGTAGGCGTTCAGCATCTGCCGGTCGACTCCGGCGTCGACCACGCCGGTCAGTCCGAGTCGCAGGCAGGCTTCCTGGGCCAGCAGGGCTCGGTCCCGCAAGGTTTGCGGCGACGGCTCGGGGACCGCATCCCGAACCAGGTCCGCCGCGCGGTCGATCAGCACCCCGGTCGGACGGCCCTCGGCGTCACGCTCGATGCGCCCGCCGTCGGGATCCGGGGTGGTCGCGTCGATCCCCGCCCGCTCCAACGCCTGCCGATTGACCCAGTACGCGTGGCCGTCGACCCGCGCCAGATAGACCGGGCGATCGCCACAGGGCGGCAGGTCGGCGGCGGACGGGAAGTGGGGCTCCGCCCAGTCGTTCTGATCCCAGCCGCGGCCGTAGATCCAGATCCCGTCCGGCGCCTGGTCGCAGGCAACCCGGACCCTTTCCACCACCTCGCTCTTCGAGCGGGTTCCCACCAGGTCCAGGCTCTGCAGGGACTTTCCCAGCCCCATCGGGTGCGCGTGGGAATCGATCAGCCCTGGCAACACGGCCGCGCCACCCAGATCCACGACCCGGGTCGCCTCCCCGCGCAGGGCCAGCGCACCCGCGTCATCGCCCACGAAGACGATCCGCCCATCGCGGGCGGCCAACGCCCGCGCCTGGGGCGCAGCGGGATCCAGGGTATGGACGACGCCGTTGTGGACGATCAGGTCGGCGGACTGTGCGGATCGATCCCCGGCCACCTCACCCGCCCCCGCACTCGCGGCGGCGAGCCCGATGGCGGCCAGGGTGGTCAGTGCAAACAAACGACGATCGGCGTCCATGGCGAATCCCCCGGCGAAGAGGGCGTGAGTATCGCACGGGGATCAGAAGAGGTGTCGCCAGTTGACCTATGGAGCTCCGCGGGCGCGTGGAACACGCAGGTCGAGCCGGCACCACCGCCTTCGACCCGCTCCTTTGTTCGTCGAGGCTATCAGATCAGGGGCCGGTCACCTGGATCGTGCCGTTGGTCGTCGACAGCACGATCTCACCCGCGCCGTCGCCGAAGATCACCGAGGCCCAGTCGTCGTGGAGCTGGCCGTCGAAGGCGATCTCGTCGATGCCGATGCTTCCGTTGGTGGTCCTGGCCTCCAGCGTCGCCGAGACATCGGCGGGCAACGTCAGATCGATCGACCCGTTGGTGGAGGCGGCGTAGCCGAACCCGCCTTCGGGGAGAGCGGAGTCCAGATCGATGGCGGAGTTCGTGGTGCTGATGTCGAAATTGCCCACGTGTCCGTCGACGCTTACCTGACCGTTGGTCGTCCAGCCGACCAGGTCACCCCGGATGTCGGTGAGGGTCACCTGGCCATTGGTGGTGTTCACCGCCACCGCACCGTTCACGTCGGTGACGGTGACCGCGCCGTTGGTCGTCACCACCTCGAGGTCGCCATCCAGCCCCTCGACCGTGACCGGCGCATTGGTGGTCCGGATGCTACTGCTGAATCCTTCGGGCACGGTCAGCAACAGCTCGCCCCAGGCCGGCTGGACCGCGGGGGGGATGTCGAGGATGAGCATCGCCGTGTTCCCCTCGGCGTAGAACTCCAGGGTGATGTCGTCGGCCTGCTGGCCCGCGGAGCGCATGCTGGAAGCGACGATGTGGATCTCGCCGTCGAGTTCGACGAACTCGGCGCCGTTCACACGCTGGATCTCCACCGAGCCGCCGTCCGAGTGGATCTCGACCCGCTCCAGCCCCTCGGCAGGGAGCCCATCGCACACCGGTTCGACCATCTCGTAGCAGCCGGTGGACAGTACCAGCAGGATCGCGATGACCACTCCGGTGATCGGCCAACCCAGGCGGTAGATGCCCTGTCCGTCGTCCATCGTCATGAAACCTCCCGTATGTCGCACCACCTTCATGGTCACGGTTCACACGTCACCCGTCGACTACCGGACCGTTACCTCCGCGGGTGGCAGCCACCTCGCGTGCCCGATAAGCTGCCCGCATGCGCACATGGCACTGGACTCCGTGGTGGCTCGGGGTGGCGCTGGCGGCCGCTCTCCTGCCGGGCTGCCCGCCTGGACACGTCAGCTACGACCTCCCCGACGACGACTCGGCGGGCGACGACGACGACTCGGCGGGCGACGACGATGTCACCGGAGACGACGACACGACCGGCGACCAGCCCTGTGACGAGGACGCCCCCCTCGAGGGCCCTGGCCCCTTCGCCGACCTGTCCGAGTACGGGTACGGTCCGTTCTGGATCACCCCGCTGGATGGCTGGACCCTGGCGATCCGCGAGGCTGACGGCTACCTCGAGCCGCTGACCTACCTGCTGGCGGGTAACTGCTCGGCGCTGCTGGTGGACACGGGGGTCAACTCCGGCGACCTGAGCGCCGCCGTCGCCAGCGCGTTCGAGGGCGAGGTCCAGGTGTTGCTCACCCATAGCCTGCGGGACGTCACCTGCGGCGCCCACCACTTCGACCGCGTCGCGCTGCTGGACGTGCCGTTCGCCTACGGATACCTGGACGAGTCCCACGGCGGTGCCTGCTATGACTGGGCCGAACTCGTCACCTTCGGCGTCACCGACTGGATCGACGACGGGCACCGCTTCGGGCTCGGAGGGCGGGAGCCGGAGGTGATCGCGGCGCCGGGGCACACCCCCGACTCCGTGGCCCTGTGGGACGGTACCCTGGGGTGGCTGCTGACCGGGCCGTCGGCCTTCGACTACGGCTACTCGGCGGTGGTCGACGTGGCCCACGGGGAGTCGGACTTCGAGACCTACCGGGCCACCATGGACCTGCTCGCCGACCTGGCCGTGGACGCGGAGCGGGTCTCGGGCGGGCGCGGCAACGCCGACGTGGATCCCGGCCTCGTGGACGCGGTCCGGGACGGCGCGCACGACATCGACGCCGGGCTCGCCACCGGCTACGTCTACGGACCGGTCACCTATTACGGGTTTGCCGATCCCTTCGGCGACTTCTGGATATCCGTGGGCAACTGGCTCCACGACGAGCCCTTCGTCGACGGCAACCTGGCCGTGGTGGACGTCTCGGCGACGGTCGACGAGACCCAGACCAGCTACCTGATCAGCTACACCAACACCGGCGGCGACGACGTGCTCGGCACGTTCTGGATCGACCTGTACGTCGACCACGAGGCGATCCCGGATATGGGGGCCTTCGGCGAGGTCTACGCAGCGTCTGGCGGCCTGGGCGCTGGCGAGATCGGTGAGGTGGAACTCGTGGTCGACGCCGTCCCGGGCAACGCCCCGTGGACCAGCTGGGCGCGGGTCGACACCGACGGCCTGATCAACGAGACCGACGAGACCGACAACGACTTCGGACCGCTGACCGTGCCCTGAGAGCGCGGGGGAGATCCATGGACGGGCGCAGGGCAGGGAGGGCGCGACAGTGAGCCGTCATCGCGCCGACTCGCAGCTGGCCCCGGGCATCGCCCTCGCGGGGATCTTCGTCTTCCACGCCGTCGCGACGCTGTTCTGGTTGCGGGCCAACAGCCTGCCCGACGGGCTCCAGAACGAGTTCATCCACCTGCAACGTGCCGTCGAGTTGTTCTTCCGCGCCCGCGACCTGGGGGGTAGCGGACTGGGCGAGCTGCTGTGGCAGGACTACTACCCGCCGCTGCTCTCGGTGGTCGGAGCGGCGACCCTGGCGCTGGGGGCCCGCTCGGCCAACGCGCTGGCGGCATCCAACCTGCTGTGGCTGGGCCTGCTGGTCGCCTCGGTGTACGCCCTCGGTCGCCGCACGGGCAGCCCGTGGGTCGGCGTGTTGGCCGCGGCCCTGGTCTGCCTCTACCCGTCGATCTTCGGCAACCTGCGACACCACGAACCCAACCTGGCGCTGGCGGCCCTGGGGGCGGCGGCGATCTGGGCTCTGGACGCGTCGCGAAACCTGTCCCGCACGGGGCCGGCGGTGGCGTTCGCCGTCGCCGTGGCGGCCGGATTGCTGGCGGATCGGGTGTCGATGGCGCCGCTGGTGCTGGCGCCAGCGTTGACCGTGGTGGGGGCGGGGCTGTGGCGGCCGGGACCGGTGGGGCGCAACGGGGTTGTGTGGCGAGCGGCGCTGGTGGTCGCCCTGATCGCCGCGGCTTGCGCGTACTATTACGTGAACTTCCTGACGCTCCACGCGGGCGAGCTGACCGGCCAGCTGGCCGGCGAGATCGACGCCCAGGGGACCCACACCGAGCAGCGTTCCCCGCTGTCGCTGGCCTACTGGCTGTACTACCTGCTGGCGTGGTTCGACATGCAGATGGGCACCGTCCTCGCGCTGGCCGCGGTGGCGGGTGTGGCGGCGGCCCTGATGCGGGCCAGGGAGCCCGGCGAGGCGCGGGGCCGGCTGGTGCTGATCTGGCTCCTCGGGGGACTCGCGATCTTCACCCTGCTGGGCAAGAAGCAGCCCTACTACACGCTACCCCTGCTGCCACCCGCTGCCCTGCTGACCGCGCGCTGGTTGCTCCGGCTGCAGCCGGCCGGACTGCGGGCCGGCGCCGTGGGGGTCGTGCTGGCGCTCGCGCTGCTGCAATGGTCAGCCCTGTCATTCGCCCAGCCCGAGCCCCCGGAGCGGGGCCCGGTGGCCTGGTTGATGGGCGGCAGCCCGGTACCCGAATCCTGGATCGGCTACCGCTTCCCCCAGGCGCGCCCCCCCAAGCGCCACGACCTGCACTGGGACGAGGCGCTGGCCGCGATCCGGGACGACGGCTTCGATCCGGACGCGGACCGGCTGGCGGTGTTCGGTGATCTGGGCGAGTTCTACGAGGGCTACATGGTGCCGATGGCCCGCCTCGGGCTGGACACCTTCCAGGTGGACGGAGTGCTGCTCTTCCCGCGGGTCGTGCGGGAGAAGGAGTCCGAGACCGACTACTTCCTGTTCGTCACCTCCGATCCGGACGCCAGCTGGCCCACGGAGCATCACGTCGCCCGGACCCACGAGGAGTTCGTGCCGCCCTGGAACGGCGATCCCGAGCTGATCGCTGCGCTGGAGCAGATGCGCGGGCGCGCCACCCTGCTGGCGGACTGGGAGCAGGGTACGGGCCAGCGGATGTACGTGTACCGGCTGGGGGGGGACCCGTGAGGCCGCTGCCCTTCTGGCCGGCCCTTGGCGTGTTGCTGGTAGCGGCGCTGCTGATCCGCTGGGCACGGCTGCCCGTGGCCTGGTCCTACTGGGCCGTGGACTACGTGGCCTATACCCACGGCCACTGGCTCGAGCTGGGACAGGGCGAACTACCCTGGGCCCGGCTGGTGCGGTTGCACCCGGGCCAGTACGCCCTGCTGTTCGCGCTGATGCTCGAGGCCGGTCTCTCACTGCGGGCGCTGTTCTGGATCCCCATACTGGCATCGGCCGGATCCATCGCCATCGGTGCGATCTGGTTGCGGCAGGCCGTGTCCCCCGTGACCGGATTGCTGTTCGCCGGGCTGATGGCGGTCAGCCCCTACCAGGCGCATTACGGTCTGGAGCTCAACAACTACCCCCTGTTCCAGCTGTTCGGCGCGGCGGTGCTCGTGGCCGCCTGGAGCGCCTGGAACCACCCCACCCGCTGGCGTCTGCTGGCCCTGGGCGCCGCGGTCGCCGCCGCCCTCCACGGGCACTTCTTCGCGGCGTTGCCCATCGCCCTGCTCGGCGGCGCGGCCTTGATCACGCGCCGCTGGTGGGTAGCACTCGCCGTCGGAGCCGGCGTCGCCGTCGCGGCGCCGATCTTCGTGTCGGCGCTGTCCCTGCCCGGGGATCCCGAGACCTACTCGGCGCCCGCGGAGCGGGGAAGCCAGCTGGTCAAAGAGAGCTGGTTGGCCTGGGTCGACCGCTTCGGCCCACCCCGGGCGCTGGCCGCCATCGGCCTGGCGCTGCTGCTGGCCGTCGCCGGCACCCTGCGGCGCCCCCGCCGCCGGCCGCTGGGGCTGCTGCTGGGCGGGATCCTGCTGCTGCTGATCGCCCAGAACTACGCGGGCTTCCTGGGTGGCGCGGTGCGGATCTTCCAGACCCCCTACTGGATCCTGCCGTCGTGGATCGCCTTCGCCCTGATCGCCGTGGGGGTCGAGGCGTGGCGGATCCGCTGGTCGCGACTGGTCCTGCTGGTGGTGCTGCTCCCCTGGCTGGTCCCGGCCGGCCTGCGGGCGATCCACCCCACGGCCGCCGGCCCGGGCACCGCCGTGAGCTGGTCCGACGGCGAGGGTCACCGGGAGCTGGAGCCGGGCACAGCCGCCGACCTGCGGGACTACACGCAGACCCGGGTCGCATCGGGCGACGCCGTGGTCTACCTGTGGGATCCCTGGTTCATCAACGACCAGCCTCACCGCTGGGATCCGCTGTTCGCTGCGTTCCCGCCGGGCGAACTGGGCCCCTTCGCCGACGACGACCCCTACCCCGGATACACCCATCGACGAGGAGACACGACCGTCTCGTTCGTCAACGACACATCCCTGCGCGGCGGGGCGCCAGAGGCCACCCTCCGCGAGGCCCTCGTCCACTGGCTCGAGGCCGGCCGCCGGGTCCACCTGATCCTCGCGCACGTCGATCCCGCACTGCCGCCGGCGAAGACGGAGGGACTGCGGTCGTGGATCCTCGGTCGCGGTTCGGCGTGGATCCCCATCGACGTCGGGGGGGTGACCGTCATCCAGATCGACTGACGGGCTGCCCGGGAGGCGGTGAGGCGCCCTCGGTGCCACCCGTCAGCAAACTCATCAGGATCGCACCGAAGAAGCTGACCGCGAACGCCGGGATCAGCGCGTAGATCATCCCGTCCAGCACAGGGTGCAGGTGCCAGATGATCACCACCACCGGGCCGTAGATCAGGGACGCCAGCGCGCCCCAGCGGTTGAGGCGCGGCCAGTACAGGCCGAGCAGGATGATGGGGCTGAAGGCCGCTCCCAGTGCTCCCCAGGCGAACAGCACGAAGGTGAAGATCAACCGCACCTTCATCAGCGCCACGCCCGCCGCGATGATCGTCATCAGGACCAGCACGACCCGGGTCCAGCGAACCAGCACCGCCGCGGGCACCGGCTGGGCGCCGCGCCGCTTGAGCCACAGGTCGTTGATCAACGAGGTGGCGGCATACATCAGCTGGCTGTCGGCGGTGGACATGATCGCCGCGGTGACCGCCGACAGCACGACGCCGGTGAGCAAGGGCGGCAACGCCAGCCGGCAGAAGTAGGGGATCACCATCTGCTCGGCTTCCTTCTGGGTCGCGGCCAGCTCCGGTGCCAGCGCGTGGACCGCGATCCCCAGGGTGGTCGAGCCGAACAGCACCACCGCGGCCCAGACTATCGAGATCCACGCGGCCTTGCGGGCCTCGGTGTCGTCGCGCACGGTCATGTAGCGCACGATCATGTGGGGCATCCCGGGATACCCCAGGGCGATGCCGAACCAGCCGACGATGAAGCCCATCGCCGCCCAGCCAAACCCCTCGGGACCCGTGATCGACAGCAGCCCGGTGGGCCCCAGTGCCTCCGCGATACCGCCGGGGCCGCCGGCCTTGACCACGGCCAGGATCGGCAGCCCGAGCATCACGACGAACATCAGCACACCCTGCACGGTGTCGGTCCAGCAGACCGCCGCGTAGCCCCCCAGCACGATGTACAGCCCGATGATGAAGGCGCCGACCACCACCCCCAGCCAGTAGGGGGTTTCGGGGCCCAGCAGCTCCATACCCTGGAACAGGTCGCCAGCGCCGTTGAATTGGGCAACGACGTAGGTCAGCATGAAGAAGGTGATGACCACCGCCGAGATCAGCCGCAGCAGGCCCTTGTGGTCCCCCACCCGCGCCGCCACGTAGTCCGACACCGTCACGGTCCCCAGCCGCTCCGACTCCCGGCGCAGCTGCCGCACCACGAACAGGGCGTTGAACACGAAGCCGGCCACGCAGCCGGCGGCTGCCCACAGGGCGGCGGCCCCCTTCCAGTAGCCCAGCCCCGACAGGCCGAGCATCACCCACACGCTCTCGGAAGACGAGGCCGACGAGATGGCGGTGACCAGCCCCCCCAGCGACTTGTCCGCCGACACGAAGTCCTTGTAGGAGCCCGAGTGCTTCTTCTCTCCCATCCGGCCGATGACGATCAGCAGCACCAGGTAGAAGACAAAGGTGACCAGGACGCCGAGATTCTCCGAGTTCATCGCTCCCTCCGCAGCGGGCAGGATACCAGGAGTGCCAGAACGCGCGGCGGGTGGGGAAGCTCCGGTTGCCAGGTGTGTTATGTAGGCCTGCGGAGTGAGCGGCGATGGATCTGACCCGGCCCCTCAAATACGCCTTCGAGGACGAACGCTGGAAGGAGAAGCTGGGCATCGGCTGCCTGATCTACATGGTGCCGATCCTCAACTTCTCGGTGATCGGCTGGGGCGTACAGATCGAGCGGGCGGTGGCGGCCGGCGACCCCCGGCCGATGCCCGACTGGAACGACCTCGGCACCCTGTTCAAGGACGGCGCGCTGCTGACGCTGGCCCACCTGTTGTACAGCCTGCCGATGATGGTGGTCGCTTTGGCGACCATCGGACTGGCGTTCCTGGTCGGGGTGGCGATCGCGGCGGCCGGCTCGGGCGTGGCCGGAATCCTGACCGGACTGGCGGTCGTCGTCCTGGGCGGCGTGTTCAACTGGATCTACGGCTTCGCGCTCAGCTTCTGGTCGCCGGCGATCGCCGTGCAGTACGCCCGCTGGGGCACCTTCGGATCCTGCTTCGCATTCAGCGAGATGACCGCCCTGATCCGCCGCAACGTCAGTAACTACCTGACCACCTGGGGCGCCCACTTCGTCGGCCGCCTCGCCATGGCCACGGTATTGCCGATGGTGGCGATGTTCCTGTCGTTCATCCCCATCATCGGCTCCCTGCTGACCATGCTCGCCTTCATGGCCGGGTACCTCTACCTGGCGCTGGTCATGGCTCATCTCCTTGGCCAGCTGATGACGGAGGATCCGGGTACCCCGACCCCATCGGCGGCTCGGGCAACATCGAGGATGATCCCGCGTTCCCGTCCCTGGCCGGCGAACCGGTCGACTGGGACCTGCACCTGGGCATCGACTCACCCCTGATCGACGCGGGTGACCCGTCCATCACCGACCCCGACGACTCCCACGCCCACCAGCCTCACTTCCCCTTCGTCACCCCGCGTGCCGTGGGCCCACATCGACAGCCCCACCTCGCCGTCGTAGCCCAGCTGCGAGGTCTCGGGCAGCCCGTCCTCGACCGCCCGGGCCCAGTCGCTCTGATCGGTCGTGGTGCGGATCAACGCCACGCAGGGGTACTCCTCGCAGTCCACATCCAGCAGCTCGGCGTCGTCCATCTCCCCCACGGCCTCCCGCATCAGGTCGGGGAAGGCGTCCGGGCGGAAGGGCGCAGGCACCGCGTCGGTCCAGGGCTGGGGCACACCCTCGTAGTGATCGACCACGCCCCGGGCCACGGTCGACTGGAGGCGCAGGCCGTCGTTCTCGGCCTTGATGCGCTCGATCTCGGCGAGGAGTTCGTCGGGGCTGGCGGGAGAGCTCCTCGTACAGATCGTCTCGGCTCATGGCTCGCCTCCCAGGCGGATCGCCAGCCGGGCGCGGGCCCGGTGCAGGTTCCCGACTGGCGCCGGGCGCAGCGGGACTGCATGATCTCCCCGGGAGGACACCATGAGACTCCACCTCGGGACCGCGCTGCTGGCCATCACCCTGACGATCTCCGTCGCCTCGCACGCCCGGGAGCCCAGTGAGCTGGAGAAGCAGCTGCTCGAGGCGGCCGAGAGCGGCGACACGGACAAGGTCCGCGATCTGCTGATGCAGGGCCTGTACGTCGATATCGCCGACGACGAGGGCGAGACCGCCCTGTTCAAGGCGGTGGACGAGGGGCACCTGGCCGCGGCGATCCTCCTGCTGGACCTGGGCGCCCGGCCCAACGTCGCCGACGAGGACCTGGACACGCCGCTGCACGAGGCGGCGGAGGAGGGGCACCTCGACATCGCGGTGGCGCTGCTCGCCCGAGGAGCGATCCCCGGCGCGGCCAACGACGAACGGGAGACCCCGCTCCACGAAGCCGCGGGGCATGGTCACCTGCCCATCGTCCGAGCGCTGGTGGACCACGGCGCGAGCGTCCACGCGCAGGACGAAGACGAGCGCACTCCTCTGCACGACGCGGCCGGCGAGGGCCACGCCGACGTCTGTCGCTTCTTGCTGGAACGAGGCGCGGTGGTCGACGCCCGCGACGAGGACCAGCGAACTCCACTGCACCACGCCGCCCACGAGGGGGAGGTCGGGACGGTCAAGGTGCTGCTCGACACGGGAGCCGACATCAACGCCCGGGATCGGAAGCGCCAGACGCCGCTGGACCTGGCCAAGGAGGACGAGCGCCTCGACGCGGTGAAGGCACTGGAGGCGGCGGGCGGGGTCAGCGGGGCGTGACGTCTTCGCCCAGGTGGGCGCCGAGATCGATCAGGTAGCGGTCCAGCACGCCCAACCGCCGTCCCAGGTAGTGGGACGTCACGCGGGTGATCGGATCGTGGAACGTGCCCCGCTCGGTCAGGGTCAGCCGGGTACCGTTGCCATCCGTGGACAGCTCGTAGGTCCAGATGCCGCCCAGGTCCTGGCTGCCGACCACCTCGGCCTCCAACCGCCGCGGACGGCGGCTATCCAGCACCTGGAACGCCAGATCGCCGTCGAGGCCGTGCTCGGTGTAGCGCCCGCCCGGAGCCGTGGTGACGCTCTCGACGTCACGGCGCCAGCTGGCGAGGTCGGCGAAGGCGGTGATGACGTCGAAGACCTCGTCGGCGGAGCAGGAGTAGCGGGCCGAGCGTGAGATCTCGTGGTCCTCGGGCACGGCGAAGGCCAGCACCGCGGCGCCCAGCACCCCCGCGACGGCGATGCTCGCTACTGCCACGACGACCTTGTTGCGCACAGTCCGATCCGCCTTCCGTGGGCTCGATATAGTAGAGGGCCGGAGGACCGTTGGCCAACCCTGCCCACCGAACGCCATCGCCTGGCGGGATCCTGGCCACCCTGGGCCTGCTGGCGCTGGCCGGCTGCACCTCGCCCCTGGACGTGGAGCTGGCAGTAGAGGTCAGCGAGGCGATCCCGACCGTGGTCTCCGTGACCTGGGATCCGGAGCACCCGGCGGCCGACGAGATGCGGATCGAGTTCGGCTCGGGTCCGACCCTGGACCGGCAGCTCCGCGCCCGCCTCGCGGACGACGGATCGTGCCGGGCCACGCTCCTCGGCCTCAAACCCTCGACCAGCTACAGGCTGCGGGCGGTGGAGGTCGACGGGGGGACCACCTACGCCAGCGACCGCCTGACCGTGGAGACCGGTCCCGCCCCGGCGGGGATGCCGGGCCTGAGTGTCGAACGGACGCCGGGACGGACCCCCGCCGGAGGTTTCCTGGTGACGTCGTTGCTGTCCAACCCCTCGTGGGCGGTGATCCTCGACGGCGACGGCGACTACGTCTGGTGGCACACCCCGGGGGACGAGTGGGAGCGATCGTTCATACCCCGGGCCACGCTGTCCGCCGATGGTGAACACGTGCTGTACGAGGCGTCCGCCTCGGCGCTCACGGGCGAGGACGACGCGGTCACCGGGGAGCGCATGCTGGTGC
Organism: uncultured Rickettsiales bacterium; assembly: GCA_964436045.1. Taxonomy (GTDB): domain Bacteria; phylum Myxococcota_A; class UBA796; order UBA9615; family CAYRNR01; genus CAYTBN01. Next base: position 63,397 of record CAYTBN010000025.1, on the reverse strand, counting down.
GCGTCTCGCTGGACGGCACCGAGGTCGATACCGTCACGCTGGAGGGATGCCACCACGACTTCGTCGAGCTGCCCAGCGGCAACGTGGCCGCCGTCGTCAGCGACGTCCGCGAGGTGGACGGCGAACAGGTGGAGGGCGACCGCATCGTCGAGCTGGACTGGACCGGCGCCGAGCAGGGCAGCTGGTCGACCTGGGATCACATCGAGTACGACCCCGCGGACATCACCGCCGACGACGATCCCGGCTGGACCCACGCCAACGCCCTGGACCACGACCCGGCGGACGACAGCTACACCCTGTCCCTGCGCAACCTGGACGCGATCCTCCACATCGACCGGCCGACGGGCGAGATCCTGTGGCAGCTCGGCGGGGTCGACTCCGGGTTCGAGGCGGCGCTCAACGTGCTGCCTCTGTTCCAGCGCCAGCACCAGTTCCAGCGGCTGGACTCGTCGATCCTGGTGTTCGACAACGGCACCGTCGACGCCATGCGCTCGCGGGCCGTCGAGTACGCCCTCGACGAGGGCAACATGACGGCCCAGCAGATCTGGACCCACGTCGACGACCCGCCCCTGTTCTCCATCGGCTTCGGCGACGTCACCCGCTTGCCCAGCGACCACACCCTGGTCACCTGGTCCTCCGCCGGTCAGATCGACGAGGTCACCGAGGACGGCGTCCTGGTCTGGCGAATGAACGCGGCCATGGGCGCCGGCTTCGGCTACACGGCCTGGACCGCAGCCCCGGTCGATTGAGTACGACCGTTTTGTTAGGGTGCGCCCATCGTGCATGAAGAACGCCCGAGCGCGAGGAGCCAGCCGTGAAGATCCGCAACATCATCCCCGTCGCCCTCGGCGACGAACCGGCGCGCGCCGTGGTCCGCAACGCGCAGATCTTCAACGTCTTCACCGGCGAGCTGGACCGGGATGACATCGCCATCTTCCAGAAACGCATCGCCGGGATCGGTGACTACACCGACGCCCTGGCCGAGATCGACGCCAGCGGGCTGATCGCGTTGCCGGGATTCATCGACGCCCACCTGCATATCGAGAGTTCGATGCTGGTGCCGCGCCAGTTCGCCAAGGCCGTGCTGATGCGGGGCACGACGACCGTCATCGCCGATCCCCACGAGATCGCCAACGTGCTGGGCACCGACGGCATCGACTACATGATCCGCTCCACCGAGGGGATCCCGCTGAACGTCTACATCGGCATCCCGTCGGCGGTGCCCGCCACCCGGATGGAGACCGCAGGCGCCTACGTCGGCACCGACGACATGGTCGACCTCGTCGACCGCTACCCCAAGCGGATCATCGCGCTGGGCGAGGTGATGAACTACCCCGCGGTGCTCGACCGGGACCGGGAGCTGATCACCAAGATCGAGATCCTGCGGCACCGCTACAAGAAGATCGACGGCCACGCCCCGGGCATGCGCGGCAAGCGGCTCAACGCCTACCTGTGCGCGTTCATCCGTTCGGATCACGAGTGCACCACCGCGGAAGGGGCGCGGGAGAAGGTCCGCCGGGGCATGCAGATCTTCATCCGGGAGGGGTCGGCGGCCCGCAACCTCGAGGCCCTGCTCGAGGCGGTGACCCCGGACAACCACTCCTTCTTCTCGTTCTGCACCGACGACCGGGATCCCCTGGAGATCATGGGCGAGGGGCACATCGACCACCTCGTGCGCACGGCCATCGCCCGGGGCATCGAGCCGCTGATGGCGGTGCGGATGGCGACGATCAACACCGCCCGCTACTTCGACCTGCGGTCCATGGGGGCGCTGGCTCCGGGCTACAAGGCCGACATGGTGTTCGTCGACGATCTGAAGACGATGAACATCCGGATGGTGATCAAGGACGGCCGGGTCGTCATGCGCGACGGGGAGCTGGTCGATCCGGTGGTCGGCGAGTTCGAGCACCTGCCCGACTCCCTGGGTACGTTCCAGATGCCCGAGATCGGGCTCGCGGACCTGGCGATCCCCGCCCGGGACGGCCTCATCCGCGCGATCCAGGTGCACCATGGCAACCTGCTCACCGACGAGATCCACGTGAAGCCGGCGGTGGCCGACGGTCACGTGGTCGCCGACCCGGACGCCGATCTGGCCAAGGTGATCGTCGCGGATCGGCACCGCGGTCAAAACTTCGCGCTGGGGTTCATCAAGGGTCTGGGCATCCGCAAGGGCGCCATCGCCACCTCCGTGGGCCACGACGCCCACAACCTGTGCGCCGCTGGCATGGACGACGCGGACATGCTGTTCGCCGCGGAGAAGGTACAGTCGGCCAACGGCGGCATGGTGGTGGTCCAGGACGGCCAGGTGCTGGCCTCCCTGGACCTGCCCGTGGGGGGGCTGATGTCGGACCTGGACCTGTTCGAGGTCACCGACCGGTTGACCCAGCTGCGTGGGGCCCTGGCCGAGCTGGGCAGCGAGCGTGAGGTGTTCATGCCCCTGTCCTTCGTGCAGCTGGCGGTGATCCCCACCCTGCGGATCACAGACCGCGGCCTGGTCGAGGTGGAGACGCAACAGTTCCGCGATCTGTGGGTCGGGTGACCCATACCGCCCCCCCCGGGGGTCGCCGCCGGGCGATCACCGCCGCGCTGCTCCTGGGCACCTTCCTGGCATCCATCGAGGTCACCGTCGTGGCCACGGCGATGCCGAGCATCGTCGAGCGGCTGGGGGGGCTGGCGCTCTACCCCTGGGTCTACAGCGCCTACCTGCTGACCCAGACGGTGACCATCCCACTGTACGGCCGGCTGGCGGATCTGGTCGGTCGGCGCGTGATCTACGCCAGTGGGATCGGGATCTTCCTGCTGGGCTCGCTGGCATGCGGCTTCGCGCCGTCGATGGAGTGGCTGGTGGCGGCCCGGGCCCTCCAGGGGCTCGGGGCCGGTGCCGTGCTGCCGTTGACGATGACCATCTTCGGCGACCTGTACGACGTGTCGCTGCGCACCAAGCTCCAGGGCCTGTTCTCGTTGATCTGGGGGACCTCATCGGTGGTCGGACCCCTGGCCGGCGGGCTGATCGTGCTGCACTGGAGCTGGCCGTGGGTGTTCTGGCTGAACCTGCCCTTCGGCCTGGTCTCGGCGACCGTGGTCTGCCTGCTGCTGCGGGAGCCGGATTACCACCAGCGCCATCGGCTCGACGTGGCCGGTGCGGTCCTGCTCAGCGCCGCCACGATGGCGCTCCTGCTCGCCCTGCTGCCCGCAGCCCAGCGCCCGTTCGGCTGGCCGGCGGGGGTCTGGCTGGCGCTGGCGGTGGTCGCCGCGGTGATGTTGATCATCCAGGAACGGCGGCACCCGGAGCCGCTGGTCCCGCTGGACCTGTTCCGCGACCGGGTCCACCTGACCGCCAACGGCGCCGGGGTGCTGCTGGGGGTGGTGCTGTTCGGCGTGGTGGGTTACGTGCCGCTGTTCGTCCAGGCGGTGCGCGGGGGCGGACCGATCGCGGCGGGCATGGCGCTGATCCCCCTGTCACTGTCGTGGACCCTGTCGACCTTCGTCAGCGGGCGGCTGGTGCGGCCCGTCGGCTTCCAGACCCTGGTGCGGGGGGGCAGCGCCCTGATCGGGCTGGGGGCACTGCTGGGCTGGCTGGGTGTGTCCCGGGACTGGCCGGCGGCGGCCCTGGTCGGCGAGATGCTCTACGGCTTCGGCATGGGGGCCTGTGTCTCGTCGTTCACCGTCTCGGTCCAGGAGTGCGTGGCGCCCCACCGCCGGGGTATCGCCACGGCCCTGACCCAGTTCGCCCGCTCCATCGGCGGAGCGGTCGGCGTGGCGGTGCTGGGCGCGGTGCTGACCGCCCGGGTGGGCGACGACCTCCAGGGTGCCGACCTGGCTGCGCTGGGCGCTGAACCCCGCGCAGCCCTGGGCGCCGCGCTGAGACTGGTGTTCGGCCTGATGGCCCTGTCGGCGGGCGCCGCCGCGGTGGTCGGCGTCGCCCTGTTCCCGCGCATCGAGACCGGGATGGCGGCCCGAGGCGAGCGGGAGGCCGAATCGTAGTAGAGTGGTCGCTCCCCGGAGGATCCCATGCACTCGCCTAGCCTCCGTCTCCCGATCGCGACGATGCTCCTGCTGATCGCCACCCTCGCGCTGACCGCGCTGCCCGCGGACAGTGCCCGCGCTGGCACGGGCAGGGAGCTGGCGTCCGCCGGGTACTTCGTGCTGGCGGGTCTGCAGCTGCCAGCGGTGGGATTCGAGCTCGTCTCGGCGATCAAGCTGAAGCGACAGCTCGACCTGTACAACGGCGACGAGGCCTTCGCCGGCAAGGCCACCTCCGCCTACCGGGGCAACATCGCCGGGGCCGCGATCCACGGGGTCAAGTTCGTCTGCTGGGCGGTCGGGGGGATCTCGATCATGGGCGACACCGAGTTCCTGCCCATGCTGATGGTGTTCGCCAACGGCCTGCTGGACATGGGCAACGCGATCATGGGGGTGGTGCTGGGCGCCTCGCTGCTGGGATCCAAGCGCTCGGCGATGGTGGCCGGTTCGCCGATGGGGGACGCCGCGACCCTCTCGGGTGTGGTGCACATCGTGTTCGGCAGCATCTCGGCGATCGTCACCTTGCCGGAGCTGCTCGTGGGCCTGTTCGGCGCGATCATCTCGGCCCAGGCGCCCTTGAAGGACCGGGACATCCGGCTGGCGGTGGGACCGGGGTCGGTCTCGCTGGTGGGTCGCTGGTAGGCTGCCCGGCGGCCGGGGTCAGGGGATGGTGCCGGTCGCGGAGCTGTTCACGTTGCCCGTCAACGCGATCCATCGGCCCTCGACCTCGGGATAGGTCGTCCGGGACTGGGTGAGCACCAGCGAGGCATATCCCGACGGCAGCTGATCGATCAGGTCCCCCGGCATGGTGAAGTGTCCGTCGCCGGTCACCTCGCAGATCAGGAACCCGTGCTGGGAGGGATCGACGCTGGAGTCGGTGGAGCTGATGTACACCAGCAGCGAGCCGATATCGCCGCCCGACCAGGTCACCTCCAGGTCCCCGTCCGCCTCGAAGGGCAGCTCCAGCGCAGGCGCGGTGAGGTGGATCGGCTCGGGCATGTCGATGCCGGCCGGGGCGTCGAAGGCCGGGAAGTCGTCCCCGGCGGCGGACACGTCGTAGGTGGTCGCCACTGCCAGGTCGGCGGGGCCGATCTGCTGCTGGTAGACGATCGTGTCGCCACCGACCGTGGGCGTCACCGTCAGGTCGAGCTCGCCACCCACGATACTCAGGCTTCCCGCCGACTGGTGGTTCCAGACCGCCGCGCTGCCCGAGTGCGCCTCGTCATCGTCGTACAGGGTCAGGACACAGTCGTCGATCACGTCGGGGAACTCGTACTCCACCCCCGACACGCCCTCCTCGACGATCTCGAAGAAGGTGCCGGTCAGGACCGCCGACACCCCCAACACGGCATTCTCCGAGAAGGTCAGCGACACGTACCCCTCGATGGTCTCGGGCACCGTGTCGTCGTCGTCTCCAGTGTCGTCGTCTCCGGTGTCGTCGTCGTCGCCGGTGTCGTCGTCCCCGGAGGCGTCGTCGTCGTCATCGTCGTCGTCGTCGCCGTACGGGGTGGTCGGGCAACCCGCCAGGAGCAGGGTCGGCACCACCAGGGCGCAGAACATCCATCGCAGCCAGGTCATCGTTTGTCTCCCCGTCGCCAGCGGGCCAGCGCCACCAGCCCGATCAGGATAGCGGCACCCCTGGGACCCCGCGAGGGCACCGAGGTGCACGCGCAGCCGTCCCCGTCCCCCTCGCACGCCAGGTCGGCGCCGTCGCAGTCCTCGTCCAGGCCGTTTCCGCAGATCTCGACTGCGTCCGGGTTCGCCCCGCGGTTGCCGTCGTCGCACTCCTCGCACCCCATGAAGCCGTCGCTGTCCGCGTCCACCTCCACCGGATCCTGGTCGTCGCAGTTGACATCCGTACCGTCGCAGACGTCCTCGACACCTGGATGGATCGACGGATCGTGATCGGCACAGTCCTCGTCGCAGAGGTAGCCGTCGTCGTCGTAGTCCTGGACCGGGAAGCAGCCCACGTGTTCCTCGTCCAGCCGGTAGTCCCAGATGCCTCGACCGTAGGTGCCGAAGCGCATGGTGTTCTCGGCCGCCAGGGCCTCCACGCTCCAGTAGATCGTCACCGGAGCGTCGTTGCCGGTGATGTCGACCCAGTCGTCGCGGCCGTCGGCAGGCCGCATGTAGGCCGCGGTCTCGGTGCCCGCAAACAGACGGCCGGAGCCGTCCGGGGCCTCGGCCAGGCAGTAGACCAGGGTGTCTGGCATGCCGGAGTCCCAGGGCTGCCAGGTCTTGCCACCGTCCTCGCTACGGAATACGGCCGTGGCGCCATATCCGCTGCCGGCGGCGAACACGGTGTCCACGTCCCAGCTCGATGGGTGCAGGGCCGTGCTGTAGAACCAGTGGGGTTCGGGCCCGGTGGACGACGACGGGTTCCAGGTCTTCCCGCGATCCTCGGACCAGAACAACCTGCCCGCGTTGGTGGCGGCGTAGGCCCGCTGGGGATCCAGGGGTGAGATGGCGAAGGCGCTCATGTACTCGTACGCGCCGTCGCCGAAGTCCTGCTCCGACCACCGCACGGGGGTCCAGCCGCCGTTGCCCAGCTCGTAGCGGTAGAGGTGGGTCGCGGCGAAGAAGAACGCCGTGTTGTCCGTGGAGTCGCCGTACAGGGGCGGTAGCCAGGCGTTGTACTCGCCTTCGGGGAAGTCGATCCAGTCCAGGTAGGGGTCGTTCTCGCCGACCTGGACCAGGATGAACCCCGGATAGACCGAGTACACGTACTCGTGGCTGCCATCGCCCGAGACCAGGTGGGCGTAGTCACCGGACAATAGCTGGTCGAAGTCCTCCATCCCGCCGTTGACCTCGGCGTCGGTGCTCAGCTGGTACCCCTGATCCTGGGCGCCGGCAGCCACGTGCTCGGTGTTCACGTTGGAGGTGTGGACGTCGTAGTACTGGCTGACACGCAGGCCGTGGAGCGACAGGTTCTCGACATTGGCCAGCCCGTTGGTGGAGCGGAACAGCCCGCCGTCGGTGGCCACGTACCAGATCTCGTTGCCCTCGGCGTCCAGCACCACGTCGATGCCCGGGATGTCCGCGTGGAGCCTGGTGGCCGGGTGTTCGTAGTAGTCGTACCACTCGTTCACGAGCTCGAAGTTCTGGCCGCCGTCGGTGGAGCGGTGGCACTCAACGCCGCCCCAGACGATCAGGTTCGGGTCCTGGATCGAGGCCGCCAGCGACCGCCAGTAGTCCTCGACATCGTGCATCTCGTGCCAGCTGACACCCGCGTCGGCCGAGCGCAGCAGGCGGGAATCGTCGACCACCGCGTACAACCGCGGCGCGCCGGCCTCCGATCCGACCAGATCGGCCTGCTCGGACTCGATGGGTAATGTGCCCAGCGTCTCCCAGCTGTCCCCCAGGTCGTCGGACCGCAGAACCTCACCCTCGTCGATGACCCAGACCGCGGGATCCCCCGTGCGCCCGGCCCACACGTCGCCCGCATACCCACCGAAGGAGCGCAAATCCTCGAAGGTGCGACCACCGTCGGTGGAGCGCTTGAGGGAGTAGCTCCAGTTGGTCCCGGTGACCAGGAAGATCGTGTGGCTGTCGTCGCTGGTGACCAGCATCCGGCGGATCCACCAGGGATTGCCCACCCCGGACGGGACCTCCCAGGTCTGACCGTCGTCCTCCGTGCGGTGGATCAGGCCACCGTCGTTGGCCGCGATCACCACGAACGGATCACCCTCGTCCTCGGCCGGCAGGACCGCCAGCCAGTGGGCGCCGCCGTACAGGTTGTCACCGATCGCGGTCCACTCGCCGCCGGCCAGAGGTTGCCTCCAGATCGAACCCAGGGCGGAGCCGGCGTACAGGGTCTCGTGGTCCGGGGAGTGCACCGCCACGTGCATCCGGCCGGCCTGGTTGTCCGAGCCGCGCTCGGCCCACACGGGGATCGGGTAAGGCTCGCCGTCCTCGCGGGCGAACGCGGGCTCGTCGATCTCGCCGCGGGCGATGGCGTTGCGCTTCGCGAGCTGGGCCAGGCCGTTGGCCCGCTCGATGGCCTTCACGTCCACGCCGTCCGGCGCCTTGTGCCGCTCGCGGAACCAGGCCTTGCGCCGCTGCTTGTTGACCTTCTCGGCGTCGTCGCCCAGCCAGTGTTCGGTGGGCGGCGGGCGGCGGAATGCCACGCCGTTGGACGTCGGCTCGGCCGGCGGTTTCCCGAACAGGAACACCCCGACCATCACCCCGACCAGTCCCAGCGCCCCGACGGCGGCGACTCCCTTGTTCCTGTTCATCGACTCGACCCGTACGCCGCGAAGAATGGATCGAGCCCCACCCGCCCCGGGCGCACCAGGTCGCCGTCGTGCACCACCCGCGTGCGGCCCGCGTCGAGGAGATCGAGGCCGAAGTGGTCCCGATACAGGTGGGCGACCCCCGGCGCGTCGCCGGAACCGTCGTCGTCGGAGACCACGGCGCTGATCCGTCCGTTCCCCAGCACCGCATAACCGGGGATCGGTCCCGCGGGCACCGGATCGACGACCAGCGTGCTGGGCTCGGGATCGATGGTCAGCACGCTGTGACCCGCGGCCACCGGGTAGCGCGCCGCCCAGCCGCCCAGCTCGACCTCCAGGAAGAACGCGTCGCTGCTGTCCACGGTCAAGACCACCGGGTCGTCCGGGTGCGTTCGGGCGTCCGCGATCAGGTCGACGAGCTGATCGCCGAACCGGAAACCGCGCACTCCGTGCTCGTCCGTCCGCGTCAGCCGCCAGCTCATCGTGTCCACGTGCGCGTGGGTCCGCAGCCCGATGACCTGCTCGATCAGCAGCGCGATGGGGCCGACCCCGGTCCAGCCGACGAAGTCCTGGCGGCCATAGAACGCATCGTCCCAGCGGCTGGCGGGCTCGAAGGCGTCCGGAGCGTAGGCCTCCCACAGGGTCGAGCTGCCGTCCCCCACGGCTTCCGGGGCCAGCAGGGCGGGGTCCGGGACGAAGTCCGCGTACACCCGGTACAGGGCCGCCAGGTGGTTGGCCGCCGCGTCCCGCGCCAGCTCCCTGTGGCCCGTGCGGTCCAGGGCGGAGATGGTCGAGTAGTTGGTGGGCGCCCAGACCCCGCCCAGCCAGTAGTGACCGTCCGGCTCGTAGGCCGGGTGGTCCGCGGCCAGGGAGGGAAAAACATGAACCCGCCAGAACGCCGCCGGGTCGCCCAGGTGTGACGCCACGTCCGCCGCCTGCCCCTCGGTGGCACAGCCAGCGAGGAGCGGCCAGACTCCGGCCAACGTCTTGGCGTCGAGGGGCGCGCCGTCGTAGTCCAGGTCGAAGAAGAAACCCTCGGACTCGATCCAGGTGAAGTCGCGGACGTCGGCGCAGATCCGCTCCCACTCGGCCCGGTTGACGGCCTCCCGATCCCAGTCGCCCACCATGGCCGACAGCTCGGTGAGCGAGATGCGGGCCAGGGCCTGCTGGGCGCTGATGCCGACCCAGGCGTCGTAGGCCCCGTCCCGGGGCGCGTTGTCCATGCCCGAGCCCAGCAGGCTGGTGTAGTACAGGCCGATGTCGGTGCGGACGTTGGTGTCGATCCAGTCGGCGTATGCCTCGAGAACCGGGAGAACCCGGGGCAGCCGGGAGAGGTCCCCCGTCTGCCGCACGTACTCCAACTCGACCCAGGCGAACAGGGGCGGGTTGATCATCGGCTCGGCGGGGTCGGAGGCGTCGCCGCCGGGCTGGCCGTCGCTCTCGTCGACCACCCGGCAGATGTAGCCGTCGTCGAGCTGGGTCTCGTAGAAGTTGTCCAGGGACGGCATCACCGGGAAGGCGTCGGCCCCGTAGCGGCCGAACAAGGTCATGAAGCAAGTGTCCCACTGGAAGATCTGCTCGGAGAACGCCTCGTCGAGGTAGTGGTCGGCGAACCCGTTCTCGGCGGTCCCGGCGACCACGTGTTCGGCGGCCAGCTCCCAGGCGACCTCGTAGAGCTCGACCCACTCCGGATCGTCCGCCAGCACGGGTTCGGGGACTCCGGTCCGCAACGGAAGCCGCAGCGTGCCCCGCGGCAAGGTCACACCGAGCAGGGCCGCCGGCTCGCCGCCGTCCTCCCAGACTCCGTCCCACTCGCCGTCGCCGTCCCGATCGAGCCAGGCGCGCAGTCCATACCGGCCGGGCAGCAGATCGGTGACCTGCACCGGTCCGGGCTCGGTCTCGATCCGGCGGATCTCCCCGCCGGCCCAGGCGGGGCTGAACTCCAGGATGACGGTCCCCGTCTCCCCCGCGGGCACCTCGATCTCAGCCGAGAAGGGCACCACCGCCCCGGGATCCGGATCGCCTTGCTCGACATCGTCATCATCGTCCACCGGGAGGGGCTCGAGCACGGGCACGTCGGCCCCCGGACAGCCGGAGAGCGCCAGCAGCCCGGCTGCGAACAGGCCGAGCGCCACCCATCCAGGACGCAAGACCGGGACCATCGTTCCGCCTCCCATCGGCGCGCGGCGGCGTTGACCGGCCACCAGCCTCCTCCTACGCTGAGCCCATGCGGATATCCATCGCTTTTTCGCTGATCGCCCTCCTCCTCCCGGCTGCCGCAGGCGCGGCCGACGCAACCCAGCCCCACGAACACCGCGGCGCGCTCACCCCCTTCTCCGGCACACCACCATCCATCGAGCTGACGGACGGCGACCTGGCCCGCCTGGAGAAGGGCAAGCCGGTGATGGTGCCGATCCAGGACGGGGACATGGGCGGCCGGGGGATGGCGGTGCAGGACGTGGCAGCGGCCCCCCACGTGGTCTGGGGACGGATCGTGTCCTACGAGCGCTATCCCGACTGGGTCAAGTACGTGGACGAGTGCGAGACCTACGAGCAGCAGGGGCACCACATCAAGACCCGCTTCGTGCTCGCGGCCTTCGGCTTCCGCTACGAGTACTTCATCGACCACACCTATCGCCCCGACCGGGGGTACATGACCTGGACGCTGGACTACGACCGCCAGAGCGACCTGGACGACTCGGTGGGGTACTGGTTCGTCGAACCCCACCCTGCCAAGCAGGGCTGGACCCGCCTGTACTACTCCGTCGAGCTGACGCTGAAGAAGCAGATGCCGGAGTTCATCGTCGAGATCGCCACCAAGAAGGGCCTCAAGGAGGCCACCAGCTGGGTCAAGCGCGAGGCCGAGGAGGTCGCCGCGCAGCAGCGCGCGCGGGTCACGGGGGGGTGAGCAGGCGGTAGACGGCGGCGCGGAAGCCGTCGTCTAGCTCGATGGAGCCGACCGGCTCCCAGTCGAACAGGTGCTCGAGCTTCCAGGCGCGGCTCATCACGTCGCGGCTGGTCCAGCGGACGTCGTCGGCGTCCCTCAGCCACAACACACAGCCGCCGTGGGCAGCCCAGATCTGGGGGCCCTCCAGCGGATCGGCGATGTTGACGTGGGAACCGGTGGGGTAGGCATCCCACAGCACCGGGTGCTCGGTGACCAGGTAGCAGCCCTCCTCCACGTAGGGCTCCAGCGCCAGGGGATGATCCCAGTCCACGCCGCGCACCACGCGCGGGAGCACGTCGGCGTCGGCGTAATAACGCTGCCGCGCCATACCCAGGCCGAGCACCAGCGGCACCCCGCATCCGACCGCCAGTGCCCCGGCGACGACGCGGCCGGCCGGCCCTCGCTCCCAGGTGCCCGCGATCCCGGCGGCCACCACGGTGGCCACGGCGGCGACCGGCAGCAGGGTGTGGCGGGTCGCGTAATCCCAGAACGCGCAGTAGGGCAGGTGGAAGGCCAGCGCGATGGCGCCCACGCCGGCCAGCGCGGCCCATCCGCCCCGGCCACGCAGGGCCAACAGGGCAAAACCGATGCCCAGGGCCGGCCAGGTCCACAGCGCGTCGTAGGGGTCCCAGACATCGGACCACAGCAGATGGTAGCGGAACATGCCCAGGTAGTAGGCGAGGGGCTCGCCCGTATCGCGGGTGACCGCCGCCAGCCCCAGGGGCAGCAGGTGCAGGCCGCCGAGCACCGCGCCGATTCCCAGGGCGGGCAGCCAGCGGCGGAACTCGCGGAGGGTCCGCCTTCCACCAAGCAGCCACAGGGCGACCAGGGCCGGCGCCAGCAGGACGTACTCGACGCGGGAGGCCACGGCCAGCCCCCAGAGGGCCGCCGCCAGCGCCAGGGTCCGGGTCGACGGCCGCTGGCGGGCCAGGAGCAGGGCCGTGATCGCCAGCTGGCCCAGGGCGCAGGGGAGGATCACCTGGTAGGCGGAGCTGCTCCAGAACGCCAGCAACGGGTGCAGGGCCGTCAGCAGCCCGGCCACGATCCCGGTCCGGTCGTCCCCGGTCAGCAGGCGCGCGTTCCAGGCCGACGCACCGACGGCGAGCGCCCCCAGCGCCAGGTTCAGCAGGACCATCGACAGCGGCGGCAATCCAGGAACCTTGCCCATCGCCGTGTAGACCGCGGCCGGCAGGGGCGCCACCAGGAGCGGCGAGTCCTCCACCGATTCGCCCGACGGTCGATCCTCGAACAGATCCAGGTAGATCGCCTCGTGGCCCTCCCAGCCGTGGCGGGTCAGGCCGGGCACGACAACCGCCGACGCCGCCAGTGCGAGCGCCATCGCCGCCAGCGTCCCCAGCCAGAAGTCGCGGCCGGTCAGGCGCCAGCCCGCCCGCACCTCGTCCCGGGCCAACCACCCAAACACGGCCGTGACCACCAGGTGCAGCCCAACGGCGATCCCGGGGTGGGCCTGGAGTGACTCGGTGATGGTGCGCAGGGGACCCATGGTTGGTGGCAGGGCGGGGACGGGCTATTCGTCGAACAGGGCGAGCACTTCGAGGCCCTCGGCCACCTGCGAACGGCGGCAGCCTGACACGTCGCAGAGGGCCACCACCTCGCCGCCTCCCCCGCGGACGAGATCGATGGAACGCAGGTGCCCCGTGCCGGAGTCGCAATCCGCGAACACCGGGAACGCCACCAGGTCGTGCCCTGATGGGCAGAACGCCTGGGTGACGATGACGAAAGCGCCGTCGGCCATTGCCGCACCGCTCTCCACCGAGAGCGCTGGCTCGCCCTGGGGGAAGACCAGCTTGCTCCTGTCCACGAAACCGGAGGTCATGGCGCACCCTTCACAGGCGGCCACCGCGGCCACCCATCAAGGAGCCTACCATCCACCTGGAAAGGGTCAACACCGGTTTGATCCCGGCGAGAACGCTAGGAATTCTCCACCAGATAATCCTCGGTGGCGTCGAACATCTGGTGCATGCCGTACTCGATGGTCCCCATGATCACGTCCTCGCCGAAGCCGGGCACCACGGATTCGGACCACAGCACCATGAAGCGCACAGTCCCCCCGTCCCGGGGCAAGAACACATCGATCGAGAAGCTCTGATTGATCTCGTTCTTGCCCTCCTCGCCGACGGCCACGTCCTCGCACCAGCTGCGCCCCAGGATCGCCCACTCGCCGCTGTCCGGCTCACCGAGCTCCACCCAGCGCCAGTCCTTGTTCATCTCGTAGGGGATGTTCATCAAGGCGTTTTCCTTGGCGATGTCGTTCGTCGAGCGCAGCAGGTCGCACTCGAGCCCTGGGAAGCAGCCGGGGCCGGTCGGCTCGGTGAAGGTGCGATCGTAGGTGTTCGGGCTGTTGGGTTCCACCGGGGTCTGATCGGGCATGACGATCACCGTCGAGTGGTCCGCTGGCGTGAACGCCGACAGGGTCGCCATGCCCACCGGCATCAAAAGGGTCAGGTCGCGCCCCGGGTGCTCCACGTCGACGACGTCGTCCGCCTGCAGGTCCTCGGCCGTGTAAGAGAGCTCATCCCACTCCACGTCCATGTCTTGATCGGCGAAGAACGCGGCCAGGTTGCCCATTCCCACCTCGCGCACCCCCCACTCCTCGCTCTCGAACTCGCGAAACAGGTAGCGGCTGAGGTCGCTCAGCTCCTCTGGGGCCTCCGGCGGGGCCTTGCAGCCCAGGGACGTCACACCCAGGGCGACGGTGAGCGCGAAGCAGATGGCAGATCGTCGTGTCGTCATCGCCGTTCCTCCGATTCCTCGTGCGCGTACCTTAGCCATCCCGCGGCGGCGGGGGAAGCGCCGCCGCGCTACACTGCCCGGATGCGAGACCGCCTGGCCAGCCGGATCGGCGCCGACGTCGTCGAGGACGTGCCGCTCCGCGAGCACACGACCCTGCGGATCGGCGGGCCGGCACGCTACTTCTGCGAGGTGACCGACGCCGTCCAGCTGGCCGCGGCCCTGGGCGCGGCGCGGGATGAGGGTGTCGAGCGGCTGCTGCTCGGTGGCGGCTCCAACCTGCTGGTGCTCGACGGCGGCTTCGATGGCCTGGTGGTCGCCAACCGGATCCGGGGATTCGAGGGAGACGGCAGCCGGGTCAAGGTCGCCGCCGGCGAGTCCTACCACGGTCTGGTCGAGCGGCTGGCCGACGAGGGGCTGGCCGGCCTGGGCTTCGCCGCCGGCGTGCCCGGCAGCGTGGGCGGCGCGGTGTTTGGCAACGCGGGGTGCTACGGCCGGGCGATCGGCGACCTGCTGGACCAGGTGATCCTGGTGGATCCGGACGGCAGCGGCCGCCGGGCGGTCCCGCCCGAGGAGCTCGCGCTGGCGTACAGGACCAGCGCACTACAGACGAGCGGTGCCGTCGTCGAGGCGATCACCCTGCGGCTGGAACGCGGGGATCCCGACGCCCTGAGGACGGAGATCGCGGACAACCTGGCCGTGCGGGAGACCAAGCACCCCATCGACATCCCCAGCGCGGGGTCCTATTTCAAGAACCTGCCCCCGCAGGAACAGGGCGGACGCCGGATGGCTGCGGGTTTGCTGCTGGACCAGGTAGGATGTAAATGCCTTACAGTGGGAGGCGCGGCGGTCTTCGACAGGCACGCCAACATCATCATCAACCGGGGAGGGGCGAGTGCCGAGGACGTGCTGGCACTGGCGGACGAGATGAAGCGTCGAGTGCTGGGGCGTTTTGGCGTGCGTCTGGAGGAGGAGGTACGCCAGGTGGGCATCCGTGGAAGCAAAGGGAGATGACGTGGCATCACTGACCGATATCCTGCTCGCCGACGACATGAAGCGAAAGGTCGTCGACGACGCCTGTCGCCTGATCGAGGACGAGGTCCGCGCCAAGCGCGGCATGTCCGGCCTGGCGATCAAGGCTGGCTTCAAGACCTTCAGGAGGTTCAAGCCGGGGGCGCTGCAGATGGCCGTCCACGGCCTGCTGGACGAGTTCGCCGTGGCGGCGGATCCCTATTACCAGGACCACATCGCGTCGGGGAAGACCGGGTCGGTCGCCCAGACGATGGTGCCGCGCAAGCGCGAGATGGCCGATTCCCTGCTCGTGATCACCGACCGCCGGGGCCAGCGCTTCGACAACCGGGTGATCAAGAAGGCCTACTTCAAGCTGCGACCGATGGCGCAGCGGGCCACCGAGGACGCGATCCCCGGGGTCTGCCGCCTGATCGACCGGTACGTGTAGCGCGTCAGCTCGGACTCTTCGGGGTGCCGAACCCCGCCGGGCTCTCAAACTCCACTCGCTCGCTGACGTCCTGCCAGAGCTGGACGCGGAGACGTTCGCCGTCGGGCTCGGTGATCGCCCGGCGCCAGACCACGCTCCAGCGACCGGGTTGCTCGAACCACACCGGTGTCAACGCATGGGAGAACTCCTGGCCGGCGCCGGCCTCGAGCCGGAGGGCCGGGGTCTGCCAGAACACCACCGCCATCGGCCCCGGATACATGATCTCCCGCGCCGATTCCTCGTGGCGCAGGACCAGGGTGGCGGCCTCGTAGCAGGGGTATTTCTCCAGGGCGACCGGCAAGGAGACGCTGGCGTCCCCGGGGTTCGCCAGAACCAGTCGCAGGTAGACCCGCTTCGCCTCGGTATCGACCACCGCCGACAGGCCCGCCTCGACGACGGGACAGGCTCGATCCGCGGCGATCGACGTGGGCCAGGGATTCTCCTGGGCGCCGGCCACCGCCGCGAACGCCAGCGCCAGCGCCAGCGCGATGGCCACCGGGACGAGGAAGCGGGCCGCTCTCACAGGCGGCTCTTCCCGGCGAAGAAACCGAGGGCGGCCATGAACTGCTGGGTTGACCCGTGCTGGCTGGCGCCGGGGCCGGTGTACGGTGAGTCGGCCTCGAGGCGGTAGCCGGCGTCGTTCATGGCCCCAACGATGGCGTTGGCATCCTCGAAGTCCCCTCCAGGCCCGGCGTTGCCCCAGGGCGCGAAGCCCAGCTGGTCGGCGGTGTGGACGGGGCTCGCCTGAGCGTTGACGTCGTTAGCCCAGAACGCCGCGAAGTACGACTGACGGAGCGAGAAGCCCAGCTCCAGCCCCGCGGTGGTCCCGGCGGACTCGGAGAGGAGGTAGGTGCGGTCGTTGTCCACGTCGTAGTGGTAGCGCACGTCCTCCAGCGCCAGCGCGCCGGCACCCCCGTCGCCGTTGTAGATCACACCATCGAGCACCAAGACGATGGCGTCGCCGAGCCCCATGTGAGGCGCGAGCTGCAGCAGGTTGTTGGTCATAGTGCTCGCCCCCTCGGTCCCGCTGTAGGCCAGCAGCAGGGGCGTGGGCGAACCCGAGTATGAGAACGGCACGACGAGGATGTACTCCACGTCGGACACGGCCTGGATGCAGCCGGTGGGGCAAGTCTCGCCCCCACTGCCCCCCGAGGACCCGTGGAGAGGCGGCTCCGCGTCGGCGGTGTCGTCGTCGGCGGTGTCGTCGTCCCCAGTGTCGTCGTCCCCGGTATCGTCGTCGCCGGTGTCATCGTCACCCGCGTCGTCGTCGCCGGAGTCGTCGTCCGCTGCATCGTCGTCGTCGCCTCCCACGGGTGCGGTGGGACAGCCCCACCACAACAGGATCGACGCCAGGAGCCAGGCGAACATTCGGTATCGGCCGCGATCCACGTCCATCCCTCCCTCATGACCCCCGGGTCATCCTATCCCATCCCGGACGAGGCCGGCGGGGGGTCAGCGGGAGTGGGGATGGCGGACCAGGAAGGGCCCGAGGATCAGGTGGTCCAGGTTGCCGGCCAGGAAGCCCCGCACCGCGTCGGCCGGGGACCGCACGATGGGTTCCTCGTGCATGTTGAAGCTGGTGTTGATCAGCGAGGGATTGCCGGTCAGCCGGCGGTAGGCCTCGAGGATGTCGTGGTAGGCCGGGTTGTCGGCCCGGCGGAGCAGCTGGGGCCGGGCGGTGCCGTCCACGTGGACCACGCCCGAGCCCACCCGCCGCATCCAGTCGGTGCAGTCGAAGCAGACCGTCATGAAGCGGGCCGCGTCCCGCGCCCCCTCCAGCTGGCGGTAGCAGCGGTCGGCGTGCTCCCACTGGGTCACGGGCGCGAAGGGCATGAACTCGGTGCGGCCCAGCCGCTCGTTGAGCCAGTCGTTCACCGACGGGTCGTCCGGCCGGTACAGCAGGGTGCGGTTGCCCAGCGCCCGCGGCCCCCACTCCATCCGCCCGTCGAAGCGGGCGACGACCTTGCTGTTCACCAGCAGCTCGGCCACCTCGCTGGCCAGATCACCGGGCCGCTCGAACGCCAGCCCCTCGCGGCGCAATGCCTGCTCGCAATCGCGATCGTCGTACTCGGGCCCCAGGTAGACGTCACTCAGCCTGCCCGGCTCGGCACCGGCCACGAGCAGGGCCGAGCCCGCCGCCAGTCCTCCGTCACCCATGTTGGGGTAGACGAACAGGCTGTCGACCTCGTCCAGCTCGTGGATCCGCTGGTTGAGCTTGACGTTGGCGAACAGCCCGCCTGCCACGGACAGATCCCGGATCCCGCTGCGGCGCACCCAGGTACGCACGAAGCGGCAGATCTGCTGCTCCAGGTTCCGCTGGCAAGCGGACGCGATCTCCTCGCGGGAGTAGTTCTCCAAGAAGCGGTGGAACCGATCGTCCAGGCGGGGCCAGCGGGCGTAGTTCTTGAGGTTGAAGCCGACCCCGGTGAAGTGCAGCTCGTCGCGGAAGTGGTCCAGCAGCGCGGGTGGTGGCTCTGCGTAGGCCGCCAGCCCGGTCACCTTGCCCTCGTGGCGCAGGGGGCGGAACCCCAGGTACTCGGTGATCCGCGAGTAGTAGGTGTTGATCGCCGCCAGCCCACTCTGGCGATAGAGCAGCTCGATACGTCCGCCGCGGGCAGCGCCGACGGTGACCGAGGTGCCGTCGCCCATGGCATCGACGGTCAGCACCAGCGACGGATCCCGCGTCTGGGAGAGGTAGGCCGACGCCGCGTGGCCCAGGTGGTGGTCCATGGTGGTGACCGTGGCGCGGTATCCGTAGCGCGACAGCCGGCGGGCGAGCAACCGGCGGGAGGACGCCGCCTCGGCCTCCCAGGTCCCGCTGGCGCGCAGGGCCACCTGGTACAGCACGTAGGCGTTGAGCATCGGGCTGAACTGCCCGCCCCGCTTCTTGACCGACTGGTGGGTGTGGGGGAAGCGGCGCAGGGCGGTGGACGGGGTGAAGTGGGAGCCGAAGACCACCTGATCCACGTCCCCGGGCCGCACGCCGCCGATGCGCAGTACCTCGTCCATGGCGTCCCAGGGGAACAGGGACGAGTTCTTGATCCGGTCGATGCGCTCCTGGCCGACCGCGGCGGCGACCTCGCCGTCGACGACCAACGCTGCCGAGGCGTCGTGGTTGTCGTTGATCCCCAGTACGATCATCCGGCCGACGACTCCGGAGGACCGGTGTCGTCCCCTTCGGGCGGCGTGAACACCATCTGCAGGGCGGTGCCCACCGACCGCTTGAACTCGTGCCAGCTCTTCATCCGTCCCAGCGCCTGCATCGCGTAGCGCGGCCGGTAGTAGAAACGCAGGTAGGCCAGCCGGGTGAGCTCCTGCACCTCCCGCTCGGAGAGATCGCAGCCGGGACGCGGCATGTAGTCGTCCCGATCGGCGTCCAGCACGATGTCCCGCCACAGGTCCTCGCCGGTCTCCTCCACCAGCATCCGGTACAGCTCGGTGCCCGGCATCGGCGTGACCTTGCTGAACTGGGCGTAGTCCAGGTCCAGGGACAGAGCCAGCCGGATGGTCTGGCGCACGGTGGCCTCGGTCTCGCCCGGGCTGCCGACCATGAAGTAGCCGAAGGTGTCGATGCCGGTCGACCTGGTCATCGCCACGGTCTCGACCATCTGATCCAGGTCGGCGGACTTGCGAAGAGTACGCAGGATCTCTCGATTTCCGCTCTCGATGCCGTAGTAGATCCGCGCGCAACCCGCGTCCTTCAGCGCGCGCAGCATCGGCGCATCGACCGTGTCCACCCGGCTGCGCACAGCCCAGATCGCGTCCAGGCCGCGGCGGCGGATCTCCTCGCAGATGGCGTGGACGCGCGGCTTGTCGATGGTGAACGCCGAGTCGAAGAAGTCGAACTCGCGCACGCCGTGGTCGCGCATCGCGGCCTGCATCTCGTCGACCACCGCGGCGGGCGACCGGGGCCGGAAGGGCAGGCTGCCCTGCTCGCAGAAGATGCAGCGGAACGGGCAGCCGCGGCTGGTCATGATCGGCGCGAAGTTGCGGTAACGGCTGATGAACGAGAAGTAGAGCGCGTTGTCGATCAGGTGCCGGGCGGGCTCGGGGACGGCGTCCACGTCCTGGACCGGCGGCGCGGGCGCGGTGACCGCTATCGAACCATCGCTCCGCCGGTAGACCACGCCGGGGACGTCCGCCGGCTCCTCCCCCGCGACGAGCCGCTCCAGCAGGGCCGGCAGGCTGACCTCGGCCTCGCCGGTGACCCCGGCGTCCAGGCAGTCGTGGGTGAAGGACTCGGTGGGGAACAGCCCCAGGTGCACCCCGCCCACCAGCGAGGGCGCGCCCGTGGCTGCCCGGATCTCGCGGATCCACTCCAGGGTCTGGTGGAACAGGTAGGTCGTCAGCGTATAGCCGACGTATGCCGGTCCGAAGCCACGGATCCGCTCGATGGTCTGCGCCCGCGTCAGCCCCTCCGCGTTGGCGTCGATGAACTGCACCTCAACGCCACAGGCCTCGAGCACACCGGCCACGTACAGCAGGCTCAGCGACGGGAAGACCCCGTAGTTCTCCTTGACCGCGCGGATCCCCGGCTCGTTGCGAGTCGTCCCGTACGGCGGGTAGACCAGCGACACCCGCAGGCCGGAGAGATCGGGCCAGGTCAGCGGCATGGGCGAATTATGAAGCGGCCCGGGGGGGGTGCCAAGTCGCGGGACACCGACTGCGAGCCAGGTCAGCGACAGCTCGCCACTCCGGCGGCCGTAGTCCGGCGCTAGCCGATCCCCGTCGGAGGGCGCCGAGATGGCCCGCAGGATGGTCAGACGAACCGCGAGCTGCCTTCGACACCCTCGCTTCGCTGGTCGTCGCTGAAGCGGTAGGGCTCGTCCACGAGCTCGTCGATGCGATCCATCAGGTGATCCGCCAGCGCCTGGAAGGTCTCTCGGTGGGCCGACTCGGCGGCCGGGGTGAAGGGTTCGTAGGTGGCGGCGGTGTGGAACCGCTTCAGGTCGGTGTGGGTCATCGGCTCGCCGAAGCGGTAGGTGACCGTGCCGCCGCGGGCCCAGGGGGAGGCCCCGGAATAGAGCTTGTCGCAGCCGCTGCAACCCACCGGCACGATGGTGCGCTCCTGCGCCAGCGCGACCTGGGAGATGCCGATGCGGCCGCGGGACAGGCGGAGCGAGCGGGTGCCCTGGGGGAAGATGATGGTGTCCAGGCCCAGGGAGGTGGCCTCGGCGTTGAGCTCGACGAAGCGGCGCATCATCTCCTGGAACAGGGCGTTGACCGCGTCGGCGTAACTCTCGCGCGCCGGATCGAACTCGCGGCCGAGGATCGAGCGGGGCTGCTCCAGGATCTCGCCGGGCAGCTCCCCGGTGGGCGCCTCGATGGGATCGCCGCCCAGCCGCGCCGCCTGGCCGTCGACCCACGAGCGGGCGGCGGCGTACTCCTCGTTGGTGGGCCGCCGCCCCAGCGCGCCGCGGAAGTCGCGGGTGATGATGTACCCCCGGGACACGGTGGGGATGCTGTTGACCAGCTCCATGAACAGCCCCATCAGCGGGTGCTCGTAGTACTTCCCCTTGACCCACGCCGCCGTGAATCGCCCCAGCCGCCGCCACAGTGCGAACTGCAGGGGCCAGTAGTTGTAGCGATCGGTGTGGTTCATCGCGAAGATGACCGGGCCGTCCGGCAGCCGATCCTCGCCCTCGAGACGGATCCGCACGAAGGGCGGCGTGTAGTAGTTGGGGACCAGCAGGAAGGTCGCGACGGCCTTCTGGAACCACGGGTTTCCGGACAGGCGGATGCGGCGGATGCGGTCCAGGTCGAGCATCGGACCCCTCGGATCCGGGCCAGCCTACCAGCCTTCGACGATCGAGTCTCCCGGACCCGGATCGAGGGCGGCGCTTGAGGTAGGCTGTCGGACCAGGAACATGACGGACGAGGATCTCAATTCCCAGCAGCGGGCCGCGGCGGAACACGGCGGCAGCCACGCGCTGGTGCTGGCGGGCGCCGGTACCGGCAAGACCCGCACGGTGGTCGCCCGGGCGGCTCACTTGCTGCGGACCGGGGCTCCGGCCGAGCGGATCCTGCTGCTGACCTTCACCCGCCGCGCCGCCCGCGAGATGACCCACCGGCTCCACCAGTCCGGGGCCGACGCGCGGGGAATGATCGCCGGCACCTTCCACCACTTCTGTCTGCGGATGATGCGCCGGATGCCCAGGGTGTTCGGCGTCGAGCAGGCCACGGTCATCGACCGGGACGATCAGATCTCGCTGATGCGGCTCGTGCGGGGCGAGGTGGTGGGCAAGGGCGACCGCAAGCGGTTTCCCCAGGCGGGCAACCTGGTCAGCCTGCTGAGCTACGCCCGCAACACCAACCGCCCGCTGCGCGATCACCTCGAGGCCCACACCGACCTGGATGGGGACACCCTGGACCAGGTCGGCAGCATCTTCCAGGGCTACAAGGGCCGCAAGCAACGCAGCCGCTACCTGGACTACGACGACATCCTGCACAGCTTCGCCCGCGGGCTGCACTCCGACGAGGTGGCCCGGGACCACATCCGCGGGCTGTTCGACCACGTGCTGGTGGACGAGATGCAGGACACCAACCCGCTGCAGTGGCTGATCCTCGACGGTCTGCGGGACCCGGCGCGGCTGTTCTGCGTGGGGGACGACGCCCAGAGCATCTACGCCTTCCGCGGAGCCGACTTCCGCAACGTACACGCGTTCACCGAGCGGGTCGAAGGGGCGTCCGTGCTGCGGCTGGACCGCAACTACCGATCCACCGCCGGGATCCTCGAACTGGCCAACTGGCTCCTGTCCCGCTCGCGGCTGAAGTACGGCAAGGAGCTGTCCTCCCACCGGGGTCCGGGCGACACGCCGCGGTTGCTGGACTTCGACAGCCCCTATCACGAGGCCCGCTGGATCGCGGAAGACCTGCTGGAGCGACGCGAGGCGGGGAATCCCTGGTCGGATCACATGATCCTGACCCGCACCGCCTGGGGCGCCCGTGAGATGGAGGCGGAGCTGGTTGCCCGCAACGTCCCTTACGTGTTCATCGGCGGCACCAGCCTGATGCAGTCGGCCCACGTCAAGGACCTGCTCTCGCTGGCGCGCGCCGCGCTGAGCCCCCAGGACGAGCTGGCCTGGGCCCGCTACCTGACCCTCTGGCCCGGGATCGGCGACGTGACGGCGTCGCGGTTGATCGGCGAGATCCGGCGCTGTGCCACCACCGACGGGGCGCTGGACCTGCTGCGGGAACGGCCGCGGCCGGACGAGCTGGCCGTCGCGGGGCTCCAGGGTGTGGCCGAGCGCGCGGAGCGGCCAACCGATGCCCTGCGCGCGGCGTCGGTGGTGCTCGAGCCGCTGCTGAGCCAGAAGCTGGACCGCTGGGAGAGCAGACGCCGGGACTTCGTGCTGCTGGAGAAGCTGGCCGAACGCCACCGCACCCTGTCCGGCTTCCTGGAGACCTACACGCTGGACCCGGTCTACGACAGCGTCCGCAAGCGCCCCGACGACCAGGACGTGGTCAGCCTGATCACCGTGCACTCCGCCAAGGGGACGGAGGCGCCGGTCTGCTACCTGCTGCGGGCGGAGCCGGGAGTCTACCCCCACACCCGCAGCCTGGGCGACGAGGACGGCGAAGAAGAGGAGCGCCGCATCCTCTACGTGGCGATGACCCGGGCCCGCGACGAGCTGATCATGACCCGCACCCTGGGCGTGGCCGGCCGAACCACCTTCTTCGGTGGCACCCGCGCCCGCCACAGCCCCGGCGGCACCGCCTACTTCCTCGAGGGTGTCCCCGACCACCTGGTCGACACCGAACTGGGAGCCAAGGCCGACGCCGACCCCTGGGACGACGACGTCATCGATCCCTGGTGAGCCGGGATCGCCTCATCGTACGAACCACTCGGGCCGCAGCAAACCGGCCGAGATCACCACCGCGTTGGCGACGACCACACAAAAGGTGAGGTAGGCGAACATCAGGTAGAAGCAGCCGTTGGAGAGGCCGAGCGCGACGTGGTGCACGACCAGGTCCTGTCCGGAGGGGGCCATCGCCCGAGCTTACCGCGGGACAGGCGGCGGAGCGGGCGATATCATGGCCCGGATCCGGCCCTGCGGGAGGTGTGGTGTGAACACGATCCGGATGACCGTTGGCCAGGCGTTGGTGACCTTCCTGGCGCGTCAGTACAGCGAACGCGATGGCCAGAGGCAGCGGCTGATTCCCGGCGTGTGGGGGATCTTCGGCCATGGCAACGTGGCCGGGCTGGGCCAGGCGCTCGAGGAGCTGGGCGACTCCCTGGAGCTACCCACCTATCGGCCGCAGAACGAGCAGGGGGCGGTCCACGCGGCCGCGGCCTTCGCCCGCCACAGGATGCGGCTGGCGACCCACGCCTGCACCGCCTCGGTGGGCCCGGGTTCCACCAACATGATCACCGGTGCCGCGGGCGCGACCATCAACCGGCTGCCCGTGTTGCTGCTCCCTTCGGACACCTTCGCCAACCGGATCCCGGATCCCGTTCTGCAGCAGCTGGAACACCCCGGCGAGCACGACGTGACCGCCAACGACGCGTTCCGGCCCGTCTCCCGGTTCTTCACCCGCATCTGGCGCCCGGAGCAGCTGCTGTCGGCCCTACCCGAGGCGATGCGGGTGCTCACCGACCCGGCGGACACGGGCGCGGTGACGGTCTGCCTGCCCGAGGACGTGCAGGCCGAGGCCTTCGACTGGCCCGAGGCTTTCTTCCGCGAACGGACCTGGCGGGTGAGGCGCCCGGAGCCGGAGCCCGCACTGGTGGCGCAGGCGGTGGAATGGCTGTCGCAGGCGCGGCGCACCGTGCTGGTCGTCGGCGGCGGGGCCTTGTACAGCGAGGCGGCGCTGGAGCTGCGGGCGGTGGCGTCGACCTTCGGGATCCCCGTCGTCGAGTCCCAGGCCGGCAAGGGAATTCTGCCCTGGGGTCATCCGATGAACGCGGGCCCCGTCGGCGCCAACGGGGGCTCGGCGGCCAACGCCCTCGCAGCCCGCGCCGATCTCGTGCTGGCCGTGGGCACGCGGCTGGGGGACTTCGTGACCGCGTCCCGCACCGCGTTCGCCAACCCGGACGTCCGATTCGTGGGGCTCAACGTGGCGCCCTTCGACGCCCACAAGCTCGACGCCCTTCCCCTGCTCGGAGACGCCAAGGTGACCCTTGCAGCGCTGCACAAGGGACTCACCGAGGCCGGCTGGGCCGGCACGGCCGAGGCCTACCGCGAGGAGATCGCCGCGCTCGACGCTCTCTGGGAACGAACCGTCGACGATCTGCGCTTCGTGGACGATCCCGCCGACCTCGCCCAGTCCGCGGTGATCGGACTGGTCAACGACGCCTTTGGCGGCGAGGCGGTGATGATCTGCGCCGCGGGCAGCATGCCGGGCGACCTGCTCAAGCTGTGGCGGCCGACCCGACCGGGGGCCTACCACGTGGAGTACGGCTACTCGTGCATGGGCTACGAGATCGCCGCCGGGCTGGGGGTCAAGCTGGCCGAGCCGGACCGGGACGTGGTGGTGATGGTCGGCGACGGCTCCTACCTGATGATGAACTCGGAGATCGTGTCGGCGGTGGCCGAGGGGCTGACCCTGACCATCGTGGTGGTGGACAACGACGGCTTCCAGAGCATCAACGGGCTGCAGCAATCCTGCGGATCGCCGTCGTTCAACAACGAGCGTCGCTTCCGGCAAGGCGCGAGCGGGCGCACCGACGGCGAGGTGGTGCCCGTCGACTTCCGCTCCCACGCCGAGGCGATGGGTGCCACGGCCTTCGCGACGCGAAACGCCGACGAGCTGCAGCAGGCGTTGCAGCTGGCCCGGCGGACCGACGGGGTCTCCGTGGTGGTGGTGCGGACCAACCCCGCCAAGCGGGTGCCCGGTTTCGGCGGCTGGTGGGACGTGCCGGTGGCGCAGGTGAGCGGCCAGGCCCGGGTGAACGCGGCGCGGCAGGCGTATGATGGCACCCTCCAGAAGCTCCCGAGGAGGGGCTAGCGCCGATGCGGATCGCCACATCCCCGATCAACTGGAACAACGAAGACGTGCCGGACTACCGGCCCCACGTCTCCTACCCCCGCATCCTCGACGAGGTGAGGGATGCCGGCTACGAGGCCACCGAGTGGTCGTCCAGCCTGCCCGCCGATCCGCCCTTGCTGCGCCGGGACCTGGCGCGGCGCAAGCTGAAGATGCTCGGCGCGTTCATCGGGCTGGGGCTGCGCCATCCGGAGATCCGCTCCCAGGAGCTGCACAAAGCGCTGGGACAGGCCAACTTCCTCAAGGAGATCGGCGGCAAGTACCTGGTGGTGGCCGACAGCGGAGACCAGCGTCGCTGGGCAGCCGCCGGCCACGTGACCCCCGACCTGGGCCTGCCCGACGATCAGTGGGAGAGCCTGACCAGCTCCCTCGACGAGCTGGGGGGGCGGGTACGCCAGCTGGGCCTGACACTGGTGTTCCACAACCACGTGGGAACCTACGTGGAGACCGCCGAGGAGACCGCCCGCCTGCTCGAACAGACCGATCCCGAGCGCGTATCGTGGTGCCTGGACTGCGGCCACCTGACCTACGGCGGCGGCGACACACTCGAGATGCTCGGGGCCTTCGGCAAGCGGGTCGCCTATTGCCACCTCAAGGATGTGGACGGGCGTGCGCTCGCACGGGCGCATGCCGAGAGCTGGTCATTCTCCGACGCGCTGCGGCGCTTCATCTTCACGCCCCTGGGCAAGGGCATGGCACGGATCCCCCAGGTGGTAGAAGCGCTCCGCTCGGCCCGGGACGACACCTGGGCCGTGATCGAGCAGGACACCACCGCCTTCGATCCCACCGAGATCGCCGCGGTCAATCGCCGCTACCTGGTCGAGCTGCTGGACTGACCCCCGACTAGCAGCCCCCACCGTCGTCGAGCCACTCGTCGATGCGGTCGGCCTGTTCCTGCCTCTCGGCCACGGCGGTGGTGACGGCGAAGTACTCGGGGACGTCCACGCCGAGCACCCGGGCCTCGACCCAGAAGGTCTCGACGCGCCGGGTGCCGTCGCCGTGGGGGACCATGACCACCAGGGCGTACTGCTGGTCGACCTCCATGACGGTCGTGTTGAACTCGATGGGGTCGGGGGCCAGGGAGCGGGCGACCACGAAGGGATCGGCGCCTCGTGGGCGGATCCAGCGGAAATCCCGGCGCACGGTCTGGGTGGCTTCGCCCAGTACCGGTACCACGACCGTCTGGGCGACGGTGGTCTCGTAGCGGTCGCACTCGCCGGCCAGGAAGCAGTCCAGGTTGCCGTCGTCGTCCAGGTCGTAGGCCAGGTAGTTGTCGAAGATCTCGCCCTTGTCCGGGTAGATCACCCCACAGAGCGCGCCCTCGCGGCCGTGGGTGTAGTGGGCCGCGCCCAGGGCGCCGATGATGCTGACAACGTCCGGCGACTCCACGCCAGCGGCGGCCAGGTGGCCCTCGTCCAGCTGGTCCACGTGATAACCCTCGGCCAGCTCGTCCAGGTGCTCGTCGATCCGTGGGAAGAGATTCTCGCCCATCGCCTCGAGGTAGCTCGCCTCGTCGTCGAAGTGCTCGAACCCGAAGACCACCAGCTCCTCGAGGGACTCGGGAGCGTCGACGACGGTGCAGCCGACGAGCAGCGGCAGCAGGGCGAGGCAGGCGGTGGAGGAGGTCCTCATCGCCACTACTCTATCCCGGTTCGGTGTAGGGTGTAGGCCGTCATGGCGAGGGAGGAGTCCATGGGCGACGTGGAGCTGGAACGGCTGGCCCGGCGCGGGCGCTACCTGGTGATGAAGACCGTGCACGACAGCGGCGCCGGCCACATCGGCGGACCGCTGTCGGCGATGGACATGCTGATCGCCCTGTACTTCCGTGTGCTGCGGGTGCGACCCGAGCAGCCGGACTGGGACGATCGGGACCGCTTCGTGCTGTCCAAGGGGCACTCGGCGGTGGCCCTGTACACGGTGCTGGCCCTGCGCGGGTACCTCCCGGTCGCAGAGCTCGCGACCTTCGACAAGGGCGACTCGCGCCTGCAGGGCCACCCGGACATGACCCGGTTGCCCGGAGTCGAGGCGTCCACCGGTTCGCTAGGCCAGGGCCTCTCGTTCGGCATGGGCGTCGCCCTGGCCGCTCGCCGCCGGGGCCTGGGATTGCACACCTTCGTGATGCTCGGCGACGGCGAGATCCAGGAGGGCATGATCTGGGAGGCTGCCCACGCCGCCCGCCGCCACGGCCTGGGCAATCTGACCGCCATCCTCGACTACAACGGACTGCAGCAGTACGGCTGGCCGCAGGGCGCGGACGCGGGCGGCAAGGGCGACCGCCGGGATCCCTGGGCAGGCTTCGATCCGGCGGCGATGTTCGCCGCGTTCGGCTGGAACCCCGTGGAGGTGGACGGCCACGACAGCGACGCCTTCATCGGCGCCTGCGAGGACGCCCGGACCGAGGCCGGCGGTCAGCTCCCGACGGCGATCATCGCCCACACAGCCAAGGGCCACGGCCTGTCGTTCACCGAGGGCAACTACCTGTGGCACGCCCGCGTCCCGAACGACGACGAGCTGGAGCGGGCCAGGGTCGAGCTGGGCATCGACGAGGGGGGGATGCCGCGATGAAGGCCATGCGGGTGGTGTGGGCCGAGACACTGATCGAGCTGGCGAAAGACGACGAGCGGCTGGTGGTGCTGGACGGCGACCTGGCCAACTCGACGATGGCTTCGATGGTGGACGCGGCCTGCCCCGATCGGTTCATCGAGATGGGAATCGCCGAGCAGAACCTGGTGGGCGCGGCGGCCGGGATGGCCCACACGGGCTTCGTGCCGTGGGTGTCCTCGTTCGCTGTCTTCTTGACCCACCGCGCGGCGGATCCACTGCGGATGCTGGTGGCCCAGACCCGGGCCAACGTGAAGATCGCCGGGGCCTACTCCGGAATGCTGACCGGGGTGACCGGCAAGTCCCACCAGGACGTGCAGGATCTCGCCATCGTCCGCGCGATGCCGGAGATGACGGTGCTGGCGCCAGCGGACGAGCACGAGTGCCGGGCGATGATTTGCTGGGCGATGGAGTACCAGGGGCCGGTCTATCTGCGCCTGGCGCGGGACCCCTCGCCCGCCGTGTTCGACCCGGGATATCGCTTCGTCCCGGGCGCGCCGGTCCGGGTGCGCGGAGGCTCGGACATCGCGCTGATCTCGACCGGAGTGCAGACCCCGCGGACGCTGGCGGCGGCGGAGCGGCTGGCAGCCGACGGGATCGACGCGGCGGTGATCCACCTGGGCAGCATCAAGCCGCTGGAGGAGGCCGCGCTGGTGGAGGAGCTGGCGGGCTTCGACACGGTGGTGACCACCGAGGAGCACAGCGTGATCGGGGGCCTGGGAGGGCTGGTGGCTGAGGTGCTGTCGGCCCACGCCCCGGCGCGGGTGGTGCGGATCGGGGTCGACGACGAGTTCGGTGAGTCGGCCCCCAACGAGTTCCTGCTGGAGCGCTACGGTCTGAGCCCGACGCGGGTGGCGGAACGGGTGCGAGAGGTACTGGCATGAGCGACATCGGCGTGGCGTTGCTGGGCTGTGGACGGATGGGCCAGGAGCACGCCCGCTCCCTGGCCGGGATCCCGGAGGTCCGGGTGGTGGCGGTCGTCGACCCGGTCGAGGAGTCGGCCCAGGCCGCCCAGCGGTTGTGCCGGGCCGAGAGCGCGCTGGCGGACCCCCAGGAGGCCATCGAGTCGCCCGAGGTGGACGCCGTGGTGATCGTCACCCCGACGGACACCCACGCCTCGTTGACCCGGGCCGCCGCCCGGGCGGGCAAGGCGATCTTCTGCGAGAAGCCCGTGGCCCTGGATCTGGGCGCCACCCGCGCGGCGATGCGGCTGGTCGAGCAGGCGGGCGTGCCGTTCCAGATCGGCTTCAATCGCCGCTTCGACGCCGGCTTCGCGGGTGCCAAGGCCCAGATCGATGCCGGAGCGGTGGGACAGATCGAACAGTTCCGCGCGGTCGGCCGCGACCCATCGCCGCCGCCCCTGGCCTACTTGCAGGTGTCCGGCGGCCAGTTCCTGGACCAGGTCGTCCACGAGTTCGACATGGCGCGGTTCCTGGTCGGTGAGGTGGAGGAGGTGGAGGCCTGGGGAGCGGTGCGGGTGGACCCGCGCATCGGCGAGCTGGGTGACACGGACACCGCCACCACGCTGCTCCGCTTCGCCGGCGGGGCGCTGGGAGTGATCGAGAGCTCCAGGCGGGCGGTGTATGGCTACGACATCCGTGCCGAGGTGTTCGGCTCGGCGGGGAAGCTGGTGGTCGAGGCTCTCCCGAAGACCCCGGTCACCCGCTTCCGCGAAGGTGGCTACGAGGCGGACCACTACCACTTCTTCATGGACCGGTTCCAGGCTGCGTACCGCGCCGAGATGGAGGCCTTCGCGGCCGCGCTGCTCGGGGAGCGAGCGCCGGATCCGGGACCCCGGGACGCCATCGAGGGGCTGCGGATCGGACTGGCCGCGGCGCGCAGCTGCCGCGAGGGACGTCCGGTGCGGGTGGAGGAGGTCCGATGACCCTGCTGCACCGGTCTCGTCCGGGGCCGGGTGTCCGGCTGCGGGTGACGCCCGAGAGCGCGGGCTGGAGCTTCCTGTCGTTCTCCGTCCTCCAGCTCCACGCGGACCAGCGGATCGAGGGCGGCACGGGCCACGAGGAGCTGCTGATCGTGCCCCTGAGCGGCCGGGCCGTGGTGCACGCCGCGGGCGTGGCCCACGACCTGCACCGAACCAGCGTGTTCGAACAGCTCCCCGCCGTGGTGTACCTGCCACCCTCCACCCCCTACGTGTTGCAGGCCGGCGATGGCTGCGAGCTGGCGATGGGTAGCGCCCCGGCCGAAGGGGTCCACCCGGCGCGGCGGATCGCGCCGGAGGAGATGTTCGTGGAGATGCGCGGCGGGGCCAACGTCACCCGCCAGATCACCCATGTGCTGGCCCCACCCCTGCCCGCCGAGCGGCTGGTGGTGTTCGAGGTCTACACTCCGTCGGGCAACTGGTCGTCGTGGCCGCCCCACCGCCACGACGGGCGCGAGGACTCCCCGTACCTCGAGGAGACCTATTACTACCGCGTCGACCCCGCCGAGGGTTTCGCCATCCAGCGTGTCTATTCGCCGGACGCGAGCCTGGATGAGCTGGTGCTGGCCCGGAACGGGGACGTGGTACGGGTACCCGAGGGCCACCACCCGGTGGTGGCGGCGCCGGGATCCAATGTGTACTACCTGAACTTCCTGGCCGGGCCCGAACGATCGACCGCAGTGGCCGACGATCCGGACTACCGCTGGATGCGGGACGACTGGGAGGGCAAGGCGCTGACGCTGCCCATCGGCGGCCGAGCGTCCGGAGACTGACCATGGACAAGAACGTCATCGAGCCCCTGACCACCGCCTACAAGGTCCTCAACCCCGGCTGCGTGGTCCTGGTCAGCTGCGGCGACGGCGACCGGGACAACCTGTTCGCGGTCACCTGGAACATGCCGGTGCGCAAGAATCCGCCCCTGCTGGCCCTGCTCAGCGGCAAGAGCCACTTCAGCTACCCGATCATCGAGCATACCGGCGAGCTGGGATTCAACGTGATGGACGCCAGCCACGCGAGCGCCGTCCTCGGCTGCGGCCGTACCTCGGGCAAGACCGAGCAGGACAAGTTCGCCCGCTTCGGCTTGACCCGACAGGCGCCGTCCGCGATCTCCGCGCCGCTGGTGGACGAGGCCATCGCGACCCTGGAGTGCCGGGTGGAGCGCATCGTCGATCTGGAGATCTCCGCGCTGATCATCGCCCGCATCGTCGCTGCGTCGGCCGATCCGCGTCACTTCGTCGATGGAAGCTGGAACTTCGACAACGGGCTCCGCCTCCTCCACCACCTCACGGGCTCACGGTTCTGCACCAGCGAGGGAGAGATCTCCGGGAGCTGAGCGGGTCTACAGGGTCCAGTCGGGGCCGATGACCGGGATCTCGTCCTGGTAGGCTTCGGGCACCTCGACCACACAGACGTCGTCGATCAAGCTGAAGAAATCGTGCGGTGCGGCGACAGTCCGCTGTGAAAAGCGCACCTGCACCGAGACCTGGCGGGCGAAGAAGGCCGTCAGGTCCACCGCCTGGAACACGGGGGACCCTGCGTTCCCCTCGTCGTAGCCGATCTCGGGGAACTCGACGAGCCGCGCGTCGTCGGTCTCCAGTCCCGGACGGTGACCGCCGGTGACCACCGGAAGCTGGTGGATCAGGCTGCTGTCCTCGCCCTCGGGGATCACCTCGACCCACAGCTCGATGCCGCGGGCGTCCACCTCGCTCAGCTGGGTGAACAGCAGGTGGGGCGCCTGCGGGACGAAGGGGTTGGAGGTCAGCGTCGCCAGGCCAGCGTCGTCGCCGCTGGTCACCTGGATCGCCACTGCCCGCTGCCCGGCCAGCGCGATGCGGTCGTCCGCCAGCCGGTGGGTCAGCTGGGAGCCCTCGTCGATCACCTGGGCGATCCCGGAGCCGGTCTCGACAACCACAGCCTGCCCGGGAGCGCCCCACGCGCGCAGGTCGGCGTCCTCGAAGGACTCCACCTCGTCTGCGGTCTCGACCAGGTAGCGGCCCACGTCGGGCTTGGGCCACTGCACGGAGGCTCCGGAGTCCTGGGGGGAGAGGTCCGGCAACTCGGCCGAACAGCCCACCAGGCCCACGATGAACGCAACAATGAGTGTGTTTCGTAGCGACATTCGCAAAACCCTCCCTCCCCAGGGGGCAGCGCTTCTACCACGCTCGGACAGCCGACTTCAATCAGTTTAGGGTTTTTGGGGAATTCGGAAAAGAACATTCCCGCCCAACGCTCCGCCCCGCCCCGCCCGCCGGTATCAAGGGGGAGGGTGACGGTCGGAGAGAGCCGGCGGCGCCCGGGAATCGGGAGAGCGGATGACGGGTGCCGGCGCCAGCACGTTGATCTGGAAGATCGCCGCCGGGGAGGATGAGCGGGTGGACGAGGGTCGGTCGCTGTTGCACAGGGCAATCGACGGAGACCGGGTCGCCCGCGATGGCGTTCTGGCCGGAGCCGCCCGCACCGCGCTACCCGTGGCCCTGCGCTACCTCGGCGACCGTGAGGACGCCCTCGAGGTCTGCCAGGAGGTGATGGTCCGCCTCCACCGCTCCTGGCAGCGCCTGGATCCCGACCGGCCGCTGGAGCCCTACGTCCGCCAGATCGCCGCCAACGTCAGCCGCGATCGGCTGTCGGCCGCGCGGCGCCGGGCCCCCGATCGGTCCTGCCACGAGCTGCCAGCGGTGGCATCCGCCGAGCCGCCATCGGACAAGGTCGCCGCGAGGCGTCAGCTGCTCGATTCCGTCCGGGACTGCCTGGACGGGCTTGCGCCCACCGAGCGGACGGCGTTCACCCTGCGCCACGTGGACGGCCTGGCCGCCACCGAGGTCGCCCAGCTGATGGGCTGCAGCGCGTCCACCGCGCGCGGGTACTGCCACTCGGCGCGCAAGCGGATCCGGCGTTACCTGGCCACGCGCCACCCCGATCTGGAAGGAGGGTCCCGATGAGGTGCGATCACGACCTGCTGCTGGACCACCTGGACGGCGAACTGGATGGCGCTCGCGCCGTCGAGATGGACGAACACCTGGCAGGCTGCGAGTCCTGCCGCGCCGAGGCCGAGGCCTACGACCGGGATCTGGGGCTGGTCCAGGATGCCCTGGCCGCTACCGACGATGACTCGCTGACGGACGCCGAGCTGTCCGCCCTGCTGTCCGCGCCCGAGCTGTGTGACGCGCCTGCCAGGCCCCACCGCCTGTTCGGACTGCCCCTGCGGCCGCCCAGGACCGCCGCGGTGCTGGCCCTGGCGGCTGCGGTCCTCCTCGCCCTGTTGCTGAACGTACCTCCCTCCGAGGAGGTGTCGACCACCTCTCTGCCGCCGACGGCCGTCGCCAAAGCCGACGAGCGCGTGGAGATCCGGATGGCCACCGGGAACCCGTCGATCCAGGTGATCTGGGTCATGTCCAAGGACGTCCAATTCTGATCGGCGCGGCGCGACGCCGTCCGGTGGAGGAAACCATGTCGAAAGTCATCTTGCTCATCACGACCCTGGCGCTGCTCTGCGCCCCCCTGGTCCCGGCTGCTGCGGCGGACAAGAACCGGACCCCGGAAGAGCCCGAGCTCCGCCGCGAGCTGGTCCACCTGCAGCACATCCGCCCCCACGACGCGGAGCGGGTCCTGCGTGCGTTCTGCAGCAAGTACGGGGACCTGGACTCCAACGAATCCCTGGGCACCCTGACCATCGTCGACCAGCCCGCGCTGGTCGGCAAGATGCTGGAGGTCCTGGCGGAGATCGACCTCCCGCGGGCAGCCTGGTCGTTCCAGATCCTGCTGATCGCCGCCCAGGACGACCCCGAGCAGCCCGACGACTTCGCCGCACTCGAGCGGCTACCCGACGTGGCCGACGAGCTCAAGGCGCTGTTCCAGTACAACGTCTGGGAGGAGCTCGACACGGCGGTGATCAAGACCACCGACGGCACCGAGGCCGAGTTGAGGGTCAGCGGTGAGAAGGGCTTCTACGTCCGCATCGAGCCCCACGCCCGCGGCAACGAGTCGGTGGACGTGGCGTTCCACCTGTACCGCCCCCGCACCATCGTCAACGACGGCAACACCCAGGTCCTGTTCGACACCGTGGTCGAGACCACCTTCGAGACCCGCCCCGGCGACACCACGGTGGTCGGCGCCTCCAAGCTCAACGGCGACGACCGCGCCCTGATCACCATCGTCCAGACCCGGGCGGTCGATCGGTAGATCTCGGTCTCGCGCTCAGCCCCATCGCCAGCTCACATGGGCAGCTCGCTGCCCCTGGGGCGTCGAGAATCGCAGGGATTCGGGTCAGGGAGAGGGCAAGGGCAAGGGAGAGGAAGAGAGAGGGGGAGAGCTACAGCGCGGCGTCGTAGGCGATCTCGAGGGCGTAGTCGCTGGTATCGGCGTAGCCGTTGATGGAGACGTAGACGTCGCCGGGGCCGTCGATGTCGCAGCTCTCGTCGGAGCCGCTGGCGTAGGGGCGGCAGTCGTAGAGCTCGCTGGTGGGCTGGGAGCCGACCTTGACGTACAGGTCGGCGTCGCCGGTACCGGTCATCTCGGCCAGCAGGGCGCCAGCGGCGGCGACCGGGTAGGGGCCGAAGTGCTTCCACTCATCCTTGGCCACGGAGCCGGACTCGCTGACCGAGGCTTCCTCGGAGGTGGGCTCGTCGCCGCCCTCTTCCTCGCCGCCCTCGTCGCCGCCCTCGTCGCCACCCTCGCTGCCGCCGTCGGCCGACTTGTAGGAGACCGTCAGGGTGTAGTCGCTGGAGTCGTCGTAACCGTTGACCGCCACGTAGATCTCGCCGGGGCCCTCGACGATGCACTCCTCGGAGGTACCGCTGGCGTAGGGACGGCAGTCGTAGTCGCTCGCGGTGGGCTGGGCGCCCTTGCGGACGTACAGGTCGGCGTCGCCAGTGCCGCTCAGCACGGCCTCGAGGTCGGCCATGTCGGCCACGTTGTAGGGACCGTAGTGCTTCCACTCGTCCTTGGCCACGGTGCCGGTCTCGGTGACGGTGACCTCCTCGGCGTCCGCGGGGTCGCCGGCGTCGTCGTCATCGACGCCCGTGCCCGGCTCGTCGAGGGACATGTCCAGCAGCATCTTGACCTTGTCGTAGGTGATCTTGCCGCCGGCCTTGCTGGCGCCGGACTGGCTGAGGGGCAGCCAGAGGAAGTCGGGGTGGGCGCGCTTGGAGGCGCCGATCCACTCGCCACCGATGATGCGGCCCTCGCTGTCGATCTCGAGTACGTACTCGTAGTTGTCCGTGCGGGTGTAGGTACCGATGGAGCCGGACAGGTTGCCGCCCACGCTGGACGCGGACTCGGAGATGTACTGGGCCTTGGCCTCGACGTGGATGAACCGCACCGCGGCGTCGTTGAAGATGTACTCGGTGGCCGACTCGCCGCCGGTGGAGATGGTGACCTTGACCTCGGACTCGTCCGCGTAGCCCTTGACCGACACGTAGAGGTCGGTGTCCTCGGTTGCGGTCACTTCGCAGGTCTCGCTGTTGCCGCCGTAGGGCCGGCAGTCGTACTCGCTGTCGGTGGGCTGGGCGCCGAAGCGGACGTAGAGGTCGGAGTCGGCGTTGCCGTCGATCTTGACCTTGATGAACTCGTCGGCCTTGACCGCGATGGCGTCGAAGTGGTGCCAGTCGTCCTTCTTGACGGTGATCTCGTGCTCGATGGTGTTGCCACCGGTGTGGGTCACGCCGACCAGGCCGTTGGCCTGCAGCTCGGTGATCTCCTCCTTGCGGGTGACCTCGAAGCCGCGCATGGGCTGGTTCCAGACCTCGTAGTCGAAGGTGCGGTCCTCGACGAACGAGACCTTCTTGATACCCAGGAAGTTGGCTGCGACGACGTGGAAGGTGCCCGGGTTGGTATCGCGGGCGTCCTGGTCCACGGGGCGGTCGAAGGGGTCGTACTCGATCTCGCCGGCGGAGTCGTTGCTGTTGTTGCGCCCGGACAGGAACTTGGTGTTCGTGCTCGTGTACATCAGGGTCATCAGCGCCTTGATGTCGTTGGGCCGGAAGGTCACGCCGTTGTACTCGACGTCGTAGACCGGCTCCGGCTCCATGATCGCGGCCGGCGCCCAGCCGTGGCACAGCCCCCACCAGGTGGGGATGCAGTAGCCGTTCTCCTCGCCGTCACGCTTGGAGCAGGACTCGCCCATGTCGCTGTTGCACTCGCTGTCCTCGGTGCACGCGGTGCGGGACGACTGGCCGTCGATGCCGTGGTACTGGCTGACCGCGTCCTCGATGTCGGCGACGTCGAAGGCCGCGCCGTACTTGCCGGCCGGTGACAGGGTGCCCGAGCCCTGCCAGACCTTGTTGATGCTGTCCTCGGCGGTGGGCCAGTAGGAACCCGCCCACGGGATGGGGTCGGCTTCGCCCTCGAGCGGCAGCTCGTCGAACACGTACTCCAGGTCGCCGTCGAAGTTCGACGGGTCGTCGTTGGAGCCCCAGTGCTCGCCCAGGTGCGAGTCCTCGCTGTTGCGGGACAGGGGGTCGCAGCCGGCCACGAGTGCCGAACCGCCGATGAGGACCAGGAGAAGTTTGCTGATGCGTTTCATGACTTGCCCACCCTCGTTCGTTGGGTTGTCTGTGTGCCACCTGTTGGCAGCACCGACCTATTGGGCAAGGAGCGGGCCAGGTTCTGATCGCACAGCGATTTGTTTGTGCTTTTTTTGGATTTTCCTCGTGATTCCAGGAGGTTGATCATTATCCCAACTGGGCCATCGGGCCCGACACAGACCCCGATCTGGGTGTGACACACCTGTGCCACCCACCTCGGTTCGTGTGCCATCTCGGGAAAACCACGGACGAAGAACCGGATCCGGCGTAACGGGCGGGGCTGCCAGCCGACTGTTAAAGGTGTGGGAGCTCTGGCTGGAGAGCTCGGACCCGGAGCAGACCTTCGGCGCCTACGCTTCCGACCGCATCCCGGCTCTGCCAAACCGCCTGTAGCCGAGCAGTTCCCCCACACCCCCCGGCGGCGGATCCCCGCGCTGGCCTAGATCTCGGCGACGATCAGCAGCCAGCCCGACAGGAAGTCGGTGATCCACAGGTCGCCGGCCGTGGAGACGGCGCCGCGGGTGAGGGAGGGCACGGCGTCGCCGTACTGGCCGCTCATGTGGAACGCGGAGTTGGGCGTGTCCAGGTGGGTGTCGCCGAAGTCGCGGAACAGCTGGCGCACGTCCTCGAACTCGCTCGCGACCGGGTCGAACACCGCCAGCGTCATCGACCGTGAGGAGTGCGCCGTGATCACCAGCCGCCCGTCCCAGGCGTAGATCCCGTCCGGCTGCCCCTCGATCAACAGCGGCCAGCTCCGCTCCTGCCCTTCGATCTCGTGCAGGGTGGAGTCCAGGTGGGCCACCACGAACAGCCGGTCGTCGAGCCGGGCGAAGCGCAGTGGACCGTCGCCAGCGGGCACGGACTTGACCGTCCAGTCGGCCTTGTCGACCACCGCGACGTTGTCGTCTCCGAAGCAGGCCACGAACACGTGTTCGTCATCGAACGCCAGGTCGGTGGCGTTGGCACCGACCTCAATCCGCTGGATCACCTCGCCGCTCGCGGCGTCGACCACCCGCAGCATGGTCGGCTGGTCGTCCTGTTCGCCCACCCGCAGCGAGTACAGCAAGCCGTTGCCTGGGTCGAAGCGCAGCACGCGCTGGGTGGTCTCGCGGACCACCTCGTCGCCCAGCTCGAAGCGCTCGCGAATGTTCAGCTCCCGCACGCCGTCGGCCAGGGTGATCAGGAACGAGTCCTCCTTGCCCCAGTTGCTCTGGGGCATGTACAGCTCGCCGTTGGCGCCCAGGGCCAGGTCCAGCGGCTGCCGCGGGATACGGCGGTCGAACACGGGGCCCTCGTCGGCGTCGAGGGTCGCCACGCCGTTGCGGGCGGCCCAGATGTAGACCACTGGCCAGTAGGACTGGTGGGGTCCGTAGGCCAGGTAGACCCGCCCGTCCGGGGCGGGGGCAGCCCGCAGCGGAAAGCGATGGGGCAGATCGTGGAAGTCCACGTCGCCGTCGGCGGTCACCTCGGCGTAGCGGCTCTCGTTGTCGAAGATCCAGAACGACTCGCGCCCAGGCACCTGGATCAGGTCGATCGGCCCCCAACCGGTGCGGATCGTCGCCGACTCGCCGGTCGCCGGATCGAGGCGGGTCACCGAGGCGCCGAAGCAGCCGTTGACGGCCGTGGCGCCCACCGGGAAGTACAGCTGGCCATTGGTGGACAGCCAGTCCATGGCGAACATGTGGGGCAGGATCCCCTGGCCCTGGACCCGGCCGACGAACCGCCGCTCGGCCAGGTCGACCTCCTCGACCTCGCCGTGGGCCCAGCTGCCCACGAACAGCGTCCCGCCGTCGTCGGTCAGGGCGGTGGCGTCGTTGCCGAACGCGGGGATGGCGATGTCGTGCAGCGAGCCCCCTTCGCCGAACTCGATCACGTGCAGGGTGGGGTGGTTGTCGTACGGGATCACCACCTCGCCGCGGGCGACGTTGTACAGCATCCCCACCGGCTCGCCGAAGCCGGGCAGGGGTACCACGACGTCGTCGGCATCGTGGTCCGGGTGGATCCGGGCCGCCTGGATCGCCTTGCGCTCCGCGGTCTCGATCACCAGGTAGATGTGTCCGCTGACGGGATCGACCCCCGCCAGGTGCCAGCGGCCGCCGGGCTCCAGCGGCAGGCTTCGTTTCTTGCCCGGCCTGCCCTTGGCCGCGTCGAACACGGTCAAGGTGGCGGAGAACCCGTCGATGGCGGCGATGCGCCCCGGCTTGCCCGGCTTCGCGGGGGGCAGCGCGACCACCTTGCGCAGCGGCGGCGGCGGGGTCTGATTCTCGTTGTCGAGCGCGTCTCCTTCGTCGGTCCAGCGCAGCAACTTCAGGCGCTGACGACGGGCGTCGTAGAACCCCAGCTTGCCGCTCTCACGTCCGGCGAGGAAGGCGTTGCCCGTGGCCTCGTCGACCGCCACCGACTCGAACTGCACCAGGGTCGGTATGGGCGGAGACAGCGGACGATCGGGATCGTGGATCACCAGGCTGCGGTAGGCCACCAGGTAGACCGAACCATCCTCCTGGCGCACGGCCAGCGCCTCGTCCTTGAGGTGCTGGAGGCCCCGCACGCCGATCTCCACGCTCGTGACCGCGTCGGTGGCCCCATCGATGAAGGTCAGCGTCGGACTCAGGGTGTTGGCCACCACCACCCGGTTCCGGGCTGGATCGGCTCGCACCAGCATCGGTCCCAGCCCGTTGACCGGGAAGCCCGCCTCCGAGGCCAGGTCCAGCTGCTCCACGTGGACCTCGGCGGTCGCCGGGGTGATCGCGGCGAGGACCGCCAGTGCCGTCAAGATCGTCGATATCGTCCGGATCCAGCTCATTCTCACTCCCCGTCCGGCCCAGGACCGCCGGACGGGCGGGATTCTAGCGCGGCCCGCCGCGTGCCGTATGATCCCCCCCGATCCGCGACCGGAGGGATTCATGCCCGCTGTGTTTCGTCTCATCACTCCGCTGCTGCTGCTCGCCGCGGCCGGCTGCCGGCCCGACATCGCCATCGACGAGCCACCCGCCGGGGCCATGCTGCCCGGTGGCGAGCCGGTCGACGTGCTCGTGTCGTCGTCAGCCACGTCCATCGAGATCGACGGTCAGCCGGCAGAGAAGGTGGATGGCGCCTTCGAGGCCAGCGTCGAGGCCGCTGACGGGCTGGGGTTCGTGACGGCGGCCCACTCCGGATCGGGCGCCATCGCCACCCGATCGTGGCATCAGGGCGAATTCGACGAACCGGGTTCGCCGTCCGTGGGCGCGGTCCGCATCCGCCTCGGCGGCCAGGCCCTGTCGGGGGACGAACATTCGGTGACCGGGATCGTCGAGTCGCTGCTCGCGGGCGCCGAGCTGGTGGGTTACGTCGAGGACAACCCGATGACCCTGGCGGTGATCGGCACGCTGACCGTGGACAGCGCCGTCGCCCCGCTCATCGACATCACCCTGACCGCCGACGAAG
The DNA here is from genome assembly GCA_964436045.1 of uncultured Rickettsiales bacterium. GTDB lineage: Bacteria > Myxococcota_A > UBA796 > UBA9615 > CAYRNR01 > CAYTBN01. The sequence goes on along the minus strand of CAYTBN010000025.1, from coordinate 23,475 downwards.
AGGCCCTCTTGCTCAACGCGGTACTCACCGACGTGGTCGCCCTGTACGCCGCCGACGCGTTGCTGTGGCACTCCGAGGGCAGCGCCACGTTCGCCCAGATCACCGTGTCCGGCCCGGTTCAGCTGAGCCCGGCGGGCGCCACCATCGGCGAGACGACGGTGGTGGCCACCGACCCGACGGTGGACGACAGCGGCAACCTGCCCCAGGACGTATACGACGCCATGGTCCAGCTGCTGGCGGACTCCATCGCCGACGCAATCGCCGACGCCACCGCCAACGCGACCGAGGGCGTGGTCGGCGAGCTGATGGCACAGATCGCGCCCACCGTGGGTATCGAGTTCCCGCGGCCGCTGACCCAGAGCGTGGAGCTGACGTCGGCGAGGGTCGAGAACGACGCGCTGGTCCTGGATTACGCGCTGGCCATCGCCGTCGAGACCCCGATCGTGGCCACGGCAGACCAGGGGGTGCTGGCAGGGACGATGGCGGCCGACGGCCTGGGCGAGGGCGACGCGGTCGCCTGCGCCGGCTCCCCCCTGCTGGGCCCCCTGGCGTTCGCGGTCTGGGATGCGGGCAACCTCGACGGCATCGCCTACACCCGCGAGGAGCTGGAACAACGCGGCCTCCCCGAGCTGGAGTTCCCCTACTCCCTGCTGACCACCGCCACGCTGACGCTCGATCTGCCGCCGCTGCTGATCTGGACCGAGGGCCAACCGTGGCTGGACGTGGGCGGCATCGAGGCGACCATGGACGTGGGCGACATCGGCACGGCCATCGCCCGCACGGCGGCCAGGGTTCCGATCCGGATCGTGGCCGACGGTGACGATGCGGTGTGGCTGCTCCCGGATCCGGAGCGCGCGGTCGTTCTCCGGGATATCGGCTTCGATCAGCTGACCGATCTGGCCAGCAGCGAACAGGTCGCCCAGGTGATGCTGACGGCCGTACCGGTGGTCATGGAGGACGTGTTCGGCTCGCTGCCCGCCGCCACCCTGCCCACGTTCCCGATCTCGGCGCTGGACGGCGGCAGCGGCCCCACCGTCCAGGCGGGGATCGACGGCGTCCTGACCGCGGGCGACGGCTGGTGCCTGTCCCTGTCGCTGACGGTGGTGCCCGCGCGCTAGGAGCCTGTCGCGCATTTCGGGACGGAGACTGGCTAGAAGCTCGGCAAGAGCAGGAAAGCCAGGATCGCGACCACGGTGGGGCCGGCGGCGCCAGCGACGAGCAGCACCGGACTGATGCCCTCGGTGTCGAAGCTGTTCTTGAGGATGCCGTAGCCCGCCGGGTTGGGGGCGTTGGCGATCACGGTCAAGCCGCCGCCGGCCACCGCGCCCGCGACGAGGGCGTACTTCATGCTCTCGGACAGCCCGTCCACCTGGGAGCCCAGGTAGGTCAATGCCGCGTTGTCGGTGAAGGCGGTCAACCCGGCGGCACCTATCAGCAGGGGGACCTCCGACAGGTTGGCCAGCACGGGCTGCAGCCACCACTTCTGCATCCCGCCGAGCACCACGACCCCCGCCAGGAAGAACCCCACCAGCAGCCCCTGCCGCAGCGACAGCCGATCCTGGTACTCCTGGGTCACGTCCACCACCCCGAGGAACACCAGGAAGAAGCCCAGGAACATCACCATGTGGTGGGAGAACGCCACGATGTCGAACAGCAGCGCCAGGTGGATCGCCACCACCCACCACGGCACGGGGGGCCTGATCTCCAGCGTCGCCAGCGCCAGGTCGTCGAAGCGGCGCAGCTCACGGGCGTGGAGCGCGGCCACGACCGCGGTGTTGAGCATCACCGCCAGCATCGCCTTCCAGCCGAAGTGGGTCAGCATGAACGGCAGATCCCAGCCAAACTTGCCGGCCACCATCAGCACCGGCGGGGCCGCGAAGTGGGTCAGCGTGCCGCCGATGGAGATGTTGACGAACAGCAGACCCAGGGTCGCGTACTTCAGCCGCGTGGAGGGCTCGAGGTCGTAGAACCGCTTCCTGAGCAGCAGCGCTGTGACGGTCATCGCCGCGGGTTCGGTGATGAAGCTGCCGAGCAGAGGCCCGACGATCAGCGCCACCACGAAGAACGATATCGACGGCGACATCGGCAGCAGCCCGGCCAGGCGTTCGATGACCCGACCGGTCATCTCCAGCACCGGGCGGGTCGCGGCCACGACCATGATCACGAACACGAACGCTGGCTCGGTGAAGTCGATGCGAACCGGCTGCCCACTCCCTTCCCCGTGGCCGCCCCCCAGGACGTACGCGCCCTCCAGGTAGTGGACCGCGTCGTCCACCGAGCCGAGGCCCGCCAGCACCACCAGGAACACCCCCGCCCACAGGCCGAACACCACCTCCACCTCGGCCAGCATGTGGAAGACGTTCTCCAGCACGCCGCCGTCGGGCATCCGGTGAGCCAGATTGTGGAAACGCTTGACGGTGAACGTGTGGAGGATCGCCAGTCCGAACAGGACCGTGGCCACCACCTCGATGGCGGATGGATGCATGGTCAGAGAACCCGCGCCTTGACCAGCATGTGGCGGGCGAACTCCCTGGCAGCATCCCGGTCGGCGGCGTCCGGGTGGCCCACGGACGCCTTGGCATCCAGCAGCCAGTCCAGCTGTTCCGGATGGCCGTGCAGCCCGTCGATGACCTCGGCGGGCACCTCGCCCTGGCAGCTGAAGGTGCCCAGCACGGTCTTGCCCTTGGCCAGGTCCAGCGCGTCCACCATCGCCCGCAACGGCCGTTCGCCGCCGCGGTAGGAGCCGTGGGCGCAGAACAGGACCAGCGCCGTCGCGTCCGGTAGCGCGTGCAGGTACGCGGCCACCTCTTCGGGCACGCCCAGCTCGTGCACCGGGAAGCCGACGAACACGATGTCGGGATCGTCGAACCCGTCCGCCTGGTCCAGGGGCAGCATCTTTTTGTCGGACTCGTGGATCACCGCGTGGAAGATGGCATGGGCCAGCACGTCGGTGTTCCCGACCGCGCTCAGATAGGTGACAAGGACCCGCATCGCCAACTCCCTCAAGGCCAGTTCGCAGGCACCAGAGTCGCCACGGGAGGCCAGGAAATCAAGGGGGCCCCGCTACCAGTCGCCGTACTCGCCACCGAAGGCCCCGATGTCGGATCGGCTGCCGTCGGGATCGGTGAGGCCGGGATCGCCCGCGTCGATGCACGGACTGCCCGGATCCAGGTGGAGGTCGCAGCCCGCGGGATCGACGAATCCCGGATCCGCGGAGAGATTGCCGTCGACACCCGTGGGATCGGCCATCATCGAGTAGTCGATCACGGCGCTGCCGACCACGTCGTTGTAGGCCCACAGACCGAACGCCGAACCGTCGGTCATCACCCCCACGCCGCCGCTGTCGGCGACGATGGTGTTGATCACCGACAGCCCGTCGGCCCCCTGCACGCCGAGGCCGCCAGTGGCGTCGCTCTGGTTGCCGTGAAGGGTCAGGTTGGCCAGCTGGCCCGTGGCGTCCTCCAGGTAGATGCCGCCGCCGCCGATGGTGGCGCTCGCCAGGGCGCGGTTGTCCCGGAGGATCAGATTGGACGCCGCCACCACCGAACGGCTGACGCAGACGCCGCCGCCCCGGATCGCCTCGTTGTCCTCGATCACCAGCTGGAACAGCGTGGCCTCGAAGGTGTCGTCCTCCAGCTGGACCGCGCCGCCGCTGTCGCTGGCCACGTTGCCCGACAGCGTGCTGTTGGCGATCCATACCTCGGCGAAGTTCTCGCCCGAGTGGATGCCCGCGCCGCGGCCTGCCCGGTTGCCGACGAAGGTCGAGTTGGTGACGGGGGTGACGTCGTTGTCCAGCTCCAGGCCGCCGCCCTCGTCGCCCGTGACGTTGCCCTCCACGTGGTTGTCGTCGAACACGCTGGTCGCGTGGGACAGCTTGACCCCGCCCCCGTCGTCGGCTGCCAGGTTCTCGATGACCTCGTTGCCCTGGATCAGGCAGCTCCCGCTCATGACCCGCAGGCCACCCGCATCGTCGTAGGCCTCGTTGTCGCGGATGGTGTTGCCGAGGATGTCGTTGGTGCCGATGTAGACGTAGACGCCGCCGCCGTCCTCGTTGGCCAGGTTGCCCGACACGTGGTTGTCGACGAACTCGCCATTGCCCAGGGCGAGGTAGACGCCACCGCCGTGCTTGTAGGCCTCGTTGTGGCTGACCGTGTTGCCGCTCAGGGGCGCGTCGCCCTCGGAGTAGATCCCACCGCCCCCCGCGTACTCCTCCCAGGAGCCGGCCAGGTTGTCGTCGACCACGTTGCCGTCCACCGCCACCGATCCCCAGCGCACCGCGATCCCCCCGCCCTGATCCCCTTCGTTGCGCTGGACCAGGTTGCCGGCGAAGTCGCCGACGCAGTCTCCCAGGTAGACGCCGCCGCCGAAGCCGCTGGCCTCGTTGTCCTGCACCGTGTTGCCCGCCGCCATCAGCTGGCAGTCGCTGGCGCCGATGCCGCCGCCGTCGACGGCCTCGTTGTCCTCGATCACGTTGTCTCGCAGGTCCACGGTCGCGCCGAGGCAGGACAGGCCGCCCCCGGTCGCCCCTTCCCCGCCGGTCAGGGTGAATCCGTCGATGACCACCCCGGCGCCGCCCACGCCGGACACGGTCCAGACCGCGCCCGCCGATCCCCCCTCGATGACGGTGACGGCGGCGCCGTCGGTGGCGCGCACCGTCAGCTCCTTGCCGTCGATGACCACGTTCTCTGTGTAGGTGCCGGGACAGACCAGGATCGTCGCGCCGCCCTGCTCGCCGTCCACGGCGGCCTGGATGGTCTCGTAGTCCCCGGAGCCATCGTGGCACACGTCGGCGACAGCGAAGGAATCGTCATCGTCCCCGTCGGTGGTGTCGTCGTCGCCCGTCGTATCGTCGTCGTCGACCACCCCACCGTCGCAACCGAGCGCGACGACGATCAGCAGCCCGAACAGGCGTCTCATTCCACCCCCAGCTCCGACATCAGCGTATCTCGGCGCGATTCGATGTACTCCAGCAGGTCCGCCTGGGCCGGGGCCACCGAGGCCAGGCCCCACTCGTAGGGCAGCAGCGTCTCGTCCTCGACGTAGGGCTGGATCCTCGCCGCCTCCTCGTCGAGCAGGTCGGCCACGTCCATCGCCTCGAAGGCGTCGAGGCGATCCAGCAGGCTGTAGTACCAGTCCTGGAGGCACCACTGGGCCCCGGCGCAGGTCAGCGCCATCAGCCCGGCGATCTCGCCGACGGTGGCGTAGGGGTTGAAGCTCTCGTCCATGCCCCAGGGGATGAACCACAGGGTGCCGCTGGTCGGGTCGTCGTACACGTGGAAGTCGTCGTAGTGGTACGGGTAGCCGTCGTAGTGGCCGATCAGGGCGATGGCGGACCAGAACTCCACGAAACCCTGCACGTCCACGTGCTCGGCAGCCGCATCGAGGGCGTCCTCGGCCTGCGGGATCTCCAGGGCCTCGGCCAGACCCTCGAGGTTGGTGCGGTCGTCGGGGCCGAACTCCAGCTGAAACATGTCCGTCCAGCCCTCGTAGAAGTCCGTGTCCCAGCCCTCGAACAGCGAGCCGCCGGTGTCCTCGAACCAGCGCCCGACCATCCGCCGATCGGTGGATTCGATGTTGGCGTAGACCCCCTTGTACTCGCCGTTGAGGTAGACGAGGGCGTAGTCGCAGCGGGAGGCGGGCTGGTCGATCTCCTGCATCACGCCGTAGCCCAGCCGCTCGCGCAGCATGCTGGGATCGGACGCCATGTTGTTGAGCGTCAGCCGCTCCAACCCCAGGTATGCGCCACCGTCGACGAACTCGTCGAACTCGATCTTCAGCGACGGTTTGCCCCAGATCGGCTGGAACGAGCCCTGGCCCTTCATCCGCACGCCGACCGGGCCGATCTCGCGCCCCTGATGGGTGAAGGTAGCCTCGACCCACTGGAAGTCCACGGCCTCCTCCCAGTCGTTGTACAGCTCCTCCCACGACTCGTCCTCGAGCTGCTCCATGCCCCCCGAGTCGATCTCCAGGTGGAACTCGGGGATGCCCTCGCCGTCGAACAGCTCCGCCGCCGGATCGTCGACCCCCGGGACCTCTTCCGGCTCGGGCCACTCCAGATCGCTGTCGTCGTCGTCGTCCGAAACGACGACCGCCGATGGCTGGCAGCCCGTGCTGCCGGCCCACACGCAGACCAGCAGGGCGATGATGGGGGTCGGGACCGGCGATCTCATGGACCTCGCTCCGCTGCGGCACCCGGGCCAAACGCGCCACCCAGCCACTCGACCAGCACCAGCAGTGCCCACAGTCTACGCCGGTGGTCGGCGCGGCCCTGCAGGTGTTCGCCGATGAGCCGGTCTACAACCGCTTGATCCAGCCAACCGGTCCGGCCCGCTGCGCCGCCGCCCAGGGTGTCGTGCAGCCGCTCGCGGCCACCAGCGCGGAGCCACAGCGCCACGGGGGCGCCGAAGCCCTTCTTGGGACGGGTCAGCACCCCGACGGGCAACCGGCCCGTCATCAGCTGCCGCAGCGCCACCTTGCCCATCGGCGAGCGTCGACGCATGGACAGGGGCATGCGGAAGGCCAGCTCCGCGACCCGATGGTCCAGCAGCGGCACCCGCACCTCCACCGAGCGGGCCATCGAGGCCCGGTCGACCTTGGTCAGGATGCCGTCGGCCATGTAGGTCCGCAGATCCACGTACTGGGCGGTGGTCACGCCGTCGCGCCCGGGGAGGGCGGCGGCGTGGCGGTCGTGGGCCTCGAACAGCTCGTCGTCGGCCAGCGCGTCGGGGCGCGCCACCACCTGTCGCACCTCCCCGGGCAGGAAGGCGCCGAGCCAGATGGCGGCACGGCGGGCGGGCGGCTGGCCCACCCCGGCCAGGAAACGCTTGAGCTGGTAGTCCGCGGACACGTTGCCGTAGCTGGCGGGCAGGCGCTCGGCGAGTTGGCGGACCGGACCGGCCAGGGTGCCCCGGACAGGCCCTAGCCAGGCGGCCAGCTGGTGGGCCAGGTAGGTGGGGTAGCCGGCGAACAGCTCGTCGCCGCCGTCCCCCGACAGCACCACGGTGGTGCCCGACTCCCGCACCAGGTTGCTCAGGGCGTAGGTGGGCAACAGGCTGGAGTCCGCCAGCGGCTCGTCCAGGAAGCCCAGCACCCGATCCAGCAGCCGGTCCACGCAACCGACGTCCACGTCGCCCTCCACGTGGTCGGTCCCCAGCCGCCGCGAGACGCTGCGGAAGTGGGGCGACTCGTCGAAGCTCGGCTCGGCGAAACGGATCGAGAAGGTGCGGGGACGACGGCGATCCCGGGTCACGTACCAGGTGACTGCGCTGCTATCCAGCCCGCCGGAGAGCAGGGAGCCGAGGGGGACCTCGCTGACCAGCTCCTCGGAGACCGCCGAGTGCAGCAGCTCGTCGAGCTCGCCGACCCAGGCGGCATCGGTGCGGGGCTCGGGATCGGGCTCGGGGGGATGCCAGTATCGATGGACGCCCACCTGGCCGTCCCGCAACACCATGTAGTGGGCCGGCGGTAGCTTGGCCAGCCCCCGGTAGATCGACCCCGGCGAGGGCACGTACTCCAGCAGCAGGTAGCGGGCCAGGGCCAGGGGATCCACCTCGCGACGGAAGGCGGGGTGGGCCAGGCAGGCCTTGACCTCCGAGCCGAACAACAGCGTGTCGCCGAACACCCCGGCGTACAGGGGCTTGATCCCCAGCCGGTCCCGGGCGAGCACCAGCGTCCGGTCGACCCGGTCGTACACGGCGAAGGCGAACATCCCCCGCAGCCGGGCCAGGCAGCCCTCGATCCCGAACTCCTCGATCAGGTGGGGGATGACCTCGGTGTCGCCGTAGGTTCGCAGCCGGCGGCCCCGGGCCAGCAGCTCCCGGCGCAGCTCGGGGAAGTTGTACAGCTCGCCGTTGAACACCACCGTCGAGCGGCCGTCAGTGCTGGCGATGGGCTGGTCCGAGCCGGTGCGGTCGATGATCGACAGGCGGGTCGCCGCCAGCCCGACGCCACCGACCAGCGCCTGCCCCTGCTGGTCCGGACCCCGGTGGATCAGGGTGTCGCGCATGGCGCGCAGCCTGCGGCCGGCCCCCGGCTGGGCGGGCATCCCCGGGTCGACCGGGGCGAACCCGGCGATACCACACAAAGGTCAGTGACCCCGGAAGGTCAGTTCGCCGAGCTTCTCGCGCACCTTGTAGGGCACGCGGCGCTGGATCTCGAAGTTCATCCGGATCAGCACCTCGGCGATCAGACCGAAGAAGAAGGCGTTGAAGCCCAGCAGGATGCACATGGCTCCGATGGTGACCAGCGGATTGTCGTTCATGTAGGTGCCGTAGTACCACTTCATCCACATGGCACCCGCGGCACAGGCGAACCCGACGGCGATGGTCGCGAACCCGAAGAAGCCGAAGAAGTAGATCGGGTTGACGTAGAAGTCGCGCAGGAACTTGACGGTCACCAGATCCAGCAGAACCCGCGGGATCCGCGCCAGCCCGTAACTGGTCTCCCCCGCCGTCCGCGGGTGATGCCGCACCGGCACCTCGACCAGCTTGGCCCCGGCCCAGACCGCGTAGATCGGGATGAAGCGGTGCATCTGGCCGTACAGCGGGATCTCGGCGATGAACTCCCGCCTGCAGACCTTGAGGCTGCACCCGTAATCGTGCAGATGGACCCGGCTCATCCGGCTGATCAGCCAGTTGGCGATCCGCGACGGGATCTTGCGGTCCAGCAGCCGATCCTTGCGGTCCTTGCGCCAGCCGCAGACGATGTCGTAGCCCTCCTCGAGCACCGACATCATCGCCGGGATATCCGCCGGATCGTTCTGCAGGTCCGCGTCCAGGAAGGCGACCAGATCGTACGACGCGTGGTGGATGCCCGCCGACATGGCCGCGGTCTGGCCGTAGTTGCGGATGAAGTGCACCACCTTGAAGCGCGCGTCCGACTCGTGGATCCGCTGCATGATCGCGGCGCTGCCGTCGGTCGAGCCATCGTCGACCAGGATCACCTCGAAGGTCACCTCCGCCGGATCGAGGGCCTCCCGGATGACGTCCGCCAGCCGATCCAGGTTGTCCCGCTCGTTGTAGACAGGCACGACCAGGCTGATGGGCTGGGCGCCCGCGGGTCGCATACGCGCGGTCAGGTCGTGCTGGTCGGCGCGGGTCTCCACGGACGAGAGTTTAACAGCCCGTTGATCTACCCGCTCCCGTCGCCTCGCTTCCGTTCTCTCGACGAAGGCGGCGTTGCAACCTCTTGAAATACGGGGGTGTATTCCCGCGAGGTTGCGCCTTGCCCTCGCCGGATCTCGGAACCGAGGCTCGGTCCGGGGTAGATCAACGGGCTGCTTAACGCACCCGGGGTCAGTGCGCCTGTTGACCCCTGCGCGCGCGGGGACCGAAGATCCCCAGCACATGGACCGGGGACGCCCCATCCGCGACAACGCCGTGTTGCTCGCCTTCCTCGCCGCCGGACTGGCATGGCGCATCGTGCTGGCGCTGCGCTTCTTCGGCTGGGAGGAAGACGACTACAGCAACCTGGCGCGCAGCTACGCGGTCGCCTTCGAGGGTTTCAGCGAGCTGTCGGTCTCGCACCTGCCGCTCTACTACCTGGTCAACGGAGCGCTGATTCGCGTGCTCGGCCACGCGGAGATCGTCTGCGTGGCGACCACGATGATCTGCGGGCTGGCGGCAATGGCGCTGGCGATGGTGCTCGCCCGGAGGGCCGGCGGTCGGCGGGTCGAGGTGTTCTGCGGCGCCGTCCTGCTCTGCCAGCCCGAGTTCGCCCTCTACGCGGCGTCCTCCCTGCGCGAACCGATGTACGCCGCCCTCGGGCTGGCGGGGATCTGGTGGATCATCCAGCGACGCCCCCTGTTGGCAGCGCTGGCGATGATCGGCGCGCTGCTGGTTCGGGCCGAGGCATTCTTCACGTTCTGGCCGGGTTTCCTGCTGCTGGCCACGGCCCGCGGCCGCGGCACCCGGCGGGCGTTCTTCGCGGGGCTCGGCTTGATGGCGGTGGCGCTGCTGCTGGTGTCGTGGTGGGCCAAGGTCGGCAGCGGCTCCTGGCTGCTGTTCGCACCGCAGTTCCAGGCCAACTTGGACACCGGGGGGGTGGCCGAGTCGCGTCCCCTGCTGGAGTTCCTGACCCGGGGCGCCCGGGTCGCGGTGGGGATGGCGCTGCTGCTGCTGCCGTCCAAGGTCGGCTGGCCGCTGGTGCTGCTGGCCGGCTGGGGCACGATCCAGGTGGCCCGCAAGCAGATCTGGAACCGCACGGCGGTGGTGATCACCCTGTTCTTCGTGCTCAACCTCGGGGTCTGGCTGGGCACCGGCTTCGTGTTCCAGCACGCGATCACCCACAACCTCTACTGGAAGTGGCTGTACGCCACCGTTCCCCTGCTGGCGCTGACGGGGGCCTTTGGGCTGGGGGACGTGGTCGAGCGGCTGGGGGGCTGGCGGCGCTGGGGGGCGCGTGCGGTGGTCGCCGCCACCCTGGCCTGGTTCCTGGTCTGCGCCGGGATCGAGACCACCCGCCAGATCCAGCGGGCGGACGAGCTGTTCCTACCCCAGCTTCGGCTGGCGCTGGAGATCGAGCGCACGGTGCCCGCGGGCACCACGCTGATCATCGATCACATCCCCGCCTCCTACCTGGCCCGCCGGGCCCACGGCTACACCTTCCTGTCCTGGTTCGACCTGGCCGAGGAGACCCCCGACGGCAGCCCCGACTGGTTCGACGATGCCCTGTCGGCCCACGACGTCCGCTGGGTGCTGTGGTTCGAGGAGGGCTGGACGATGGCGCCGGCTGTGGCCCCCTTCCTCGGCGGCGACGAGCGGGTGATCCTGCGCGACCACGTGCTCGAACTGCAGGGCCGCGAGGACGGCTACGGATGGGTCTGGTACCGGGTCGACCGGCGCTGACCTGCGTCTTCGAGCCCAGGGGCGAGAACGTGTAGACTGACCGCACGAAAATACCGAACCTGCGATCGGGGGAACCAACGATGAGCAGTACCCACTCCACCCACCCTCTCGCCGCCGCCTGTGCCGTGGTGCTGGCCGTGGGCATCGCCCTGGCCGGCTGCACAAAACCGCCCGACAAGCTGGTCACCGACCTGGGCGACTCCCAGACCCTGGTGCGCGAGAAGGCCCGCACCGCGCTCAAGGAGCTGGGCCCCGAGGCCGTGCCCTTCCTGCTCGACGGACTGACCGACGGCGAGGCCCGCGCCGGGGCGGCCGGGGTCCTGATCGAGATCGGCGACGTCTCCCTCGAACCGACCCTGGCCCGTCTAGACCAGCTGTGCGAGGAAGAGGAGGCCCTGGACTCGGCGCTCCACGTCATCACCTCGCTGGCCTCGCCCTCCGACATCGTCGATGCCTACGTGGCGGCCTCCCGGGAGGGGCGTTGTACCGAGCGGGCGCTGCTGGGTGAATCGCTGGCGCTGAAGCCGGACAAGACCGACGTGACCGTCAACATCAAGGAAAACCTGCGATACAAGCCGGTCCGCTTCGCCTACAAGGCCAGCCCGGACCAGTCCTCATCCCGGGCGCTGGCGCGGCTATGCCTGTACGACGAGGCGCTGGGCTGGAAGGTCTCGGACATGAACCGGGACAAGGACGAGGCCATCTACTTCGCCCAGTGGCGAATCAAGGACCCGCTGGTCCGGGCCAACCTGGCCACCTACCTGACCGCCGTGATCTGGAGCGGATACTACGAGAACGAGATCCCCGCCATCGTCAAGGAAGAGGTCAAGGCCGATCCCGACCACGCCGCCACCAAGCTGGGGCTGCTGGCCACCGGCTGGCGCGGTCGTCTCAACGGCCCCAAGGCGGTGGCCCAGCTGACTGAAGCCCACGCCGCGGTCGTGGCCCACTACGCGGCGGAGAGCGGCATGTTCGACGAGGAGTGCCTGTGTCTGCACGCGGTCGAGGAGATGGCCGAGCCCATCCGCCAGCTGCTCGACGAGAAGAACCGCAAGAAGGACATCCAGGCCCTCGACGAGGTCGTCGCCGCCGTGCGCACGGACCGCGAGGCCGCCTGCACCGCCGCCGCCGCCCCGGCCTTCATGCCCGCCCCCGCCACCAGCCGCTAAGAGCCATCGAGGCTGATCCCCTGTCTTGCTGAAGGCTGAGGGCTAGCGAATCTCGAACGAATACGGCGAGAGCCGCGTACCGGCGCCGGATGAGCCGCCGGGGCCGTCGACCAGGAAGTAGTACTCGACGGCCGTGTGGTCGTCGCCGATCCAGTCGCCGAGCTTGAGGCGCGCGGTGATGCGGCCGTTGTCCCCGCCGGCGATGTTGGTGCTGTTCCACGACCCGTTGGGGGAGCCGCGGTAGTACATGACGCCGGTGTAGTCGTCCGCCGGCGAGACCGTCAACCGCAGGGTGACCGTGCTGCCGAACCGCCCGGAGCGGATCGGCGAGTGCTTGACCTTGGGGGCCTCCCTGGCGTCGGGTACGGCCACGTCCGGAGCCGACCGGGTCAGGGCGTCGATGTCCAGGTCGATCTTGTCATCGCCGCCGCTTCCGCCGTCGTCGTTGAGCCACTCCTCGTCGCCGTCGGCCTCCTCGGCGAAGCCCCAGTCGATGTCGTCCGCCGCCGCCTCCAGTTCGTCCTCGCGGGACTTGAAACTCTCCTCCTCGGCCTTGCGTGCGCGCTCCTCTTCCCTCTCCTTGCGCTTCTGATCGCGCTCCTCCCGACGGCGCTCCTCCTCCTCGGCCAGCTGTCGGCGTTCCTCGGCGGTGAGGGGTTCCGGTTCGGGGGTGGGCTCCTCGGCGGTCGCCTCCTCCTCCTCTTCCTCGGCCAGGGCGTCGGTCTCGGCGTCGCCGGTGATCTCCTCCTCGCCCTCGATGGGTTCCTCGCCGTCGACGGCCGGGGTCTGGTCCTCGTCCGGCTCCTCGGCCGGCGTGGCCACCTCGAGCCCGCCCAGAGCCTCGGCCAGTTCGTCCTCGAAGGTCCGAGGGGCCGGATCGGGATCACCCAGGAGGCCGAACCAGTCGAACCCGTAGGCTGCCGCCACGGCGCCACCGCCACATATCACCGCTACGATCGCGGCGGCCGCGAACACCATCAGCCCCTTGCCGGACTTCTTCTTCTTCGGCTTCGCGGGTGGCTTGGCCACGCTCGCCGCGGCAACCGGCTGATCCAGCTCGGTCTCCTCCAGATCGGGTTCCAGCGCCACCGGGGGCGACGTCGAGCGAGCGTCGCCGATGGACTCGGACGAGCCCTCCTCGATGCTGGCGACCATCGACGGAGCCATGTCCGGCTCGGCGCTGGGCACCTCCGACTCGTGGGAGGGTTCGTCCGGAGCGGCCAGCCCGGCGTCCGAGTCGGCCAGCCCCTCGGTCAGGTTGCCCACGTCGACCAGCGATCCGTCGGTGGCGACCAGATCGCGGGGCGGAAGGGCGATTCCCACGTCCTTGGCCGTCAGCGCCGCGTCGACCAGCTCGGCCAGCGGCTCGCGGGCGTCGTCCGTCATGCCGACGGCAAACATCTCACCGACGAGCAGCACACCGTCGGAGAGCCGGCCGCGGCGGGCGGGCGTCACGGCCCGGCGCAGGATGCGGGCGGCGCCCGCGTGGATGCCTACGACCCGGTCGATGGTCTCGCCGATCTTCGCCTCGGTGGTTCGCTCGAGGATCGACACCGTGGTGTCGCCGCGGAACAGGGGCTCGCCGGTAAACAGCTCGGCCAGCAGCGAGCCGAAGGCGAACACGTCGGTGGCCGGAGTGGAACGCCGGTTGGCGATCTGTTCGGGGGCCAGGTAGCCCGGGGAGCCGACGGCGCTGCCGCTGACCGCCGGTCGGATCGCCGCCAGCGCCATGTCGGCGAACCCCACATCCATCAACTTGACGTTGCCCGAACGGTCGATCAACACGTTGCCCGGGTGCAGGTCTCCGTGGACCAGCCGCGCCTTGCGGCCCTCGCCCGTCGGGATCGAGTGCAGGTGCTCCAGCGCCGCCGCCAGCTGCACGGCGATGCCCATCTTGGCCCGGGCCGGGAACTCGCCCAGGGGCTGGGGGAACAGGGTCAGCAGGGTGCGCAGGTCGATGCCGTCCACGTACTCCTGCAGCACGTAGCAGTGCTCGAGGATCCCGCCCTTCTCGAAGTACACGCCCAGGTTGCCGTGGGGATGGCTCTGCGCCAGCTCGGAGGCGGTGGCGTCCATCCGCATCGCGGCCTTCCACGCCGGCCCCGTGACCGGGTGAAGCACCTTGAGGACCATCTCGCCCCGGCGCTCGGGATCGCCGATCATCCGCACGAGCAGGGAGGTCGAGTAGGGACCCACCGCCAGCTTGCGGAGGATCCGGAACTCCCCCAACATCGCGGGCCAGTCGCGTCTCGTCGCGTCCCGGCGGTCGTTGACCATGGCCTCGATCTCCCCTCGAAAACTCCTCCCCAGCGGTGCGGGGCGACTCATCCTAGCAGAGAACGACCGCTTGAGAAGAGGCCGGATCACCGTCGAGTGGCGGGCGGAATCGTGCGCCGAATGCGGCGCGATTTTCCCCTGTAGAATGGAGCTAGTCTCCATCCCGAAATGCGGGATGGAGACTGGCGTGGTTCCCAAGGCCAAGATGAGTCATTTTTCGCGAGGTCAATGGTCCGGCACACCGGGAGGGCAAGGGTTTCCGCGGAGACGTACTCGTGTACGTCGCACAAGGAAACCCGCGGCCCGACGCCGAGATCGCGGAAAAGGGCCATTTTGGGATGGGAACGAGCTAGGAAGGGAAGAGTTCCGTCAGGCCGTCCACCACGTCTGCCCCCATGGTGTCCGAGACCTCGACCCAGGCGGAGGTGTGGGACGAACGCACCACGTGGATCGGCGCGCCCTCGCTATCGACCGTCATGCCGATCTCCAGCCAGCCCAGGGACTCGTCGACGCCGGCGAACTCGACCCGCGCCATCGGCTGCAGCCCAGCCGGGGTGTTGGTCAGGTAGGACAGCGCCCGCAGCCGCAGCGCCTTGTTCAGCAAGGTGTCGGCCGCGTCATGGGCGCGGCTGGTGTCGTCGGCGGCGGCCCAGAACGCGGTCTTGGAGTCGTCCCGGTTCAGCTGCACGAAGCTGCCCCGGTTGGACCCGACGGCGACCTGCGCCGACTCGGCGTCCTCCTTCTTGAAGTCGAACACCGAGCGCTCCATCAGCCGGGTCGAGCCGCCCTTGATGTCGGCGATCACCCGGGACTCCACCAGGAAGACGGAACCCGAAGAGGCATCCCGCAGGTAGTAGTCGTTGGTGCCGTAGGAGCGGCCGCCGACCTCGAAGCTGCGCTCGCCGCGGGCGGTGGTCACCTTCAGGGTCGCCACCGGCTCGGTCAGCTCCATCTCGGCCAGCTTCTCGTCCGTCAGCAGTTCGAACTCGCGGATCGCCTTCATCGGCGCGAACCGGCCGAGGATCTTGTCGCAGGTCTTGTTGCCCCGGAACGACTTGATCTCCTCGATCTTCTCGGGCTCCTCCTCCGGCTCCTCGCTGGCGGGCTCCGCCGAGTCGTCGTCGCCTTCACCCTCCGGGTTCAGGACCGGCGGCACCTTGTCCGGCGTGCGCGGCGCCACGCTGAGCTTGCGCGTGTCGCCCCAGCAGATCCCGTCGTCGCCCCCCTCCCGGCGGGTGACGCGGACGGTGTGATCCTCTTCCTCGTAGACCACGGCCTGGAGCTGGCGAGCGTCCGCATCGATCACCACCACGTCCCCCTTGCCCCCCGGGGGCTCGTGGGTCCAGCTCATGTAGGCGGCGACCAGCGCGACGAGCAGCAGCGCTGCGTAGATCAGCACCTGGGTGTAGCGCATCACCGGGCCCTCCTGCGGATCGTGACCAGCACGCCGACGCCCATCACCAGCGCCGGGATCCCGAAGGTGGTCGAGTAGAACCACCACATGTCCTTCTTGCGGGTGTGCTGGATCTTCTGATCCTCCTCGCTGGTCAGCACCCCGGCCAGCGCCTCCTCGCCGATCAGCCACTTGAGCCCGTTGGCCACCAGGTTGGTGTTGCCCTCGTTGCGCAGCGCCATGTCGGAGATCATGTCGGCGTCCGCCAGCACCAGCGTCCGGGCGGACACCTCCTCCTCGTCGTCACCCATGGACACCGTCCGCTCGACGGCCATGCCGATGTTGTAGACCTTGCGCTTCTCGTCGGCGGCGCTGAACTCCAGGTCGCCGTCCGTGTCGGCCCAGGTCTTGGGCATCGACTTGAGCACCACCTCGGGCTTGCCGTCGGCGGGCTGCTTCGCCGCCTCCAGGTAGCCGGTTCGGGCCATCACGACCGGGAAGCGGCTGGCGTTCTTCTGCAGCGGCTTGACCGAGGGGTGCGACGAGAACCGGGTGGAGAACAGCAGCTGGCGGTCCGAGATCTCCTTGGTCTTGGGGAGGAATTCGGTGTCGTGGGTCAGCGTCTGCGGGAAGAACTCCACACCCAGCGGCGCCAGCACCTCGGTCAGGAGGACGTCCTCCTCCGGATCCAGGCTGACCAGCAGGTCGCCGCCGCGGGCCGCGTAGGCCTGCAGCGAGGCGATCTCCTCGGGCATGAACTCCCGGCTCGGCCCGACCACGATCACCACCGACGCGTCCTCGGGGACCTCGGTGGCCAGCCCCTCGGCCAACCCCAGCCGCTGGACCTTGTAGTTGAACATCCGCAGCAGGGTGCGCAGGTCGCCGATGCCGGCCTTCTCCGAGTCCTCGGTCGACGTCCAGTCCCGCTCGCCGTGGCCGGTGGTCAGGTAGGCCACCAGCTCCGGTTTGGCCACCTTGATCAGCCGCTTGTGGATCTCCTCGTCCAGCTTCTTGAGCTTGTTCTTGGCCTTGTCGGCGTCGGTGCCGATGTCGTAGCTCTCGGAGTTCTCGCCGTGGATCAGCACCACGGTGCCGTTCTTGCGCGCCTTGAGTTCCTTGGCCAGCGCGGGTTCGGCGTCGTGGTCGAAGACCTCCAGGGACACCCCCTCGGCGGTGGTCGCCAGCTGCTCGAAGTAGGGCTCCACCTCCTCCTTGACGTCATCGGCGGCCGAGAAGAACAGGACGATCCGCAGGGGATCGGCCAGGCTCTCGACCAGCAGCAGGGTCGCGGGCGAGGGTTCGGTGGTCTTGGCGTAGCTGAGGTCCTCGCGGATGTTGTGCTCGTGGGCCAGGTAGTTGACGACGAACAGCAGCGAGGCCACCAGCGCCAGGGCCAGCCCCGACTCCAGGGAACGGCGGACCCGGCCGATCTCCAGTACCGGCGAGGCGGCCGCCGACAGCAGCGCCACCTCGACGAACACCAGCGGGACGACCGCACAGACCAGCGCGATGGGCCACAGCACGGAGACCACTACCTCGAAGCGCTGCGCGCCGTCGTCGGCCAGGCCGAGGGCGTCGACCACCGCGGGTGACGCCAGCCAGTGCAGTCCCAACGCCGCCAGACCGCCGGCCATCAGCACCACCACCGCCGACAGGGTGCGGCGCAGGTCGCCGCCGGCCCCGGAGCGCTCGCGGAGGCGGACGCCGAGGGCGGTCAGCATCGCGACACCGCCGACGCTGTCCAGGACGATCCGGGCGATCGTGCTGCCGGGCAGCAGCCGCTCGCCGAGGTAGAACAACACCAGGCCCGCCCCGTAGAGCGCGACGGGCCAGCTCTTCAGGCGAGTCATCGCCACCTCCTCGCCTCGATGATCTTGGTGGTGCTCAGCAGGAAGAAGAAGGTCACCGACAGGTAGAAGACCACGTCCCGCAGGTTGACGATCCCCTTCATCGCCGGCTGGAAGTGTTTGTCGAACAGGGACATCGCCCCGAAGATGTCGTCCAGCGGCGGGTTGGCGATCTTGGCCAGCTTCCACATCAGCAGGAAAGTCACGATCAGCGCACCGCTGACCGCCGCGGCCACCACCTGGTTTCGGGTCACCGCCGAGCCGAAGGTGCCGATCGCGACCGAGGCCGAACCGAGCAACACCAACCCCAGCGAGCCGGCGAAGATGTGGCCCAGCGAGACCTTGCCGTTCACGAATATCAGCGCGGGCATGTACAGGCTGATCCCCACGATCGCCGCCAGGAACACCAGCGCCGACAGGTACTTGCCGACCACGATCTCCCAATCGCTGATCGGCGAAGTGTACAGCACCGTCAGCGTGCCGTTCTGCCGCTCCTCGGCCAGCAGCCGCATCGACAGGAAGATGGCTCCCACCATCACCGTGCCGCTCATGAAGTAGAAGAACATCCGCAGGACTTCTTCGGAGTACTTCGCCGTGCCGCCGAGGGCCACGGTGTTGAACAGCAGCCCGCAGATGGCGAGCATCACCGCCGCCACTACGTAGCCGGTCAACGTCGTGAAGTACGACGAAAGCTCGCGCCGCACGATCAGCATCACGTTGGTCATGCCCGCCCTCCCGTGCCGGTCAGGGTGAGGAACGCCCGCTCCAGCTCTTGTTCGGCCGAGGACATGCCCCGCAGCCCGAAGCCGGCCGCCACCAGCGACGGCACCAGCTGTTCGCGGATGTCGCCGTCCAGGGTCACGCGGACCTCGATCACGTCGCCGATCGCGCCGCAGATCTCATGGTCCAGCACCCGTTGGTCCGCGGCCAGGTGGGCGTCGATGGCGTCGCGCTCGCCCCGCAGCAGCAGGATCAGGTCCTCGCCGCTGGCGAACTGGGCCACCAGCTCCTCCTCGGTGCCCGCCGCCACGATCTCGCCGCCCTTGATCATCAAGAGCCGGTCGCAGGTACGGCTGATCTCGGTGAGGATGTGGCTGGACAGCAAGATGGTGTGCTTGCCCCGCAGGTCGCGGATCATGTCCCGCATCTCGGCGATCTGCTCCGGGTCCAGCCCGGAGATCGGCTCGTCGAGGATCAGCAGCGCCGGCTCGTTGATGATCGCCTGGGCGATACCGACCCGCTTGCGGTAGCCGTGGGACAGGGTCGCGATCACGTTGTGACGCTCCTGGACGATGCCGGTCCGCTCGCAGACCTCGTCCAGCCGCCGTTCCACGTCGGCCGTGGCCATCCCCTTGAGCCGGCCGACGAAGCGCAGGTAGGCCTCGACGGTCATCTCGCGGTAAAGGGGTGGCTCCTCGGGCAGGAAGCCGATACGGCGGCGCACCTCGCGGGGCGCCTCGGCGGTGTCGAGTCCGCCGATCGAGACCTGTCCCGAGGTCGGGTAGAGCGCGCCGCTGAGGATCTGCAGCAGCGTCGATTTCCCGGCCCCGTTGAGCCCGAGCACGCCGACGATCTCGCCGTCGGCGATCTCGAAGCTGAGGTCGTGGATCGCGCGGACCTCGCCGTAGAACTTGGTGAGTCCACGGGCCTGGATCATGCGCACCTCCTCGGATGGTTTCGGACCGAGATTCATGCCGAACTGAGGGCAGGAAATCAAGGGGGAAGGGATCGCCCGATCAGGTTCAAGTGTAGCGCCACCAGCCGACGAGGAGCTGATCGTCCGCCTCCGGCGGGAGCATGCTGACGCCGACCTGGCCGAGCCAGGGGTCGAAGACCACGCAGTGTTCAGCCATCAACAAGTGGACCACATGGGCATGGCTGCACACGGGCAGCAAGACGGTGTCGGACTGCAGCCGGACCCGATAGCGCACGTCCGCCAGCTCGATTATCGCCTCGCGGGAGGTGAAGACATCCTCATCCTCGTCAACCGTCTCCAGGGTCGCGGGCATCACCTGCAGGCGGGGCATGGCCGCCGTCCAGCGGCGCGCGCAGAACCCGCAGCTGTTGGCCGCCTGCTCCGCTGGCAGCGGTGACAGGGCCTGCAGGAACTGGGAGGGGGCCATCTTGCTCTCGTCGCCCAGGCGCGCGAGCGCGCCCTCCAGCGCGGAGGCGAAAGCCCCATCGTTCCGGGCCAGCTGTTGTGCGAGGGCGGGCCTCGCCAGCAGGTGGCGGCCCAGCTGGCATCGCGTGAAGGCCAGCAGGTGTTCGTAGAGCCGGTGGTCGCGGCCGTGGGCCAGCACGACACATCCCCGGGCCAGGTGCAGCCGCAGGTCGGCGGGCCCGGGCCCCGGGTCGCCAGCCAACAGATCCTCGCCGATGCGATCGAGCCCGGCTGAGAGAGCGCCGTGGAAGGGTTCGACCCCCTGGGCGTGGGCCTCCCGCAGGGGGGCCAGATCACCGCGCAGTAGCACGGCCAGCATCGCCTCGCCGACGCGCCCGACCACCGCCTCCAGAGGGGGTTCGTTGGCCACGAACTCGTCGAGGACCGAAGGAAAAAAGGGGCTGGGCGACTCGGCTCGGCTCATGGAGAGTCCACGTTCAGGGTACTGCAAGGAGCGCGCGCAGAGCTATAGTTAGGGCCGTATGCGAAGTCTGGGTCCGATCCGGACCCGGCCTGCAGGGGCGTCCCGGGCACGGCGCCCCCCTGGGAGGGACGATGAGCAGCTGTTGGAACCTGTCGCGGATCCGGATCGCTCCATGGGCGGCGCTGGCCCTGCTGACACTGGTGGCCTGTGACAAGGACGGCAACTTCAATCCCGACGACCTGTACGAAGGTGACGCCCTGTACGGCGAGGAGTGCAGCGACGCCGAACCCTGCGCCAGCGGGCTGGTCTGTGCGGGCAACGGCACCTGCCACTACGAGGGCGAACCGGGCACGGCCGAGGCGGGCGACGACTGCGTGTCGACCGAGTTCTGCCTGTGGGGGTTGGTGTGCAACAACGAGGGCACCTGCGTCAGCGGCGGTGACGGTACCGCCGGCCAGGGGGACTCCTGCGAGGACGACAGCGACTGCCAGTTCGCGCTGGAATGCACCGAGGGCGCCTGCCACGGCTTCCAGGTGCCGCTGTGGTTCGGCGGGGAGTGCGACGACCCGAACGAGGAGGAGGGGGCGTTCCGCGTGTACTTCGAGGTGCCGGGCGAAGCCATCGGCAAGGAGTTCTACCGGCTACCGTTCCCCAACGACGGCCGGGTGGTGGAGGGCGTCCTCGACATGTCCGGGCATCCCACGCCGGGGGTCCTGATCCCCGAGCTGGGGGACGTGGTCGGCAACGTGCTCAACGTGCTCGCCCAGGACTTCGAGGGCTTCGGCAACAACCAGGCGGTCTTCCTGCGCTTCTCCGACACTCCGGACTGGGACACCATTCAGCTGGGCGACCCGGCGGATGGCACGGTCTTCCTGATCGATCTCACCGAAGGCGACCCGGAATACGGCATGCGCCACTCGGGTGGCTTCCGCGCCGACAGCGAGCGGGGCAACTACATCTGTGACAACTGGATCGCCTTCCACAACTCCGACGGCCGGCCGTACAAGCCGGGCCACACCTACGCGGCGGTGGTCACCACGTTGGTGCGCGACAAGAACACGGGCGAGAAGGCGATCCAGGACCAGGACTTCCAGGCGATGCTGACGACCTCGGCGCCGACCGACTCGCGGCTCCACAACACCTGGCAGGCCTACGAGCCCCTCCGTGAGTGGCTGGTGGCCGGGGGCACGGATCCCTCGGGCATCGCCGGGGCCGCCGTGTTCACCGTCGGGAATCCTGCAGCCCGGTTCCAGGACCTGCAGACCACGATCATCGAGCAGGACGCGCCCGTGCTGACCGACACCCACCTCTGCGAGGAAGGGGACGCCGGTCCCTTCGCCGACACGGACGACGAGACCCGGGGGTGCGACGGGGTCAGCGACGCCTTCTACGAGATCCAGGGCAACGTCCCGCTGCCCAACTTCCAGGAGGGCGAAGCGCCCTTCAAGGAGTCGCAGCACGGCGGCGCCCTCAACATCGGTGGCAACGGCCTGCCAGCGCCGGTCGGCAACGCACCGGACGTGGTTTTCTCGCTGACTCTGCCCAAGAACGCCGACATGCCCGAGGACGGCTGGCCACTGCTACTGTACGCCCACGGTACCGGGGGCAACTACCGTTCCTTCGTGGCCAACGGGGTTGCCGACTTGCTGTCTTCGCTGACCACCGACGACGAGGCCGAGACCGCGTTCGCGATCCTGTCCATCGACGGCGTGGTCCACGGCCCGCGCGCCCACCCCGAGAACTGGGACCCGGACTGGCTGGCGATCGATCCCTCGGCCTACGACCCGGGGGTGCTGTTCTTCAACGTGCTCAATCCGCGGGCGGCCAGGGACAACTCGGCCCAGGCGGCAGCGGACTACTTCCAGCTGGCACGGCTGGTCGACGCGGAGGTCTGGGACGCGGACGACTCCCCCACGGGCGAGGTGGTGAGCTTCGACTCCCAGAACCTGTTCTACATGGGTCACTCCCAGGGGGCGACGACCGGTGTGGCGTTCGCCGCGTACGACTCGACGCTCAAGTCGGTGATGCTCAGTGGCGTGGGCGGGCTGCTGATCGAGTCGCTGGCGACCAAGGAAAAACCATACAACCTCAAGAACGCCATCGCCGT
Source organism: uncultured Rickettsiales bacterium (assembly GCA_964436045.1). Lineage (GTDB taxonomy): Bacteria > Myxococcota_A > UBA796 > UBA9615 > CAYRNR01 > CAYTBN01. Next base: position 1,253 of record CAYTBN010000025.1, on the reverse strand, counting down.
CGGCATCGCCGACCCCAACCTGGACCGCTGGAACCCGCTGCTGAACCTGGTCCAGGCCGTGGCCGAGAGCGCCGATCCGGTCAACCACGCCGCCTACGTGGTCAAGGAGCCCCTCGAGGGCTACGACGCCAAGGACCTGTTCCACGCCTACGGCATCGGCGACAGCTACTCGCCCGACGGCACGCAGTACGCCCTGGCACGGGGCTTCATGGTGGACCAGATCACCAACGGCAACGAACCGCTGGAGAGCATCACGGGCGAGAACCTGCCCCTGACGGGCAACAACTACATCGGCGACCACCTTGTCACCGCGGCGGTGGTGCTCCACGCGCCCGCAGGCGACGACGACGGGCACTTCGTGATCTTCGACGTGGCCGACGCCCAGTCCCAGTACACCGAGTTCCTGGCCACGGCCGTGACCGACCCCGTGCCGACGATCCCCAATCCGTAGAAGGCGGCGGCTGGTGCAGAGTTAGGACGCGCGGGTGCGGGTGGCCGGCACCGTGCCCCCCGGGAGAAGCGATATGAGACGTTCGCTGGCAGTAATCGGCACCCTCGGCGCGCTGTGGTTCTCCGCGCAGGCGGCCGCGCAACCCGCCGAAGTACTGGTGATCCAGAACTCCGCGCCCTGGGGTGCCAACGCCTGGCAGGCCGAGCTGAACGCGGCCGCCATCCCGTTCACCCAGATCCAGTACCAGGACCTGGTCAACGTGAACCTGGGCCAGTACCACATGGTCATCACGACCAGCGTGCAGGGCGGACCCTACAACAGCGTGTTGCAGCAGAGCCTCCCCGCCTTCGAGACCTTCGTCCAGGGCGGTGGAGTGCTGGTATGGTCCGGCTGCACCCAGCAGGGCGAGACGCCCTACCCGAGCCCGCCCTTCGGCGGCGTGGACTCCCACGGCGCCGACAGCAACAACGTGGTGGTCGACCCGGCCCACGAGCTGCTGGTGGGTGTGACCAACCCGATAACCGGCTCGTCGGCCAGCCACAACTACTTCACGGGATTACCCGTCGACGCCGAGATCCTGGCCAGCCACAGCGGCAACGGCAACCCGGTGCTCTACGTGCTGTACGAGGGCATGGGGATGCTGATCGCCAGCGGCCAGACCTGGGAGTACGGCTGGAACAACAACCAGGAGGCGGGAATCATCCTGCGCAACTCGGTCACCTTCGGCTGGGACTTCGATCCCTGCGCCGGGGTGGACCTGGACGCCGACGGCTGGACCGACTGCGACGACGACTGCGACGAC
>CAYTBN010000024.1:0-92903 GCA_964436045.1 uncultured Rickettsiales bacterium | reverse complement strand
ACCTCCGACCACCGCAACCCCATTGCGGTGCGCTACCAGACTGCGCTACGCCCCGACGCGGACGGCATGCTAGGCTGGAAGTAGGGGTTCGTCAAGCCCCTGGTGGGCGATGGACGGGGGGAAGATCGGGACCGGGCCGAGGGTTGGGTTCTGGGAGCGGGTGGGTGGCGAGGTTTTTCATGATGGGATGGGTGCTGGGACTCGTGGCGGCGGGGGCTCTTGGGTGCGGGGCTGAGGCCGATCCCGAGGCCGAGACCAAGGCCGAGACCAAGGCCGAGGCCGAGACCGAGACCGAGACCGAGACCGAGACCGAGACCGAGACCGAGACCGAGACCGTGTATTGCCCCTCCACCCTCCCCGACGACATCCGCACCGACCGGCGCGCGGCGAATACTCTGATCGTCATCTGGAAGTCCGAGTACAAGCTGGGGTTCTACGAATCCGGGCAGCTGGCCAGCCGCGTAGGCGACGGCGAGTCCGCCTGTTTCGATGTGGCGCTGGGGTTCGAGCCCGAGGGGCACAAGACGGTGCGGGGGGACGGCAAGACGCCCGAGGGGTGGTACTGGGTGTCTTGGAAGCTGCCCGAGGGCAAGACGAGCTTCTACAAGGCGCTGTACGTCAACTATCCCAACGCCGACGACGCGGCGGCGGGGCTGCGGGCGGGGCGGATCGGCCAGACCACCCACGACCGGATCGGGCGGGCGGCTGGGCGTCGGTCGACGGTGACCGATAGCAAGCTGGGCAGTGCCATCGAGATTCACGGGGAGGGCAGCTGGCCGCGGAACTGGACCCTGGGGTGTGTGGCTCTGGACAATCCGGACATGGACTGGCTGTTCGATTCGACGGTCAGTGGGAAGACGGCTATTCGGATCTTGCCTTGAGGCCTGCCATCGAAGACACGGCCGGGCAAGCCGACGGGGCGGCCACCCGTCGTGGCACCCGGTCCTCGGACTCGGACTCGGTCTCGGACTCGGTCTCGGACTCGGTCTCGGACTCGGTCTCGGACCCGGACTCGGACCCGGACCCGGACCCGGCTAGCCGAAGTCGCCGCTGGCGCAGAGCTCCACCGTCCGGTCGTCCCAGGCGGCGAGGGCGTTGAGGATCTGGCGGACGAGGAAGTCGTCGTCGGTGTTCAGGTCGACGAAGCCAGAGTAGCGCCACAGCCCGTACAGGTGGATCACCCGGCCGGGCTCCCGCTCGTAGTAGAGCTCGAGCTGGTAGTCCTGGGTGAAGTAGTAGTCGTCGTTGTCGAACTGGGCCTCGTCGGGCATCCAGGTGCGGGCCAGCAGGATCGGGCCGTGGGGGCTGGTGTCGGCGTCCAGGGTGGGCACGTACCTCGTACCGCCGTGGATGAACTCGGAGTACAGAGCGCCAGCGACGAACTCGGCGGTGATGTCCACGTCCCAGGTCAAGTGGGACTCCTCGCGGGCTCGATAGCCGTCCACATCCGAGGTGTAACGCCGGTCGTAGGCCTCGTACTCGCCGGTGTACAGCTCGTCCTGGTTCAGGGCGGTGGCGATGGCCTCGATCTGTTCGAGGGTGCAGGACATCGAGTTGGCCAGGTACATCCCGGCCAGCTCGGCCGGATCGGCGTCGGCGCGCATGTCGACGAGATCCATCTCCTCACGGGTGAAGGCGCTCAGCGTGCCGTCGACGACCTCGTCGAGGTTTGCCGCGTCCAGCGCCGCGTCGAAGTTGATCGCCGCTCCGGCCAGCTCCTCGTCGAGCCCGTCGCCGTACTTGGCCCAGGTGTAATGGAACAGGCCGTCCAGGTCGTCCGGTGCCGGCTCGACGTCCTGGCAGCCTGCGTTCAGCAGGCAGGTGACCGCCGCCGCGGCGAGCCTCGCCCACGTGCGCGCGGCGCCCGCACTCATTAAACTTCCCCCAGCGCCGCGGCGACGCGCACCGCCTGCCCGGCGCCCGTGGGGAACAACAACCATGCGCATCGCGACGTCGCTCCTGATCGTCCTGGCTCCGTTCGTCATGACCGCCTGCGGGGCTGTCCACCGACCGCTGGCGATCGAGCCTCCCGCGGCGCTCGAAGGATACCACCGGGCCGTGGACTGGTCATCGGCGGGGCAGGAGGCCAGCGGGCTGCTCTCGGCCTACCTGCAGGTGGACACGGTCAATCCGCCGGGCAACGAGACCCGGGGGGCCGAGTTCCTGGCCGCGGTGCTCGCCCGCGAGGGCATCGACAGCGAAATCCACGAGTTCGCGCCCGGTCGTGGTTCGCTGGTGGCCCGCATCCCCGGCGACGGCAGCGAGGCGCCCCTGTGTCTGATGTCCCACATCGACGTGGTCACGTCCGAGGACTCCTTCTGGCCCGAGGGCAAGGGTCCGCTGTCCGGCACCATCGACGACGAGGGTGTGATCTGGGGCCGCGGCGCCCTGGACATGAAGGGCATGGGCGCCATCGAGCTGATGACCATGGTGTGGATCAAGCGCCTCGGCCTGCCGCTGAAGCGCGACGTGGTGCTGCTGGCGGTCGCCGACGAGGAGATCGGCGGCGGTGGAGCACGGAACATCGCCGAGGAGCACTGGGACGAGATCGGCTGCTCCCACATGATCAACGAAGGGGGCTTCGGGGTCCGCGGCGCCCTGTTCGAGGACCACACGGTGTTCGCCATCTCGGTGGCGGAGAAGGGCAACGTCTGGGTGCGGATGACGGCCCACGGCGAGCCGGGCCACGGCTCCACCCCGGTGCCCGACCGGGCGCCGGAGCGGCTGATGAAGGCGGCGGCCAAGATCGCCGAGCGGGAGCCGGTGGTCGCCTTCTACCCGGCGCTGTACGAGCTGTTCTACAACGTCGGCCAGCAGCGCGCTGGGCTGGAGAAGGCCGTGCTGACCCGGCCGCTATCGGTGCGCATGCTGCTGAAGCCGAAGTTGATGGACAACCCGGTCACCGCCGCGATGATCCACGACACCATCAACCTCACCGGGCTCGAGGGGGCGCTGGCGCCCAACGTGGTCCCGGCGGCGGTGAGCGCGATCTACGACTGCCGCCTGTTGCCCGGCACCACCCCCGAACAGATGCTGGCCGAGCTGCGCCGGCTGGTCGAGCACGATCCGAACATCAGCTTCGAGGTGATCCAGGCCAAGGAGGGCAACGGCAGCCTCTGGGACGACCCGGTCTACCGGGCCCTGGAGCGGCACGCGGCCGAGGGGCGGGAGGACGCGGCGGCCGGGCCGATCCTGTCCATCGGCTTCACCGACAGCATCTACTTCCGCAAGCTGGGGGTGCGGGCCTACGGGATCATCCCGTTCGAGATCACGGGCGAGGAGCTGGCCACGACCCACGGGCACCGGGAGCGGGTGTCGACGGACAACGTCCGCGAGGGGCTGCGGCGGCTGTACTCGGCGGTGGTCGACGTCAGCTGCCATCCGGGCCACGCGGTACCCGCGGAGCCCGTGATGGCGCCGCTGTGGCACCCCCTCGAGCCGGCGGAATGAAGCGGGCGTTCCTCGCAGGACTGGCGGTACTGCTGCTGGTCTCGGCGACGGCCGGAGCCGAGAAGGCGCCGGACAAGCCCTATCGGTGGTTCGTGTTCCCGATCGCGGGGTTCGACACCGATGACGGGCTGGGGTTCGGCGGTCGCGTCGAGGTACAGCGGATCGCGGAGGGCTACGACCCCTACCGCGCGTCGGTGGTGATCCAGGCCTACCTCAGCCTCCGCGGCTACCATCACCACCGGTTCCGGCTGGACTTGCCGGGGTTGGGGCCGCGCCGGAACCTGCGCTTCTCGGCCAGGGTCGCGTTCCGCCAGTGGCTCAACGACGGCTACTGGGGGATGGGCAACGGTACCGCGATCGAGGCGACGACCCTCGGCGATCTCGACGACGACGATCCGGGCGCGAAGCGCTACCGCTACAACCTTTTGCAGCCCTACGTCTTCGCGATGCTGCGGGGGGACGCGCCGCGCAAGCTCAACGCCTTCGGGACCGTGATCCTGCAGTACACCCGGGTGACGGCCTACGAGGGTTCCCTGCTCGCCGAACACCAGCCCGAGGGGCTGCAGGGCGGATTCTCGCTACAGCTGTCCGCCGGTCTGGTGGTCGACACCCGGCAACCGGAGCTGGCTCCCGATCGTGGCGTCCTGGCCGAGTTCAGCGTCCGCGTCTCGCCCCACTTTCCCGGCGGCACCGGTCCGTTCTACGGGCCCTTCGCCTCCCTGCGCCACTTCGTCCCCGTGCTGCCGGACGGTCGCTTCGTACTCGCGTACCGGGTGATGGCCGAGTGGCTGTTCGGCGACGTGCCGTTCTACGAGATGACCCGCTGGGGCGGCTCGGTGCCGATCCTGGGGTTCGGCGGCTGGGAGACCTTGCGCGGGATCCCCTTCGGCCGTTACCGGGCGCCCGGGCGAGCCATCGCCAACGTGGAGTGGCGGATCGAGATCCTGCGCCATCCGTTCTTCAAGTCGCAGCTCCGCTGGCAGCTGGTGCCCTTCGTCGACGTGGGCGCGGTCTGGGGCGCGGGGAACGACGCCACCGCCGAATCCCCGGACGCGCCCCTGCACCCGGCCGTGGGGGTCGGTATCCACCCCGTGCTGGCGGGATCGTTCATGGGCCGGATGGACGTCGCGATCGCGCCGGAGCGGGTGGTGGACGGGGACGGGGCCGTGACCCAGCAGTTCGGCTGGGGTTTCTACCTGGCCTTCGACCAGATGTTCTAGTTGCGGCTGCCCCCGCCGTTCGCTACACCGGGGACAGGGAGGTCGAGGTGGTCCGCTTCTGCCCGCTGATCTGGCTGCTGCTCGCCCTGCTACCGACGGGCTGCCAGGGCCCGGCCGATGACGACGACAGCGCCGTCACCGAGGTCGTGTTCGAGCCCAGCCTGATCTACCACGGCGACATCGCAGTCCTGCGCGTGGGTGGCACATCCTACGAGATGGGGGTCCAGCACGGCACCTTGCTGCGGGAGGAGCTGCTGGCCGGGGCCGCATGGATCGAACAATCCGAGTTGGGCCTGCTCGAGCCGCTGGCCGACTACTACGGACTGCTGGACGAGGCCTACGCCAACTCCTACCCCGACGTCATCGACGAGTGCCAGGGTATCGTCGATGCGATGGACGACGAGCTGTGGTCGATGGACCGCTGCCTGCTGGTGGCGTACGGCGACGTGGTTCTCGAGGTGATGAACCACGAGCTGGGTTGCAGCCAGTTCGTGGTCCGTGATCCCACCACGGCCGACGGATCGCTGATCCACGCCCGCAACCTGGACTGGACCAAGGTCGATCACATCATCGACCACCCGACCCTGATCGTGCGGTTTCCCGACGAAGGTATCGCCAACGCGGCCTTCGGTTTCCCCGGAAACGTGTCCCCCTACTCGGGGATGAACGCCGCCGGGCTGGCGCTGGCGTCCAACGAGGCTTACGGGCTGAACTACCCGGATCGCGACGGCCACAGCCACACTCAGATGACGCGGCAATTGCTTGCCGAGGCCCACTCGCTCGACGAGGTGCGGGCGTACTACGAGGCCGAGGACCACATCTCCACCGAGCTGGTGGTGGTCTCCGACGGGGTCACGGGCGAGGCCTCGGTGTTCGAGATGTCGGATCGTGGGATCGGCGAGCGGATCCTCGGCGAGGACGGGGTGATCTACGCCACCAACCACTTCGTCCACCTGGAGATGGCGGCGCTGCACCAGCCCCCCGCCGCTGGCAGCGCAGCCCGCTACCAGCGGCTCGAGCAGCTGCTGACGCCCGGCGGCGACGGCAGCCGCCACGGGGAGCTGGATCTGGCCGGGGCCGTGGCGATCCTCCGCGACACCCACAATCCGGCGACGGGTGAGACCCACCCCGCGGAGCTGGAGGACGGTGGCGATTCCCTGGCCAACAACGGGGCGATCCAGTCGATGGTGTTCCTGCCCGGCGAGGGTGCGATCTACCTCGCCGACGGTGGCGTCCCGATCCCGCAGAACCCCTTCGAGGGGTTCACACTCGATGATCTGTTCCAGGTGTCGGGGGCCGCTGCCCCTGATCCACAGACGGTCCCATGAACGAGGGAAGAGGGGTTTTTATGAGACACACCCACCTCTGGATCCTGGCGCTCGCGCTGGCGCTCGCGGCGGGTGGTTGTCCGACCACCGGGATCATCGGCGATGACGACGATGACGATGACTCGGCCGACGATGACGACGACGACACTGGCGACGACGACACCGGCGACGACGACGACGACACCACGCCCCTCGACCCCCCCGAGTACTGCGAGGATGCCGTCCCCGACATCCTCCAGGAGATCCTGACGACACCGGCCGCTCCCTATTTCGTGCATCACCCGGCCAAAGCCGCCCTGGACGTGCCGACCGTGGTGTTCCTGCCCGGCGGAGGTGGTCAGCGCTCTGCGGCGGAGGGGAGCTGGGGCCGCTGGCTGGCCGACGGCGACACCGTCGACAAGTTCCGCGTGGCGGCGGTCTACGCCGAGGACGGGGATCTGACCGACGAGTACGCGCGAACGGTCGACGTGGTCGAGGAGCTCCTGCTGTGCTACGGAGGCGACCCGGACCACGTCCATCTGGCGGGTACGTCCAACGGCGGTGTGGGCAGTTTTGCGCTGATCCTCGACGCACCGGACACCTTCGCCACCCTGCTGGGGGCCCCGGGCGCCTTCATCAACTTCGACACCCAGGCCATCGAGGCCGCGCTCACGGGCAAGGCGGTCTTCAACGGCGTCGGCGAGCTCGACGCGGGCTGGCTGCCGGCCGTAGAGGCCACCCACCAGGGGCTGGTGTCACTGGGGATCGAGTCGGAGCTGGTGATCTTCGAGGGCCAGGGCCACATCCTGGACTACGAGTACGACGAGTCGATCTTCTACGACTTCTGGCTCGCCCACTGAGGGCCGATCAGCCGTCCGTCACCCGCCGGAAGATCCGCTTGACGGTCATCGGTTCCTCCCCCTCGATGAGGACGTCGAACTGCTGGAGCAGGGTGTCGGCGTCCTGCAGCGAGCGGGTGGTGACGTTGTGGACCTTGCGGCCGTCGCCCATCACCGTGTCCGAGGTGGCGATCAGCGCCGTGCGGTCCTCGCTCCAGCGGATGCTCATCGAGCCGCTGCCGAACTCGCCGCCCTTGGCGGTGATCGGCGTGCCGTCGGTCTGTAGCACCGACTCGTTGCTGCCCAGCGAGGTCTCCACGCCAATCGTCACCTGAGTCCCGTCGCCGTCGATGGTCAGCTTGCTCTTCATCTTGCGGGCGATGGCGCGCATGACCGCGTTCATCCCCAGGATCTTCATGATCGCCGCCGGATCGTCGCTGGCCTCGAGATCCAGCACGAAGGTGCCGTCCAGGGTGTCGTTGGCGACCGCGGGCGCAGCGATCCCCAGTGTCATCGCGATCAAGAGGGCACGGGCGGTCCAGGTCATCGGTCTACCTCGTTCCCATCCCAAAATGGCCCTTTTCCGCGATCTCGGCGTCGGGCCGCGGGTTTCCTTGTGCGACGTACACGAGTACGTCTCCGCGGAAACCCTTGCCCTCCCGGTGTGCCGGACCATTGACCTCGCGAAAAATGACTCATCTTGGCCTTGGGAACCACGCCAGTCTCCATCCCGCATTTCGGGATGGAGATTACCTCCAGGAGTTCGACGTCACGCGTCCGTCTTCATTCGCTCGACGATGCCCTGGGAGAACAGGTCGGCCAGCGCCATGATCGGCTCGTGTGGGTTGACCCGGGTGCCAAACGGCATCACCGAGGAGTCGACCACGAACAGGTTGCGGACGTCGTGGCTCTCGCCGCGGCAGTCCACCACCGAGCTGGCGGGATCGGTGCCCATCCGACAGGTGCCGAACAGGTGGGTCGCCGCCACCACGAGCTGGGACGGCTTGATCGCTCCCGGCTTCAGCAGATCCAGCTGATCCCGGGTCGTCAGCCGCTCGGGCAGCCCGTGGATGCCGGGCAGGATGCCGTGGGCCCCGGCCTCGAAGAACATCTCGGCCACCACCCGCAACGCACGGATCATCCGGTCGGTGTCGATCTGGTTGAGGTGATACCAGACCGTGGGATTGGACCCGGAGTAGGTCAGGATCCGCCCCACCGACTCGCCCCAGACCACCGCATCCCAGACCGCCGTGTGGCGGAACTGGGCCAGGTTCTCCTTCAGAGCGTGGCCAAAGCCCGGCATCCGCACCGCCATCACCGAGAGGGGCGACCACAGCACCTCGATCTTGGTGTGCTCGTCCAGGAACGCGCCGTACCCCTGGGTCGAGCCGATCCAGGGGTTCACCGGTTCGTCGAACAGGCCAAACAGGGCGCCGCCGGGGTGGGCGCGCAGGTTGCGGCCCACCATGCCCGAGCTGTTGGCGAGTCCGCTGCGCTTGAGCACGATCGGGGTGCCGAAGACCCCTCCGCCCAGCACCGCGGCCCGGGAGCGGACCCGGATCCGGCCCTGCTTGCGGCCGTCGCCGTCGAAGAAGCTGCCGATCACGCCGCGGGCGCCGCCCTCGCCGGCCAGCACCTCGTCGCAACGGCAGTTGACGTACAGCCGGGCGCCGGCCTTGACCGCGGCAGGCACGTGGGAGATGTCGGTGGAGCGCTTGGCACCGATGGGGCACGACGGCAGGCACTCGCCGCAGCCTTTGCAGCCCTTCTTGGCCAGGTGGAAGGGCTCGGCGTCGATGCCCATGGCCTCGGCGCCGCGGGCGAACAGCAGGTTCTTCGGTCCGAGCTGCTCCGGACGGGCCTGGGCCTTGTCCGTGGCCCCTTCGACCCGATCGTAGGAGGCGGCCAGCACCCGGTTGTCGATACCCTCGACGCCGAACTCGTCCCGCCAGCGGTCCAGCACCGGGTCGGGGAAGCGGAACAGGATCGCCGAGTTGGGCAGGGTCGAGCCGCCCACGCAGCGCCCCTGCATCGTCGGGGTGGCGGTGGGCCCGATCATCGTCCGCATGCCCCCCTCGTGGAGGATCTGGGTCATGCCGATGCCGCAGTTGCGGGACACGTCCTCGGGTCGGACCAGGGGCCCTTCCTCGAGGATCACAACGTCCAGGCCGGCTTCGGCCAGCACCTGGGCCGCCACCGCGCCGCCCGCGCCGGTACCGACCACCACGACGTCACACTCCACCCGCACGTCCGGGTCGTGATCCGCCAGGTCGAGCAGCTTGCCCTCCCCGAGTTCGTCCGGGGTCAGGTGGGTGGTGGGGATCGGCTGACAGGCCTTGCGGTCGGCGATGCCCAGCGCCTCGTGCACCTTGGGGTGGTCCAGGTAGGCGAAACTGAAGACGGTGCGCAGCCCCGCGAGGATCGAACGCCTGTAGTACAGGCGGCTGCCCTCCCAGGTGGCGAATACCCGCTCCCGAGCCTCCCGCGGCAGCCCGGAGAAACGACGCGGGCTGAGCGCCAGCAGCGGCGCCTGCTCCAGCATCAGGAACAACAGCTTGATCAGGGTCCGCTGCTGGCGCGGCAGCCGGCCCATCCAGTCGTCCAGGTAGCCGACCACGTCCACGTCGGCGGCGGACGGTGGCAACGCCCCGCCGGCCGGGAACAGCGTGTCCCCCGCGGCGCTGGTGAAGGCGTGGGACCAGGGGCGTAGATGCTCCAGCTGGCGCCCGGGAGCCCCGTAGCCGGCGAACAGCCGCACGTAGGTCAGGACCGCAACCAGGACGGGAACGCCGATCCAAACCCAGGTCATCGACCTCCCCCTCACCCCTCCAGCACGTACAGCAGTGTCACCGTGCCCGCCTGGACCAGCGGCCCGGCGGACTCCTGGACCACGAACGGGATCGAGACCATCGCGCCCTGTTTCGACCGGATCACCGTGGTCAGCCCGGCCTGCACGCGGCAGCGGTAGGTCACCCCGGTCTCGATGGGGCACACGAAGATCCCGGACTGCCGCAGGTGGACCCAGTTGCCCGGCTCCTCGGGTTTCTCGCCAGAGAACGCGTACCACAGGGCGTCGGTGAGCCCCAGGGTCCCCATCAGCATCGGCGGAGCGGCCTCAGCTCCCACTCCGCTGGCGGTGGTCAGCGCCCGGTAATCGGCCACGTCCTGGTCGCTGAAGGTGTACTCCTCGGCGACCACGTCGTCGTCCCGGGGTTCGGCGTGGACCCGCACCAGCAGCTTTCCGGGGAATTCGGGCACGTCCGAGCCATCGTTGGCGCCGAACACGAAGGCCGCGGGCGCCATCAGCGAGGGCGCCTCGTCCGGCACCGAGACCTTCATCTGGACCCGGGTCATGCCGTCGGGCAGCTCCTTGGGGGTGGCGTCCATCACCACGTGCTGGCCCGGATAGACCGGCCCGGCGAAGCGGATGTCGAGCTTGCGCAGCACCTTGCCCGGCGCCTCGAGCGCCGCCGCCCGGGCCACGGCGCCCAGCACACACATGCCGTGGACGATGGCCCCGCGGAACCCCGCCGCCTGGGCCACCTCCGGGTCCAGGTGTACCGGGTTGTGATCTCCGGACAGCCGCGCGTAGGTGTGCGGGGTCTTTTCGTCGGGTCGCCAGCTCACACTCATGGCTGCCTCCAAGGGGGCCGATCGGCCCATCGGACCACAGCTGGGGAGGCCTGGCAAGGTGGGTTCAGGACATGTCCCGGCAGTCGGGATCGAACACGCTGCGTGCCACCCCCTGCACCGCCACCCGCAGCGCCCGCTGGGCAACCCGGCGCAGCTCGCCGGCGTGGTCGTCGCTCGCGGGGTCCAGCCCCACCTCGGCGCAGACCCGCCGCCGCGCGATCCACGCCAGATGCGCCTGGTGGACCCGCGCGTATGCCTCCAGGTGGGCCTGCCGCACGTCGGATGGGAACACGGGCAACCGCAGGCCGCGGATCTCGTCGAAGGAGAGGTTCGGCGGGCCGACCCCGTTGATCTGACGGTGAATCTGCAGCCAGCCCGGCCGGCTGCGCAGGAACAGACTCGCCACGGGGGACGGGTAGCCGTTCAGCGAGACACGGTCGGTGAAGCAGTCCACAACCGCCGGTTCGTCCTCGAGGAACACGCTCATCACACCGCGGGCCAGTGTGGCCACGCCCGATCGGGGGATCAACAGGTCGCCGGGGCGGATTCGCGCGCGCGGCGTGTCCCAATCGCACCCCTCGGCGATCCGGGTGCAGCAGGTGGGATCGAGGCCCGTCGGCCGCACCGCCTTCTGAGTCACGTAGAGCGGACCATCCCCGACGGGCGGACGGCGCCCAGGCAGGATCCGCCCGTAGGTGATCCCGTCGGTGGCGACGAACTCGCCGAGCGCGGCCAGGGGGTGAACACAACCGGCCAGCGGATCCCGCAGCCGCGGGTCCCAGTACCCCGGGTCCCAGCGCTGGCCCCGCAGGTCGGCGGCGGCGAGCCACAGCAAGGGATCACTGCCCAAGACTCACCCCCTCGCTGGCCACCTGCGCCTCTACCTGATCCAGCAACCCCTCCAGCCGGTCGAGTCGCTCCACCCGCAGCAGCATGGACCTGCCGCCATCGATCCCCTCGCCCTCCGCCCGGCGACGTAGCAGCAAGGTCGCCGTGACCGCTGCGGTCCCGGAGCGGCGGAAGGTCCCGCGGGGAAGGCTGACCACCCCCAGGATCTGGCAGCGTGCCTGCAACCAGTCCCGCACGAACTGCAGGCGGCGGTTGGCCACCACCCCCTCGGGCAACACGATGGCCACATGGCCGCCCGGGCGGCACAGCTCGACAAACCGCTCGAGGAACACCAGCTCGGCGGGAAAACGCGCCAGCTGCTCCCGGGTCTTGGCCGGCAATCGCGGCTCCGGCTCCTGGCCAGCCGTGCCCGGCACCGCCAGCTGGGGGGCACGCCGGGGGGGCTCGTACTGGATGGTCTCCCGCCAGAGGCTGTAGCGGGTCAACAGGGCGCGCTCCAGCCGCCGGGCGCGCCCGATGGCCTCCACGTCGTCCGCCGGATCCCGCAGGCAATGCAGGGCGTCGCTGTGGAACGGTGGATTGCCCAGCACAAGGTCGAAGTCCCCGCCCTCGGGTTCCAGCAGGCCATCGCCAACCCGGAGCACGCTGGCCCTGCCCGTCTCGTCCCAGAAGCCGCCCGACTGGGGGTAGAGGTCCACTCCGACCAGCTCGGAGGGGTCCATCGGCAGGACGGCCCGGGCCGCCTCCAGGAACACGCCCTCTCCGCAGGCCGGGTCGACGATCCGCGTGTCCGCTGCGGTTCGCAGCCCCGGGGACAGCCGGACCAGCAGTTCGACCAGGAAGCGGGCCACCTCGGGCGGGGTGAAGAACTGTCCACGCTGTTTGCGGCGGTCGCTGGACGGTCGCGCTTCGGCCATGAAGTCAGGCTACTACGGGGGGCGTCCCCGATCGAGGTCGGCGGAGCGGTCGCCTTCCCGGGAGCGAATGAATGAGCATTCATTCAGCCCTTTCCAACGGCCTGCGAAGCGACTAGACTATCTCGCTGACTGAAGGCTCATTCACCCACAGGAGGGCACGATATGCCAGAGGGTCTCACCATCGACATGCGGGACATTCAGTTCAACTTATACGAGGTGCTCGATCTCGAGGGGCTGTCCGGCTTCCCCAGGTACGCCGAGTACAACCGCGAGCTGTACGACATGGTCCTCGAGGAGGCCCGCAAGTTCGCCGTCAACGTGTTGGCGCCGGCCAATGCCGAGTGGGACAAGGTCGGTTGCGAGCTCGAGGACGGGGTCGTCGTCACGCCGCCGGGGCTGGCGGATGTCTACTGGCAGTACTGTGAGGGGGGCTGGATCTCCCCGAGCGCCGACATCGAGGTCGGCGGCCAGGGCCTGCCCCGGATGATGAACCTCGCCACCACCGATATGTTCTGCGGCGCCAACCTGGCGTTCCTGATCTACCCCGGCCTGACCGCGGCTGCGGCTGACTTGATCCAGCACTTCTGCGGTGACAACATCCGGGATCTGATCGTGCCGATCATGCTGTCCGGCCAGTGGGCGGGCACCATGTGCCTGACCGAGCCCGGCGCCGGGACCGCCATCGGCGACAGCCGCACCATCGCCACGCCCAAAGGCGACGGCAAGACCTACGACATCGAGGGCACCAAGCTGTTCATCAGCGGCGGCGACCAGGACGTCACCGAGAACATCATCCACCTGGTGCTGGCCCGCACGCCGGACGCTCCGGCGGGGGTCAAGGGGCTCAGCCTGTTCCTGGTCCCCAAGGTCCGCTTCGACGACAGCGGCAACCTCGGCGAGCCCAACGACGTCACCTGCGGCAGCGTCGAGCACAAGATGGGCATCCACGCCTGCTCCACCTGTCTGCTCAACTTCGGCACCGAGGGCGCCTGCGAAGGCTTCCTGATCGGCAACGAGGGCGATGGCATCCGGATCATGTTCCACATGATGAACGAGGCCCGAAACGCCGTCGGGGTGCAGTCGATGGCCGTGGGTGCGGCGGCGTACCAGGCGGCGCTGGCCTACTCCAAGGAGCGGGTCCAGGGGGTCGCCTTCGACAAGATGAAGGACCCCAACGCCGAGCGCGTCGCGATCATCGAGCATCCGGACATCCGCCGGAACCTGATGTTGATGAAGGCCAAGGTCGAGGCCATGCGTGCGCTGACTTATCGCATCGCCTATTACGACGATCTGGCGATGAACAGCGACGAAGGCGACAAGTTCCACGGTTTCCTGGACCTGCTGACCCCGGTGGTCAAGGCCCACAACTCTGACCGCGCCTTCGACGTCTGCGTGACCGGCATGCAGGTGCTCGGCGGCTACGGCTACTGCGGCGAGTACCCCCTGGAGCAGTACGCCCGCGATACCAAGATCCTGTCGATCTACGAGGGCGCCAACGGGATCCAGGCCCTGGACCTGATCGGCCGCAAGCTGCCCCAGAAGTCGGGGATGCTGTTCCTGGGCTTCATGGGCGAGGCGACCGAGCTGATCGGCAAGGCCAAGGAGATCGGCAGCCTGGCCGACGAGGTGGCGCTGGTGGAGAAGGCGCAGACCGCGCTGGCCGAGACCACGATGCGCCTGGGCATGGCGGGGCAGATGGGCGACATGCTGACCCCGGTGCTCAACGCCACCCCCTACCTGGCGATGTTCGGCGACACGACCTACGGCGTGCTGATGCTGGAACAGGCGGCCATCGCACAGCGAAAGCTGGATGCGCTGGTGGCAGACTCCGGCCTGGACGTGGACACCTGCTGCGCTCAGAACGAAGGCGCGCGGTTCTACTTCAACAAGGTCCAGACCGCGAAGTTCTTCATCCACGAGCTGCTGCCGGCAGTCCACGCCGCTGCGGCCTCCATCACCGACGGCCACAAGGCCGCCATCGAGGTCAAGCTCTAGGAGCCTGTCGCGCCTCACCGGGCCCGCTCTCCCCCGGGCGGGCCCGGTGTGACCCTCTCCCCGCCAGCCTGTATGCTCTAGCGATGCTCGAGGGCTCCCGGGTCGCGCGCTGGTCGCTGCTGCTATCGCTGTGCGCCTGGTGCGCCTGTAACGACGCGGGCGCCGACTCGCTGCCACCCTATGGATTTGCCTGCAATCCGGGCAACCCGCCGACCAAGGACGCCGACGGTGACGGCTGGGAGTTTCAGTCGGACTGTGACGACACCGATCCCACGATCCACCCCGGCGCCGCCGAGGCCTGCAACGACCGGGACGACAACTGCAACGGCGCGATCGACGAGTACACCAGCCGGACCACACCCTACCTGGCCGTGGGGCAGGCTGGCGACGATCCCCTGCGCTACCCGTTCACCTCCGGCGGCCAGCCCCAGGACGCGGAGGATTTCGACCCGGGTCTGGCGGCAGGCGACGAGGCGGCGGCTCTGTTGATGGGCGACCTGGACGGGGATGGATTGATCGACGTGGCGCTGCAGTCGTCGAACACGGGGACCGTGTCGATGTACACCATCGACTGCGACGAGAACTTCGAAGGGAGCGAGCTGTTCACGCCACCCCACGCCGAGCAGATCCTGCGCGGCGTGGGTGACGTGGACGGGGACGGGGACCTGGACCTGGTCACCCTCAGCACCCAGACCCTGTCGGGCATCGTGTGGCAGAACGATGGCGCCGCCGGCTTCACCCAGGTCGAGCTACCCGTCGACTGGACGATCCTCGACCTGATGGGCGGCGGGGGGCGGCTGGCCGATTCGGCGACCCTCCTCGATCTGGACGACGACGGGATGGCAGACTGGCTGATGTGCCGCGGCCGCGACCACACGACCCAGTGCTTCGCGGCCCGGGCAACCGGGGACGGCCAGCTGGCGCACCCGGATCTGGTCTTCGGCCTGGACGACCTGGAGGCCTCGTCGGTGGCCCTGGGCTACTTTGGCGCAGACGACGACGATCCCGACCTCTTCCTGGGGCTGTTCGCCGAGCCCGACGGGCCGGACGCCTACCAGATCCCGGTCTGCGTGATCCAGAACCTATCGCTGAGCACCACCTCGCCTTCGGTGAGCTGTCCCTTCGATCTGGGGGTGGAGATCGAGGGCGGCTCCCTCGGATTCCAGGCGACCCAACTCGGCAACGGCTGGTTCCGCACGGTCAACCTGGACCGGCTGGACGAGGAGCTGGACGAGCTGCTGATCGTGCTCGAGGCGGACGAGGACCTGGCCAGCGGTGTGGTGCTGCTCTACCTGCAATACCCGCTGGAGATCACCCCGACCCAGGCCTTCGCCAACGGCGAGATCCGCCCACTGGTACGCGACCTGGTGACGGCGACCACGTCCGCGGATCCCGCGCTGGCGGGGGTTGCCGCCACGGCGATGGCCGTCCAGTAGGAGCGCCTCACGCTCCGGGACGGACGACCAGCCCCAGATCCAGGAAACCGAAGCCGTCCAGCCGGGGCAACGCCCGCTCCACGGCGAACCCCGAGCGCGCCAGGACGCGTCCGGCGAGCCGACCCAACGGCGACTCGTCCCAGGCCACCCCCTGGCGCAGCGCCGGGCCCTCCTCGTCGTGGACCACATGGGCGTCGTAGGTGGCCCGGTTCTGGACGTTGTCGAAGGCCAGTTCGCGCAGGATCGCGGATGGGTCGACCAGTGAGGCGAGCTGCTCGTGGATGATGACCTCGCCTGCACCACGGGGCAGGAAGGTCCGATAACAACGCTCGACGGTCAGCCGGCCGTCGGCGGGCACGTAGCGGGCGAAGAAGTTGGCAGGGGTCAGGTCCTCGATGGGCTCGCCTCTCTTTCGAAAGAGTGTCACCGCCTGGCGGGCGCGTCCGTCGGCACGGCCGGTGTACTTGTCGCAGCCGTCGAACTGCACGCCGTCGCTCGCCGGGCTCACGAAGGCCGCACAACTGTCGAGGAAGGGCTGGAGGTCGTCGGGTACGAAGGTGTCGCGGTAGCGCTTGCGGAATGTCGCCCACAGCGCGCGCTCCCGCGACAGCTCCTGCTCCAGCCGTTCGGCGACGGTGGGTTCGGCGCCGAGCAACCTCCGGGCCTGCTCGACCAGCCGGTCCAGCCCGGCCTCCGGTTCCAGGTCGTCGACCTCCTCGTCCTGGGCCCTGATCTCCGCGCGCAGCGAGGCCAGCGCCCGGCTCACCGCCCGGTGATCCCTCCGGTCCAGCGCCTCGACGAGGGTTTGCCGCCAGACCTCCGGGCGCTTTCCGAAGTCCGGAGGACGGCTCTGACCGCCGTGGGTCATGGGGATCTCTCCTCGCCCGCTTGTCTCCACCGCGGTGGATTCCTCTGCTACCCTACCGCAGGTCCCGTGTGGGACGCATCGGGTGATAGCTGGCGCGAGGAGGGCGAAAGCCATGCGCGTGGGGATGGTCAAGGAGATCAAGCGCGGCGAGGTCCGGGTGGCTCTGACCCCCGCGGTCGTCCGCCGGCTGATCGCGGCGGGGCACGAGGTTCTGGTCGAGAGCGGCTCGGGTGCCGGCGCCCGCTTCGACGACAAGCGCTACGAGGCCGTCGGCGCGCGCATCGTCGGCGACGCGGCCGAGGTGTGGCGCAACTCCCACCTGCTGGTCAAGGTCAAGGAGCCCCAGCCCGAGGAGTTCGATCACTTCCACGACGGACTCACGCTGTTCGGATACCTGCACGTGGCGGGCAACCGGGAGTTGATGTCGGGGCTGATCGAGCGCCAGATGACCGCCATCGCCTTCGAGGCCGTGGCCGACGACGCCGATCGGCGGCCGATCCTGGAGCCGATGCTGGCGATCGCGGGGACGATGGGCATGCTCCTGGCGTTCACCCACGCCACCTCCACGGGCGCTGGCCGGGGCAAGCTGCCCGGCGGGGTCGCGGGCATCGCACCGACGGCGGTCCGGATCCTGGGCACCAACCCGATAGCCTATCACGCTGCCCGGACCGCCGCCTCCCTGGGCGCGGACGTGGCCCTGCTCGATCCGGATCCCGAACGGCTGAGACTGGCGGTCCACCGGGTCCCGGGGATCCGTACACTGGTCGCCCATCCGGCGGAGATCGCCCGGGCGGCCCGCGAGGCCGACATCCTGGTCAACACCTACCCCTGGCCCAAGGACCAGGACGGACATCTGGTCACCGTCGACGTGGTCCGGACCATGAAGCCCCGCGCGCTGCTGGTCGATCTGGCGTCCGACGATCCGGGCGCCATCGAGACCTCGCGGCCGACGACCTTCGACGAACCGATCCATCTGACCGAGGGGATCCCGCACTTCTGCGTACCCAACGTGCCGTCGTCGGTGGCGCGGTCCTCGACCACCGCGCTGGCCAACGCGCTGATCCCCTACCTGGACCGCATCTGCGAACTGGGAGTCCGGGACGCGCTGCGGGTCGACGCCCAGCTACGGCGAGGCCTGAAGACCATCGAGGGCCACGTCGTCGACGACGTCGCGGCGGACTGGTACGGCGTCACCGCCGTGCGGGCCGAGATGGTACTCGGCCTGGAACGCTGAGGCGCAACCCCGCATGCTCGTCAACGATCTCCACGTCCACAGCATTCGCTCCCAGTGCGGGACGATGACCTACGGCGAGATCGTCAGCCGCGCCCGGGCGCTGGGAATGCGCAGCGTGGCGATCACCGATCACGCCCTCGCCTTCCACGGCAACCGCTGGCAGTTCCACATCCTGGTCAAGCGATTCCCCGACGTGGTCGAGGGCGTGCGGGTCTACAAGGGCATCGAGCTCAACGTTGTCGATGAAGACGGCACTGTGGACATGCCGGCGGAGCTGCTCGGGAGTTTCGACTATGTGGCCGTGGGCTTGCACCCGGTCGAGGATTGCTTCCAGAGCGACGACCCGGCGGCCAACACCGCAGCGCTGATGGCCGCACTCGAGCGCAACCCCTGGATCGACGCGGTCGCCCACCCGACCCAGCACACCCACCCGTTGCAGTTCTCGCGCCTGCTACCGGCCATGGCGCGGCTCGACGTGGCCTTCGAGGTCAACGACTGCGGCCACCGATACGGCAAGTCCGATCCCTCCCGCACCGCCGAAGTCCTCGGCCGCGCGGTGCTGGCAGGGGTGTCGCTGCTCACCAACTCGGACGCCCACGTCTTCCACGAGGTGGGTGGCGACGACGCGATCCAGGACGTGTTCCGGCGAGCCGACCTGGATCTCGAGATCGCGGTGAACAACGACGCAGACGCCCTCGAGGCGTTCCTGGAGACCGGACGCGCCCAGCGGCGGGCGGCGGCCGGGGAGCGGGGCTGAGCCATGGGCATTGCAGTGATCACGGGGGCGTCGTCGGGCCTTGGCGAGGAGTTCGCCCGCCAGCTCCAGCACGATCCGGACGTCGACGAGATCTGGCTCGTCGCCCGCCGCGCAGACCTGCTCGACGACCTGGCCGATTCCCTGACGGGCGCCCGCGGGCTGCCGATCCCGATGGACCTGGAGGATGCCCCCGCCGTGACCGAGCTGGCCGATCGGATCGCCGAGGCTGGAGCGGACGTTCGCTGGCTGATCAACAACGCTGGATTTGCCGTGTCCGGGCCCTTCGACGAGTCGGATCCGGCCTCGCAGCTGGGCATGATCGACGTCAACGTGCGGGCCCCGGTCCAGCTGACCTGGGCGGCACTGGATCACATGCGCGAGGGCGCCCGGATCGTCCAGGTCGCGTCGTCCGCAGGTTTTTATCCCATCCCCGGCTTCGCGGTCTACGCGGCGTCCAAGGCCTTCGTGATCCAGTACACGGTCGCGCTGGCGGCCGAACTGGCACCGCGCGGTGTCCGGGCTGTCGCGGTCTGTCCTGGACCGGTCGAGACCGAGTTCTGGAGCATGGCCACCGAGGGCAAGAAGAGGGCCCCTCCCCTGCTGTCCGCCACTCCTCGGCGCGTCGCGGCCACCGCACTGCGTCACGCCCGCGGCCGGCGCTGGCTCTCCCTCCCCGGCTTCCTGGCCCGCATGGCCGGCCTGGGCGCCGGCGTCTTCCCACCCCGCTGGGCGGCAACCGTCATCCGCTGGTTCAACCCCTATAAATGAGTCGCTCCCGCACCAGCCGCCGCCAGATCACGCCGCTGATCGAGCCCGTGGAGCCAGCGGAATACGTCGAGGTGGCCCCCTGCGAGGAGCGGCCGTCCCGCAAGCTGCGGGCGCGCGACCGGGACCGTGTGCTGGTCGACGTGATCCACGACGGCAACTACCTGCCACCCGAATTCCTGGTCGACCGCGACGGCAACGAGATCCCCCGCTCCGCGTGGTGGGACACCTACGTGGCCGAGCGGGACTGGGGCGCCGAGATGGTCGCGTCCGAGCTGTCCGCCCGGCTGGGACTGGGGGGGTACCACCGGGTCAACATCGCCCGCGGGCTGCTGGACTTCGGCCGCTTCCCCGGCTCCACCGCGCTGGGCGCCGACCACATGCAGCGCTACGCCATCGACCGACCCTTCTCCCAGCTGCTGGGCCCGCGCCAGAAGCGGGACCTGCTGGAGCTGTACTACGACCGGATCTCCGACAACCTCGAAAACGCGATCTCCACCAAGCACATCAAGATCGCAATCCACACCTACGACGACCGGGACCGGGACACGGGGGCCATCCGCCCGGAGATGAGCGTGATCACCCGCTCCCACGGGATGTACCGCCACTACGGCGGACCGGTGGCGGCCTTCGACGAGCTGTATCCGGAGAAGCTGGGGGAGTTCACCGCCGACCCGGTGTTGCGCGACCGGATCTCGCTGACGCTCCAGAAGACCGGGATCTTCGTGGAGCCCAACTACCCCTACTCCCTGCCCGAGGGCAGTCTGGAGGTCCGCTCCCAGGTGTGGTCGTTCTTCGACTTCCTGCGGCGGCTGTTCGAGGAAGCCCGGCCGGAGACGGCCGAGGAGCCGGAGTACAAGCGGATCTGGGCGATGCTCCAGGACACCAACCTCCGCTCCGTGGAGTGCGGCGCGCTGCGGGGGTACATCCACCAGTACCGTTTTCCGCCCGAACAGGACGAGATCCTCTACCACCGCGCCGTGAAGGCCTACGCGTCCATCGTCCGTTTCATGCGACAGGACGAACACGACATCATCAGCCGGTACCGGCGCTCACCCGCCCGGCTCAGCTCGCTGGCGATCGAGGTTCGAAAGGACCTGCTGTGGGAGATGGACGGCCGCTCCGAGCCGGTCAGGCCGTGGCCCGAGCGAGCCGCCGAGATCGCGGATGTGCTGGCCCGCTCCATCGGTACCTATCTCGAACGGGATCGGGGCGAGGCCTGGTAGTCCGGATCGCGGCTCTCCGCGAGGTCAGTTCCCCGTCGCGTCGTCGTCGGAGGTCGTCGAGTCGTCGTCCCCGGTCGCGTCGTCGTCGTCGCCTGGGCAGCCGATCGCCAGCGTCAGAACCAAGCCACAACAGAGCGCGAGCAGCCCGCGCGAGATCTGGAACACCATCGAGGCCCCCGTTCCGGAGTTCAACAGTAAATCTATGGTGTAAGTAGTTGACCGCATAGGAGATTAAGGTCCCACCAGCGATCGTCAAGGGTTGGGGGGGCAGATCGGCGGAGCTCAGAGCACCATCTTGCCGGGATTCAGGACGCGATCGGGATCGGTGAGCCTCTGCAGGTCGCGGGCCAGCTGCCGCATCCGCGGATCGATCCGGTCCCGCAGGCGATCGAGGGCCCAATCGGGGGTCTTGTACATCGCGAAGCCGCGGCCGACGACCTCCTCGAGCAGGACCTCCATCAGCGCCCGCACGCGCCGACGTTCCCCGGCGTCGGACTTGTCGAAGGTGACCAGGAAGCGCAGCACGCCGAAGTGTCCGCCGCGCATCGGCCGCGAGACGATGGCCGGGGGATAATCCTGGCGCACCATGATGTCGCTGCAGGCATCGGCGCAGGTGGCGAAGCGGGAGATGGGCCCGTAGGTTCCCATCCAGCTCAGCCCGCCGCCGGGGTGGTCGTAGAGGTACTTCAGATCGACGGGGAACTCCGCGAACACGCCCATCGCCGGGTTCACCGTCAGCAGAGTCTGGATATCCAGCGGGTTCTCGAAACGGGCGCCCTGCTCTCGCAGGTCCTCCAACACCGAGTTCACCATCCTCTCGCGCAGGGCCATCTGCTCGGGGAGGTCGGCGGTCAGGTCCACGTAGAGGAAGTACAGCGGCTCGTCCGGATCGGGGACCGGGTGCGGGTGCTGCACCCCCATCATCATCTTGCCGTTGGGCCAGGACAGGACTCCCACGTCCTCGCAGATCTCCAGCCAGCACAGGGACTGCATCGCCGCAAAGGTGGAACCGGAGTCGTAGCCGAGGATGAACAGCCGTTTCTCGAAGCGGTGCTTCGGCCACAACTGGAACACCGCCTTGGTGGTGATGCCGGTGGTGCCCTGGAACGCGGTGAACACCCCGGTCAGATCGGGGAGCGGCGGCCGTCCGAAGGGCTGCACCCCCTCGATCGCCCAGGCGCCGGTCTTCATCATCTTGCCGTCCCCGAGGACGACCTCGATGCCAGACAGCCACTGCGACATCGAGCCGTAGCGCAACGAGCGGTTGGTCAGCCCGTCGAGGATACAGTTGGCCAGGATCGAGGTGTGCGGGGGGCCCAGCGAGAAGCCGAAGGTCAGCGGCACGCCCAGCTTCTCCAGATGCTCCTTGAGCTGGATCTGGGTCACGCCGGGTTCGATCACCGCGTACATCTCCTCCGCGTTGACCTCGATGATCCGGTTCATCCGGGTCATGTCGGCGACGATGGCGCCGGGGGCCGGGATCGCGATGCCGCCGATGTTGGTGTTGGCCACCCGGGGAGTGATGGACGCGCCCAGCTCGCGCGCCGCGGCCACCAGCTGGACGATCTCGTCGGCGGTCTCGATCATCACCACCGCGCCCGGATCCCGGCCGTCGGCCTCGGTGTAGTCGTCCCGGTACGCGCCCAGCGCCTCCGAATCGTCGATCACCCGCTCCGCGCCGACGATCCGCTCGAGTCGTTCCCTCACGTCAGCCTCCCGCTCGCAATGGTCAGTTTCCGCTCGTCAGGATCGGCAGCATCCGCAGCAAGAACAAGGGGGTACCGCCGATGCGGATCTTGCCAGCCAGGAACGGACCGACCATTCCGGCGCCGGTCACCACCCCCAGCAGGGTGTCCATCTCCCCGCCCACCTCGGCACGTCGCGTCTCGGTGCGGCCCCGGACGATCTCGATCCCGTTGCCATCGAAGCTCAGGGTCGTCCACATCTTGCCGGCCCGCAGCCAGACGTCGCCGCGCATGGAGCGCGCGCGCGCGGCCAGGGATGGGTTCCGCAGGGCGGCACCCAGGAAGCCGTTCATCAGCAACCCGAGCACGTTCATCTCCCGCGGATTCCTGAGTCTGACGAGGTCCATGATCGCTGCCTCCCCGGTAAAAGCGGGCGCATCATACCACCGGGGATGGCCCAGCGCGGGCCGCCGGGGAGGGGTATCAGTGAGTGCGCTGGCGGGTCGACCGGCGAGCGAGCAGAAGCGCCAGGACCAGCGCGCCAAGGGGGGAGGAAGGGCGACCGGTCGTCCTGCATTCGCAGCCATCTCCGGCGAACTGCAGGTCATCGTCGTCGTCGCCGAGGTCGTCGTCCCCCGTGTCGTCGTCGGCGGTGTCGTCGTCGCCGCTGTCATCGTCGTCGCCGCTGTCGTCGTCGTCGCCGACCGCGCCGTCGGGGCTGGGCAGGGTCTTGGAGATGCAGTGGAAGGCACCTGCCGATGGGATGATGACATCGGCGCCCACGGGCACCACGGTCACCCCGTGGGCCGCGAACACCGCGGTGGCCTCGGCCTCCAGGTCCTCGAATCCCTGGTAGGACGGCATCAAGAAGGTGTCGTCGATCCAGATTCCGTTGGTGTAGTTGCGCCACACCGATCGGTTGTCGTTGTCCGGCTGGGGGATCCGCAGGATCTCGATGGCCTCGCCCGTCGACGGATCGGTCAGGCCCGCGAGCATCCCGTCGACCGCGCTCTCGATCAACTGATGGCCGATGGGATCGTCCCCCGGGTCGTATTCGGCGACCACCAGCGTGTGGTGGTCCAGCCAGGTGATCCACATGTCCGCGTGTCCCGTGACCGGATCCAGCGCAGGCACGACGATCAGCTCGTCACACCCCAGGAAGACCTCGTACTGGTTCTCGATCTGTTCCGGCGCGTACTGGGGATTCAGCTCGTAGATCGTCTCGCTGGCGATGCACAGCCCGTGGCCGTTGGGCAGGAAGTTGCCGCCCTCGGTGGCGAAGTCCCAGTCGTGCAGCGGCACACCGAGCCAGCCGGCGAAGTGGGCCGGTTGGGCGTCGTCGTCGTCCCGGTTGTAGCGCACGTAGTGGGCATCGACGATGGCGAGTTCCGCCTCGTCGTCGAGCACGAAGAACGGACCGTAGTCGCGGATCCAGATGCTGTCCAGCTCGTGGTCGTCCTCCTCGTTGAACCACACCGCTCCGTTGGGATCACGATCCGTGTTCTGCTGGAGCATCTGCTGGCAACGGGCCACGTCACTCGCGTCGCTGTGTCCTCCCCCGCCGATGTAGATGTACAGGTCGACGGCGTCCCAGGCACCGTCGATCAGCGCCAGCCACATCCGATCCCAGCTGTCGGGGCTCCCCGGCGAGCTCTCGCAGTCCCAGGTCAGCAACAATCCGTCGACGGCCCAGCGCTCGTTCGCACTCGTCACCGGGGTGGGGGGGGGATCGAGCGCAAAGTGGGGGAACCCGCCCGGATCGGCCCGGTATGCGGCCTGGGCCTCGGCAGCTCGCTCGCGCCACGGCCGACGCTCCAGCGACTCGCGCGCGGACGCCGGCAGAGCCAGCGACAGGATCATGCCCAGTGCGGCGATCCTCCTCATTTGAAACGAACTTCGTCGCCCCCGACCACCACCACCGCCGTGGTCACCGCGGCACCGCCGTGGCCCAGCATGCGGGTCGCGAATCCGCCCGCCGCGTCCCCCTTGAGGATGATCCCGCTGACCATCTGTTCGGTCCCGCCCTCCGGGGTGAAGCGCACCTCGGCGTCCCCCTTCACGAAGGCCGGATCGGGTCTTCCGCCGCCGTCCAGACCCCACAGCCGAACCTCGGCCTCCCGCACACAGAGCCGCAGCTGGCCCCCGCTGTAGCCGGCGACCTCGTCCAGATCGGCGCCCTCCCCGCAAGCCGGCGCCGCCCAGTCGGCGGGCACCACATCGATGGAGTCGCCCTCGATCTCCACCCGCGGTGTGGACTCGTCCGGCGACGCGGGTTTGTCGCCCCCGCCACAGCCGAGCATTCCATAGGCCAGGCCAGCTACCCACCAGCGGCTCCACCGTCCCATCGTTCCTCCAGTCCCGGCGCTCGGGGGTCCATCCCGCCGACGGGACGATTATTCCCCAGCCGCCGGGAACCCGGTGGACAAAAGAGCCCACGACAGCAACCATCGGGGTCAATCAGGCAGCTGAGGGGAGCGACGGTCGATTGCCGCGCGGGTACCTAGCAGCGACGGCTTTGATGACCGCCCTGTGCTGTGGGGGCGGGGCGCGAGCCCAGACCGTCGACCACGTGTTCATCGTGGTGATCGACGGCCTACGCGCCGACGAGGGCTTCTCCGATCCCGAGCAGCCGCTGCTCGCGCCCCTGGTGGAAGACCTGACACCCCACGGCAGCCTGCTCACCCAGTTCGAGATTCGCGACCAGACCCATACCCTGCCCAGTCATCAGAGCCTGGTCACCGGCAACTACTCGGATTTCCCCAACTTCTGGCCCGACGCGACCCGGACCCACTTCGCGCCCCGCACCCCCACCCTGTTCGAGGCCTACCGGCTGGGGACCGGCGCCGCCGAGGAGGCCTGCTGGATCGTCTCCAACACGCCCCTCGCGGGCCACGACCTGGTCTCGTCGGCGATGCCCGGCTACGGCTCGACCCTGGCGGCCAGCCGTCTCTACGACCCCGAGAATATCGAGGAGGACGAGTGGGTCTGGGACCAGATCGAGGGCATCCTGGCGGACCATGAAGTGGGCCTGATGCTGATCAACGTCAGCGAGGTCGATCGCAAGGCCCACGAGCTCGACTGGGAGGCCTATACCGGCAACGCGACCGATGCGGCGGCGGCGATCGCAGCGCTGTGGGAGCGGTTGCAGGCGGACGCGGACTACCGGGATCGGACCGCGTTGCTGGTCACCACCGACCACGGCCGTCACCTCCTGGACGTGGAAGACAAGTGGGTCAGCCACGGCTGCAGCTGCCGCGGCTGCCGTCGCTCGTTCCTGCTGGCCGTGGGCCCGGGTATTCGTGAGGGGCTGGTCAGCGAGGAGTTCTACTCCTCCCTGGACCTCGCACCGACCGTGGCCCACCTGCTGGGCCTGCCCTTCCCCTACCACCGTGGACGGGTGCTGACGGAGATCCTGACAGACGGAGACGATGTGCCTCCGGGACCGGGAAGTCACTTCGAGCCGAGCCTGGCCGGCGACGGCTCCCTGGCCGTCAAGCTCAGCGAGTGGCAGGACCCGGCGGTGGCCGACGCCGACGGTGGCCAGCGCGTGGTGGTCGAGCTGAGCGAGGATCAAGGGGAAAGCTGGACCGCTCATCTCACGGAGCCCGGCCCCGCGATCCAGCGGTCACCCGCGGCCTGGACAGACGGCGACGTCGTCGTCGTCGGGTGGGTCGAGCTGGCGGCAGGCGGCGAACCGTGGACGGTCCGGTTGCGGCGGCTGGCCCCGGAGGACGACGACTGGGTGGAGGTGCTCGCCGAGCCGATGCTGGGGGCATCGAGCCCGGTGGGAAACCTGGTATTGACCACGGACCACGACGGTGTGCTGTGGCTGTTCGAGAACAACTCGCTGAACGAACGCGTGAGGATCTGGACCAGCGACGACCGGGGGGACAGCTGGTCCATCGACTGGACCGACCACGCCTACGAACTCTAATTTCCCGCGGGACGCCCGGACCGTCGAGCTGGGCGACGTATGGCTGCTGACCTACAGCGCCCACGCCGAGAAATAGCGCTGGCAAGACGAACTGAACGACAACACCGAGATCTACTGGCTGCGGTCCGAGGATGGAGGCGCGAGCTGGGAGGGCGGCTTCCCGGTGACCGACGACGACGCGCCCTCGATCCAGCCCGCGCTGATCGTCGACCAGGACGGGACGCTACACCTGGTCTGGGCGGACGGCCGGGAGGGCGCGTTCCAGCTGTTCCACGCCTCGTCCACCGGCGACGGGATCACCTTCTCGCCACCGGAGCAGCTGACCAGCTCGGCGCTGGGCGCCTGGGAGCCCACCCTGGCGGTGGACGATGGCCGGGTTCACGTGGCGTGGTCGGAGTTCAGCGAGCGGGACCGGGCCTCCGTGCGGGTGGCCATCCTGGACGATGGGAGCCTGGTGGACGAGCAGATCGTGGCCGAGCCCGACGGCGTGGCGCGGACACCGGCATTGCTCCCCTTCGGGGACTGCCGGGCGCTGCTGGCCTGGTCCGAGAGCGACCTGCAGGGTCCCTGAGGCCTGGAGTCCGGGGTGACGATCACCGGAGCCCGCCCGGCCAGCGGTGCGGCCGGTGAACTCTCCCCCCACGACGCCCTGGCAGGCGGCCCGCCCTTCGAGCTGACCCTCTCGATCGATCTGGTCTTCGGCCCCGACGACCTCGGTCTCGACCGCATCCACCTCGACCTCCCCGCCGGATTCGGGATCGATGGGTCGGTTGGCGTCGACGTGGACGGTGATCCGGTGGGGGGCGCCGTGGGGGTCGTGGGAGAATAAATCGATGTCGAGCTGGACGAATCCGTGGCCCACGACGGAGCGCAGATCGTCCTGCGGATGACCGGCGTGCCCCCGGAACAGGGCGTCGAGCCGAGCCCGGTGACGGTGATGCTGGGGCTGGGCGACCACCCCTGCGAGACCCCGGTGGACGGTGACCTGCTGCTGGGCGCGGACGGCGTCGGGGATGACGACGACGATGATGACAACGACGACGATGTCGACGACGACGACTCGTCCCCAGGCGGAAATCCGGGGGAACCCGAAGGCTGTCAGTGCGACGCGGAAGGCCGCCGGCCGGCCAACCTGCCGGCGATCCCCTGGCTCCTCGCCCTGGTACTGGGCCTGCGGTTCAGAGGGAGGCCTGGATCACGGAACGGATCTGGGCGGTCAGCCCGAGTCGGAGCCGGTAGTCGCCGTCCGGACTGGCGATCTCGAACTTGAAGGGTTTGCGCTCCGGTGGGGATGCGGGGGAAGCGGCCACCGGGCCGAGGGTGCCCAGTGCCAGGCCGATTGCGGTCAGCCAGGCGGACCAGTGAAAGCCTCGCCTCAATGCCACTCCTCAACCCAGGCTCTCCCCAGGGCCGCCGGGCCGGGATCAGCGGGCGAGCCGCTGTACCAGATTGTCACGTCCTCGCCCTCGGCCAGCGCGAACGCGTTGAGGGTCGAGCCGTCGTCCCAGGTCCCGTCAGTGCCGGGCGGCAATACCGGATCGTCGGAGCTGCGTGCCCAGCGAAGCCCGTCCACGCTCACCGCATGCCCGACCTGCCAGGTGTTGGACCCGCCTGCGCTGTACAGCAGGTGGTACAGCTCGCCATCGAACCACACCTCGGGGCTCTTGGTGGAGCTGTGCTCCCAGGATCCCTCGCCCAGGGCGTCGAATACCGGATTGCCGCAGTAGCGGGTCCACACCAGGCCATCCCCGGAGATCGCATGCCCCAGGCGCAACTCGCCGTCGGCCGCGCCCGAGGCGTACCACATCTCGTAGCCGCCGCCGTGGGCGACCACGGTCGGGTGGGCCACCGATCCCCGATCCCACTCCTCCTCGTCGCCGGGCTCCAGCACGGGATCGATGGACAGCAACTCCCAGCTCAGCCCGTCGTCCGAGCGGGCGGCGCCGATGGCGCTGTGTTGGTCCACCGCCCCCTGGAACCAGACGGTCAACCCACCGTCTTCGGCCACCAGCGCCGGTCCGTTGGTGGAGTCCGCGGCCCACGACGCACCGTCGATACCCGCCGGGATCACCGGTTCGTCCGACAACCTCGTGAAGTTCGAGCCGTCCTCCGACCAGGCGGCGCCGATCTGGTAGTCGTCACCCCGGCCGCCATAGAGCATCAGGTAGCCACCGTCGTGGGGGGCGACCGCCGGCATCATCACCGTGTCCGCCTCCCAGCCGCCCGCCAACCCCACCTCGAGGACAGGCCCCTCGTCGTCGCGAGCGAGGGCTGGACGTGGCAGCGGATCGGGCAGCGCCCCCTCCTTGACGATCCCCCAGTCGTGGCCGAACGGGAAGACCGACAGCGAGGTAGTCTTGATCGCCGCCCGCTGCTGGAAGGAGACCTCCACCTGCGCGTCGTACTCGCCGGGCGAAGCGGGCCCCAGACAGGCCTGGCCGACCCCCTCGTCGTCCAGCTCGCCCGCGGGCCGGAACACCTCGCCCCCATCGATGCTCATCCGCAGACCGGCCCCCGAGGCGGGCACCAGTCCCAGGTCGGCGCTGACGTCCACACAGATGTCCGAACACTCGTCGTAGCCTTCGGCGCTCTCCACGGTCACCGTCAGCTTGGGATCGTCGGGGGGGCAACCGACCAGGCCAGTCGCCACCAGTGCGACGGCCGCCCCGTACAGGCTTCGCCTCATCGGTACTCCTCGGGCAGGCCCCAGGCCACCGCCGGCCCCAGGGTCGGGACCACGTCGCGGACCCAGTCCCGCATGGCGTCGTGCTCCTCGCAATTGCCCGGCTCGGTGCACTCCACCCGTCCCTCGGCGTAGGTAGGAATGGCAATGGCAGCGATGTCGGGCAAGTGGAAGTAAAGCGTCCGCTCCGTGTCGGCGTCCCGCGAGGCCAGCACGTGGTAGGTCAGGTAGTGGGTCAGCGCGGCAAAGTCGGCCTCGCCCATGGTGTCCGCCGACTCCTCCCCCACCCAGCGCTCGTCCGCCCAGTGATCTCCGTCGTTTTGGGCGTGGAAGAACATGTCGGACACGAACATGCCGCTGCGTGCCTGCTCGTACAGCCGGGTCTGGGCCACGGTCACACCGGGCAGATAGTCCAGGGGGCCATCGCCCGTGGCCTCGTCCCATCTGCCGGCGTCGGGATCGACGGCAAAGGGCCCCACTCGCTGCGATGCATCCCAGGGGGCCAGCTCCTTGGAGGCGGCGTGGCTGGTGAAGGGATAGCTGGCGGCGCTGCCGAAGTAGGTGAACGGCGCGCCTTCCCCGGGGAAGTAGGCGGCGTAGGCGTCGGGCCACGACACGGTGCCGTACTCGGTGTACAGGCCGACGGCCCGGTCGAAGCCGCCGCAGATCCCCCGATAGTCCAGGGCGTGCTGGGTCAGATCGGCGCAACCGCTGGCCAGCGGCAGCTCGCCGTCGCCGCAGCCGCCCGTGCCCTGGTACGCCTCCGCCACCCGGCCCAGGCCCGCGGTCGCGAACAGGTCGCCGACGAAGGACTCGAAGGCCTGCTGGTCGCTCACCGTGGTGTCGCAATCCGGCTCCTCGACGTCCGGCCGCCAGGCATCGGGGCAGGTGTACGGAATCTGGTCCTCGCTGTCCGCCGCGGTATGGACCAGCAGGACCGGCATGGTATCCCCGCGATCCGCCAGCGCCCCGATCTCCGCTCCCACGGTCTCAAGCAGGGGAAGCCCCTGGTCGGCCAGCACGTCCCGGTCGAGTTCCAGCCCCGCGTGGATGCAGTGGGAGGACTGGAGTAACGAGGTCGGGTTGACCCCGAACAGCATCTCGACCCGTTCCTCGCCGGGGATCGCATCGAGCAGCGCGCGCTCCAGGTAGTCCAGGTTGGCCGACACCTGGTCCGCCCGCGCCTGCTGCAGACAGCACAGCTGGTACATCACCCGGTCCAGGCTCGGCCAACCGATGGTCTCGGTGTCCATCGCAGCGCAGGCCTCGGGCTCGACGGCCACCTCCTGGGGCTGGCTGGACAGGTCGTTCAGCTGGGGGTCGCGCGGGTACTCCAGGAACGCCGCCGCGAACAGATGGACGGATTCGGCGCGCTGGGCCGCCAGATGATCCACGTCCACGAAGCTCGCGACCGGATAGCTCGGATCGCTGGAATCGGTCGCGCGCTCGGTGACCACCACCAGCTCCTGCAGCTCGCGCCCGGCGCCGAGGGCGAGCACCGGCTCGCCGAAGGCCTGGAACACGGCCTCTTCCCCCGCCGGGTCGATGCGATAGATGCCGTCGGGCTCCGAGCCGGTCGCGTAGATCCTGCCGACTGTGACGTCCCCGGTCCGGGTCTCCCCCACCGCCAGCCGTGTCGCACCCGGCGCGGTGAAGGTGACCGCCTGACCACCGCCTGCGGGGAAACCCCGCACCTTGCCCGCCGCCGGCGAGGCGACCCACAGGGTGTCGGTGACCGGCTCGTAGGCCAGGTCGGAGGGGCGCCGCAGGGACATCACCCGCCTGCTGACCTCGGGCTCCTCCGCAGCCAGCTCCGCCACCGTGACCACAGTCGACGCCTTGGAGCACAGGGCGAACACCCGATCGCTGGCGGGATCGACCGTGATCGGACCGTCGGGTGAGCAGCCCAGCGCCACGGTCCGGGGTGCTGGCAGGGTGGCCTCGTGCTCGCAGGGCAGGGGCAGCTCCCAGATGGCCAGCTGGCGGTCGTCCGGAGAGGTGGCCAGCAGCCAGCGCCCCGAACCATCGATGGCCAGATCTCCCTCGGCGAACCCCCAGGCATCCTCGGGGATCTCGAGGCTGTACAGCAGCCGGTTGAGGGCCCAGGAGCGCTGGTCTTCCGGACAACCGTCGTCGTCGGGGACCAGGTCGATCACCCGCAGCAGGGGGTGGCCGGCGGCGGTCCAGGCGACCGCGGTCCGATCGTGGGTCGCCAGCCGCCCGCTGAGCCCCGGGATCTCCACGAAGCCGCCGTGGACGAACAGCCAGCCACCGTCCTCGGGGACATGGGCTTCACCGCTGCAACTGCCGTCCTGGACCAGCTCGTTGGTGAAACAGGCGGGCCGGGGCTCCCCATCGGGCCAACCGGGACGCTCGGAATCCGTGCTCACCCAGTAACACTGATCCGGCACCATCCCGAAGGAATTGCGGACCCAGATGCGGTTCTGTTCCGGCTCGGCGATGTAGGCGGCGCCCGTGTAGCTGGAGATCGTGACCCAGAACGGCCCGGCGATGGGCTCCGGCGGAGCGCACACCGAACCGAGGGTCGCCTCCATTCCCGCCGGGTCCACCAGGAAGACCCCCTCGGTGGCCTCGATGGCGCAGCCCGCCGACGTCAGCAGGGTCGCCAGCAGGGGCACGGCCGTCGACACGAGCCTGGATCGGGGGTGTGTTCTGGACGTTGCCTCAGTCCTCCTCGACGCCGCCATCCCCCCAAAGGTAGACCGCCGCGACCAAGGTGCCCAGTGCGACCCCGATCCCCACCGCCGCATCGAAGCGCAGGGTGGACGCCAACAGGGGCGCGAAGCAGGCCCCCACCAGCGCCACGGAGAGCCAGTCACGGGCTCCCGGGCGACCGTCCTTGGCGCGGGCCAGCGCCACGGGGGCACCCGCAGCGATGCCGATCCAGGGAACCGCCACGTTGATCGGCCCCAGCTCGACGCTCCCCAGGCAGGTCGCCCCGAGGGCGGCCACGGTGGCGAAGGTGACCGGAATGGCCAGGCGCAGGAAGGGTCTGATCCGGCGGATGGCGATCATCAGGACCGCCAGGGTGAGCAGCAGGCTGCGGGCGGCTCCCTCCATCAGCCGGCGGGTGGTGCTGTCGGTGGCGTGTTCCGTAAGCAGCAGCTCCCCCTCCAGCGTCCACGAGACGTCGGCCGGCAGCAGATCGCCTGCGGCCGATTCCACCCGGCGAGTGAGCGCGCGCAACGCCCGCCCCCCACCCGGGTCCACGCGCACGGTGATCGCCGCCTGGTCGTAGTCCCCGGTCACGAAGGGCGCCAGCGCGTCGAGGGAGCCGAACAGCAGCAGCAGCTGGTCCACCAGCGCGCGCCGCTCGGGCAGCTGGTCGGCCTGGTCCGGATCGAGGGCGCCGTAGATCGCCCCGATCAGGTCCACGTACGACAGGGTCGCGTCGACGCCTTCCTCGTCCTCGAGGCGCCGCTGCAGCGCGCGGATCGCCTGGAGCATGTCCGGATCCTTGAGCCGGTCCCGCTCGCCAGCGCGCAGGTGAAGCCGAAAAGCGTTCATCCCCGCCAGATGGTCGTCGGCCAGCTTCAGGGATGCAGCGAGGGGATCCCGGGGCAGCAACGCAGCGCCGTAGTCCACCCCGATGGTCAGCCGCTCCAGGCCGAGCACCGCGGGCAGTCCCAGCACGACCGCCGCCAGGATCACGCCGCGGCGGCGAGGGCGTCGGTCGGCGGTGGGAAGCCGGTTGTCGGTCATCGCCACGATGCCGCCGACCACCACCACCGGTCCCACGGCACCCGCGACTCCACCGAGCAGCAGCACCGTGCCAAAGCGGCGAACAGCCTCCACGTCCCCGAGCCACAGCAGGGCGCCGAGTACACACAGCAAGGCGCCCGACGCGAGCGCTCCGATCACGGTCCGGCGGCGCGGCCGCTCGTCCGCGCACAGCAGCGCGGATGAGGACAACGAGAGGGCGATGCCGGGGAAGATCGCGGCGATGCTGACCTGATCCAGGGGGATCTCCAGCAGAGCCATCCCCCCCACCGTCCACAGCGCACTGGTGGTGGCGGCGCCCATGGGTAGCGGCAAGCGGAAGGGATCGCGCAGGGCAAGCCAGGACAGCAGCAGCATCAGCACCAGCGCGGCCATCACGGCCTGCTGGATATCGAGGGCGACCCGCTGCTCGAGGCCCAATCGCATCACGGGGGAGCCGACCAGCGCCCGGTGCTGGGCGAGGGCCGCGCCCTGGGAATCCAGCATCCCCGCCAGGGTCTCCACCGCCTCGGTGTCGTAGCGCTCGATGGCCAGCGCCGCCTCGTCGGTCAATCGTTCGATCAGCGCCATCAGGGCGGCAGAACCATCGCTCCCGGAGGCGGCGAGATCCCGCAGGGCGGCCAGCCGCAGCTCGTCCGGATCGCCGCTCAGCTCGCCCCGTGCCAGCGCCAGGCCCACGTCGTTGAGGGCTCCCGGCACTCCCTCACCCGCCGCGCCGAACGCCACCGGATCTGCGGCCACCTCCTCCGGCACCCGCCGCACGACCTCGCCGGCCACGGTCCTTTCGGCCAGGAACACCATGACCGCTACGGCTCCGCCGCTGGCGCTGACCAGGTTGCCGACGAACATCGGATTGCGCAGCACCTCGCGGGCTCCGCTCTCGACCTGCGCCTCGTCGAAGGGAGGCTCGGTGAACAGCGGCCGGGCCTCGATCACGCCGGCCTCGGAGGCCACCGAGGTGGTGTGGGTGATGCTCTCGATCCGCCGGACCCAGGGGAGCGCCTCGATCCGATCGCAGAGGGTCGACAGGGCGGCGAGGGAGTCGGGGTCGAAGAAGCCGCCCGGGCGAGAGAGGACCAGCGCCAGCACCCGATCGCTGCCAAAAACGCGGGCGAACCCCTCGTAGCGAGCCTGCTCGCCACTGTCGTCCCGCAGCATGTCCCCCAACTCCGATCCGGTCTGTAGCTGGCGCGTGGCCCACAGTCCGCCGAACGCGGAGGCCGCCAGCAGCACCAGCAGGGGGAGACGCAGTCGTTGCCACGGACCGTTCACGTGGGTACTCAAAACAAGTAGGTGGCTCGGAACTCCACCCTGTCGTTGCTGTCGTAGTGGGCCATGAAGCTGTCGTCCTCGAAACCACCGAGCAACAACAGGCCCAGGCCCAGCCGCAGCCGGTCCCGGGCGGTGTAGGACAGCTCGGTGCGCAGCAAGTAGTCCCCCTCGATTCCCACGAACCCCCGCAGATCCAGGGCCACGTGGTCGGAGAACGCCCACTGCACGTTGCCGTAGAACGCAAGCATGGACAGGTGGTTCACGTCCACGATGGGGGTCGCGGTCGCGGGCACGTCGCAGTGGTCATCCCGGTTGATCACCCCGTCGTCGCTGGGGGGCAGCTCGTGGTCACCGGCGATCTCGAAGCGCAGCTGCAGATCCTGGTTGCCGACGATGTCGTTGGCGATCCACTCCACACCGACCGTGCCCTGCAGGTAGGGATCGGGCACCTCGCAGCGCTCGTGTGCCGCATCCGGGGTGAAGGTGTAGGCGACCTCGCCCTTGACCACCACCCGCCCGAGCACGAGGGCGAAGTCGCCGCCGACCACGCCCTTGTGGGCGAACACCGGGATCAGCGCCACCTCGACGCCCTCGTCGAGGAAGGTGATCAGGTCCTGGGCCGTGGGCTCCATGACGTCCCCGTTGAGGCCCTCGAAGCGGTGATAGGTGGGCAACAGGTCCCAACCGTAATAACCCTGGACGCCCAGGTCGATGCTGGGCAGGAACAGCTCGAGCCGGGTGGCGTACTGCCCGTCGAGGAACGCGGGATCGCCGGTGATCTCCGGCTCCCGGTACTCGCGGTAGTGGATCGGGAAGGTCTCGCTGCCCGCCACGCCGAGCTCCGGCTGGGAGCGCAACACGTGCCAGCGGTGGTCGTCGTGGACCGGGTAGCGACTGGGCGTGAAGGTGGGCAGCCAGGCCACCGACAGAGCAACCGACGGGTGTCCGTAGGACAGCAGCAGCGCGGGGGTCGCGAGCCGCTCGGGATCCCACAGCTCGTCGTAGTCCCGCGGCGTGAGCAGATCGAGTGCCGGACGCATGTCCATCCGGCCCCAGCGGATGATCTGGTTGCCCGCGCGGATCTTGAAACCGCCCCAGCGGGCCTGGGCGTAGGCATCCATCAGCAGGATCCGGCTGCGCTCGGGATCGACGAAGTCGTGGCGGAACTGCAACTCGACCGTCGCCCCCAGCTTGCCAGCGCGGGCCTTGAGGTGGGGCTGGACCTGGATCTGGTTGCGGCCGGGGACCGCGCCGCCCGGGTCATAGTCGCGGAGGTAGCCGAACAGGCTCCAGTCCAGCTCGCCGCCGAAGCTCAGCGACGGTTCGGCGTCCCCCGCACCACTGGCGACCGCTGGCGCCCACAGCGCGAAGGCCGTGGCGACCAGCAG
The DNA here is from genome assembly GCA_964436045.1 of uncultured Rickettsiales bacterium. Taxonomy (GTDB): domain Bacteria; phylum Myxococcota_A; class UBA796; order UBA9615; family CAYRNR01; genus CAYTBN01. The sequence continues at coordinate 57,704 of CAYTBN010000024.1, read as the reverse complement.
GGGCGTCAGCCCCCGTTCAATCGCCCAGCACGGTCGGCGCGAAGTCCGACTTGGTGAGCGCAACGTCAGTCTCCCGTTGGCTGCCGGCGAAGGTGGTGGTGCTCCCGTCGAGCAGGTGGGTCATCTTCGCCGTGTCGAAGCGCCACCGGTCGCCGTATTGATGCAGATCGTGGGCGGTCAGGATCTTTTGCAACCGACCCTGCTCGTCGAAGAATTCGACCTTCCAGACGAGCCAGCGACCCTGCTCGACCCACAGCAGGACCTTGCCGTAGCCGCTGTATTTCTGCTCCTTCTCGTTGGCCGCCGTGTCCTCGATCACCGTGCACTCGGCGCCCTCGTAGCTCTCGGTCCGCAGTACCCGGTAGCTGCGATTCGCGAAGTCCGAGCGCAGCTTCAGATCCTCGAGGGTGAAGTCGGTTCCGGCGAAGGCCTCGGTGCGGTCCGGGCTCGCGAGCTTGCGGACCATGCCCACCTCGGGCACGTAGACCCACTGGGAGCGTTTCCCCTCTTCCTCGACCGTCAAAACGGCGGTCCCCGCGACGCCCGCCGGCTTGGTGAACACGATCTTGGAGCGCGCGGCCTCACCCAGCGGGGCCAGGGTGGTCATCACGAACTCCGCCTCCCGGGGCGCGCCCGACCCCGTGGTGCGGGTCATCTGCACCGTGATCCGCTCGCCGGCGGTGGCCATCGAATCGTCCAGCGCCCGCATCAGCGCCTCGCCGTCGCTGGCCCACGCAGCCGTGGTCCAGGCCACCGTCAGCGCCAGCACGGTCCACAGCCCTGCCCGTCGTTGCATCTCGAATCCCGCCTCCTCCACGACCCATCTGGACGGCGCGCAGCTTACCCCGCGGGTGGTTCTGGTACAACTCTACCCGCAAGCCATGGACGCACACCGACACGGCCGTATTCTGGAACTCGCGATGGACCCGGTCGACCGGCGTCGGCGGGGTCGGCATTTCACCGACCCGCGGGTGGCGGGATGGATGGCGGACCACGCCCTTCCCCGGGGCGGTGGGCGGGTGCTCGACCCCGCCTGTGGCGCGGGCGCGCTGCTGGCCGCGGCGCACGACCGGGGGGCAGGCGAGCTGTGGGGCGTCGACACGGATCCGGAGGCCCTCGAGAGCGCCCGTCGCTCCCTCGGCCCCGATGCCCGGCTGGTGCGGGGAGATTTCCTCTCGCTGCCCCGCGAGGCGCTGGATTCGCCCTTTGACGCGGTGATCGCCAACCCTCCCTTCCTCCGTCAGGAGTCGATCCCCGCCGCGCGCAAGCGCGAGCTTCGCAGCCGCTACTCCCGGGAGCTCTCCCTGCCCGGCGCGGGCCGGGCGGACCTGCTCGGCTACTTCCTGTTCGAGCTGACCCGCCACTTGCGCCCCGGGGGTCAGCTGGCCTTCCTGTCCAGCGCCGCCTGGTTGACCTCGCGTTACGGGGCGCCCCTGCGGGCCTTCGTGGCCCGGCACTACCACATGGACCAGGTGCTGGAGTCGGCCGTGGAGCCGTGGTTCCCGGAGGCGCGGACCCGCGCCGTCCTGCTGCTGGCCCGCAAGCTCCGCGGGCAGGAGGACCCATACCGTGCCCATTTCGTCCGGCTGGTGGAGCCGGCGGACGACGCCTCGCCTGCCCGGCGGAGCGTGGCCGCAGCGCTGCTGGCCGACGGCCGGCCCTGGGGAGGCTACCTGCGTACCCCTCCCGTGCTGGAGGCGCTGCAGGCGCGGCTGCCGACGGCCTTTCGCCCCCTCGGGGAGCTGGTCGAGGCGCGGTTCGGGATCAAGACCGGCGCCGACGGGTTCTTCCTGTTCCGCGACGGGGTCAATCGCCTGGGCCAGCGTTGGGAGGGACCGCCCGACCGCCTTCGGCCCATCGTCGTGTCTCCGATGGAGCTGGACCACCTCACGGTCGACCCGGCCGCGCTACCCCGGCGACTGCTCGCCCTGCGTCCCGGAGACGCGGAGGCGCCCACGGTCGCCTCCCTGCTGCACGCCGCTGAGGGCGAGCCCCACGCCATGCACCGCCGCGCAACCTGCCAAGGACGCGAACGTAAGGATGGCACGTCGCGCTGGTTCACCGTGCCCACGGGCGGCCCGGCGCCGATCCTGTGGACCAGGACCGTCCAGTATCGGCATCTGGTGTCGGCCAATCCCCAGGGTGCGCTGGTCAACAACAACCTGATCGCCTTGCGACCCCGGGATGGCATCGAGCTTTCGCCGCTGCTGGTCGCCCTCAACAGCGGCTGGACGTTCCTGGAGCGCTACGCCCACGGGAGGGTCAGCAACGAGGGCAAGATCAAGACCGAGGTCGGCGATCTGTTGACGCTGCGGGTCCCCGACCCGGGCCGGCTGGCCCAGCTCACCCTCGTCCCCCTCGATCGTCGGCCGATCGGACGGCTGGATCGGGAGCTGGAGCGGACCGATCGGCGGCTCTTCGAGGGTTCGCTGCTGCAGGCCCTGGGGATACCGGCCGCCGAGGTCGGCGACTGGCTGGATCGGATGCTGTCTGCGGTCCGCGCCATCGCCGGCTGGGAGCGTCAGTGGGAGAGGTCGTACCGGCGCGGCCGCGGACGGCCCGCGGGAGATCAGGCGACCTGACGGCGGCGCCGGACCAGGGCGAACCAGCCGGTCAGCGCGATGGCAGCCGTGGCGGTCAGGGCGAGGCCGCCGAAGAGTCCCGGCGGCCGGTACCGCAGCTCGACCCGCCGGGCACCGGCCGGCACGCGGATCGCCCGCTGGAAGCCGTTGGCCGGTAGGATCGGCGACGGCTCCCCGTCCACGGTCGCGCGCCAGCCCGGATCCCAGCTGTCGGCGATCACCAGCCAACCGGACGGGGCCCCGGCCAGTTCGATCTCCAGGCGGTCCGTCCCCCGCTCGACCAGCTGAACAGCGACCGGCTCCTCCGGGTCGCCCTCCGGGGGCTCCGCGGCACCCTCGATGGCGGGTACACCGGGAAAAGCCAGCCCGTCGCGGAACATCCACCGGGCCGCGCCAGCGGTATCCTCCACCGGCACCCAGCGGGTGGCCACGTAGGCCCGGGGCAGGGCCGCCACGTTGACCTGCAGGTAGAGCGGGATGTCGGGGAACGCGGCCAGCGCCTGGTAGCGGGCGGCATCGACGATCGGCTCGCCGGTCAGCACGTAGCGAACGGCGGAACGGTCCAGCGCACCCTGGAAGTGGGCGCCGGGGGTGCGGGCGTCGGCGTTCCACTGGGGTGGCTGGTGGATCACGTCCAGGAAGTAGTGCTGGAACGGTGTCCAGAATCGCGCCACTCGAACGTGGGGCATGGCCACGTACCCCCCGGGGGAGCGCAGGCCCATCAGCACCCCGGAGCTCGCCAGCGGGACCCCTGCCAGCCGCTGGAAGGGCTCGAACCCGGCCCGGAATCCAAGGTTCCGGCGGCAAACCTCGTCCCAGACCTGATAGTCGTCCAGGTGGAAGGTCCGGCCGCTGCCGCCGTCCGCGGCGATGGCTGCCGCCACCGGGCTGGCGGCCCGCCAGGGTGCGGCGTCATCCATCGGCAGCTGGGTCGGTTGCTGGATCGACAGCTCGACCGTCACCAGGCCGACGAGGACCAGGGGAACGACGCGCGCCGCCGTGCCCACGGATTCCAAGCGCGCCAGCAGGGCCGAACAACCGAGGCTCGCGAGCACCGCCAGCGCCAGGTCCACCAGCACGACAAAACGCGAAGGAAAGCGGAACAGGTCCATGCCGGGGACCCCGAGCCATGCCAGGCGATACAGGGGTGTGGCCGGACCCAGCATCAGCAGCCCGGCGGCAACCAGGACCACGAGCCAGTACCTCCCGCGTCGCTGCGCGTGTCCGCGGATGGCGGCGACGGCGCCCATCACCGCCAGCAGCAGGGTCGACAGCCCGACGAACCCGTAGTTCTCCCACTGGAAGGTCTCGCCGCCGGGGTAGGTCACGTTCCAGACGCTGCCCCGCACCCGCGGCAGAACGAAGGTCATCAGGTCCGCGGGTGGATAGGGGTAGCGGGTCGCGTCCTCCCAGCTCATGCCGCTCGCCCGGGGTGAGAGCGCGGTGTGTTCCCACGCTGGCAACAGGGCCGCGGCCGCCAGGGCGAAGCCGATGACGATGGCGAGGACGAAGCCGCCCCCCTCCAGCATGGGGATCCGCAGGATCGCGAGCCCGCGGGCCTGCACGGCGCCCCGGCCCGCGGCGATCAGCCGCCACGCCACCCTGCCCGATGCCGCCAGCAGGGTGAAGTAGGCCACCTGGGGACCCCCGGCCAGCAGCTGTACGCCGATCAACGCCCCCACCCACGGCCAGGCGCGACCGTCGGCCCGGGCCAGCGCCCGCTCGACCGCCCACAGCACCCAGGGCGCCATCGCCGCCGCAGCGTGCAGGTTCGGGTGCTTGATATGGCAGACGTTGAACCCGCACAGGGCAAAGGCGATGCCCCCCACCACCGCGGCCGCGGGCAGGGCTCCCAGCTCCCGGCACAGCAGCCAGGCGCCGATCCCGGCCAGCAGGACCGTCAGCGCCACCGAGAGGTTGAAGGCCACGTGGGGCGAGAACAGCCCGTGCAGCACCCAGCTGGGAATCCACAGGGGCGCTGCCTCGATCTGGGCCAGGAAGGGTACGCCCGAGTACACGTCCGGCATCCAGAGCGGGAAGCGCCCCGAGGCGAGCTCACGCCCCAGAAACGCCCGGTACGGGAGGTGGCTGTGGAGCAGGTCGGAGAGGAACAGGTCGTGCTGGAGCACCACCTTGCGCTGGGTCAGCAGGGGCCACAGCGGGATCCACGCCAGCAACACCAGCGGTGCCCATCGACGCCCGGAGCGGGCGTGCCCGTCTCGTCCTCGACGACGGCCGGGGGCGATTCCGCTCGTGTCGTCTCCCACCTGCCGCCGCCCCTGGGCAGAGATCCGACGGCGGTTACCAGATCGCCTCGGTGTAGTAGCCGATCTGCTCGACACCGGCCATCACGTTGACCGTGCCGTCACAGGCGGTCTCACCGTCGGGCATGAACATGATGGTCAGCGGGGAGCCGGTGATGGTGATCCCGCCGCTGAGCGGCTCGTCGGTGCAGATTTGTTCGTCGCTCACGATGGTCACGGCGTTGGACGTGAAGGAGTAGAAACCGTTGGAGGACACGTACAGGTCGTGGGTGTACTCGACCTCCTGGTCGGCGTTGAGCCGGGCGGTGCTGTTGCCCTTGAGATACACGTGGTTCCACTCGGGGACGTCGGGCGCCAGCCCCACGTAGTGGGCCTCGAAGCCGGTGTTGGCGTCCAGCTCGCCCAACCCCTGGCCGAAGGTGCCGAGCACGTTCTGGCCGTCGTAGCTCCACTCCACCAGGCCGTGGAAGAAGTACTCGTCGTCCTCCACGTCCTCACGTCCGTCGACTCCTGAATCGGCGGGCCGGATGTAGAACTGTTCCGCGGACCAGGTGTAGATGTGGAAGCTACCCGCGTCCTCGTCCAGCAACGAGTAGGCGCCGGCAAATTCCATCTCCCCCGCCGTGCACCCGCCGGTGACCGTCTTGAGCACCGCGTCGGGCGGGCCGCTGAACTCCACGGTCGGGCAGTCCTCGGTACTGTACTGTTCGGTCAGATCCTCCATGGTCTCGACCAGCGAGAGGGTGAACCCGGGCACGGTGTAGTACAGGGCCTCGACGGACAGGTTCAGCGCGCCCTCCAGGTCGTCGGGATCCCACTCGAAGTCGGGACCCAGCGCCGGTGGGGGCTCGTAGCTGTCGTCGTCATCGTCGTCGTCGTCGTCGTCGTCGGCGGCAACGTCGTCGTCATCCCCCGCGACAACGTCGTCGACGTCGCCCGTCGCACAGCCCACCGCGAGCAGAGCCGCGATACAGAGGGAGACCATCAGCCACCAGCGCATGCCAAACCTCCTGATTCGCCGGGCATTGTACACGAGTCCCCCCACCAGGAGGAACGGGCCGCGCGCGACCCGGGGAGGAGAGGGAGTGCGGCGACAGCGCCAGGTGGCGATCAGCTTTTCTTGCGACCGAACAGCCCGGAGAGGAAGCTCTTCTTGACGGCAGGATCCGAGCTGCTGGTGGAGCGGCGTTCGAGGAGCCGCAGTTCCCGGCTCGCCTCGAAGTTGTTGGAGTTCGCCGCGACCGCGCGGCTGAAGTAGAGCTCCGCCTTGGAGGGCTCGTCAGCCTGTTTTGCGATCATGCCCATGTAGTAGTGGGCCTTGTCGCAGTTGTTGGAGATGTCGATGGCGCGGCGCAGGCCGTCGAGGGCCACGTTGGCGTTGCCCCTGGGATCCCGCTGGTAGACCACCCAGGCACGGGTGGCGATGTAGATCGCCTTGCCCGGATCGAAGCGAACCGCCTCATCGAGCAGCTTCTGCGCGTCTTCCCACTTGCGGGCCCGGATGAAACGCTCGGCCTGCTTCCAGAAGATCGTCGCGCGGGCGGGATCGAGAAGATCCTTGTCCGATCCGCCGGCCCGGCGCAGCGCGGAGTCGTCCATGGCGCTGAGATACAGCTTGCGCCGTTTCTCGTTGCCCAAGGTCTCCTGGGCGTCCTGGTAGCGGGACTGGATATGACTCGCCAGGGCACAGACCCGGTCCGGACGTGTGTAGTAACGATCGGGATGGTACATCCTCGACGCGTCCAGGTAGGCCTGCTTCACCTTCTCCGCCGAATCGGTCGCGCGGACGCGGAGCAGACTGAAGTGGTCGAGGTGGCGGATCCGGTAGGCTTCCTCGAGCAGCTCACGGCAGATCCGGGCGTCCTCCTCGGAGAACAGCGGTGGCCGGAAGTCCAGGTAGCCAATCGCTTCGAGCGTGTCGAGCAGCGACCGCAGCGACCGCTGGGCGTCGAGATCGCCCTCGGCGTATACCCGCAGGAAGTCCTCGAGGACCACGGGCCGGCCGACCATCGCCCGCAGGCGGTGGAGGGTCCGCATCTCGGCGGCGGGGAGCTTCCAGCGGGGGAGGTCGAGCCCCAGGGGCAGGCGGACGACCAGCTCCGAGTTCCCCATCTCGCCCACCGGGTCGGGCATCTTGGCCACCCGCCGGGTGTACACCCCCAGCAGGACCTTGAGCACGCCGAAAGGCTCGTCCAGCACGGCCGGAGGGTCGATGGGTTCGAGCCGGAACACCCCGGACTGCTCGGCGGCCAGGTTCTCGACCACCTCGATCAGCAACGCCGTCACCGCGGCCGGGACCTGATGCGGCGCCAGCGTCCGCGTCGCCAGCAACAGGCCGATCTCGTCCTCCAGCCGGACCGCGTCACCCTCGCTGGGCAGCCGATCGTCACCCAGGGTCCCGGCGCGCCGCATGGAGGCGAGCAGTCGGTCCGGCTCGCGCTGGCTCTCCAGGTAGATGATGTTGCCGTGGCGCGTGTAGAAGCGGACGAAGCCGTCGCCCGAGGCGATGGTCAGGCAGCCGGTCCGGCGGGTCTCGAAGACGGCGTAGAGAACCCGCGCCAGCGAGACCCGGGAGAGGTCGCCGCTGGAGCGCAGCAGCTCATCGAGGCCACTGACACCGGCATCACCGGGTTCCAGCCGCTCGAGCAGCTGCAGGAACGCGGTCTCGTCCGGCAGTGGCACCAAGCCGCGGACCTTGTAGACCAGATCGACGATGAAGATCGGCTTGCGCAGCAGACCGATGACCTGCAGGTGAGGATCGGCCTGGCGCATCACCTCCTCTTCGTTCGCCGTACCGCTCACGAACAGGAAGGGGGTCAGCCGCTGGGACAGGTCGTTGAGCCGGCGGGCGATCTCGAAGCCGTCACCCCGCGGGGGACGGACGTCGACGATGACCAGGCGGTGCTGATGCTCGTTGAACAGCCCCTCGGCCTCCTCCAGCGAGGGGACCACGTCCACCTGGCACTGGATGCCGTTGAAGAAGGCCCAGAGGAGGTCGCGGTCGGTTTCCGCCGCCTCTACGATCAGTACGCGCGTCATCGGTTTCCACTCGTCGACAGATCGACGATCGTAGGGTTGAGTGTCGATGACAGTCAATCCCAGTCGAAAACCACCTGTTGACGGATCGCCATCCGGGATCTAGATCTGGGCCGCAGCGGGACGAGGACGTCCCCGTAGCCGAGGAGCCTTCCCATGAGCGACGCCGTGAACCAGGTCACCGACGACAACTTCGAGGCCGAGGTCCTGCAGAGCGACCTGCCGGTGCTGGTGGACTTCTGGGCCATCTGGTGCGGCCCGTGCAAGGCCATCTCGCCGCTGGTCGACGCCGTCGCGACCAACCACAAGGGCGTGCTCAAGGTGGTCAAGATGGACGTGGACTCCAGTCCCCAGATCCCGGGCAAGTACTTCATCCGCAGCATCCCGACGCTGATCCTATTCAAGGACGGCGCCGTGGTCGACCAGGTCGTGGGGGCGGTCTCTGGCGCCAAGCTGGAGCAGTTCGTCGCCCAGGCGCTGTAGACGCTCCCCGGCACGAACCGGCACGAGCTAGAACATGTATCTCCGCATGGAGATGTTCAGCAGCAGTCCAACGCAGATCATCACGGTGAGCACCGAAGATCCGCCGTAGCTCATCAGCGGCAGTGTGACTCCGGTCACCGGCATCAATCCCAGCACACCGCCCAGGTTGATGAGCACCTGCCAGGCCAGGATCGCCACCAGCCCGAAGGCAAGCAGCGCGCCGAACTTCTCCTTGGCTCGCCGTGCCACGTTCAGCCCCACCGCCAGCCAGCCCAGGTAGAGGGTCAGCAGCAGCAGCGAGCCGAAGAACCCTCGCTCCTCGGCGTAGACCGAGAAGATGAAGTCGGTGTGTTGCTCGGGCAGAAAGCGCAGCTGGGCCTGCGTCCCCTTGCCGAATCCCTTGCCGACCAGCCGGCCCGAGCCGATGGCATAGCGGCTCTGGATCGTCTGGTAACCCTTGCCGTGGGGGTCGTTCTCGGGATCGAGGAATGTGTCGATACGGTCTCGCTGGTAGTCGTCCAGTACGTGGCGGTAGGCCACATAGATCGCCGGGGGTCCCAGCAGAGCCGATGCCAGGGTCAGCACCACCAGCAGGCGGGGACGGATACCGGCGAACAGCAGCACCGAGGTGGTGAGCAAGCCGTAGAGGATCGCGGTGCCAAGATCGGGCTCGAAGAAGATCAACAGCCCGGCCGGGGCCATCACCACGAACGTCTGCAACGCCGCCCGTAATCCCAGCCCGTCCCGATCGACTCGCTCATGGAGGAACCGGGCCAGGACCAGCACCAGGGCGACCTTGCCCAACTCGGAGGGCTGCAAGCGAATGATCCCCAGGTCGATCCAGCGCTGGGCGCCCCCGCCGACGAACCCGATCAGCAGTACCAGGGCGAGCGCCGCCAGCAGCGCACCGTAGATCGGCAGGGCCATGTTCAGCAGCACGCGGTAGTCGATCAGGGTACACAGCAGCGCCGCGCCCAGGCCGACACCCATGTACAGCGCCTGGCGGGTCACCATCGAGGGGATTCCCTCGGTCTCCGGCGTCAGGGACGCGGCGTACAGGGTGGCCAGACCCGCCAACATCAACACGAACGTGACCGCCAGCAGGGGCAGGTCGAAGTGCTGGATCAGCCGGCGATCCACGACTACCCCTCCCCTTCGCCCGCAGCAGCGGCGGCGTCAGCGGCCTTCGCGGCCTCCTCGGCGGCCGCGCGGATCCGTTCGATGTCGGCGGCGAAATAGAGTTCGATCAGCTGACGCGCGATGGGCGCAGCCGCGGTCGAGCCGTGGACCCCGTGCTCCACGAGCACGCAGATGGCGACCTGCGGATCGTCGGCCGGGGCGAAGGCCACGAACCAGGCGTGGTCCTGCATGAACTTGTTGGTGTGGTAGGCAAACCCGCCGCCTGACTGGGCGACCACCTGGGCCGTCCCGGTCTTGCCCGCGAAGGGGAATCCCACGATCTGCTGCCAGTGGGCGGTGCCCCCCTTCTCCTCGACGACCGCCCGCATCGACTCCTGCAGAGCGCCGATCACCCGCGGCGAGGCGTCGGCTTGACCGATGACCTCGGGGTGGGTCTGGAGCACCACGTGGCCGTCGGGAGCCACCACCCGATCCACCAGCGTCGGCTTGAAGACCGTGCCGCCGTTGGCGATGGCGGCGGTCATCCGGCACAGCCCCATGGGTGTCGCGCTGGTGTACCCTTGCCCGATCACCGCGGATGGAGTGTCGCCCTTCTGCCACTTGCCCCGCCCCGACTCCAGCTTCCACGCCTCGGTGGGGATCAGGCCGTGTTGTTCGCTGTTGATACCGATGCTGGTCGCGTCGGCCAGGCCGAAGGAGCGGGCCATCCGCGCCACCTGATCGATACCCGCGCGCATCCCGGCGGTGTAGAAATACACGTCGCAAGAGCCCTTGAGGGCGTCCCGGAAGGACACGCTGCCGTGGCCACCGTATCGATAGCGCCAGCAGCGGAAGCGGTGCCCGCCGAGCTTGTAATAACCGTTGCAGGACACCGGGGTGTCCAGACTCAGTCCGCCGTACTCCAGGGCGGCGGCGCCGGTGATCATCTTGTAGGTCGAGCCGGGGGGATAGATGCCCTGCAGCGCCTTGTCGCTCAGGGGATCGGTGGGGTCGTCGGTCAGCGCCTTCCATTGCTCCGGGCTGATCCGCGAGGCGAAGATCTGGGGATCGAAAGTCGGGGCGTTGACCAGCGCCAGGACCCGGCCGCTGTGGACCTCCATCATGGCCACGGCGCCGGACTCCTCCCCCATCAGGTCCAGGGCCAGCTGTTGTAGATCCAGGCGCAGCGAGAGGTGGAGATCGTGGCCGGGCAGCTCGTGGCGCCGATCGGCGTCCGCCCAGTGGTACAGCGCCTGGAGGTACTCGTCGCCCGGATCCTCGACGGTGGACCGGCCCAGCTCGCGGCCGTGGACGTCCACCAAGGCGAAGTACTTGCCATCGTTGCCCTTGAGGTACTCCTCGAACGCCGCCTCGAGACCCCAGGTGCCGAAGTGGTCCCCCATCTCGTAGTAGTCCGACCCCCAGGGCGTGTCGGCGTACCGCGTCCGCAGGTTCTTGAGCTGATCCTCCCGAACCTCCCGCATGTAGCCGATGACGTGGCAGAACAACCCGCCGAAGGGGTAGTTGCGCAGGGTGGTCACCCGGATGTCGACCCCTGGCAGGAAGGGCTGGCGGAGCTTCACGTTCGCCAGCTCCTCGAACGACACGTTGCCCTTGATCAGGAGCGGCCGGTAGCGCCTGCGTCCCCCTGCCTCCTCGTAGCGCGTGACGATCTCGTCCTCGGGCAGCGACAGCAGGGGCGACAGTTCCCGTGCGATGGCATCGATGGAGACCCGTGAGGGCAGCTGGATCCCGTCCTCTGCGTCGGTCTCGGGGTTGGCCCCGGACGCCAGCACGTCAGCCGGCAGGATCACCACGTCGTACGCCGCCCGCACGTCCGCCAGCCGGTGCCCGCCTGCGTCGAAGATCAACCCCCGGGGAGCGGGTATCTCCCGCTCCTTGAATCCGTTCTGTGCCGCGCAACGGGCGTAGTACTCCCCCCGCAGCACCTGCAACATCCACAGCCGCGCCACCAGGGTGCCGAACACCAGAGTCAGCAGGCAGATCGCCACCACCAGCCGGAGCCGGAATTCCGAGGCTTCGTGGGGCGTGCGTAGCAGCTCCATGGGCCTATCCGGGCAGGATCAGCTTGTCGTCCCGGCGCGAGATGCGTTGCAGCTTGCGCAGGACGGGCAACATCGGGAACGTGAAGGCCGCGGTCAGCAACGCGCTTGCCAGCGGTCCCCCCGCCGGACGTGGGACCGCGGTGCCCCACAAGCCATACAACAGGGCGAGGGACGCGCCCGCGATCAGCGATATCACGAAGACCATCAGGCAGGGGACGAACGAACCGGCCTGATCCACCCGCCCGTGGCTCAGGTTCGCCAGCCCGAACGCCACCGCGTACAGATACAGATGTAGCCCCAGGGTGCCACCGGACATCACATCGGCCAGGTGTCCGAGCACCAGGGTCACAACCAGGCCCTCGGCGAATCGACCCGTCGCGCCGTAGAACACCACCAACGGCAGGACGAGGTCGGGGCCGATGGCCGCGAGCCCGAAGACCGGCAGCACGGTCGCGCGCACCACCAGCAGGACAAATCCCAGCCCGATGGCAGCGCCCATCCTCACTGGAGATCCTCCCCGCCAGCCGGCGGCGGTCCCACCGGCATCGGCGGCCCGTAGGGCTCGTGGCCAGCCACGGCGCCGGGCATCGGCAGGAACTCCAGCTCTTCGCCGAACGAAATGCCCGGCGCCAGCAACACGATCAGTTCGCGCAGGTCCGCCAGGTCCGACGCCGGCTCCAGCGCGACGGTCAGGAACTGGCCGGTGTCCGCGACCTCGACCCGGTTCACCCGGCCCACGGGGATACCGGCCGGGAACACCGCGTTATCCCCGGACGTGACCACCAGATCCCCCTCGAGGACGGCGTCGGCGTCCTGCCGGTTGACGAACTCCAGGCTGGCGCTCCAGCGGCCGTCGCCCCGCGCGATGCCGCGCAGGGACGTCTCTTGCAGGCGCGCTGCCAGGTTGGACGACGCGTCGGACATCAACAACACGTCTGCCGCCCCCGCGCTGGTGTGCAGCACCTGACCGACCACGCCGCGGGCGTCGATCACCCCGAGCCCCGGCTCCAGGCCATGGGCACGTCCCCGGTCGATCCGTACGACGCGGAAACGATCCGAGGTCCCCCAGCCGATCACCCGTGCCCCCACCGACGGCACGTCGGCTCGCGCCCGCAGATCCGCCAGCTGACGCAGGCGATCGTTCTCGATCTCCAGCTCCCGGACCCGGGCCTCCATCGACTCCCAGCCCGCGAGCTGATCCTGCAGCGTTTCGTTGTCGCGCTTGACGTGGACCAGGTCGAAGTAGCCCGAGAAGATCGAGCCGACCCCACCGACGGTCCAGCGGAGGACGCGCTGGATCGGCGCGGTGATGAACAGCACCGTGCGGTCGGCGATGTTCAGATCATCACTCTCCTTGCGATTGGCGTGCAGATTCCACGCGGTGAGAGCCACGAGAAGCAGGGCGATCGCTAACTTGGTGCGTATCGATAGACGCATCGAGGGGTGATACCGGCTCGGTGGGAGCATTCTCGCGCACGCGCGCGCACCCGTCAACGCGACGCACCCGTTGACGAAGGACACCCCAGCGCGTATGTTTCGGCGCCGCTTCCGGCGAGACCTGTGGAGTCCGACATGCTCGAAACGATGCGCAAGAATGCCAGCTCGTTCGTGATCCAGCTGCTGTTCGCCGCGATCGTGGTCGTCTTCGTGTTCTGGGGAGTCAATACCGGCGGGCAGCGCGCGCGTCCAGTGGCCAAGGTCAACGGCGAATCGGTGCTCGACGGCACCTTCGTCCGGGCTTACCAGGACCGGATCCGGTTCATGCAGCGGTACAACGACAACATGACCGACGAGGAGATCGAGCGGATCAAGAACGATGTGCTCGACAACTTGATCATCCGGGAGCTGATCCTGCAGTCCGCGGAGAGCGAGCGGATCGTGGTCAGCGACCACGAGCTGGCGAGCCACATCATGGACCTGCGCCAGTTCCAGGACGAAGAGGGGCACTTCGACCAGGACATCTACGAGCGGGAGCTTCGGCGCTACCGCCAGAGCCGGACCAAGTTCGAGGAGAACCAGCGTGAGGACCTGCGGGTCCAGCGGATGGAGGCCCTGGTCCGTCGCTCCGTGGCGGTCAGCGAGGGCGAGGTTCGCCAGCAATACGAGGAAGACAACCACAAGCTCAATCTCGAGTTCGTGCGCATCTCGTCGGCGCTGTTCCGCACCGAGGTGGACGCTGGCGAGGAGCGGGTGGCGGCCTACCTGAGCGAGCACGCGACCGAGTGCCGGGACAACTACGACGAGAACTTCGACCGGCTGTACAACCAGCCCAAGCGGGTCCAGGCGAGCCAGATCTTCATCGCCATCGGTCCGGGCGACGATGCCGCGCTCGCCGACGAGGTCCGGCGCCGGATGGCGGGCGTGCTGACCGAGGTCAAGGCGGGCGAGGTCCCGTTCGAGGATCTGGCCGCGAAGTACAGCGAGCACCACACGGCACGCTACGGTGGCGACCTGGGCTTCTTCGACGAGAACCGCGGCGGCGATCCCTACGGCGAAGACGCGTTCCGGGCTGCGGCCTTCTCCGCGGCCGAGGGCGACATCAGCGAGCTGGTGGAGACGAGCCTCGGGATCCACATCCTCCAGATCGAGGCGGTCCAGGAGGCCAAGTCCCAGACCTTCGAGGAGGTGGGACCGGAGATCGCCGAGAAACTGCTGGTGGACGAGGAGGCCCCGGCGCTGGCCGAGCAGTACGCCGAGGAAATCGCGATGCCCTTCAGCCAGGGCGAGACGCCCACCGAGCTGCTCGACCGCCACAGCATCCGGGTCCAGCAGACCGATCTGTTCCCGGTCGCCTCCCCGTCGATTCCGCGAATCGGCGCGGCGCCCGAACTCCTGGGGGCCGCGCTGGCCCACGAAGAGGTCGGCAAGGGCCCGCCCACCGCCTTCCGCGTCCTGGACAACTGGATCGTGTTCCGGGTGATCGACGAGCAGAAGCCGGATCCGGCGGGTTTTGCGGCGGCGCGCAAGGAGGTCGAATCGACCTTGCTGCGGCGCAAGCGCCACACCCGGCTGCAGGCCTGGCGCGACAGCCTGAAGGAAGACGCCGACATCACCCTCTTCGACATCGCCCTGTAGTCCCCCCCTCCGCGGACGCGGCAGGCAGCTGTCCGTCGCCTCTCCTCCTTGCCCCAGTTGTTATAGTGACCCGACCGGCCCCGAGGGCCCGGAGGAGCGATGAAGCGATCCACCAAGATCATCGGCGCCTTGCTGGTACTGTTCCTGTTCACCAGCGTGATGGGCGGCCTGTTCTTCTACGTCTTCCTGTTCGATCCCGAGCCGACGATCCCGCAGGGGTCCTACCTGGTACTGGAGCCGGGAGGGGTCCTGTCCGAGGCCCCGTCTCTGGGCGATCCGCTGGCGGACGCCCTCGGTCAGATCTCGACGCGGGGCATCATCGAGTTCGATTCGGCGATGCGAAAGGCTGCGATCGACGATCGGATCGCGGGCGTGATCATGCGCATCGAACCGATGGGCTGCAGTCTGGGCAAGGTCCAGGAGCTCCGGGGAGCGGTGAGCCGCTACCGGGAGGCCACGGACAAGCCCATCGTCGCGTACCTCGAGACCGCCGGGAACAAGGAGTACTACCTGGCGTCCGCCTGCTCGGAGATCTACATGGCCCCCGAGGGGATGATGTTCTTCATCGGCCTGCGGTTCGGGGTCACCTTCTTCAAGGGCGCGCTGGAGAAGCTGGGAGTCGACGCCCAGTTCGCGCGAATCGGCCAGTACAAGAGCGCCGTCGAGCCGTTCACCCGCGATGAGATGAGCGACAGCTTCCGCGAGATGCTCGAGAGTCTCGCCGACGACCTGTTCGACGACATGCTCACCGATATCGCCGCGGACCGGGACATGCCGCTGGACAGCCTGCGGGCCATCGTCGACGACCCGCCGCTGACCGCGGGCCACGCCCTCGAGGTGGGCCTGGTGGACGAACTGGTCTACCGCGACGAACTGGAAGCCCAGCTCAAGCAGGCTGACGAGGAGGAGTGGTCGCTGGTTTCGATGGATGCCTACGCCCAGGTCCCGCCCGCCTCCCTGGGGCTGGGCGACGGCCCCGAGATCGCCGTGATCTACTGCGAGGGCGCCATCATGTCCGGCGAGAGCGCCCCGCCCTACTACGGTGGCGATCAGACCATGGGCAGCGCCACCATCACCCGCGTACTGCGCCAGGCGCGCAAGGACGAGGACATCGAGGCGGTGGTCATGCGGGTCGACTCCCCGGGCGGCTCGGGGCTGGCCAGCGATCTGATCTGGCGCGAGGTGGAGCTGACCTCGGCCGAGAAGCCGGTGGTGGTCAGCATGTCCGACTACGCCGCCTCCGGCGGGTACTACATCTCGATGGGCGCCGACGCGATCATCGCCCAGCCGGGCACACTCACCGGCTCCATCGGCGTCTACACCGGCAAGTTCTCCTTGGGGGGGCTGTACGACAAGGTCGGCCTGTCGGTGGAGACCGTGGAGCGCGGCGAATACGCGGGATTGATGTCCCCGTCGGAGCCATTCTCCGAGGCCGAGCAGGCAAAGATCGAGGGGATGATCGAGTCGTTCTACGACACCTTCATCGAGAAGGCGGCCGAGGGACGGCAGCGGGATCCGTCGGAGGTCGACCGGATCTCCCGCGGCCGGGTGTGGACCGGACGACAGGCTCTCGGCGTGGGCCTGGTGGATGAGCTGGGGGGGTTCCGCACCGCCCTGGACCGGGCCAAGGAGCTGGCCGGCATCGACGCCGACAAGGAGGTCACGCTGGTGATCCTGCCCGAGCAGCGCACGATGCTGCAGGAATTGCTCGACCCCGACGACTCCCCGAGCAGCGCGCTGCGCCCGCCCACCGAGCTGCTGTTGCCTGGATTCGGTGAGGCGATGGGACCCCTGATGGCGCGGCTGTCGGTCCTGGATGCGGGTGGGCCCGTGGCGATGCTCCCCTACCTTCTGACGGTGGACTGAGCGAACCCGTGCGGCGAGCCCTGGCCTGGGTTGCCCTGCCGCCGCTGCTGGCGCTATCGGGTTGCCCCACCCCCGAGCCGGTGGACGACGACACGACCGCGGCGGACGACGACGACACCACCGACGATCCCGGGACTCTCCAGGTGCCCACATCGCTGCCCGCCGCAGATATCCACGAGCTCTACGAACAGACCCTGATCCCGCCCGACTTCCACAAGCCCCCGCTCACCTGGACCCAGACCGGGGGCGCGCTGCCGGCCGGGCTGGCCCTGCAGGCCAATGGTGACGTGGAGGGTGTGGCCAGCGAGCTCGGCAGCTTCACGTTCCAGGCCCGGGTCGTGGACGACGAGGGGCGTGTCGGCGAGGGATCCGTGGGGCTGGAGGTCGTGCTGGACGAGGCGTCCCTGTTCACCGGGGTGTGGGTCGAGCAACCCCAGGGAATCTGCGTCGACCTGGGCCTGCTCTGCGCGCCCTTTGCCCGCCTGGTGGATGCCGGTGAACCCTGGCACAGCTGGGAGCTGGTCCCGGCCCGCTTCCACGTGGGTCCCGACGCCCAGCCCGACGCGGGTTTCGACGACGACGTCCTCTGGGATCTCCTCGACCCCACCGAGGTCCAGTGGAGCTGGGTACCCCTCGAGGACCTGGCCGAGGACGGCTCCACGCTCTACCCCGAAGACGCCTCCATCGATCCGGCGGGTGTCCTGCAGGCCGGCGAACTCACCGGCCGCGGCCGCATCGAGATCACCCCGTCCGAGCAGCCCGCGGGCACCGCCATCGGCTTCATCGTACCGCCCGACTGGTGTCCCGATCCCGGGTGTTGAAGGGCGAGACCGAGAGCCCTACTCGATCTCCACTTCGTACAGTTCCATCATCCCGGCGACCATCCGGCTGGCGGCGGGGTCGATGTTGACGAAGTTCTCCTCGCCGCGGTCGACGCGAAGGCCGGCGACGCCGACGCCGCGCAACGAGCCTGGATTGGTGAAGATCGAGCCGGGGATCTGGGCGCTCCCCACCGACGTGTCCCCCTCGGACATGCCGAGCAGATCGATGAGGCTCTCCGGCTCCGTGTTGTGGACGATGGCGCCCGACTGGTCGAAGACCAGCTCGACGGTGGCGTCGAAGTTGTCCGGATTGAGGGTCAGGTTCATGTCCGAAGACGCGGTGTGGCTGCTGGGGATCTCGGCCCAGGGGGCGTCGGGCAGCCACAGAGTCGCCGAGCGGTCCTTGCCCGCATAGAGCAGGTCGATCTCGAAATCGAGCTTGGCTCCGTATCGCAAATCCAGGCTCTGGCTCGAGTCCAGCGAGTAGTAGCCGTTCCCGTTGTTCAGCAGCTCCACGCGGCCCATGTTGGGTCCCCACAGGGTGACGATCACGTCCTCCACCGGAGTGTCCCCCACCTGTTCGATGGTGGTGGCCTCGAACAGGTGGAGCTGGACGCTGGTGTAGAACTCCTCGTGGGCCGGATCCCAGCTGAAGTCCTCGCCGCGGATCTTGTTCTCGACCCCCAGGATCAGCATCTCGGCGGCCAGGGGCGGGAACTCGTCGTACAGCCGAGGGCACCCGCTGCTCAGCAGCAGCGCCAGGGTACACAGCGCCAGGCCAGGGCGAGCCATGGGACCTCTCTTCCGCCGCCGCAAACGTAGCACATTCCCCACCCTTCCCCGCGCCGCCGGAACCCGCTACAACGGGGCCACGATGGGACGTAAACGAACCGTACCGCGGCTGACCGTCGGCGCTGCGACCGCACGGGCGCTGCGCGGGGGCCACCCGTGGGTGCTCCCCGATCGATTCACCGGTTCGCTGGCGGGGCTGGAATCGGGCCAGCCTCTGGAACTCGTCGGCCCGGGGGGTGAACGGCTGGGGCGCGCGCTGGCCGATCCAGGGCAGCGGGTGGTGGCCCGCAGGGTCGGCGCGTCCGACGAGCCCTTCGATCCAACCGCCCGCGCCCACAAGGCGCTGGAGCGGCGAAGACCGCTGAGTTCCGCGGACGAGAGCGACACCTATCGGTTGGTCCACGGCGAGGCCGACGGGCTGCCGGGGTTGCACGTGGACCGCTACGGCGACGCCCTGGTGGCGGTGCGCCGAGCCCCCTGCGCCGCCGCCTTCTGTGCGCCTGTGATGCGGGTCCTGCGCGAGGTCACCCAGGCCGGGACGATCTGGGAGAAGGACCACTTCGCCGACCTGCGGCGTGGCAAGGTCGGTGGCCGACTCGTTCACGGGGACGCCGAGGTCGGGGACGAGCGGATCGTCACCGAGCGCGGCCTGAAATATGCGGTCCGGCCCTTCGGCGGCCTGGCGACGGGCCTGTTCGGCGATCAGCGGGCGAACCGGGATCGACTGGCGCGGCTGGGCAATCCGGGCCGGGTTCTCAACCTGTTCAGCTACACCGGCGCATTCTCCGTGGCGGCGCTGGCCGCCGGAGCCACCGAGGTGGTCGACGTCGACCTGGCTGGACCCGCGCTGAAGACCTCCCGGTACAACGTCCGGCTCAACGAGCTGGACCCGGCGCGGCACCGAACCGAACGGGGCGACGCAATCGCCTACCTGGACCGCTGCCCGCCCCGTTCCCTCGACCGGATCATCGTCGACCCTCCGACCGCTGCCCGCGGCGGCGGCGGCTGGTCGGTGCGCAAGGGACTGCCCGGCCTGCTGGCGTCCGCGGTGGGCAAGCTGCGGGACAATGGCGTGTTGTTGATCTGCGTCAACGACCGCCGGGCGAGCCCCGGCCAGCTGGAGCAGGCGCTGCGCGAGGCCGCCCGCTCGGCACGCCGGCCGGTGGCCCGGATCGTGGGCGCCGGGCCGTCGCCGGACTATCCCGTACTGCGCGGCTTCCCCGAGTCCCGATCGTTCGTCGGACGGATACTCCAGCTACGCTGAGGGGGCTCTTCCGCTGCCCGTTACTTCGGGATTACCTGCCCCGGATTCACCCTTTCCTTTTTGAATGAACCGCGAAACCCTAGCGTCTGACGATCATCACTCACAGCAGACCCGTATGAACCCCGGGTCGATGGAAGGGAGACGAACAATGAAGACTCATCGATGGCTGGCCTCGATGTTCGTCACGATTCTCGGCATGAGCCTGGGCGGTTGTTTCGTGATCGTCGATGACGACGACTACGACGGCCACGCACCGCGGGTCCACGAGGGCATCGACACCTACTGGTTCTGCGAATACGACGCGGCGAACCACGATTACTACTGGGAGTACCAGGCCGAGGTGAGCGACGCCGACGGCCTGGGCGACATCGAATACGTCGACGTCACCTTTTACGACGTCTACACCGGTCAGTTCGTCGACCAGATGGAGCTGTTCGACGAGGGCGGCGGAATCTGGGCCGCCTGGAGCTGGGAGCGCGAGACCGAGCTGTTCTGCGGCGACGCCTACGAGGTGTTGTTCTACGTCGAGGACTGGGACGGGAACTCGGATTCGCTGTACCTGGACGACGCCGCCTCGGCGCCGGCCATCAGCAGCGATCCCGTGGATACCTGGGCCGATTGCTACGAGGACGGCCACAGCTGGATCTTCGAGTTCCAGGCGCTGGTCAGTGACCACGAGGGCTTCGAGGACGTGGACTATGTGACCATCACGTTCGTGGACTACGTCACCGGCGTGGAGCGTGGCTTCTACACCCTCAACTACGAGGGCGGCGGATTGTGGGGCGGCTGGATCGAGGAAGCCAACGGCAACGACCTCTACTGCGGCGACGACTACACGGTGATCTTCCGCGCCGAGGACCGCAGCGGGCTATTCGACAGCTTCGCCTACGACTGGCTGCCCTACTGAGTCCCCTCCCCCACCTCCCCCTTCGCCTTCTCCGACGCCTCCTCCCGTAGCTCCACCGCCAGCGCCGGGTTCCCGTACTCGTCGGCCAGGTCCGCCAGGACCCGCAGACCCCCGGCGTCGCCATCGGCCACCCGCGCGTTCGCCTCGGCAGCCCGCCCGGCGGCGTCACGCAGCCTCAGCAGCAGGGCCGACTCGCCCTCGAGGCCAACCCGCGCACGGGCGTCCGCCAGCGCCACCGCCGACTCCTCGAAGCGCAGAAGCGCCGCCAGGGTCCGGGAGAGTTCTGCCGCAGGTCCCGCCGCGTGGGGAAAACGCGTGGCGGCCTCGGCAGCGATCGCGGCCGACTCCTCGAAGCGACCCGCTGCGCCCAGGGCCCGGGCCAGATCGAGGTGCACCTCCACCCTGCCCGGCGCCACCGCGACCGCCCGGCTCGCCAGATCGACGGCGGTATCGGCGTCCCCCCCCGCCAGCGCGCAGGCGGACAGCCGCGAGAGGGCCGTCGCCACCCCCACGGCCCGACCCTGTTGCTCCAGATCGGCGAGCGCCCGGTTCAGCGGGACGGTGGCCTCGCCGCAGCGTCCCCGGTCGGCGAGCCAGCTGCCCAGGACCAGCGCCGGCTGGCCGTTCCCCGGATCCGCCTCCGTCGCCAGGGCTCGCAGGAGCTGCTCCTCGTCCGCCCAGGTCTGAACGCGGCCGATGGTGCGCACGGCACCCGCGGCCACCAGGGCCAGGGGCAGGCCGAGGGCGACAGCCCGTGTGACCGTACTCCCCGCGGCGGCTCGCCCCAGCCGGGCGAGGCCCAGCGCCAGTGCCAGCGCCGCGGCGAGCCAGGGCACGTACAGGTAACGGTCCGCGGTGAGGGGGGCGATTTGCAGGGGGATCAGGTTGGTGGTGGGCAGCGCCAGCACCACGAAGAGCACGGCCGCGAGGCCCACGCGCGGCCAGCGCGAGGCTGCCACCCCCAGGGCGATGGCAGCAACGAGGCCCAGGGCACCCAGGATCGTCCCGGGGGATGTCCAGGACGGGATCTCCATCACGCCGATCGCCAGATCCGGCGTCCAGGGCCAGCCGGCCCGGGCCAGCATCACCCCGACGGTTCGCAGGAACAGCGCCACCCGCCCTCCGAGGGCGGGGGCCAGCGCCAGATCGGGGTCTCCAAGGGGCGGAATGACGGCGGCGCGGACGCCGAGATAGGCCACGACCACTCCGGTGACGGCGACCGCCAGAACCGCGGCCCTGCGGCGCTGCGCGTCACCGCAGTGGCACAAAGAGGGCCAGAGGATCCGGACGACCACCGCCAGCGCCACGGCCAACCCCAGCTCCTTGCCAGCCAACGCGCCGAGGATCGCCAGCGGGATCGCGGCCATCGCCACCCAGGGTGGACGGTCCGCCTCCGCCCCCCCCGCGAGGGGAAAGGCCCTGGCCGTGGCCGTCAGCGCCAGCGCCGCGAACGCGCCCACGATCAGGTCCCCACGGCTGGAGATCCAGAGCACGGCCTCCGACCCGAGGGGCAACACGGCGAACAGGGCGGCCGCCAGTCCAGCTGCCCGTGCCGGGAGCCCCTCGGTCCTGAGCCACAACCCCACGAAGGTGCAGGCCAGCACGTGCCACACGACGTTGGACAGGTGGGCGACCGCGGCCGACGCGGGTCCGCCGCGTAGCTCCGCCGCCAAGGTCAGCGCGGTCAGAGGACGGAAGTACTCCCCGAGGAAGGGGTGGAAGGCGACGGCCCACCAGCCGCCCCGTTGCAGCGTCCGCTCGAACTCACCGGCCAGCAGGTGATCGTCCCAGAACAGGCAGCCCTGCCAGGCGCCGACATAGGTCAGCGCCGCGAGCAGCGGCGGCGCCAGCAGCCAGCCAGCGCTACGGTCCACCGGACCCTCGAATCGCGGCGGGGATCTCTCCGGGCGTGTCCGCCACCCGCTCGCCCCCCCCCGCCCGCAGATCGCCGGCTGGGATCCCCGAAAACGTGACCCCCAGCGTGCGCATCCCCGCCGCCTTGCCAGCCGCCATGTCGGTCGGCAAATCGCCGATCATCCAGCAGCGGGCGGGGTCGGCGTCCGGGAACCTCCGCAGGACCCTGAACAGCACGGCCGGATCGGGCTTGTAAGGTGGCTGATCCGTGCCTTGCAGGTGGTCGAAATGGCCAGCTAGCCCCATCCGCTCGGTGTGTTCGACGACCCGCACCGTCGGCTTGGTGGAGGCCACCGCCAGGGGCAGATCGGCCAGTGCGTCCAGCATCTCCGGCACCCCGTCGTAGGGCCGGGTGGTGTCCAGCCCGTGCCGGTCTTGCAGCGCCCGGTAGACGGTCACGAAGGTGTCCAGAGACGCCGGGGGAGCCAGCACGGCGTGAAACTCGTGCAGCGGTGCGCCGTGGTAGGTGGCGATGCGATCGAGGGAGACTCCCTCGAGACCGCACTCGCCGAGCGCCATCTGCACGCACCGATGGATGTCGTGCAAGCTGTCGATGAGCGTGCCGTCGAGATCGAAGATGACCAGGTCAGGATTCATCAGCCTCTCGGGTCTTGCGGCCCAGGGCCTCGTCGAAGAACCCGACGATGGCTGCCATCGTGGTCCCCGGGCCGAACACGGCCGCGACGCCGCCCTGCGTCAGTGGCTCGATGTCCTCGTCGGGGATGATGCCGCCTACCACCAGCGGCACGCCGTCCAGCCCCTCGGCGTCCATCCTCGCGCGGACCCGCGGCACCAATGTCAGGTGGGCCCCGGACAGGATCGAGAGACCCACTGCGTCCACGTCCTCCTGCAGTGCCGTCCGGGTGACCGTATCGGGGGTCTGGTGCAGTCCGGTGTAGATCACCTCGTAGCCGGCATCCCGCAGCGCGCGGGCCACCACCTTGGCGCCCCGGTCATGGCCGTCGAGCCCGGGTTTGGCCACGAGGATCCGGTGTGGCCTGGTCACAGCGTGTCCGCGCCCCGGTAGGCGCCCTTGAGCAGATTGGTGGCGATCACGAGTCGTTGGATCTCGGTGGTGCCCTCGTACAGGTCCGTGATCTTGGCGTCCCTGTAGAGCCGCTCGACCACGTACTCCTTGGTGTAGCCGTAGCCGCCGTGGACCTGGACCGCCTGGTTGGTGCACCAGACGGCGGCCTCGCTGGCCATACACTTGGCCATCGACGCCTCCATGGTGTGATTCTGCCCCTGGTCCTTGAGCCAGGCGGCGCGGCGGATCAGCAGCCGGGCGGCGTCGATCTTCATCGCCATGTCCGCCAGCTTCCACTGGATCGCCTGCAGGGACGAGATCGACCGGCCGAACTGCTCGCGCTCGCCAGCGTAGGCCACCGCCGCCTCCAGCGCCGCGCGGGCGATGCCCAGGCCCTGGGTCGCGATCCCGATCCGGCCCCCGTCCAGGGTCGCCATCGCGACGGTGAAGCCACGCCCCTGTTCGTGGAGCATGTTCTCGGCCGGGACCTCGCAGTCCTCCAGCACGATGGGGGCGGTGGTCGAACCGCGGATGCCCATCTTGTCCTCGTGCTTGCCGACGCCGTACCCGGGGAAGTCCTTCTCGACGAGGAACGCACAGATTCCATTGGTCCGCATCGCCGGATCCATGGTGGCGTAGACCACCGCCACGTTGGCCTCGGGTGCGTTGGTGATGAACTGCTTGGTCCCGTTGAGGATCCAGCGGTCGCCGTCGCGCACGGCCGAGCAGCGCAGCGAAGCGGCGTCGGATCCCGCGCCGGGCTCGGTGAGCGCGTAGCAGCCGACCCACTCGCCCGTGGCGAGCTTGGGCAGGCAGCGCTCCTTCTGGGCGTCCGTGCCGAACGTCAGGATCGGGAAGATCGCCAGCGAGTTCTGCACGGACATCGCGGTCGACGTGGAGGCACAACCGACGGCGACCTCCTCCAGGGCGGTCACGTAGTCCAGGTTGGTCATCCCCGGACCGTGGTACTCCTCGGGCACGGCCATACCCAGCAGGCCCAGTTCGGCCATCTCCTTCCACGAGTCCCAGGGGAAATGGCCCTCCCGGTCCAGGGCCCCGGCGCGGGGCGCCAGCTTGTCGTTGGCGAAGGAGCGGACCATCTCCTGCAGCATCTGCTGCGTCTCGTTGAGGCTGAAATCCATCCGAAACTCCCTACTTGCCCTGGAAGTTGGCGGGGCGCTTCTCGACGAACGCGGCGATGCCCTCGTCCGCGTCCGCGGTCTGGAAGCTCAGGCCGAACAGATCGGCCTCCAGTTCCAGTCCACGCTCCAGATCCATCTCGGCGCCGGCATGGATCGCCCTCTTGGCCAGCTTGACGGCCACCGGTCCCTTGCTCATCGCCAGCCGCGCGATACCCAACGCACGGTCGACGGCCTCGCCCGCGGGGACCGCCTCGAGCGCCAGTCCGATCCGCACCGCCTCGTCTGCCTTGACCATCCGCGCGGTCACGCACAGCTCCAGCGCGCGCTGCGTCCCCACCCGGCGGATCAGCCGCTGGGTACCGCCGTACCCCGGGATCAGTCCCAGATTGACCTCGGGTTGACCGAAGCGGGCGTTGTCGGCGGCCACGATCAGGTCGCAACACATGGCCAGCTCGCATCCGCCGCCCAGACAGAACCCGTTGACGGCGGCGATGGTCAGCCCGGGGAAGCTCGACAGCTTGGCGAAGGTCCGCTGGCCGAACCGGGCGAACTCGGGGATCTCGGTCCGCGGCACCGCGGAGAACCCCTTGATGTCCGCTCCGGCCACGAAGGCCCTGTCCCCGGCGCCCGTGAGCACGATCGCCCCCGCCCCCGCCTCCCTGGCGGCTTCGATCTGACGGCCCAGCGCGCCGATCACATCCACGTTCAACGCGTTCATCGCCTTCGGCCGGTTGATCGTCAGCAGGGCGACTCCGTCCTGCATCTCCAACAATACGAGTTCGTCCGTCATCTCTTCTCCCTTACCATTGCCCTTGCCATTGCCCTTGCTGTCGCCCGGTCTCGCCCCTAGTAGGGGTAGACGCCCTTGCCGACCTTGCGGCCCAGGTAGCCGGCTTCGACGTACTTGCGCAGCAGCGGGCACGGGCGGTACTTGGGGTCACCCAGGCCCTGGTACAGGACCTCGAGGATCGCCAGGACGGTGTCCAGACCGATGAAGTCGGCCAGGGTCAGCGGTCCCATCGGCACGTTGGTCCCCAGCTTCATGACCTGGTCGATGCCCTCGGCCTCGCCCACGCCTTCGAACAGGGCGAAGAACGCCTCGTTGATGTAGGGCATCAGGATCCGGTTGGCGATGAAGCCGGGGTAGTCCTTGGCCCCGATGCAGGTCTTGCCCATCGCCTCACCCAGGGCCACGGTGGTGGCCAGGGTCTCGTCCGAGGTCTGGATCGCGGTGATCACCTCGATCAGCTTCATGATCGGCACGGGATTCATGAAGTGCATGCCGATCACCTTGTCCGGGCGACTGGTGGCGGCTGCCATCCGGGTGATCGGGATCGACGAGGTGTTGGACGCCAGGATCACGCCCTCGCGGGCGATCCGGTCCATCGACTGGAAGATCCTCAACTTCAGCTCGATGTTCTCGGTGGCCGCCTCGATGATGATGTCGGCGTCGGCCAGCGCTTCTATGCTGCCGTGGGGATGGACGCGCTGCAGCGCCGCCACTCGCTGTTCGTCGCTGAGCTTGCCCTTGGCCACCGCCTTGCCGAGGAACCTGTCGATCAGGGCCTTGCCCTTGTCGGCCAGCTCCTGGCTGATGTCGGTGAGGATGACGTCACGGCTGGCGACCACCGCCGCCACGTGCGCGATGCCGCCGCCCATCTGGCCGGCGCCCACGACGCCGACGGTCCGGATCGAATCGTTACCCATGGAACCCTCCGTGGTGAGGGCCGCCCCGGGTCAGCTGGGGCGGCCCGCCCCCGTTGTTTTTGTTGTGTTTCGCGCTCAGCGCTCGGCGATCACGGCCACGGCCTCGCCGCCGCCGATGCACAGCGTGGCCAGGCCACGCTTCGCGTCCCGCTTGCGCATCTCGTACAGCAGGGTGACGAAGATGCGGGCGCCAGATGCCCCGATCGGATGCCCGATGGCGACCGCGCCACCGTTCACATTGCAGTCCGACGCGGAGTATCCGCAGTGATCCTGGGTGAACAGGGCCACCACGGAGAACGCCTCGTTGACCTCCCAGATGTCGATGTCCGAGGCCTTCAGTCCGGCCTTCGCCAGCGCCTTGTCCACGCAATAGGCCGGCGCGGTGGTGAACCACTCGGGCGGATTGGCGTGGCTGGCCATGGCGCCGATCTTCGCCATCGGTGTCAGCCCCAACTCGGCAGCCTTGCTCGCGCTCATCAATACCAGCGCAGCGGCGCCGTCGTTGATCGAAGAAGCGTTACCCGCGGTCACCGTGCCGTCTTTGACGAAGGCCGGCCGCAGCTTGCGCATCTTGCCCTCGTTGAAGCGCTGTGGCTCCTCGTCCACGTCGACGACGATGGGATCCCCCTTGCGCTGGGGCACCTCGACCGGGACGATCTCGTCCTTGAACGCGCCCTCGGCGGTCGCCCTCAGCGCCCGCTTGTACGACTCGGCGGCGAAGTCGTCCTGCCGCTCGCGGCTGATGCCGTACTCGGCAGCGCACTTCTCGGCGTACTTGCCCATGTGCTGATCGCCGTAGGGATCCCACAGGCCGTCCTTGACCATCAGATCCTCGAGGGCGCCGTTGCCCATCCGGTACCCGGTGCGCGCCTTGGCCAGCGCGTAGGGCGCCTGGCTCATGTTCTCCATCCCGCCTGCGATCACGACGTCGGCGTTGCCGCACATGATCTCCTGGGCCGCCAGCATCACCGTGCGTAGCCCCGAACCGCAGACCTTGTTGACGGTGGTGGCGCACACGTGTTCGGGCAGTCCCGCGAATCGGACGGCCTGGCGGGCCGGGGCCTGGCCCAATCCAGCGGGCAGGACACATCCCATGAAGGCCTGGTCGATGATCTCGGGATCGATGCCCGCCCGCTCGACGGCGGCCCTGATGGCGATGGCGCCGAGCTTGGCCGCGTGAACGCTGGACAGCGCGCCGTGGAAGGACCCCAGGGGGGTGCGCGCGGCGGCAACGACGACGACGTCTTCCATGGTATTTCCTCTCGCCCACGGCGCCGGGCACCGCGGAGTGTTTCTCCTCCTCCGCCGGGTCCGGGCCCTAGCGGAAGTACTTCAGCCCTCCGTCCCCGTAGCCCTCGAGGTGCACCCACATCACCACGTCGTTGCCGGCGTTGGGCACCAGAGCGACCTGACGCTCCTTGTGCTCCCACCACGAGCCCTCCCGCAGGTCGTAGATATCGGTGTACAACATCGGGTCGGATGGCAACTCCAGCACGCCCACCGCGCTCACCCCGTCGTTGACCGCGAACTGGATCCAGTCGCCGTCGGTGGAGGCCTGGGCTCCAGAGGCCAGGACGAAGGAGATCTCGCCGTCGTCGCTCACATAGCGCACGTCTTCGAGCGCCAGCCCCTCCTGGATGCCGCTCTCCGCCCCCTCGACCTCCCACGCCTGCAGGTCGCTGCGGAAGCGCAGGGTCCACAGCTGATCCCGGGCGATGCCGCCGCAGGGGTTGATGGAGACCTCGGTCCCTGTCACGGGATCCGCGAGCATGAAGGTGTCGCTGGGCGGGGACACGTCGTAGTAGACGACCTCGGTACCGGAATCCAGCCCCTCGAGGTAGGGTCCGAAGAAACTCTCGAGGACCTCGCAGCCGGTGTCCGCCTCGATGATGTGCATGTACCCCGCGTACGTGGTCGCCACCACGGCGTACCGTTCCTCGTTGATCTCCAGGGGCGTGGCGGTGTTCATTCCCAGCGTGCCGCGGGACGCGTCGAGGCCCGTGATCAGCGAGCCCACCCTGATCGGGTCCACCGCTGCGGTCCAGGGATTGACGTCCACCGGTTCACCCGTCGTCAGATCGACGATCTCCACCGACTCGTGGAAGGCGGCAGCGACGAAGAGGTGGTCCACCTCCGGATCGCCGGCATGGGCCACGTCGAAGGCGGGCTCGCTGACCGCGATCTCGGTGACCTGAAGCGAGGCCGGCTCCCCGGGCTCGTAGTCCACCCGCAACACCCGGTTGGCGTCCGACGAATCGGCGACGAAGAAGGCGTCGCCGACGGCGTGGAAGCCGATGTTCTCGGGGACGCAGCCCGGGGGCAGGTCGACCCATTCGGTGCTGTCATCGTCCACGTAGACCCACAACCCACCGTCGCCGCCGTAACCGAGCACGGTGGCGATCACCATCTGGCCGTCCGGGGTCGCCCGGAGATCCGACACGACCCCGGGAAGGTCGAATTCGACGATGCCGGTGTCCACCGACAGGGTGAACGCCGTGCCGTCCTCGACGGCGAGGCCACGGTGCAGAACCGTGAACGTCAGCTCCTGTCCATCGGTCTCGTAGGGTAGGCCGGGTACCGCCTCGTGGAGCTGGGGCCCGCTGCGCGTGCCGGAGACCTCCCAGGAGTGGTCCCGGTAGCGGATGGTCCAGTCCTCGGTGGTGGCGTGGCCGGGAACGACCTGCAGGTCGGCCAGCTCGGGGCCGTCGCTCAGGGTCGAGCCGTCCGGACCCCAGAGCCGGGGCTCGCCCCAGGTCAACGGATTAAACTCGTGGCCGCCATCGGTGCCGGGGATCACGTGCGGTACCCGCAGCACCTGCCCCCGCTGGCTGTCGCTGACGAACACGTCGATCCGGGTCTGTCCGTCGCTGGTCACCGCCACCTGGTCCAGCACCCGGTCGCGGCCGCAGGCCAGCATCGGTGCGGCCATCCACGACGAATACCCCTCCTCCACCAGGAGGTCGATTCGCTTGAGATCCAGCTTGGCGATCTGTCCCGAGCGGAAGTTGGGGACGTAGGCCAGCGGAACCTCGAAGATCTCGCCCGGCGGCAGGTGCGCGATGTCCGTCGGGCCGTGGAGCCGGTGGAAGTAGTCCTCCTCCGCCGCGCAACCCGGCAGCAGGAGCAGCAGCAGCAGCACGAAAAGCGTCCGGCGGGGGTGCGGGCCTACCATGCGTCCCGGTTCCTGAGGGTCGTCACGACCTGGTGATAGGTGGGGCTGAGGGGATCGGTGTCGATCACGCTCACCGTCGAGTGGACCACGTTCTGCGTCGGCCCCTCGAGTTCGCCCACGTAGTTGGCCACGAACAGGGTGTTGCCATCGGGGGCCAGGGTGAGGTCGAAGGGTTCCTCGCCCAGCCCCCGGATCACGTCCACCAGCACCGGATCCCGCGAGAGGTCCAGGCGATAGACGTGCACCGAGTTGTCGTTGTAGTGGGCCACGTAGGCCAGGGTTCCATCGGGGGACAGCTCGATGTTGGTGGGGCCGCCGCTGATGATGGTCGGGTTGCCCACATCCTCCTCGACGCCCCGGGCCGTGGCGGCGTAGCCCACGACCAGGTCGTCGTAGATCACCGGCTCGACCCCGTCCTCGATGCGAGAGATGTCCAGGACCAGCACCGCCTCGGCTCCGTAGCGCCGCTGGCCGGTGGGGTCGTCGTATCGGATCAGGGGCGCAAGCAGCAGATAGAGGGTCTGTCCGTCCTCGCTGAACGCCATGCCCCGCGTGCCGATCACCGAGTAGTGGTTCGGCACCTGGATGATCGCCTCGATGTCGTGGAAGTTGGCGTCGATGAAGTCGTCGCCCGTGTCGTCCCAGACGTCGATGACATAGATGTTGTCGTACAGCTTGTTGGTCACCAGCAGGAAACGACCGTCAGGCGTGACGGCCATGTCGGCGACTCCGGAGCCGTGGATCAGGACGCCGTCGACGACCAGACTCGCGTCGTCGCCGAGATCGATGCTGGATCCGGGATCCGCATCCCCGGTCTCCGAGGTGACCACGAAGGTATCGTCGAAGGTCAACGGATCGTAGGCCTTGACCCAGATCTCGCCGTCCCGCTCGACGGCAGCACCCACCCGGGGCACGTCCTCGACAAAGGACCGGCGCCCCTCGTACCACATCATCCGCTGCTGGCCGTCGTCGAACATGAACGGCTCGAACAGGCCGTCGCTGTCGAAACCGGAGGCGTCGGGTCCCAGCACCGGTGCCGGGGCGTCGTCGACCAGATGGCGGACCCAGGTCAGGCCGTCCACCGAGCTCGCCCGGCCGATTCGATTGACCCCGCTGTCGCTGGCCGCGTAGACCATCTCCAGCGTGCCTTCCTCCGCCAGGTACACATGGGGCGAGCCCAGCGAGGCGTCGTCCCAGTCCCCCGGCTCGCCGCGCTCCAGGACCAACCCAGCCTGACCGTCGTAGGATCCATCGACCCGCACGAAGACCTCGCTGGACTCATCCCAGCGAGCCGCGCCGATGCCGCCGTGGGCGCCGTCGCTGCCCTCGTAGTACATCCACAGCGCGCCGTCGAACTGCACCAGTGACGGCGACGACACGGCCAGGCCGTCCCAGTCCCCCTCGCCCGCCGCCGCCAGCACCGGATCGCCGCCGTTGACCGCCGCGAACGAGTTGCCCGCTCCCGGCTCGCCAGTGGCCGCGTAGATCGCCTGCACGGCACCGCGCCAGCCGTGGAAGGCCAACCAGCGTTCGTCGTCCACGTCCAGGGGTGCCGGTCCGCCCGCGCCGTCCAGCAGGGACAGCGCCCCGGTCTCGCCGTCGGCGAAGCCCACCGCGCCGTTCCGCTCGAAGCTCAGTCCGTCTGTGGTCGACGCCTCGCCCAGCAGGTGCTGGCTGTCCTCGACGGTCTCGTAGTACAGGGTGAAGCCGCCCCCGTCCTCCGCGATCAGCGCCGGAGCTCCGGAGCCGTCTTCCCACGGCTCACCGCTGGCACCCCGACCGAGCACGGCCCGGTCGACGATGGTGAACCGCAGCGGACAGGCGGCGTTGACGAACATGTACCCGGGGGCCGCCACGGTGTCGCCCGCGGACGGCACCTCGGCCATGTTGCCGCTTATGCTGCCCTCGACACGGAACCGGTCGACCCGGGCCGAGATCATCGCGCCGACGACCGGCGGCTCGTCGGCCCCCTCCGCCAGCACCGGATTGGCAGGATCCCGTTCCCAGCGGACGCCGTCGAAGCTGGTGGCGTGTCCCAGGCCCCAGCTGACCCCGTCGGAGCCCGCATACAGCATGTGGAAGCGGTCGCCGTCGTGGAAAACCGCCGGGTAGGACACGGCGACACCGTCCCAATCGCCCGACTCGCCTGCGCCGAACACCCACCCTGGGGACGCCGCGGCCGCCATGAAGCGTTCGAATCCCTCGCCACCCTCGCCCACGGCCAGGCCGATGGCGGTCTCCGCGCCGTCGCTGCCCGTGTAGTACAGCAGGTCCTCACCCGTCAGCCCCCAGCTGAGGAGCGAGGGGCCGTAGACCTCATCCCCGTCCCATTCGCCGTCGGCCGGCGCCAGGGCGGCCTGACTGGGTGTCGTGTACTGGCGCCAGCCCTCGTCCCCGGCCAGCGCAGGCGCCACTCCCACCGAGCGGCCGTCGGCGCCGTGGGCCGTGAACGCCAGCCAGTGGGCGTCGTCGTCCGCCAGCGGCCAGGGGTCGCCGACCCCCTCGCTGGCGTAGTCCGCGTGGGCCTGCAGCACGGGCTCTTCCAGATAGCCGAGATCCCAGTCCAGCGACCAGTTGGTGACCGTCTCGGTGGCGCCGATGGACGGAACGCCGTCGGAGTCGAGGCCTTCGATCCACAGCCGCAGGGTGGTCAGCTCCTCGTCCACCTCGCGATGTGTCGCCGCGGCGCGGCCGTAGCCCCCCGCGGCCCATTCGCCCTCCCCCGGTGCGAGCAGGTCCGGCGCGACCGCGGGCTGCCACGAATGCATGTCCGGAGAGGCAAAACGCTGCAGGTCGGCACCCTCGTCTCCAGGCACGGCCTGGTAGAGGCGGTACTCGCCCTCCCGATAGCTGATCTCCCAGGTCTCGTTCTGGGCCGACAGCCCGGCGTAGTCCTCCAGATGGTAGTCAGCGTAGCCGCCGCCCCCGTCCCGATCCTCGAACGTGGGCTCGGAGGCCCCGCCGCCGCTCACGACGTCCACCAGCTGGATCGGGTCGACGGCCTCGTTCAGCACGGTCACCTGGTGGCTGGTGAGGGTCAGGACGTACATCAGGCCGCTGTCGGGGTGGGTCACCACCGTGTGGGGATCGGTGGGGACCGGGATGTAGCTGCGCCCGTCGTCGTCGATCTGGGCACCCCGGTCGGCGAAGGACAGCTCACCCGCGGCGAGCTGTTGCAGATCGGCGACGTAGACCCGATCTTCCTCTTCGCCCAGCAGCTTGTTGGCCTGCCGGTCGCTGATCAGCGCGTAGCGACCATCGGTGGTGAGAGCCGCCGCCGAGGGGAACTCGGGAATCGGCAGCGCCGTGGCACCGACCTCGTGCAGGTAGTTGGTCTCCTTGGCCAGATCGATGCCCGAGAACGGGATCGCCAGCAGCGAGCCCTGGGCGAAGTTGACCTCGAAGTTGGAGTTCACCACCAGCAGATAGAAGTCCGCCGGGTCGTCCGGATGGGGCGCGGTGGTGAGGTCCGAGGGACCGGCGAGGCAGGTTCCGATGCCCGCCTGGCCGTACTCGAACACCTCTTGCCCGTAGGTGTCCGCGCAGGCGCCCAGATCCGGGTTCGGATCGTCGACCAGGCAGGACGCCAGCATCCCCCCCAGGGCGAGGATCGCGACGAGGGGGAACCGAAATGCGAATCGTTGTTGTGTTTTCTTAAGCATTTTGCATATTTACGAAGGGCGGGAAGCTACCACGAAATGCCTACCCTGTCAACCGAGCCCAGCGCGCCCTCATCCCGCACCTATCTAGTTGTTATTACTTGCTTTTCTCTGTTCATTTGCGGCCTCCTGGCCTACCTCTTCACGCCCGCGCTGCCCGCGGGAGACTCCGCCGCCTACCTGGACCAGGTGCAGGCCGGTGATCTGGGGCAACGAACACTTCACCTGGGCTACCTCGTCCAGCTTTCTTGCGCCGCGTGGTTGCTGGGCGACGCCGGAGCCCCTCTGCTCTCCGCCGCGTGGGGGTTGTTGGCGCTGGCCGCCGCCGCCTGGGGCTCGGCCGCACTGCTGACGCCCCGGCAGCCCCGCTGGCTCCTGATCGCGCCGCCCGTCGCGTTGCTGGGGGCGGCGCCTTTCTGGACCCACACCCTGTTTCCGGAGACCTACGGGCCAGCGGCCGCGGCCCTGCTGGCGGCGGCGGCGCTGCGGTTGCACGGGCGACCGGCGGCAGCCGCCGTGGTGGCGGGCCTGGCGGTGGCCATCCACCCGGGGTCGCTGGTCTGGATCCTGCCGCTGGCCTGGGTCGGAGCCGAACGGCCACTGGGCAAGCTGGCGTTCGCGGTGGGCGCCCTGGCGATCCCCGCCGCCGTCATCGTGGCAGACCCCGCCGACTACCTGGCCGGCGACCGCGGGGTGCTCGGACTGCTCGAGACACCCCGCATCGGGCTCTCCATCCAGCGGACCTACCGGTTGCTCGCCGGGGCCTACCCGCTGACCGGCGCGTTGCTGGCGGTCGGCTGGCTCCACGGGCCCACGCGCGCACGCCTTGCCGGCCCCGCGCTGGCTGGCGTCGGACTGACCCTGCTCATCGACTGGCGCGACGACGTGCCAGCCGCCCTGCCCGTCGTCTACCTGTCGGCGATCCTGGCGGCACCGGCCCTGCGGCTGCTGCAGGATCGCCTCGGCGCCCCCGCGGCGGTAACCGCCGCGATCACCCTCCTGGCCCTGGCCCAGGTAGGCGAGGCCACCTCGCGCCACGACCGCGGGCGCCGGATCGCCGTCCGCCAGGTCGAGATGCTGGGCGAGCTGGATCGCTGGCCGAACCCGCCGCTGCCCTGGGGTACCTACGGCGAGCGGGCCCGGTACCAGCACTACGTGTCCGGGACCCGCGGGCCGGCCCATGTCGCCCTCCCGCCCGGCGCGCCGTTCCCGCCGGGGATCTGCCCCGAGCAGCGCGTCGAGGCCGCGGGCACCCGGCGGGTGTTCACCTGCGCCGGTCCGCCCGGGGAAGTCCCATGAGGCCACCGCACGTGGAGCGCTCTCGGCTGCGGGTTGGTCTGGTGGCGCGGAGGACGGCATTCGGCGCCGCGCTGGGAGCGTCCCTGGCAGCCGCGACGGCGCTGCTGGGGCTGGCGTGTGGCGTCTTCCATACCCACCACAGCCCCAACGCCGCCTTCGAGATGACGGTCGTGGTGTCGCTGCCGCTGGCGGCCCTGATCGAGGAGCTGGTGTTCCGTCGGTTGCTGCTGGAGTGGACGACCCGGCTGATCGGGCGCTGGCCAGCGCTGCTGCTGGGCTCGGCGCTGTTCGCCGCCCTGCACGCCCGCAACCCCGGGTTCGGCGTCGCGGGGGCCATCGGCGTGTTCCTCGCCGGCCTCTGGCTGGGCCAGCTGTATCTGCAGTCCAGGCGGGTGGTGGCTGGCACCGCGGCCCATCTGGCGTGGAACGTGGGCATCAGCGTGGTGCTGGGCCTGCCGGTGAGCGGGATCCACCTGGGAGGGCTGCTGCACTTCGGCCCCACCCGCGACGGCTTTTTCAGCGGCGGAGAGTTCGGCCCGGAGGCCAGCCCGGTCGCCTGGGCAGTGTTCGCTGCCGCGGTGGTCGCCCTGGAGATCCACCACCGCAGGCGCGTGCACGCGCAGTGATTGCCTGGCTGCCTGGCATGGCCCGTGTTATGTCTGGAAGTGCACCGGAGGACGCCTCGATGATGCCATCCCGACACGCCCCGTCGGCCCTGCTCGCAGCCCTGGCCCTGGCCTTGCTGGCGCCGGCCTGCCCCTCGACCGAGGTCCCGGTCCTCGAACCGATCCCGATGAACTGGGAGTGTTTCCTGGACGCGGGCGAGGAGCCGGACTTCACGCCTGCCATCGGCTGTCAGGACGATTTCTTCGCGGTCGCCTCCCGCCCCCTGGACACCTCGATCCCGGGAGCGCGTACGGCCAAGACGGTCATCGATCAGGCCGACGACAACCGCCTGTACTTCCAGAACAGCAACCGCTACGCCATCCACTACGAGTTCTGCGCGGAGCACCTCAACGGCGAGGGGCTACCCCCGGTGGGGGACATCTCGCTGTTCAACCAGATCGAATACTACAGCCCGTCGCGGCGGTTCCTGCTGGGAGCGATCACCTTCTACGAGGAGCCCGGGGTCTGGGCCTACGAGATCGCCCCCTACGACACCTCGTCCGCCGAGATGGTCGCCACCGCGTACCAGGCGCTGCGCAGCCACGCCTATTTCGGCGAGGATCTGTACTTCCACCCGACATCGTCCAACGTGGAACAGATGGCCGTGGAGCTCCCCGACTGGGTCAAGGTGATCACCACCGACGAGCTGTTCGCCGACATCACCTACCAGCCCTTGAACCTGGGGGAGAGCTACGGTCAGCTGCGGTTCGTGGCCGCCGAGGATCTCGGCGACGTCTACGTGAGCCCCCGGGACGTCGTCGTGCTCGACGGCGTGCCCAACGACATCTCGGTGATCGCAGGATTGATCACCGCCGAGTTCCAGACGCCCCTGTCCCACGTCAACGTGCTTTCCCAGAACCGCGGCACGCCCAACATGGCGCTGCGCGGTGCCTTCGAGGACGAGACCCTCAGAGCGCTCGACCTGGCCTGGGTCCGCCTGGAGGTCGAGGCCTTCAGCTACGAACTGGAGGAGGTGAGCGAGGCCGAGGCCGACGCCTGGTGGGAGGAGCACAAGCCCGACGACGTGCACGTACCCGACCTGGACCTGACGGTGACCGATCTGCGCGACATCGAGGAGATCACCCTGGATGACATCTCGGCGTTCGGCGGAAAGGCGTCCCACTACGGGGTGATGAGCCAGATCGACCAGGATCTGGTGCCCAGTCCGAAGGCCTTCGCGGTTCCGGTCTATTACTACAAGCAGTTCGAGGAGGAGAACGCCTTCGATGTGTGGGTCGCCGAGCTGTTGTCGGACGAGGACTTCATCAACGATCCCGCCGTGCGTGACACGTCGCTGGCCGAGCTACGGGAAGCCATCGAGGTGGCGCCGGTGGACCCGGACTTCGAGGCGGCGCTGACCGCGAAGCTCGAGGCGGACTACCCACACACGCGGATGCGTTTCCGCTCCTCGACCAACGCCGAGGACCTGCCCGGCTTCACTGGCGCGGGCCTCTATTCGTCCCACAGTGGCGACCCCGACGATCCGTCCCGACCCGTGATGGACGCGGTCCGCAAGACCTGGGCCAGCCTGTGGAACTTCCGCGCCTTCGAGGAGCGCAGCTACAACGGCATCCCCCACGACGGGGTGGCGATGGCGCTTCTGGTACATCACTCCTTCCCCGACGAGGAGGCCAACGGGGTGGCGCTGACCGCCAACATGTTCGACGAGACCCAGCCGGGCTTCTACGTCAATGTGCAGGCCGGGGAAGCATCCGTGGTGGATCCGGATCAGGGGGTGACGGTCGACTCGTTCCTGTATTACTACTACTACCCGGGGCAGCCGATCACCTTCTTCGCACACTCCAGTCTGGTGGAGGAGGACGAGACCGTACTGACCACGTCGCAAACGTATGATCTGGGTCGAGCTCTGGACGCGATCCAGGAACATTTCCGCGAGTACTACTACGAGCCGCCCGCGTTCTACGCCATGGACGTCGAGTTCAAGTTCGACGATCTGGACAGCGGCGACGAGCCCACACTGTGGGTCAAGCAGGCGCGGCCCCACCCCGGCTGGTCGGCCGCCGAGGAGGAGGAGTGACCCCGTGACCGGGCACCGGCCCCTGCCGGTCTCCTCCATCTGGGTCTTCCTCGCCTGGTTCGGCCTTGTTGCCACCGGAACCGCCTGCCCCGTTGGCGAGGCCGCTGGCGACGACGACAGCGGCGTGGCGGCGGACGACGACGACACCACGCAGCTGGAGCCGGTGGATCTGCCCACGTGTCTCGACGACACGACCTGTCCCTACCTGTTCGCCTGCGGCCACCGCGGAGCGATATTGTTCGCCCCGGAGAACACCCTGGTGGGCTTTGACGTGGCGCTGGAGTTCGGCGTCGACATCGTCGAGGTCGACGCGCGTCCCACCGCAGACCAGGTGCTGGTGGTGATGCACGATTCGACCGTGGATCGCACGACGGACGGCAGCGGTGCGGTGGACCAGCTGACCCTGGACCAGATCCGCGAACTGGCCGTGGTCTCGGAGTTCGACGGCATCCCCGATCAACCCGTCCCCACCTTCGTCGAGGCCCTGGAGCACCTCCGCGGACGCGCCCTGGTGAACGTGGACGCAAAGACCGGACGTTTCGACCTGATCGTCGCTGACATCCTGTCTGCGGATGCCTCTGCGTGGGTCTACATCCAGGTGGACGACCTGGACGAGGGTCTCGAGGTCCGGGAGCTGGACGGCTCGCTACGCCTGATGCCCGACATCGAACAGCCGGGCGACGTGGAACTCTACGGCGACGCCCTGCAGCCCGAGCTGGCCGAGGTGCCCTGGAACCAGGACGACGAGGCACTGTTCGCCGGGCTCGCGGATCGGGGGATCCGGGTCAACCAGAACGCCCTCGGAGTCGCGGACGCGGCGGCGATGGCGCACGAGGCCAACGGGGACGATCCCTGTACAGCCTTCCGGGGTATCTGGGAGCGGGGCGCGACGCTGATCCAGACCGACGCCCCCCATTTGCTCGTGCCCTGCCTCACCGCGCTGAACACCGCCGCCGGCTACGAACACGAGCCTGGTTAGCCTGCATATCTCACCAGGATCGCCTCTACTTCTTCGCGGCCTTGCGCCGGCCGGTCTTCTTGGTGGCCTTCTTCTCGGCGGCCTTGGCGGCGGCGGCCTTCTTTTTCTTGCCCTTGGCGTAGGCCACCAGCGGCGAGGGCTTGCCGCCCTTCTGCTGGTAATGCTGGTAACACATCTTCAGGGCGCCGCTGGGCATGTACACGTTCTTTTTGCAGCCGGGAGCCGAGCACGACGGCCACACTCGCTTCTTGCGCGGCTTCTTCGCCGGCTCGGGCGCCACCTCGACCGCTGCCGCGACCACCTTCTTGGGCGGGCGACCACGGCGCTTGGGTGCTGCAACCGCCGCCGCGGCCGCCGCTGGTGCGGCCTTGCGGGCCGGACGACGTGCCGGCGATTCGCTCGCGCCGATCCCCTGCAACTGGGCCAGCTCGTTGACCGTGGCCGAACGGATCACCTCCATCAGGTCCAGAGCGAATCGCTGGGCGGCTTCCTGGATGGCACCTTCCAGGCGAGACTTCGTCGACTCAATCGGCATCTGCAATACTCCTGTGTGTGTGAGGACGCACGAATATTACATATATCCACACAGAAAAGAAGGCACCGCGGCGGATTTTCAACACTGTGTGAGCGCGATCGCGATCACACCCAGAATGTACCTCCCCGGCGGTGGTAACCGGCTCCGGTTCGACCCCCGGACGATCGGCGCTCGACGTCGGTGCTAGAATCGGCCTCGAACATTCGAAGGAGGAGCCAACATGGCCCGCTGGTCCGCGCTACCGATCCTGATCGCCCTGCTCGCCGCCGCCCCCGCGGCCGAGGCCACCGTGCTGTTCCACGACACCTGGTACGACGGCGCCCAGGTGGCGCTGCAGCTGGGAAACTGCCCTGGCGAGTGCGACGCGGTGATCCTGACTCCGGACAGCTATCCGTTCGAGGTCAACTACGTGTACGCCATCGCCGGGCCGGACGGCGCCTACATCTCCTTCGACGTGGAAATCTACGGTGTCACTGGCAATTATCCGGACACGGACCAGTACCTCGGCGGCGCGGACGACGTCGACATCCAGCTGAAACAGGCCTACTGGTTCGAGGTGGACCTGGCGAGCCTGGGGTCGCCGGCGACCATCCAGAGTGGGTCGTTCGCCGTCGCCTTCTGCTTCAAGGAGAACAACAGCCCGTGCAATTCCTGGGGGCTGGGCAGCGATGAGGGTCCCCCGGTGATCCCCCACGGCGGGGAGATCTGGGTCGATCCGCTGGCGGGCTGTCTGGGCGGCACCTGCATCCCCGGCGGCGGTGACTGGTCGTGGGCCAACCTGGCGTCCTACGCCAGCCGCAACTGGATCATCCGCGCATCCAACACCAACTGGGAGCCGGGCGACCCCACAGACGACGACGACGACACCGGGGACGATGACACCGGCGATGACGACACCGGCGACGACGATACCGGCGATGACGACACCGGCGACGACGACCTGGCCCCGGTCCAGATCACTGGCATCGAGCCCGCGCTGATCAACGAGGGCGAGACCATGGGCTTCCTGGTCAACGGGCAGGGTTTTGCTGACAACGCGGATCTATTCATCGGACAGCTGCGGGTCATGCCCATCGACATCGAGGACAGCGAGACCATCGAGGGGGTCTTCCCCGACGGGCTGGAAGAGGGCTACTACAACGTCTGCGTCGAGAATCCCGACAGCAGCGAGGACTGCCTGCTCAACGGCCTGGAGGTCGTCGCAGGCGGCGGCTGTGGAAGCTGCGCCGTGAGCCCGTTGCGGACCGGCTCCGCCATCGCCCTGGGACTGCTGGCTTTCAGCGCGCTGTTGATCCGTCGCCGCCACTGACCGGCCTGCCACCCCCGCCTTCCCCCTCCGGCGCCCCCATGACGAGGAACCCGCGTGACCTCCCGCCACCTCGGTGAACTGCTCTCGGCCGTCGCGCCGATGGCATGGGCGGTGGCCGTGATCCTCTTCCGGGCCGGCGGGGATCGCGTCGGACCGGTGGCGATGAACCTGTTCAAGAACATGGTCGCCCTCCCCCTGTTCGCGGTGACCCTGCTCGCCATTGGGCAGTTCAACTGGCCGGACACCCGGCCCGGGGACGCGACGATCCTGCTGGCGAGCGGTGTGGTCGGCATCGCGCTGGCCGACACCCTGTTCTTCGTGGCCCTCAACGCCCTGGGAGCGTCGCGGCTGGCGGTGGTGGGCGCGTCCTACCCGGTGTGGGTGATCCTGCTGTCGGTGAGCTTCCTGGGCGAGACCTTCAGCCTCTGGCAATGGACCGGCTGTCTGCTGGTGACGGCGGCCGTGGTGCTCGCCACGCTGCCCGAGGGGGGATTGACCCGCGCGGCAGCCGGTCGAGGGCTGGCACTCGGAGTCGCGGCGGGGTTGGCCAGCGTGATGCTGATGGCGGGCAGTATCGTGATGGCCAAGCCCGTGCTGGATCGGACGCCGATCGTGTGGTCATCGTCCGTGCGGCTGGCCGGTGGGACGGCAGTACTGCT
This sequence comes from uncultured Rickettsiales bacterium, assembly GCA_964436045.1. Taxonomy (GTDB): domain Bacteria; phylum Myxococcota_A; class UBA796; order UBA9615; family CAYRNR01; genus CAYTBN01. The sequence goes on along the minus strand of CAYTBN010000024.1, from coordinate 17,323 downwards.
GGTCTACGGCCTCCTCAGCCCGGCGCGGCGGACCCTGTTCCGCCCCTGGATCCCGGGCGCCCAGTGGCGGACGATCCTACCCGCATCGCTGGTGGGTACCTACCTGGCCTACATGCTCTGGCTCGGGGGCGCCAAGTACGCTCCGGTCAGCATCGCGTCGGTGCTCAACCAGCTCCACGTCATCTACACCGCCATCCTCGCGGCTCTCTTCCTCTCCGAGCGGATGACCCTGCGCAAAGCTGTCGCGGTCGCCCTGTCCATCGCCGGCAGCACGCTGGTGGTGCTGGGATAGCCTCTCAGATCGCATCGGGCATTGCCGCGGACGATGCCTGGACCGTCCTTGGCGAGATGTACGCCTACGACTCGGCGTTGGGCGAAGTGGGCCTCACGTTGCGCCGCGTTCGCTCCAACCGCGGAGCCCGGCGCTAGAGAACCGCGTCGAGCAGGGAGCGGTCGTCGGCCAGGATCTCGTCCCGGAGGGAGCCGACCCTGGGCAGCAGGCGACGGGCGAAGTAGCCGGCCGTCTGGACCTTGTTGTGGTAGAAGACCGCCTTGTCGCTGCGGTCCAGCAGCGCTCTCTTCGCGGCGTCGTCCCCGCAGCCCTCGTCGGCCCACAACGTGTCCAGCGCATCTTGGGCAACCAGCGCCTGCTCGGCCAGCAGCACGCCGATCACCACCCGGGACATGAGCTCCAGGTAGGGCGTGGCGTTGATCACCGCGAACAGCGGGTCCTCCTGACCACGCATGGCCAACGTACCGGTCACCTCGACCAACGTCTTGTTGGCCCCCATGATCCGGTCACCCACATCCCCGAGCCGCCCGTCCTCGACGACCCGGGACACCCCCTGGCCGAGCCGCCCCAGCAGCGCCCGCGCAGGCGCTCCGCCGCGGATCCTCAGCTTGCGGCCCACCAGATCCAGGGCCTGGATGCCGTTGGTGCCCTCGACGATCGCGTAAATCTTGACGTCGCGCAGGTACTGTTCGACCGGGTACTCGGAGCAGTAGCCGTAGCCGCCATGGACCTGCACCGCCTGGTCACAGACCCGGAAGCCCGCGTCGGTACAGAACGCCTTGCACAGCGGAACCAGCGCCTCCACCAGGTCCAGGTGATCCTGGCGCTCCTCGCCCTCGGGCATGTGCTTGCCCAGATCCTCGTGGTAGCCGGTGAACAGCAACAGGGCACGCATGCCCTCCACGTAGGCCTTCATCTCCATCAGCATCCGGCGGACGTCCGGGTGGTCGAGGATCGCGACCTGGCCGCCCACGTCGGCGGGCGATCCCCGCAGGGACATCCCCTGGCCCCGCTCGCGGGCGTAGTCCACGGACGCGTGGTACGCCGCCGCGGCCAGCGAGTGGCCGTTCATGCCGGTCTCGATGCGGGCCTCGTTCATCATCTGGAACATGCAGGCCAGGCCCCTGTTGACGTCGCCGAGCAGGTACCCGTGGGTCTCGCCACCGTCGCCGAAGTTCATCAGGCAGGTCGGCGAGCCGTGGATCCCCATCTTGTGCTCGATGTTGGCGCAGCGGACGTTGTTGAACTCGCCCGGCTCGCCGTCGTCGTCGAGCCGGTACTTGGGCACCAGGAACAGGCTGATGCCGCGGCTGCCAGCAGGCTCGCCCTCGACGCGCGCGATCACCGCGTGGGCGATATTCGGCAGCAGGTCGTGCTCGGCGTTGGTGATGAATATCTTGGTGCCTTCGATCAGGTAGTGATCGCCCACGGGCGTCGCCTTTGTAGACAGCGCGCCCACGTTGGAGCCGGCTTGCGGCTCGGTCAGGCACATGGTGCCGCCCCACTGGCCGGTGTACATCTTCTCGACGTACTGGGCCTTGAGCTCCTCGGTGCCGAAGGCCTGGATCAGGTGAGCGGCACCCGAGGTCAGCATCGAGATCAACCCGAAGGACGAGCAGGCGCCGTCGATGAACTCGTTGATCGCGAAGGCCACGGGCTCCGGCAGCCCCATCCCGCCGTACTCCATGTCGCGGATCGGCGCCCACCAGCCCGCCTCGGCGAACTTGGGCGCGAGATCGTAGAACGCGGCCGGGAACCGGACCTTGCCGTCCTCGAAGGTCGCACCCTCCTCGTCCGATGCCTTGTTGACCGGGGCGACCTGCTCGACCATGAATCGGGCCGCCTCGCGGATCACCATCTCCAGGGTCTCGCGGTCGTAGGCCGCGTATCGCTCCAGGCCGAGGAGCGGATCCATGTCCAGCCACTCGAACAGAGCAAACATCGTGTCGCGTTCGTCAACCCGGAAATCGGCCATCGTTTCCCCCTTCTCGCGGGCCCCTGAATGAGCCCTCACTCATTGGCGGCCGCCAGGCGAAACATGCTACCGTCGGCGCACTCTTGGCGCAAATGTCGCTGCGACCGAGGGGGAAGGAGACCGAATGACAACGCGTAGCTGGGCCCGCTGGCTGTCGTGGGGGATCGTGGTTCCGCTGCTCTCGCTGGCGTCCCTCTCGTGCGTGGAGATCAAGATCGTCGGCGCCTCGGTGGTCAACGGTCCGGTGGCTGGTGGGGGGCTGACCGTGCGGCTCGACGTGGCGATCGCCATCGAGCAGCAGGAGCAGGCCGAGGGCGAAGAGGCCATGGACCTGCCTGCGGAGCAAACCAACCAGGCCTGCTACCTGGCCGCAGTGGTGCCGGACGGCATCGGTGTGACCGGTGGCAGGATCGTCGGCGAGGAGGCGATGGTGGGCGCCGATGGTGCGCGGGCGATGGGGCTCTCTCCCCAGATCGCCCAGGTCTACGCCCGTGAGTTTCCCCTCCCAGCAGGCCAGCACTGGGTCGCCCTTCACGCCATGCTCGACCGCGTGGACACCACCCGCGACCACCAGCTGGCGCTGGAGATGGACATGACCGGCGTACCCACCGGAACCAGCGATCTGCTGGTCGCTCTGGGCTACCTGGACGACATCGCCTCGGAGCCCGACCCCGCAAGACCGACGCAGTTGCAGCTGGTCGTCGGCGCTGACAAGGCGCTGGTGCGGGTCGTGCCGGACGAGGTCCCGGTCGCGAAGGAGGCCGCATGATGCGTCGGCTCAACCATCCCATCGCCGCGCTGGTCCTCGTACTGGTCGCAGGCGTCCTGATCGTCGGTTGCCCCACCATCAAGATCCGCTCGGTGAAGGTGGCCTCGTTCAAGAAGAACATCGCGATCCTGGATATCGACGTCGAGGTGGACAACACGGCCGACGACGCCGGCAGTGCGTCCTCCAAGCTGGCCGTCGCGCTGCCCACGGGCTGGGACCTGGTCGACCTGACCTACCAGATCCCCGGCCAGGTCCTCGAGCGGCGCGCCCAGCCCCTGCCGGGCATCGCCATCCAGTGCGACTGGGTCTACGACCTGGACGACGCGGTCTGGTGGGGCTTCACCACCGCCGAGCACCAGGTACCCGCTGACAAACACATCTACCCCATCCAGCTCACCGTCGAGGTCCCCAAGAAGACCAAGAGCGGCTGGGTCGCCATGGTGATCGGCGACGCCGGCCCCGACGCGGAGGTGGGCGCCTACTCCATCGAGCTCAAGGGCAAGCGCGCCGTGGACGTGCTGGATCCGCCCGCGATCAACCCCGACTCGCAGCTCGCCGCGACCGCCGATGCGGCCGGGCTGGAGGGGATGATGGCCGGGCTGGGCGAGGGGCTCGCCGCCCTCGGCGAGGGGCTCGAGGGAGTCGGCGAGGGGCTCGAGGGAGTCGGCGAGGCTGGCTCGATGATGCGCGGACTGGGCACCATGCTCGGCGTGGACACCGGCGCGGAGGGCTACCGCGAGGAGTGGATCGCCGCCCAGACCGAGAACGACGTGTTCCGCATGGGCGGGGTGGCGCTGGGCGTGCCCACGGGCTGGTCCGCCATGGGCGATTCGCCCACCGATTCGACGATCCAGATGGTGCTGATGCCTCCGGGCGCGTCCACCTTCTTCGGCCTCAAGCTGGCACCCGGCGTGGGCGCCGACGGAGCGGCGGCGATGTTCGAAGAGGAGGTCGGCAAGGCCGCCGCCGATCTGGCGGCCGAGGGCACTCCGGCCGCCATCTCGGAGATCGCCCGCACCACCCCCGGCGGGCGAGCGGTGGCCGGGCGCCAGCTGCGCGTGGTCGCCGAGGGCAGCGAGGCCCTGTGGACCATGGTCCGGCTGGACGGGCTGGACCACCTGGCGATGGTGGTCACGTCCGGCGATGCGGCGGCGGTGGACGCCGCGGCGGCCCAGATCGACGCACTGCTGGACGGAGTCCAGTTCGAGTAGGCCCACTCCACCACCCTCCCCTCCCCCCTTCCTTGGCCTCGCCGCCCGGCCCGGATAGGATCGCGCTGGGAGGTCGGTCATGCGTTCGCTGTACGTGCCGTTGTTGCTGTGCCTGATGGGGGGGACCAGCGCGCTCGCCGGGGAGGCACCCCTGGACCTGCGCGAAGAGCTGCGAATCTCGGCAGCCAAGCGTCTGTTCTTCGAGGTGCCCGGCGAGGACACCCGCTATCTGGCGCGAGATATCGAATTCTGGGGAGTTGGCTTCGAGGAAGGAGACCTCACCGAGGCCTATCCACCCGACGCCTGGGCGGCGTTCGAGCTGACCGGGCTGGAGTCCGGCCGCACCCGGGCGGTGGCGGTGCTGGAACTCAACGACAACTCCCGGGATCTGCTCGCGTTCCTCGAAGAGGGTGACGTGCTCACGCTGACGCTGATCTACCGCAAGCGGCGGGAGTACATGTGGACCGACGTGGTCCTCGATACGGAGGAGACGCGGGAGATGATCGTGTTCCAGGTCGAGACCCTCAGCTATGCGTTGCCCCGGATCGAGGGCTACAGCGTGCTGTGGTACGACCAGCGCGCGCCGGAGCAGGTGCCGCCTCGGACCCATCTGAGCCAGGACGTCCTGTCGCGGATCTCCATCGGGGTGCAACCCGGCACGGACATCGAACTCGAGCTGGCGCCCGGTGCGATCCAGACCTTCAATTTCCCGGAGATGGACGCCCGCGTGCTCCCGCTGGAGCTGGTGACCGACTACAAGGGTCCCATCGTCTACGGAGTGCTGAGCGGGCGGATGAGCCTGGCGAAGCTGGCCGCGGATCAGGTCCCGGCCCTGGACGCCGAAGGGGAATCCGTGGTGGAAGCGGATCTCCCGGTCGACATGGAGGGCCAGCGGCTGTTCGTGCTGCGCCACCAGCCGTCGATCACCTACTTCCTGCTGCACGTACCCCAGGAGCAGCCTGGGGGGATGAAAGCGACGCTGAAGGTGGGCGAGCCGCCGCCGGAGCCGGAGCCGGAACCGGAGACCGAGGCCGAGACCGAGACCGAGACCGAGACCGAGGCCGAGACCGAGACCGAGACCGAGGCCGAGACCGAGGCCGAGCCCGGGACCGAGACCGAGTAGTCTTCTACTTCTTCGACGGCTGGCTTTTCCGCTCCCGGTTCCGCCTCCGGAGCTTGGCGGTCATCTCCGCCATTCGCCAGATCGGCCGGGGCCGGAACTTGCGCACCGCCCAGTGCAGGAAGGCGTCGTCCTCATCCAGCAGGTCTTCGGGCGCCAGCCAGCGGTCGCGGCCGCGGATCTCGCCGACCAGCTCCTCCAGGTCCCGCTCGCTCAGCTCGGGCGACACGTAGAACCGGGGTTCCAGCAGCGGATCGTCATCGGCCACCTGGCCCTCGGCGCGGGCCAGGGTTTCCAGCTCGGTCCCGGGGTAGACCCGCATGCCGACGGTGAACACCACCGCGTCGACCTGGGGCAAGCCGTCGAGGAAGGCGAGCGTCCGCTCGGCCGAGGCCCGGGTCTCGCCGGGGCCGCCCAGCAACGCATAGGCGCCGATGGCGATCCCGTGGTCGTGGAGCAGCCGCACCGTTTGCTCCAGCGCCGTCAGGCCGAACCCCTTCTTGGTGCGAGCCAGCATCTCTTCGTCGGCCACGTCCACGCCCAGCTCCACCGCGTGGCAACCCGAGCGGGCCATCGCCGCGACCAGATCCTCCTGGACATCGGCGGGGTTGACGTACGCGGTCCATTTCGCGCCCATCTGCCGCCGTTCGATGGCCTCACACACCTCGCGGGCGTGGTCGCGGGGAAACGAGAACACGCTGTCGGTGAAGCCAAAATCCACGATCCCCTGGTCACGCATCACCGCTTCGAACTCGTCGGCGATACGCTCGGGGTTGCGCCGCCGGTACTCCCGCCCCTCCAGGATCGGGTAGTTGCAGTAGATGCACGAGAATGCGCAGCCCCGCTTGGTCTGCACGCCGCAACCACCGCCGAGGGCCACGTAGTCCTCGTAGTTCACCAGGTCGTGGGCCGGCGCGAAGTGGTCCCAGATCTCCCGGTGGGCCGGCGGCAGCTGGGGCAGGCCGGGCCGCACGACGCCCGGCAGGCCGTCCAGGGACGTGCCCGCGGCCATCGCCCGCACCAGCCGGGGTGCCACGAGCTCCCCCTCTCCCACCACTGCCACGCCCAGGCCCAGGGCCTTGAGGGTCTCCTCGGCCACCAGCGAGGGGCCGGCACCGCCGAGCAGGACCGGCGCGTCGGTCTGGCCCGTGACCCGCTGCACGAGATCGCGGGCCGCGGGGATCGACCAGGCCGGCGACGCCATCCAGGTGGAGTCAATGTTGCGGATCGACAGGGCGATCAGCTCTGGATCGAAGTCCGCCAGCGCGCCGTCGATGGCTGCCCCCGGATCGTCGGCGAACATCAGGTCGAGCAGCCGGACCTCGTGACCGTCGCGGCGCAGCCCCTCGGCCACCCACGCGGCGCCGATGGGAGGCGCGGGCTCGGGCCAGATCAACCGGTTGAGATAAATGGTCAGGATACGCACGTCGTGGCCCTCGTTGCTCGGGGTTCGCGAGCCTCCCAACATGCCACGAGCGGCCCCTTTCGTCACCATCGGAACGAGACCAGTTCCCGCGGGTCGAATAACCGCGGGGGTCGCGCCGTCAAACCTCCATCCACAACAGGGGCGGGATGTGCGCCCCGCTATTGACAGCATCCGGGGGCCCGGTGACGATGGGTGCAGCATCTCGAGGAGGAAAAAGCATGATCCGAACCGCTCTTTTTGCCGTCTTCGCCCTGACCGTCATCACCGCTGGCATCGCAATGGCGGGCGAGGCGGGTGAGAGCAGCGGAACCGACGAAACTGGTGGGACCGGCGACCCCGCCGCGGTGGTGGAGGTCAAGGCCCCCTGCATGGACAAGGCCAACCAGGAAGCCCTGGACGCCTGCCTCCAGCGGGTGCTCGACGAGGGGCTGAAGATCGTGCTGCCCACCTGCGAGGACGAGAGCGGCGCGGCGCTGACCGGTGACGCGCTGACCGATTGCCAGGCCAAGGTCGCGGCCTACCAGAAGCACGTCGCCAAGATCAGCGGAGAACCCTGCTACGGGCTGGCCGACGAGTCGCTCGCCGCGTGCGAGGCCGGTGCCCAGGAGAACTCCTCGGGGGGCAGCTCCAAGAAGAAGGGGCTCGAGAAGCACGAGGGCACCAAGATGGAGCGGATGAGCGACGAGGACGACGAGGAGTAATCCTCGGTCTTCGACGATGAGCGACCCCGCCGACGGTGCCCATTGCCCGATGCCCGACCGGAGCCGTGACGACCAGGTTCGAGCCTGGCTGGGGCAACCCCGCGTGGTGGCGGTGGTGGGCATGTCCCCCAAATCCTCACGTCCGAGCAACGAGGTGGGGCTGTACCTGGCCGAGGTCGGCTTCACCGCCATCCCGGTCCACCCGCGGGCGGCCGAGATCGGCGGTCTGCGGGCCTACCCCGACCTGGCGTCGATCCCCACCCCGCCCCCCGTCGAGATCGTCGATCTGTTCGTGTCGGGCGAACGGACCCTGGCGGTGGTCGAGCAAGCCGCCGTCATCGGTGCCAAGCTGGTCTGGTTCCAACCCGGCGCCGAGTTCCCCCCCGCCGAGGCCCGCGCCCGGGAGCTCGGCATCGAGGTCATCTCCGGCATCTGCACCATGGCGGAACACCGCCGCCTCGCCCTTGGTTGAGCCACCGATCCGCGCAACGGCGCGGGATCGTCAGCCGATGGCGCCGAGTTCCTGGCAGGCCTGGGTGGCGAAGCTGATCCACTCGGAGGGGTCGGAGAAGCGGGTGCGGTCACAGAAGCCGTTGTCGAACATCGTCGCGACCACCTCGGCGACGGCCCCTGGGTCGGAGAGCTTGGCAAGGGCGGCCTCGATCTCCTCGGCAGCCCGCCGACAGTAGGTGATGTAGTCGACGGGGTTGTGCGACTGGGGATCGAGGAAGCCGTTGTCGAACATCGACTGGAGCACGAGCTTGCTGTGCATGGGGAACCTCAGGCGAGAACCAGCCGGGTGTAGGCGCCCACGAAGAACGTCAGGATGATGATCCCCAGGGCTACCTCGGTCAGGTTGAGCCAGCGGAACCCCTTGTTGGGTCCGATCCCCCAGCCGATGTCCATCGACAACAGGCTCAGCAGGCTCAGATAGAACGTCTGGACATAGGTCAGGTGGCGGAAGGTGGTGTCGAACCCGTTGAACTCGATCTGCGCGTTCGGAGTGAACCACTTGTACAAGCAGGTGTAGATCAGCACCACGAACAGGGCCGCGAGTCCCAGATTCTGCAGATTGACCCCCCAGCCGAACAGCAGCTCGAACAGGAACCAGCGCAGCAGCCCGTTGGCCCGCTCGCCCAAAGAACCGTGCTTCAGGGTAGCCATGGTGTCGTGGTGGCTGCCGTACCAGTAGGCCCAGTCCTCGTCCTTGGGCATCCCCAGCTCGCCGAACGCGTTGTTCAGGACGTTGAAGTCGTCCACCAGCCGCGAGTAGCACAGCGCGCCGACCTCGGGGGGTTCGTCGCCCTCGCGATAACGGTCCAGCGCGCGCACGATGCGCGGATCGTTGGAGACGTCCTCCACCCGGCCCTGGGCGCATCGCTCGTAGAACAGCCGGTGGCGGCCCTTGCGCTCCTCGAGCTGCTCCTTGCTCACGTGGAACCGGTTGATCTGGGCTCCGTACAGGGACAGGTCCGCCTCGCCGACGAAGCTGGCTCCGGTCAGGGTGATGCGGCCCGGGACGTTGGCGTCGTCCAGCATCAGCCGGCCGTGGAAGATGGCCTCGTTGAGCCCCAGCTCGTTGGCGAAGATGGTGGTGAAGTCCGAATCGCCGAAGAACTCGGCCCGCTCGAAGTGGGTCTCGCCGCGGAACTGTGTGTTGTAGAAGCCCGCCGTGCCGCCGCCGCCCGCCTCGCCGAAGGTCACCCGCTGGAACTGGCAGAACTCCTGGAACATGACGTTGGCGAACGAAAGGTCGCCCGGGATGTAGGCGGTCAGATCGTCGATGGTCTCCACCCCGTAGGCGGAGCGGCTGGTCAGGTCCTCGGTGGCGTCCTCGTCCCCCTGGTACATCTTGTACAGGGTGTGCAGCTCGTCCAGCTTGCCCGCGTAGTCCCGGTAGGTCACCTCGTCGGGGGAAAAGCGGACGTGGCCGTCGAACACACTGTCGGTGAAGTCGGCGGTGCCCGACAGGGTGGTGCCGAAGAAGTCCATGCCCTGGCAGACCATCTCGCGGGCGATCAGGGTGCCAGAAAAGGTGGTCCGGCTCATGTTCACCCGGGCGCCGAAGCTGGCGCGGCTCAGGTCCACCCGGCCGTCGAAGCCGGCGTTCTCGAAACTCCCGCCCTGGCGCAGGTCCGCCGCCTCGAAGTCGACGGTGTCGCCGAAGCGGGTCGAATCGAAGTACCCACGTCTGGAGGTGACCACCACGATGCCGAAGTCAGCCGGACCGTCGAATACCGCGTGGCCGAAGTAGATCTGCCCGTCGAATACCGTCCGCCGGAAGCTGGCCCCGCCGTGGAAGGTGGTGTAGCGGAAGTCCGCCACCCGGCCGAACCGGGAGGCCGAGAAGTCCGCGTGCCCCTCGAACGCGGTCAGGAAGAACGACGCGTTGCGACCGGTGAGCTGCACGCCCTCCAGATGGGCGTCGGGGAGCACCACCACCTCGGTGAAGAAGGCCTCGCCGAGCCGGGCCGGCGGGATGACCCTGGAGCGATTGACCTTGCCGCTCCAGCGTTTGCCCAGGTGGAATTCGTCGAGCACGAACCCTTTTTCGAGTCCGAAGACGGCCTCGCGGTCGGCACCGTAGCCGCGAAGCGAACCGATGGCCGACTGCTCGAGCTTGACCGGCAGGTCGGAGGGCAGCGCGGCCAGATCCAGCTCGGGGATGTAGACGTAGCGGATGCTCTTGCGTTCGCCCGCGGCCATCTCCCGGGCCTGGCGGATCAGCTCCTCCTGGTCGATCACCGCGAGCTTGCGCGAAGCCCCCTTCCTGGTGGTGTACCAGTGGACCTCTTCGCCCGCCTCGGCGGCGGCCACCCGGCGGCGGAGTTCGGCGCGCATCTCCTCCAGGCGCGTCTCCCGATCCGCGGCCTCGCTGAACAGCCGGCACAGGAGGTAGGTGTGGAGCAGGTTCCGCTCGACGCCTTCGTTCCACGCGGTGGCCGCTTGCTCCGCCTCGCCCATCCGTTCGTGGACCAGGGCCCGGAACGCGTCCTGCGACTCGAAGTCGAAGTAGTGGCTCAGCTCCTCGTTGCGCAGGCTGGCCTCCAGGCAGGCCCGCGCTAGCTCCCCGTTGCCCTGGGCCAGGTGGTACTCACCCGCCCGGCGCAGGATCGCCGGATCTTCGACGCCCTCGATGTCCTCGGCGGTCTGGATCCGGGGTGGGCGGTCAGCCAGGGTGCGGGCGTGGGCCTCGCGGCTGGTGGAGGATCCCGCGGAGCCGGCATCGTCGGTCTCCGACTGACCGCGAGCGGGACGGGAGCCCCCGACGGCCCAGCGGATCCCGAGCAGGATCGCGACGAGGACCGCGACGTTGATCGCGATGCGGCGGGCGCGCCGGTGGTCGGGCATACGCGGCGACCTCATCGGACGTTCAGTAGGGCAGCGAGGAACGGCGGAGCACGTACCCCTGGTCGTCGGTCAGCACCGACGAGTCCTCGGTCCCGGTCCAGAACATCAGGTTGTCCCCACCCAGTCCGTCGCACTCGGAAGGCGCCAGCAGCAGGTCGCCGTTCAGGTCGTTCTCGGCACCGCAGATCGGCGTGTCCTCCAGCGGATCCCAGGAGAACCCGTCCTTCTCGATGGTGTGGAACAAGCCCAGGTAGTGGCCGATCTCGTGGGCGACGAGCACGGCGGTGAAGTCCGGTTTGTCGTCGAGGTCGACGGCCGACAGAGCCACGCCGGAGTGGGAGGTGCCCTGGACTACACCCGGACCCGGGGTGGAGCCGGCCTGGCCGACCACCTCGAGGCCGCCGTAGTCGATGCCCTGCACCCAGAACGCGTGGAGGCGACGCTCGATCCCCGAGCCGCTCTTCGCCAGCAGCTGACCCAGTTCGGAGTTCGGGCCGTCTTCCGACTCGATGAGCGTCAGCTCGTCCACGGACGAGGTCACGTCTTCGTAGGCCACGTCGCCCAGCTGGACGCCGGCGTCGAACAGCAATGTGTCCAGGTCGCCGAGCATCGACTGGAAGGCCGAGTGGCCGTCCACCGTCGAGGTGTCCAGTCCGGGTACACCCACGAAATGGAAGGTCACGTCCAGGACCAGGTCCGACGCCGGTTCGCCGATGCGATAGACCGCGGTGACGTCCACGTCCGCGGGGGTCGGATCCGAGTAGGGTTCCAGCTGGTAGGTGCCCTCGCGCAGCGGCTCGGCGGGGCTGGTGGGGTGCAGGAACGAGTGCACGTCATCGGTGGCGAAGCAGCGCACATTGTAGCCGTTGGGATCGGAGGCGGTGTCCCAGATGATGCCGCCGTCGGGGTCGGTGACCGACCACTGGGTGATCAGGTCGTCGCCGACATCCCCCATCACCACGGTGGCCGAAGCCGCGTCCGCGGGCACGGCCAGTTGCAGGAAGCCGCCTGGCTCGTATTCCTCGAGCACCGTGAAGGTGCCCATGTCATCGACCTCGATCCCCTCCATCGGGTCGACCGTGTCGTCGTCGTCGATCTCGGTCGGGCACCCCGGAAGCAGCGCCGCGACCGGGGCAAGCACGATCAACGCCAGCAGCCAGGTCGGCAGGACGGTGCGTGGCACGGTCATCGAGCCAGCTCCTCGTCGATGGCCTTCTGTACCGCGGTCGACGTTTCCACGATCCGCCGTGCCTCCAGCGCCGACCGCGCCTCGGCGGTCCCGACCAGGCCCAGGGCGTGGGCGGCCGACTCCCGCAGAACGCTGCTCTCGTGCTCCAGGTAGCTCGCGATCGTGGCCAGCTGCTCGGCGCCTGCCGTGCGGGCCAGCGATCGCAGCGCCTTGCGTTGCAGCACATCGTCGCCGCCTGGGGCGAGCAGTCCGGACAGGTAGGTGACCACCTCGGGGGTGGAGAAGTTGCCCAGGGCCGCCACGGCCCGGGCACGGGTCGATCGGGGGAGCGATTCGTCACCGGCAAAGGAGAGCAGGTGGGGGATCGCCTCCTCACCGAGGGCCTGCCACTCACCGTCGCTGGCTGGCTTCTCGAAGCCGCCCAGCATGGTCTCCACCGTGGCCCGCACGTCGTCGGTCGTCTGCGCCCCGGCCGTCGCCGCCAGCCCGACGACCATCACCAGCGCGAAGATCCAGCGAATCCCTCGGCTCATTCCGTCCTCCTCTGTGCGACGGACCACGCGCGGGGTCCGACAGGTCTCCCGATGATTGTCGCGCGGGGGTGCGTTGTCAATCGAACGCGCCCGCGTAGGAGGCCCCCGCGGTCAGGCCGGATTCAGACCCGGCGGAACTGGCCGCGAAGGCGCTCGCCTGCGGACAGTTTCCCGGCAAGCGCATCGGCGACGCAGGCCGCGGCGGCCCGCATCTGGGCCACGTCCGCGTCCCCCACGCCCAGGCCAAAGGCAGCCCTGCGGTAGATCTCGGCGGCGGCCTGCAGGTCGTTGCCCGCCATCCCCAGCAACGGCGCCAGCTTCTCGCGGGCGCGGCGGGCCACCGTCGGCGCCGACTCCCAGGAGCTGGGCTCGAACCCCGCGTCCTGCAGCGAGATCTCCGTACGCCGCCAGAGATTGACGATCTGATCCGACGGTGGGACCGGCCACAGGGGGTCCTGGAAGTGGTGGAGCAGGAAGGCTCGCCGCATGGGCCGGTGGAGGATCGCCGCGGCCACCGCCAACAGCGCCATGAACAGCAGCAGCACGATCAGGTAGACCAGCGCCGACAGGGCCTGCTGAGCCCGCTGGCCCAGCCCCTCGCCGTCGAACTGGCCCGAGCCGCCACCGCCACCGCCACCGCCCGAGCCGCCGCCGTCGCTCGAACCGCCGCCGGAGCCGCCGCCGGAGCCGCCCGAACCGCCTCCCTGGCCCCCCTGGCCCGAGCCGCCGCTGGCATCCGTCGATCCATCACCGCCGCTCCCATCGCTGGGATGTCCATCCTCGGCGGGCGCGGATCGCCACAGGTAGGGGGCAACCACCGCGGTGACCACGGTCAGGGCGGCGGACAACACCAGGATCACCACCCATCCGGCCGCCGAGAGTCGCACTCGCGGCTTGCCGCTCTCCCGGGTCTCCCGACGGTCGGGCGCGCTGCCCTCGGCCCGCCAGCGGGCCAGGCTGTAAGACTCCTGGGCCACCAGATAGACCAAAGTCAGCAGGATGATCCCCGCCAGGATGGTGAACGAGGGGATGCTCCAGATGGCCCACTTGCGCCCGGCGAACCAGGCCTCGGCGCCCCCGGTCTCTTCAGCCACGATGATCACGGCGCCCACGGCCAGCATCAGCGGGTACCACACGGCGAGCAGGTGCATCCGCGCCCGCAGGGTCCAGATCCCGCTGCTGAAGGCCAGAGGGAAGAAGACCAGGACAAAGGCGAGGTACTCCATCCCCGGCGCCGTCGGTGCCAGGGAGAAGATGGCGATCCCGATGGCGATCAGCAGGGCTGCCCCGGTCCACACCACCCACGGTCGGAACCGGCCGAAGCCCGTGAGCTGGCCCGCGAACAGGCCGACCACCGAGGTGAGGGCGATGATGCCCAGGATCAGGGCGTCCTCGCCGCCGTGGTTGAACCAGGCCACCACCGCGCAGAACGCCGTCAGCGCGAACAAGGACATCAGCCAGTAGGCCGCCAGCGCGCCCGCCGCCTCCTTGAGTTGCTGCCACCAGCTCACGCGACCCCCCTCCCGTGCCCGGGGATGGTCAGCCCCTTGATCCCGCGCAACACGTAGTGGCCGCTGCCGACCTCCATCTGGTAGACGGCGTCGGGGCGGGCCGCCAGGACGGCCATCACCCGGTGGGAGGCGACGACCGCGTGGCGGCGGGCAACCCGGACCTGGCTATCCCGGTTGAGGATCTTGAGGAAGTCGTAGCTCCGCCGGATGGGCCCGTTGAGGGTCGAGCCGGCGGTGTGGGGCAGCAGAGCCATCCGCCGCAGCACGTGGAGCGGATCCCGGCGCCCCTCCCCCATCCAGCGGTCGAACCAACCCGGCGGCGGCGGATCGAGCACCGCCTCGGGGGGCAAGTAGATCCAGGTCACCCGCCGTCCCGGCAGCGGGCCGGGGGGTGGCGAGGCAAAGCGGGAGGAGAGGACGACCAGATCGGCCACGTCTTCATCCTCGTCGGCGAAAAGCTGGGCCAGGTCGACCCAGGGCTGCCAGCCCACCCGGGCGCCCAGCTCGCGCCAGGGGGCACCCGTGCCGCGCTTGCAGCGGTAGCGCTCGACCACCGGACCGCCCCCCGGACCGGGCGCCGCGGTCACCAGGGTCACCTGCTCGCCGTCGCGGACCAGCCCGTCGGTCAGGCTGACCCAGGCTTCGACGAGGGCGTCGAGCAGGTTGCCCATCACCGGACGCGCCCGGTAAGCGTTGCGGGGAAGGTAGCTGTCCAGCGCCAGGACGATCTTGCGGTGGGAGATCTCCTTGGACTCGGGCAGCCGCACCTGCAGCCGGCCAGCCCGCATGGAGAGCTTCCAGTGGATGCGGCGGGTGTCATCGCCGGGCACGTAGGCGCGGAACCGGTAGTAGTCCTCGCTGGCGAAGCGGTGGCGAATGGTCAGCAGGTCCGGTGATTCGTCCACGGACCGGGGTGGATCGATGATCCGGACCGGGCGGACCCGCGGCAGCACGGTCAGTTCGGCGGTTGCCAGCGAGGCGACGGCGACCCGGGTCAGGCCGAGGGCATCCTGGTACTGGATGGTCGCCGGCCCGGCCCGGTAGCGCCCGCGCGGGGTGCGGCGGACCAGACCCGCCAGGGTCACGGTCTCGCGGCTGGCCGACGGCGTGGCCACATAGCGGCTCTCGGTATCCAGCCGGGCCGGGAGCCGATCGTGGATCAGCAGGCGGTAGCCGGGGAATACCGGCACCTTGGTCAGGTGGAATCGTTCCTCGACCGCCTCCCCGGTGCTGACGACGGCCGGCGCCATCTCCCGGCGGATACCGGAGCGGCGACGGTCCATCCCCCAGCGGAACGTGCGGACCATGAACGCGGACAGCAAGACGCTGGCGCCGACGACCCAGTAGAAGAGCACCAGGCTGAGTACGGCCAGCACGCCGAGGCTGGCCCACTGGAACCCCAGCGACAGGATCACCAGCAGCAGCCCGGTGCCCAGCACGGCGTATCCCTGCAAGGTGATCAGGGCGAGATGCCGGTGGAGACTGACCACAAAGGTCGCCGCGTTCAGGGTCCGCTGCTGACGGAGGAACGACAGCTCCTGTAGCGTCTTGAATCCCACGCCCGCGAGGATCGCCAGGAAGGCCGGCCCTACCACCACCGCGGCGCCGATGGCCAGCCCCAGCGACGTCTCGGCGACCTCGCTGACGTCGAGCAGCATCGAGGCGACGAGGCCCACGATCAGCGGCAGCAGGAACATCATCCCCCCGTGGAAGAAGATGCCCACCACCGCCAGCGCCGGGTGCGTCCGCCGCACGTCGTCTACTCCTCCCCTCGGTCAGGGAACGGGAACCCGCGCCAGGACCTCGCGGACGAAGGTCTCGCCGACCCGGTCGCCGGACAGCACCAGCCGGTGGGCCAACACGTCTGGCGCCACCCGTTGCACGTCGTCCACGCTCACGAAGTCACGGCCGGACAGCATGGCAAAGGCCTGGGACATGGCCACCAGCATCAGCGTGGCCCGCGGGCTCACGGTCTGCATGGCGCCCGGATCGTTGCGCAGCTGGGTCACCAGGTCGATCACGTATCGCTTGAGACGATCCGAGCAGAAGATCCTGGGAACCGTGTGCTGCCAGCGGATGAAGTCGTCCTGGCTGATCACCGCCTCGAGGGACTCCACCGGCGGCGTGACCTGGAGGTGGATGTCCAGCATCCGGAGCTCCGCCTCCGGGGGCGGGTAGCCCATGCTGACGCGGACCATGAAGCGGTCTAGCTGGGCGGCGGGCAACGGGTAGGTGCCGTCGTGCTCCAGGGGGTTCATGGTGGCGAGCACCTGGAACGGCTCGTCGATATCGTGGGTCGTACCCTCGACGGTGACCTGCTGCTCGGCCATCACCTCGAGCAGGGACGACTGGGTCTTGGGCGTCGCACGATTGATCTCGTCTGCCAGCAGGATGTTGGTGAACACCGGCCCCTGCTGGAACTCGAAGGACTTCATCCGCAGGTTGAACACGTTGGAGCCGGTGATGTCGATGGGCAGCAGGTCCGGCGTGAACTGGATCCGCTTGAAGCCGCAGGCGATGGTCGCGGCGATGGAACGCGCCAGCATCGTCTTTCCCACGCCGGGCACGTCGAGCAGGAGCACGTGACCGCGGGCGGCCATGGCCACCAGAACCCGGTGGACCACCTCGTCCTTGCCCAGGATCACCTTGCCGATATTCTCCATGACCTGGCGGTGTTCTTCGCGGATCCGGCCCAGGGCATCCGCCAGGGCGGGATCGGCGTGGGGATTGCGATAGGGATCGTCCATGAAAACTCCTCGTGGGCGACTCAGCGCTTGACGAACACGGACTCCAGGATCAGCCACAGCCGCTGCATGCCCGTGGCGTATCGCTTGCGATAGGTCTGGTCCCAGCGGGCCACCTGCGTGGGGTCGACTCCCCAGGCCCGGGCATATTCCTCGACCACACGGAACTCCGTGCCGTCGCGCAACCGGTCCACGTGGACCAGGTGCACCATCGCTTCGATCATCCGGCTGCGCGCCTCGGGGCTCGACGACACCGGCACCGTCTCCGGGCGATGGACCCGAACGTGGAGGGCCGGGATCGGCGGGTAACGGTGGCGGGCCAGCACCCGGTTGAGGAAGGCCTCCTCGGCCGGATGGACCCGGCCATCGGCCACCATCACGCTGACCAGGGGCAGGAGCGGTGCCCAGGCCTCTGTGCGTTGTTCGAGGGTCGGAGGGCGGGAGGACTCGGGCTCAGCCTCGGCCTCGGTGGTCCGGCACACCGGCTCGGTCTCGGTCTCG
>CAYTBN010000023.1:0-96982 GCA_964436045.1 uncultured Rickettsiales bacterium | reverse complement strand
CGCCTTCCCCGATACCACCGTTGTGGTGCTTGACCAGAACTACCGCTCCACCCAGGCGACGTGGAGCCGCCACTGCATGTAGGATCCCTTACTGATGAGGATACCATGCAGCTTTCAGAGCACTCCACGTCCCTGCACGAAATCCGCGAGTTCCTGGGCCGCCACGAAGGTGCGCCGCCCGCCTGGAGCGATCCGGCGACCCCGCTGGACGCCCTCTATCGCTTGCTGAAGGAGCACCGGGAGGATCCGCTGTTCTGGGCCGATCTGGCGGACCTCACCCGTCGGCTCGAGGACGCCCGGCTGCGGGGCGATCTGGCGGTCGCGGGCGGGCTCGATGCGGCCCGTGTCGACCGGCTCCTCGCCGACCTGCGCGAGAGCCTGCCGGCCAACGGCGATGGCCCTCGTAATGTGCGCGCCTGGATCGGCTCCGGCGTGGGCCTGGCCGCGGTGGCCGGCTTCGTCCTGCTGGGCGCGTCCCTGGGCTGCCCCACCAGCACGGCCCTGTGCCCCGAAGCCGGCGACGCCGGTATCGCCGACGATGAGCAGACCGTGTTCTGCGCGCTGGTCGACATCATCGACACCGCGGAGATCGACGACGGCGCCAAGGACGATCTGCTCGCCTGTCTGCCCGGCCTGGGCGCCGACGAGCGTTCGGATCTGCTGGACGAGTTCGAGAATGCGTCCGAGGAGGAGCTGGCGGAGCTGCTGATGGATCTGGCCGCGTCGAGCGATTGCGATGGCGGTGGCGACGACGACACCACCTTCACCGACGACGACGATCATTAGGCGTCAGGCGCCAGGCGTCAGGCGTCAGGTCGTGGGGTCGACCCCAAGTAACTCCAGCAGATCCGGGAGCAGGGCTCGCATGGCGCGGCCGCGGTGGGATACACGGTTCTTGTCGTGCGGATCCAGCTCGGCCATCGCCCGACCGGGGCGCTCGTCCACAGCGAAGATAGGATCGTAACCAAACCCACCGTCCCCCCGTGGCGCGCGCAGTATCCGCCCCTCGCAGGCGCCCTCAGCCACCCTCGGTAGGCCGCCGTCGAGCGGGACCGCCGCCAGCACGCACACGAACCGCGCGGTACGGCGTTCGTCGGCCACATCGGTCAGCTCGCCCAGCAATCGCTGGTTCTTGTCCACGGCCGACATCCCCGCCCCGCCGTAGCGCGCCGAATGCACGCCGGGCCGCCCGTCGAGGGCGTCCACCTCCAGCCCCGAGTCGTCCGCCAACCCCAGCAGACCGAGCTGATCGACCATGTGCCGCGCCTTCTTGAGCGCGTTGTCGGTGAAGGTCTCGCCGTCCTCGACCACGTCGGGGACGTCGGGGACGTCGTGCAGGGAGAGCACCTCCACGCCGTAGGGCTCCAGCAGCAGGCTCAACTCCGCCACCTTGCCCCGGTTCCGGGTACCGAAGACGACTCGCATCTATCGCGCCCAAGCGGTCCGGATGGAATCGAAGTCCAGCTCCGGGAACAGCTCACGTTGCCGTGACGCCAGCTCACCGCAGCCCTTGACCGCCAGATCGGTCAGCCGGTCCATGGTCGCCCGCGAGAAAGGCGCGCCCTCGGCCGTGCCCTGGACCTCGACGAGGTCCTCGCCGCCGGTGATCACGAAGTTCATGTCGACCTCGGCTGACGAGTCCTCCGGGTAGGGAAGGTCCAGGACGGACTCGCCTGCCACCACGCCGCAGCTGATGGCCGAGACCGTGTCATACAGCGGCAACTCGGGAAAACAGCCGGCAGCCTTGAGCTTCACCATCGCCTCGACCATCGCGACGAACGCCCCGGTGATCGACGCCGTGCGAGTGCCGCCGTCGGCCTCGATCACGTCACAATCCAGGTAAATCGTCCGCTCGCCGAGGGCAGGCATGTGCACCACCGACCGCAGGGCGCGGCCCACCAGTCGCTGGATCTCCATGGTTCGCCCCGACTGCTTGCCGCGCTTGGCCTCCCGCGAGCTGCGCGTGTTGGTCGCCGCGGGCAACATGCCGTATTCGGCGGTGACCCAGCCCCGGCCCTGGCGGGCCATCCAGCGAGGCACGAACTCCTCGACGCTGGCCGTGCAGATCACCCGGGTGTTGCCCATCTCCACCAGCACGGAACCGGCGGCGTTGCCGATGAATCCCCGCTGGAAGCCCACATTGCGCATCTGGTCCACTGCTCGTCCATCCGCTCGCATGTCGTCGTACCTCCCGGTTCGAATGGCGCCCATTCCAGGGGGGCGGGACGCGCCTGTCAAGCTCACGCACGCACGCACGCTCCCGGGCGCATGCGCCTTGCTCGCCGGACTTCGCTTCTGGTAGGGTCTGGCCTCTTTTGCAAGGCAAAGAGGGGAGAACATGTCCATGCTGCGGAACCCCAAGCTGACTCTGGTGGTCCTCGCGACCGTCGCCCTGGGCGCGGTCCTTGCGGGCTGTGAGTCGCGGACTACCATCGGTGTCGAACCGGTGGCGACCTGCGACCTGGACCTGGAGAACCTCGAAGGGATGTTCATCGCCCAGAAGGCCTCCCCCGAACGGGGAGAATTCCTGGACAAGGACTTCCGGATCAAATTCTTCGACGACGGCGGCAAGAAGAAGGCCATCTCCACCGGCGGCCGGATCTTCCCCCACCTCCCGCTGACCCAGAAGTTCGACTACGAGCTCAAGGAGGTCCGCGAGACCGCGACGGGCGACAAGGAAGCGTATTACTTCGCTGACCTGGCGGCCCTCTACGAGTTCAACGCCGAGGAGCTCGAGAAGCGGAAGAAGGAGAACAAGAACCTGGGCTGGAAGCTCGATGGGATGCTCTACATCCGCGTGGACGAGAAGCGCTGCCGGCTGAAGATCAGCGACATGTACGCGACCTTCGTGGAGGGAAAGCGGACCGAGGACTTCAACATGGGCGGCCAGAGCTCCTACGTGGAGTCGGACGAGGACGCCTACTCGATGGTCGACTGCCCGCAGGCCTACAACCGGGACAAGCCGGAGATGAACCGCCAGGGCGAGCTGATCCCGTGGGAGAAGGCGGAGCCGGATCCCACCCGCGACCAGCCCTACCCCTACAGCGCCCAGGGCGCCCGCGTGCCGGTGGGCACGCCGGTCAACTGGATGTACATCGACATCGCGCTGACCACCAAGAACGCTCCCGAGGGATGCACTTACTACCTGGATGCCTACTTCGACGATCTGCCGCTGGAATCGGCGCAGAACGTCGCGGTGACCCCGGGTGATCGGGCGACCTACTGGGCCTTCCAGATGACCCACGAGGCGCTGGAGGAGAAGGAGTTCATCGAGATCCACCGCCACAAGGTCTGTGGCGGCAAGGACGAGATCATCGACGCGGTCTGTCACCTCGTCGAGACCGAGCCCCAGGAGTCCGAGGCCGCCGAAGGCGAGGCCGCCGAAGCGCCCGCTGGCGGCTGATCCCCCCCGCTTCCCCGTTCATCCACATCCCCTGTTCACGACATCAGGCCGGACCTCCGCCTGCGGAGACCGGACACGTGCCAGGGCAGGAGCAGGAGTAGGAGTAGGAGCGGGAACAGGAGTAGGAGTACGCAGCTACTCGGCGGGTTCACCGAAGAGCTCGTTGACACGGTCCTCGGTGGACCCCTCGGGCTCGTCGAGGGAGACCGCGAGCTCCTTGACCAGCAAGCTCTTGGCGATGTCGAACATCTTCCGCTCGCCGAAGCTCAAGCTCTTCTGGGTCTTGAGGATGCTCAGGTCGCGCAACACCTTGGCCACCTCGAACACCGAGCCCGTCTTGATCTTGCCCATGTACTCGCGGTAGCGGCGGTTCCAGGTCTGGGAGTCGAGGGTGACGTCCCGCTCCCGCAGGATCTCGTAGACCTGCTCGACCTTGCTCGCGTCGAGGACCTCACGCATCCCGATGTTGTCTGCGTTGGTCACCGGGACCATGATCGTCATCCCGTTCTCCATGATCTTGAGAACGTAGAATGCCTGCTTGGTCCCGGCGATTTCCCGGGTCTCGATGCCCTCGATGACGCCAACACCGTGGGCGGGGTAGACGGCCTTGTCGCCGATCTTGAAAGCCATACTTTGTTTCTTCCCCACCCTCCGCGATCGGAAGACAGTCTGTCTCAGATCCCTCAACCGACCCGTGATTTTACCACCGGCCCGGCCCCCTGACTAGCTAGCCACCGAAGACACGGTCGGCTTTCCGCCACGGTGGCCCCTGACGCTGGCGGGCAGCGGGCCCAGACCGGTACAGTCATTGCGTGTCCCGCCGCCTCACCACCCTGATCCTGCGCGCGCTGTTCACTCCGACCGCGGTGGCCGCGGCGGCGGTGTTGGGTTTGGCGGTGATCGGCGTCGCCGCCAGGCTCGGGAGTGACCCGTTGGTGGCCAGCTTGCCAGCGGACAGCTGGCCCACTCTGCTGCTGGCGCTGCTGGTTCCCCTGCTGTCCGCCGCCCTCCCGCTGGCGGTCTTCGCCGGTGCGGTGGCCGGAGTGGCGCGACTGGAGTCCGATGGAGCGGTGGACGCCGCCCGGGCCCTCGGTGCCCGCCCCTGGCAACTCGCGGCACCCACCGTCGCACTGGGGCTGCTCGCGGGCGTGCTGACCTGGGTAGCAGGAGCCTATGGCGAGCCCTGGGGGCGCCATCGGGCGCGCCACACACTGGCCCAACTCAGCGGCCCTGACCTGCGACCCCGCGAGGGACCACTGGTGCTGGCCAGCGATCGCGAGGTGCTGGGCGCCGCCGCGGTCGAGGCGGGGGGGGTACTGATCGACGTGTTGTTATGGCGGGCGGACGGCGACGAGCTGGTGGTGGCTCCGCGGGGCCGGGTGAGCCTCGGCGACGGCACCGTCGAGATCGAGCTGCTGGGCGGGGAGAGTCACCTGCGGCTGCCCGATGGCTACGTCCGGGCCCGCTTCGGCTCGCTGACGACGTCCATGCCCCTGCGCCTGGTCAGCACGCGAGCACGGGAGCCGTTCGAGTTGATGCCGGGGGCGCTGGTGGAGGTCATCCGGACGCGACGCGACGCCGGCCAGGAGGTCCGCTTCCATCAGCTCGCCCTTCACCGCCGCGTCGCCACCGCCCTCGCGGTCCCCCTGCTGGTTCTGCTGGCCTGGCCCCTGGGTCGATCCCGGGAGGGCTACGGCGCGGCCCGCGGTGTGCTGCTCGCCCTCGGGCTCGGCCTCGGCTACTACCTCTTGCTGCGCCTGTCGGATCACGCGCTTCGCGAGTTCCACTGGTCGCCCGTGACCGCCGCCTACCTCGGTGCCGCGGGCGTCGCCGTGGCCGCGGCCGCCGGCTGGGTCTGGAGGTGGTCGCGATGAGCGGGCGGCTGGCGGGGTACGTGGCGCGCCACGCCGTCGGCTGGGCGCTGGTGTGCGGCGCGATGGTGGCCGCGGTGGCTCTGGCGCTGGACGGACTGGAGCGCGCGTCGACCCTGGTCGGCCGCCAGATCGGCGCGGCCGACGCAGCCCGCTACCTGGGCCTGCGGCTGGGTACGGTCGCCCACCTGCTGGCGCCGCTGGCCGCCGGTCTGGCGGCGGCGTTGGCGGTGTCGACTCTGCGCCACCGGGGAGAGTGGGAGGGCATGCGGGCGCTGGGCGCCGGACACCGCTCCCTGCGGATGCCGTTCGCTCTGCTGGGAGTCGCGGCCACCGCCGTACTGGTGCTCTACGAGGGGTACGGGCTGCCCGCGGCCATCGAGGGCGCCGCCCGGGTCGAGGCCACCGCCGTGCTGGGCGGCGAGGTCCGCCTGGGCGAAGGCGCCGGGCCCCGCTGGTGGGTGTTGCCCGACGGAGTGCTGATCGCCCGGGAGGTGGATCCAGCCGGGGATCGGCTGCGGGGCGTGACCTGGCTACGCCGCGGCGACGATGGCGTATTCGTGCGCAGGGTGGACGCCGACGATCTGGTGGCTGGCGCCGACGGCTGGGAGACCGGGGGCGCCACGATCCGGCAGCTGGTGAGCGCGGACCCGGATGAACCGCTGCGGGTGGTCGAACGCGTGCCGCTCGAGCTGACGGGGCTGACGCCCGGTGGAATTCGTCGGCGGCTGCTGCCGCTGGCCCAGCACGACCTGTCAGCCTTGTGGGCGGACCCCCGGCCCCCGGCTCGCTTCACCCTCCACGCCCGGCTGGCCCACCCGCTGACGGTGGGGTTGTCCTGGCTGTGGGTCGCCCTGCTGGCGGCCGTGTTACCACGCGGCCGGGCGCTGGCCGCGGGCGCCGGGGTTGGCGTCGCGCTGGCGGCCACCTTGCTGGGGATGCTGGGGGGCGCCCTCGCACCCGCCCTGGGCTGGCCGGTCTGGCTGCCCTGGTCGTTGCCCGCGCTGCTGGCTGCGACCTGCTACTGGACCTGGAAGTACGATCCCTCGCTCTTGAACCAGCCGTTGGTCCAGTCGGCGTAGACGTATCCACCGGGCGGCAGATTGACCCGGCGCATCTTCATGTCGTCGGTCAGGGTCTCGACGTTCTCCTGAAGGTCGTCGTCGATGACCGTCTCGTAGCGTGGCGAGCCCGCCGAGATGCCGGCACAGGCCTTGCCGTCCTTGTCCTGCAGCCGGATCAGGTGCCGGTCCAGGTGCGACCAGTCGAAGAACGCGATCTCACCCGCGGGCACGACGGTCGGGTCACCGACCCCGACGGGTGCGCAGTAGTTGCGATCCAGCCCGCGGGCTGTCTTCTCGATGGGGGCCCGGCCGATGGCGGTGAACGTCCCGTCGGCGAACAGGAACAGCCCCTTCTCAGGCGGGGTCGCCTGCAGCGTGACAGTGCCCAGATCGAGCTCGGTCACGGCGGTCGTGTCCACGTCGGCGGTATGGGACAGGTAGCCGCTCTTGCCGACCACGACCCGGTAGGAGCCGGGGATCCAGCTGACCTTGAACGCGCCCGTACCGTCCGCCAGGCCCACGGCGGTGCTGCCCTCGATGGTGGCCGCCGCTTCGGCGAGGGGCACGCCCTCGGTGTCCTGCACCACGCCGGTGATGTTCGCCCGGCTGCCGCAGGCCGCGATCCACAGCCCCACGGCCAGCAAGACGACGGTACTCGGGCTCCGTTTCATCCTCGCTTCCCTCCCTCGACCAGCACCAGGTGGTCGATCTTGCTCACAGGCAAGACGATCTCCGCGAATGGCAGGTCCGCCACCGGGTTCCCCTTGTCGTCGACCAGCCCCGTGACCCGCAGGTGCAGCCCCGTGGACCGCTCCTCGATCACCTCACCGACCACCTCGACCACCGTATGGTCCAGCGGCCGCTCGCGTCCGCTGCCATAACGGCCGCGGAACAAGGGCGTGCGCAGCAACACCTGAACGACAGAGCCCTTCACGCTCGAACTCCTCTTCCCGCGCGGAGCGGGTCTTGCGATCGAGGGGCAGCCTAGCAGAACCTAGAGGGCCGCGGGAGGACCACAGACCGACCATGCGTGCACGCGACATCCTCGCCCTCGTCGTCGTCACCCTGGGGGGCTGCCAGCCGACCCTGCTCGAGGAGCGCAACGATCTGCGCGCCGACGTGGTCGAACTCAAGGACCAGCTGCAGGCCTCCGAGGATCACGTCCACGAGCTGGAGCGGGAGCTCGACACCTGCCAGCAAGAGGTGGGACGCAAGGCCGTCCGGTCGGTCCTCGCCGAGGTGAAGCTGGAACCGGACGCGCCGTTGTTCGCGGTGCTGCAGACATCGATGGGGGATATCCGCGTCGAGCTGTACCCGGCCTCGGCGCCACGCACGGTGGCGAGCTTCGTCGGGCTGGCGGAGGGGACCCGCGACTGGTCGGATCCCCGCTCCGGCGCCCTGCGCAGCGGCGAGCCCCTCTACCAGAACCTGCTGTTCCACCGGGTGATCGAGGACCATGTGATCCAGACCGGCGATCCCCGGAGCGACGGCACGGGCACGCCCGGTTACACGATCCCCGACGAGTTCACCGATGACCTGTGGTTCGGCGACCCCGGGATGTTGGGGATGGCCAACTCGGGGCCTGACAGCAACGGCAGTCAGTTCTTCATCACCCTCGACGAGGCCCGCCACCTGAACAACAAGCACACCGTGTTCGGCAAGGTCGTCGACGGCATGGACGTGGTGCGTGCCATCGCCGCTGTGCCGGTCGGCGAGATGGCCCGCTTCCGGCCCAACCGGGACCTGCTCCTCGAACGGATCGTCATCGAGCGGGATTGACGACCCCGCGAGCCCAGAACGTCCCCTCTCGCTCGTCCCGGGCGTAGCACCCCGCGCTCAGCTGCCCCAGCCGGCGGTCGTCCGCGCGGCGGCGACGCTCTTCCCACCGGTCGAAGCGATCCACGGACATCCCGCCAGCCACGGCCAGCATGCGCTCGACCGGGTCCCCACCCCGACGACACCGGAGCCGATCGGCGAACCACAGCGCCCGTGGATCGTCAGCGCGGTAGGGAGGCCGAAGCAGCGCGTCCGAGGCGACGGGACCGCCCTGGATCTCCCCGAGGCTCACCGCGCCAAGAACCACCCCCAGCCGGCCGCCGATGCGCCGATCTACGCCCAGATCGTGTTGCGCGCCCTCGACCACCGCCGCCGCGACCTCCCGTCGGAGGGCCGCGTACTCCGGATCGTCGTCCGTGACCGAATCGCGGATCCCCCGGGCGCGGGCCAGCGCATCCACCTCGACGAGCGCCACCACGGTCCCCGCCTGGAGGCCGGCGACCAGGCCCGACAGCCAGCTTTCCGCCCGGGGGAGGTGGACCAGGACCGCCTGACAGGTCACCGCATCGAAGCTCACCAGCGCTTCGCGGTCGAGCTGCGTCAGGTCGTCTTCCCGCAGGTGCACCCGGTCGCGCAGCTCCAGAGCCTGCACGATCAGGCGGCCCGCGGCGAGCAGCTCGGGATCCAGATCGACGCCCTCGACCCGCAGGTCGTCCACGCGCCGAGCCAGGGCGATCCCCAGGCTTCCCCAGCCGCAGCCCAGATCCAGCAGGCGCGGGCGACGCGCCGGATCGCGGCGGGGGGTCACACCGAGGGTGAGGGCGAGCCATTCCAGCTCGCTGGCGGTCCACAGGTAGGCGCGCTGATCGACGATCCCCGCCCGCGACAGGATCGGGGCGACGAGTCGCCGGGTCTCAGAAAGACCAGCCGGCACCGATCACGAATGCGTGGCTGCGTTCGCGGATCTGGGCGGCGTTCTCCATCCTGCCCTCTCCGCTGGTGACCTTCAGGTTGCGGCTGAGCAGCTGGTAACGAGCGTCGAAGGTCAGGCCCTTCCAGACGCGAAAGGTGGAGCCGATGGCCACCTCGTGGGTCGCGACACCGGCGGAGATGCCGGTGCCGTGATAGCCAGCGTGGATCTGGGCGAACGAGACCAGCTGGAAACGGACGCCGACGCCGAAGCGGATGCCGTGGATCCACTTGTTCTGCCAGGTCCAGGTGTTGTCACCGTTGGCGTCCTCGGCCCTGCGGAAGACCACCACGTCCTGGGCGTGGTACCCGAGGTCAGCGAGGATATCGAGGGGGCCGACGGGCCCGCCCTCGAACAGCGGCAGCCGTCCCGTGGCGCCCACGATGATGTGGTACATGCCATCGAGGAACACACTGTCCGCGCCAGCTTCGGTGGTGGTCGCGTAGTTGGTCCGGTACCCGTAGCGGTCGAAGCGCACGCTGGCCCCGACCCACTTGATGGGGAACACCTCGGCCTCGACGCCGATGCTCTCGGGCATCGGCAGCATTCCCGCCCCGTCCGAATCGACGATGTCGATGCTCGGGAAGGTGTCGCAGGGCACGCCGTCTGCACAGGCCTCGGGCGTCATCTGGTAGATGTAGCCGCCGATCGAATAGCGCAGCATCGCCCGTCCGGTGCGGTAGCCAGGGTCCCCCGAGGGCGGCGGCGTGACGACCCGGGTGCCGCCGGTGGTGGCCGTGACCGGCGCGGTCAACGACACGGTGGTCACCGCGGTCAGCTCGCCGCTGAGGCGGCTGGCGGTCACGGCGATCTGGTTGTCGACGCCACCGCGGGGGGCGGTCAGCAGGGCGTGAAACGAACCATCACCGTTGTCGATCTTGTCGCTGAGAACACCACCCGAGGACTGGATGGCCACCGCCTCGCCCGGCACCAGCTGGCTCTGCAGGTCCAGGACCCGCACCAGGATGCTGGCCGTTGACTTCCCGTCCCGTGGCAAGGTCTGGGGGACGGCGATCACCTCGATGCGGGCCGGAATCGCGCTCGCCGTCTCGATGGGAGGCGGCGGCTCGGTGAGGGTGGTCGCGGGCTCAACCGGTGTGGTCACCGGCTCGGTGGGGGTGGTCGCGGGCTCGACCAGTGTGGTCACCGGCTCGGTGGGGGTGGTCGCGGGCTCGACCAGTGTGGTCACCGGCTCGGTGGGGGTGGTCGCGGGCTCAACCGGGGTGGTCGCGGGCTCAACCGGTGTGGTCGCCGGCTCGGTCGGTGTACCCCAGGGATTGTCGGTCGGCGTCGTGGTCCCGGGTGTCACCGGGGCCAGCCCGACCGCGGCCAGGACCTCGCCGCCCAGGGCCAACCGCCGTACCAGCGAAGCCCAGCGGCCGAGGGCTCCCGCCTGCGTCTCGCCTCCGCTGAGGGGGAAGCCGAATCCCGCCACCGACGTGGTGGTCTGCCAGATGGGACAGACGAAGCCGCCGCCCGCGCCCTGGATGCCCACCAACGACAGTCCGGCGAGGGGTGCTGCGGTGAAGGCGAACACGGTCTTCCCGAACCCGTCGGTCGTCCCACCGCCCGTGACCTCACCGCCCCCCTCGAGGACCGAGGCCGTCAGTGCGATCCCCTGGACCGGGAGTCCGTAGCGGTCCACGGCCATGGCCACGATGCTCGTCGTCCCGTTGGTCAGCACCTGGTCATCTGCGGCCCAGGCGACGACCGTGTGGGCCGGCTTCTGCAGCGCGGGGACGTCCGCCATCGCCATCAGCCCCGTGCGACGGTCGAAGTTGCCAACGTACGTCCCGCTGAAGGTGCCGCCACCCTGGGAGGCAACGCCGGTGACCGCTCCGTCCGCCCCGTAGAAGCTGGCAAACACGTGATCGGCGGAGCCCCCCGGCAGCGGTGTCACGGCGCTCGAGAGCGAGACCGTCGAGTTGCCCGAGGCGATGCTGGGCGGGTTGGAGCCGAAGGCCATGCTGGCCGGCAACGCCGATACCAGGTCGAAGCTGACGGTGGCCACGTCCTGGGGCGAACCAGGTAGCCCCGCCGTCACGGTGACCGGGGTGGTGGCCGCCGCCAGCGGAGCGGTGAAGGTCGCGCTGTATACGCCCTCCCCCAGGGATTCCATCGCGGAGACCTGCCCCAGGTCGGTGGCGATCTGCGGACTCGCTGACGCGTCCGCATGGCCATTGCCGTCGACCACGAAGGCGTAGATCGGGATCTGGGCCGTGCCGTCACCCGGCAGATACGGCGCGGTCGGTGCCAGCGTCAGTCGTTTGAACGGCGGCACCCTCAGATCGATGGCCTGGGGAGCCATGGCCGTACCGTCGGGCATCATGACCGTCGCCGAGGCGATGGAGACCCCCGGCGGGACGAGGATCGGCACCGTGGCGTTGCCGGCGGCGTCGGTGGGGAAGGGGCCAAAACGCTGGCGGCTCACGTCCATCGTCACGTTGACGCCCGCCATACCCGCGTTGACCTGCCAGCTGATGTTGCCGACCAGGGGTAGCGAGAAGAAGCCGACGGCGCGCTCGGGGTTCGCCAGGTCCACCACGGACAGCAGGGCGACCTCCGGGGCGATCCGGCCGGCCGGGGGGAAGTAGAGGGCGCGGTAACGGCCGCCACCGATGCCCTTCACGTCCTGGACGGTGCCCACCGTCGCCGCGACCGCCAGCTCCCGACCGTCGAGGGGACCGCCGTCCATGCCCGTGATCGTGAAGGTCAGGGCCGAGAAGGGATCCCGCGCCAACACCAGCTCCGCGGGGTTGGCCTCGAAGGCGACGCGTGCGTCGCCCGAGGGCTGCAACGCCAGGTCGAAGTCCTTCTCGGCGGACTTGGTGTCCACCTTGACCTTGGCCCGCAACTTGACCTGCCGAACCTGCGACTTCTCCGGCGGCGTGTAGATACAGGTGAACAGGCCAGCTGCGAGCTGAGTCCACTCGGTGAGTCGACCGGCATCGACGGACGTGCCGCGGAACCGAGCCTCGGCGGCCAGCGCGCCGTACTCGTCGGTGACCACGAAAGTCAGGATCTGGGGCATGCCATTGGCGGTGATGATCCCCGGCGGAACCAGGTCGACCTCGATCGGCCGGCCCAACGAGATCGTCGCGCCCTGGGCCGCGGCTTGCTGCAAGGGCAACAACAGCGCCGCGATGATTACCGGGAGCGCCCACACTCTCCAGCCGGTGGGGAAACGAGCCGTCCGATCCCAGGCGTTCATCGTCATCTCCTCCGATTCTCTCAACGGGTGCTCCGCCGATCCGTCCCGTGATCGCCGGGCGCGCTGCCTCAGCACCGACCCGAGAGTCTAGAAGTCCCGGTCCAAACCCGCAAACGGAACGCGTCGCGCACGCAAGCCTATGGAACGCGGAACTCGATCAGGATACAGGAGCCGATTGGGTGCCTTGTCAAGGATTTGCAACGGGTCCCCGGGCCGCTCGGGTGTCCAGCCCCGGGGCGGGCGGTGGTACCATGCAGCCGTTGCGGAGGTCGCACCTTGACCGAGGGCCAACGGTTGGATCTGCTCTCCTTCCACGCATACCTGCTGCGCAACGACCGCTATCAGCAACACGTGATGCGGCCGTATCCGCCGCTGACCCCCGCAGGTGTGGCGGCCTTCCTCACCGCCCGCGGCTGGCGGGTGGATTTTTTCGACCCCACGCTGCAGCCGGACGAGACCTCGTTCGAGGTGACCGTCAGCGAGCGCAAGCCCCGGGTTGCGGCGCTGTTCGGCCACCCCTCGACCCGGGACACCGCCTGGCGCCTCGTCGCCGCCGCCCGGCGTCAAGGTGCCCTGGTGATCGCCTTTGGCGACGACCCCACCGGCGTGCCGGAGCTGTACCTGGAACACGGGGTCGACCTGGTGGTGCGCGGCGAGCCCGAACTCACCGTCGAGGCGCTCCTCGAACGCCTGCAGGCCGCCCGATACCGGTTCGACCCGGACAGCCTGCGGCGGATCCCGGGGCTATCGCTGCGGATCGGCGGCCAGGTGGTCCACACCCCGGATGCCCCCGAGCTGCTGGACCTGGACCTGCTGCCGCCTCCCATCCGAGCACAGGCCCCGACCCGGGGCTACCTGGAACGGCACCGCGAGGTCCACGGCTTCGCCCAGCTGGCGCTGGTCACCTCCCGCGGATTCCCCGACACCCCTGGCTACCGGCGGCGCCGTGCGGCGCTGGTGGCGGACGAGATCGTCGATCTGGATCGTCGCTTCCAGGTGGACCGCTTGCGCTTCATCGACCACGTGTTCACCGACGACCCCGCCTGGCACCGGCGGCTCGCGGCCGCCCTGGTTCGGCGTCAGACCCACATCCCCTACGAGTGTTTCGGCCACGTCCAGGACATCACTCCGGGACTGCTGGACACGATGACCGGGACGGGCTGCGAACGGATCGTGTTCGACGTGGGCACCGGCTCACGGCGGCTGCTCGGGCAGCTGGACCGCGGGTACGGGATCGAGGACGTCTACCGGGTCGGCCGCCTTCTCCGTGAGCGCGGCGTGGGCATGGGGGTGCTCGTCAGCCTCGGGCTCGAAGGGGAGACCCGCGAGGACATCATGGCCACGGTCGAGATGCTCAACGTGCTCGAGCCGCAGATCTGGGGGCTGACCCTGGAGGACCCGGAGATCGCAGCCGTCGCCCACGAGATCCAGGCCCGGGGGATCCCCGGCATGCGTACCCTGCGTCACGGCTGGCCGGATCCCGAGCGCCCGGCCGCGCGACGCCTGCCCGTGGGGTTCTACCGCTGGGCGCTGCGACTGCTCGCTGCGGACACCCATCTGCACCGGCTGCGCAAGCAGGGAACGCTGGACGCGACCGGGGTCGGGATGGCCCTGGCGCGGCCCTTCTATCGGGCGATGGTGCGGGTCTACCCCGTGCGCGCTCGTTGACACACCGCGCGGACAGACCGCAGGATGCGCCCAGGGAGGCGACATGAGACGCTGCTTCACGGCCGCCCTGTTCGTCGGCTGGACGGTCACCGCAACGCTGGTCGGTTGCGCTTCGGGCGATATCGACGCCGATCTGAATCTCTACCTCGAGCAGGGAAATCTGGCCTACTACGAGGACGTGCTGTTCCCCTCGTCGCGCCGCGACGTGTACGACGGCATCTTCGAAGAGGCGCCCGGCTACCTGCCGCTCCACCTGCCGTACAAGGCCACCCGGATCGACGCCGTCATCACCCAGCGCGGCGATCTGCAGATCACCTCGCACCTGACCACAGGCAAGGTATTCGGTGACCACCTGGACGTCGACGACCTCGACTACCTGGCGAGCGACGACTGGAACGGTGATGAAGAAGATGAACGCTTCGGCGACCAGCTGCTGGCCGAGCTCAGCGACCTCGACGACGGCTACGAGCGGCTGGATGAGGATCTGCGCCTGATCCTGCTGGTGAACCTGCCGGCGGCGGCAGCCGAGGAGGACGGCTGGTCCGCCGGCGAGTGGGACTATCCCGTCGAGCTGACCGCCAACTACCAGCAGACCGTGCTGGACGACCAGGACCAGGAGCTGCCCATCGCCGAGGACGACATCGAGCTGATGTCCCGTCTGATCGTCGGCGGGGAGCTGTTCGAGACACTGCTCGGCCAGCGCTTCGACGAGGAGACGGGACAGCTGGAGGACGACGAGGCCCCGAACCTGGTGCTGGACAGCCTGACCATGCCGGGCGAGGACGGGCGGCTGGGCCAGGCAAGCGGTTCCTTCGACCTGACCCTGCAAACGGACTCGTTCTCCGCCAGTTCCGGAATCTCCACAATTCAAGGGGACTTTGAAGTGGAGATCCACAGCGATCGCTGGGCGCTGGACGATCTGGACGTGCAGGAAGACCTGAGCGAAAGTTCAGTGGAGTAGTCGATCCCGTCTTGACAGATCCCAGGGTCACGCTTACATTCAGGTTGCTCTTTCACATGAGTCGCGGGAAGGAAATGGGGGCCGGTTAGGCCTTCCCAGGCGGCACTTGTGGCCCGAGCCCTTTTACCCCATTGTCGAATGCGTCCCCCCCCCCCCACATTCGGCAATAAGAGGGCTCGGGTCTTTTCTTGTTCTACTGATAACAATCTACTCATTCCAGCGGCTGGGCTCCTGGCGGCCGAATGTGGAAGTGCGGGGCCTTCGGTAGGGGCTTGGGAGGCCAGGGGGCCGCTGCGGGGCGGCAAGGGAGAACGGCCGGGGGGCTGAGGGGCTTTGGGGGGTGGTTCGAGACGCAAGAAGTGGCGCGGCGGGGCGGTGGGGAGGCCGTTCGGAGCTCAGATCCTCGATCCGTAGCTGCGGGGGCGGCCTTGGGCTCGGGCAGCGGAGGGCCGGCGCTTGATTGCGGTCCGAGCAGGAGCATTCGCATCGCTTCGCTCGCTCGGGGAGGGGGAAGGGGTAGCGGGTGCTTCGCCGGTGCAGGGGACGATTGATCTTTGCCGGATGGAGCCGGAACGGACTGGCTCCTAGCGGACCTTGGCTTCTTTCATCATCTCGGTGTCGACGACCTGCTGGAAGGAGCGGAGTTTGGACTCCTCCAGGCGGTTCATCGGCTGGATCTGGGAGAGATGAGCCCGAACCTTGCCTGCGTGGATACGGCAGGTGATCGCCATGCGGTGTTCGCCGCGGGCGCGGTGGATCTGCGCCAGGCTGATCAGGGACAGGTAGAAGTCGGTCCACTGCTTGAAGTGACCGTGGAGGAAGACCGCCTTGAGCATGTGCATGGCGGCGCCGTCCAGGTCACCCAGCTGGAACATGGCAACGGCCATGTCATTGTGTGTGGAGCCGGCCAGGGGGCTGGCGCCGTCCTGTTCCAGGTCGGACAGAGCCTCCTCGTAGGCCTTGACGGCGCCGTCGTACTGACCCGCATGGGCCATGTCACGGGCCATGTCGAGCAGATCGATCGTCTCGGGTGTTATACGGGAACCGCCCACCTCGATACCTCCACTTCCGCTTCCGCTGCGACGACTGCTCGCCGCTACTGCATTCACAACTACATATTCGCCAGCCACGCCAGCATTGTCATTCTTTACCAGGCAGGGGGGATCTGACAAGTGGGGAAATGGGATGAACATTGTCTTTGGGGTCCAGCGGACGTAGTTGCCGGCGGCGAAGCACGGCGATAGCGTGGAAGGATGCTGCGATCGACCGTCGCCCCGATCCTGTTGTTGGCCGCGCTCACCGTGGATGCCAGGGCCGCCGATGAGCCCCCCCCGGGGCCAGTCCTGACGCGGGCTCCCGAGCTGATCCACGAGGTACTTCCCAACTATCCCGAGGCCGCCATCGCTGCCGAGGCCGAGGGGGACGTACAGGTCGAGCTCACCATCGAGATCGACGGCAGTGCCGGCGATCCGAAGGTACTCGAGGGGCTCGGGCACGGATGTGACGAGGCGGCCCTGGAGGCTGCGGCCCAGCTGCGCTTCACCCCCGCCGAGGTCGACGGGGAGGTACAGGCGATCCGCATCGTCTACACCTTCTCGTTCCGGTTGGCGGACGTCCAGGCCGCGGCACAACCCGAGCCCACCGGTGAGCTGATGGGGGTGGTCGCCGATGCCATCAGCGGGGCGATCCTGGCCGGAGTCTCTGTGTCGCTGTCGGAATCGGGGGACGGTGTGGTCACCGACGCGCAGGGACGTTTCGCCTTCGAGCGCGTCCAGGCCGGCGACCAGACCGTGGTGCTGTACCTGGACGGCTACCACAGGCTCGTGGAGCGTATCGAGGTGCGGCCGGGGGAGCGCGTGGAGGTGGAGTCCGCGCTGCGTCCGGTGATCGAGAGCCCCAACGTGACCGTGGTCAGGGGACGCAAGCCCTGGCGTGAGATCGAGCGAGCCCCCCTGTCCACCACTCCGTCGACGGTCACCTCCCACGTGTCGTTGACCCGCCGTGACATCGACTTCACCCCCGGCGGCATGGAGGACGTGATCCAGGCGGTCGGACGCCAGCCCGGGGTGGTCGCCGACCCCCACTACGGACAGTTCTGGATCCGCGGCGGGGACTCGGGGGAGACGGTCTTCTATCTGGACCGCGTCTCCCTGTACAACCCGTTCCACCTGGCGGGCTTCAACTCCCTGTTCAATCCCGAGCTACTCGACACGGCCGAGGTGTATCTGGGGGCGCCGCCTGCGGTCTTCCGCGACAGCTTGTCCGGCGTGCTCGACGTGAGCTACTACGACGGAACACCCGGCCGCTGGGACGGGACCATCGACGTCAGCACGGCCACGGCCAAAGGGGTGCAAGCCTTCGCGGTGGGGCCCCGCAAGCAGTCGACGATCGTGCTGGGTGGGCGACGGACCTATTTCGAGCCCGTGTTCGCCGTCCTCCGGGAACTCAACCTGGTCGGCGACTACTTCCTGACCCCCCGCTTCGGCGAGGTATTCGCCCGCTACGTCGCCCGCCCGGGCCCCACCACCCGTCTGCGGATGTCCGCCCTGTACTCCGACGACCTGATCAGCTTCGAAGAGGGGGACGAGGACGGGGATCCCCTCTGGGAGGTCAAGGGCAAGCTGCGGATGCTCAACCGCACCTTCCTGGCCTGGGGTGACCTGTTCTACGAGACGCCGACCGGCGGTTCGCTGGCCGTCACCGCGTCGTACCTGAGCGAGACCAGCGAGAACGACCGGCGCGGCGCGTTCGATGTCCAGGACGACACCCTGTTCCGGCGCATCGGCGGCCGCGCCGACCTGCGGGCGCCGCTGTTCGCCAACAACGTGCTGTCGGCGGGCATGGATCTGGCGATGGTCGAGCTCGTCAACGAAGGCGACGTGCTGGATGGCCGCTCGATCCCCACCTGGGACTCGCTGCCGTTGGCGGATTACGGGCTACCGATCATCCACGTGGATCCCCGGCTCACCGTGCCCGACGGCGCGATCTACGTGGAGGACGACTGGCAGGGCATCGTCGGCGGTCTGGACGCCCGGCTCGGAGTTCGCTGGTCGTTCGCCAACCCCACCGGGCAGCAACTCGTCAGTCCGCGGCTCGGGCTGGCCTACAACTTCCCGACCCGCACGACCCTCAAGCTGGCCGCTGGCCTCTACCACCAGCCGCCGCTCGACCCACTGGTCCTCGACGCCACCTACGGCAACCCCCAGATCCGCGCCGAGCGCAACCTGCACCTGATCGCGGGAGTGGACCAGCTGCTGCCCTTCGGCGCGCTGATCCGAGCCGAGGTCTACTACAAGGCGATGGACAACCTGGTGGTCAACCCGGACAACCGGGACGACGTGGAACGGGGGATCACCTACACCAACGACGGCACGGGCTGGGCATCGGGCTTCGACCTCTCGTACGGAATGCGCACCGGTCGGGTCGGTGGCGTGGCCCAGTACAGCCTGCTGTTCACCCGTCGCACCAACCCGCTGAACCGGATCCAGCCCACCACGTTCGCGCCCCCCCAGGACCAGCGTCACACGGCCCTTGTGGGCATCAACGTGACCGTCGGCAAGCGCCGCGACTGGATCCTCAGCGCGAGCTACCAATTCCACACCGGGCGACCCCACACGCCCGTCTCCCCCGTGCTGAACTCGGCCGGTGACGGCTACACGTTCGAGCTGGGTGAGCTGAACTCGGAGCGCTACGGCAACTTCCACGAGATCAACGTGCGTTCGGAGATCTTCCGGCATTTCCGCAAGGCCAAGTTCACCTTCTACGTGGAGGTGCTCAACGTGACCAACTTCCAGTCCGAGTTCCTCTACATCTGGGGGGATGCAACGGTGGACGAGGACGGCAACCTGCGGACCCCGGAACGGCGGACATTCACCCACCTACCGATCCGCCCGTGGTTCGGGTTCCGGCTGGAGTACTAGCCTGTCGCGCATAGGAGGCCGATTGTTCCTCGGTCATCCAGACGCGGACCTCGGCCAGACGACGACGGCCGTCGTCGACGATCGCGGCGATGGTATCGGCGATGTGGCGCGCGACGTTCTCGGCGGACACGGGTCGCTTTCGAAAGACGGGCAGGTCGTTGAGGTGCACGTGATCCAGGCCGTCGAGGACATCGGTCAGGATCGCGGCCAGCCGCTCCAGATCGATCACCAGGCCCCGTTCGTCCAGTTCGTCGGCCTCGATGGCCACCTGGATCCGCCAGTTGTGGCCGTGCAGGGGCTCCAACAAGCCATCGTCCAGTCGCAACTGGTGGGACGATGAGATCCAGCCATCCTGGGTCACGCGGAACATGTCGACCTCCAGCCACCAGGGGCGCGGGGCTTCCTACCACATGGGCCCGAGGTCGGCCAGCGTCAAGGGGTGGGCGGGAACAGGGCGTCGCAGCCGGACGGCAACAGCTCCAGGTCGGGCGATCCGTTGTCGTCGATGACGCAGTCGGCGGGCGTCCCCTCCACCTGACCGCCGCTGTCGTACCAGTAGACCCGGATCCCGTCGCCGTTCCAGCACTCGACGAACTGGACCTCGGGGCCCACCTCGCCGCCGCCCAGGCTGCCGTCGGCCCGGCCCGCGCCGTCCGCCTGCCAGCGGGCGACCACGAACAGTTCCTCCACCCCGGAACCCCCGAATACATCCATGGCCGCGTCGAAGCACAGCTGGCCGCCCGCCGGGTCCTCGACGAATGCGTACTGGCCGGCGATCTGCAGCGGAGCCCCCGCCGAGTCGTCCACGTCGGTGGCGGCCAGGTCGATACCGACCTCCAGCTCGCCCGGCGCGATCCGATGCGCCACGCTCACCACCCCCCCGTGGCGGGGCGGGGCGAACACGCCCGGCAGAATATCGCCGGCCGCGTCCAGATCCAGCGTAAAACGGCCGCTGCCATCGCCGAGGGCCGCACCCGCGTACTCACCGTCGAGCAACACCTGGTCCAGCTCGGAATCCACCCCCGCGGCCACCGCCAGCTCGTACTCGAAGCGCGAGGTCTCGACCTCCTCCACGTACAGCTCGTAGCTCACGTCGTACAGCGGGCTGTAGTCCGGGCCCCACAACCGGTGCCCCTCGCCCCGGTCGCTCGGCGGCTCGGCGGTGATGAACTCGGCCACCCGCAGCACCGACAGGGTCAGGCCGTTGAGCTCCTCGGACAGCGGCTCCATCACCGCCAGGGTCACCGCAGGCTCTCCGCCGCCGACGGACCGCGGCGTCACGTCGATCCGGGTGCGTCGGCTGTCGGGCACCGCCTCGATGAAATAGGCGTCGCGCTCGAGCCACTCGGCAGGCGTCAGGCCACAGCCGATCCCGGCCAGGGCACTGGCAAGGGCGAGGATCAGGGCGACGCGGCGCTCAGAGCGCCAGATCGAGCCGGAGCAACGTCTGGATGTGGACATGGCTCTGGTCCTCCACGGCGGTGTCGTTGAGCAAATAACCCACGCGGGTGTCGAGGGACACGCCCGCGCGATCGCGGATCCGCAGCCCCACGCCCGTATCGAGGCCGGCGGAGAAGCCGGCCACCTCGTCGTCGATCGGGAGGCGGTGGTAGCTGAGCATGGCGAAGCGGGGGCCGATGGACAGGCGGAAGCCGGACCAATCCCGGACCAAGCGGTAGGACACGCCCGCGTCCACGTGGAACTCGGTGGCCTCCTCGGCGTAGAAGCCCGGCAGGGTCATCCGTGCCATCCCGAACGAGGCGTCCAGCACGAGTTCGGTGCGCGGGTGACCGCGCCACTCGATGCCAGCGCCCACACTCGCCAGCGGCATGGTCGGGAAGTAGGCCTCGCGCAGGGCCGGCCCGGGCACCACGTGCAGGCCGCCTCCCGCGCGGATCAACACCCGCGTGCGACGCCTCCAGCGCAGGGTCAGCCCCTTGACCACCTCATCGTCGTACTCCCGCTCCTCCATCGCCAGCTGCTGGACGTCGATCTCCTCGCCGGCGGCCACGGTGACCTCGGCGGACTTGAGCCGCTCCGCGTCCCGTCGCTGGACGATGTAGGTGCCGGGCGCGATGGCCACCCGCAGCGCTTCGCTGGGCTCGGTGATCTGGCCGACCAGCGACCGGCTACGGCGGCCGAAGATCACGTAGCGGCCGCCCTCGTCCGGCGGAAAAAGTAACGCCGCCGAGGCGCCGGCCAGGTCTGCCAACGGGATCGCGCCTTGGCCGCTCAGTTCGTAGGCGTACTCGGGATGCTGGGGCCCGGCCCGGGTGCCCGAGGTGTGGAAGAGCGTCTCGTCGTAGAGATGGCGATACAGCTCGTCCAGGGTCACCCGCCGATCCGCGTCCGCGTCGGCGGCTCCCCGTAATCCGCTGACCAGGAAGTGGGTGAAGAACGAACCGGCCAGGGCGTCCGACTCCTGACTGTACTCGTCCACGGCCGAGCTGGTGATCACCACCCGCCCCTCGCTGGCGAGGGTACCGTCCATCTCCACCAGGAACGAGGGCACCGGGGTCGCGCCCTTGATCCGCGTCAGCGCACCCGCATGGCAGGCGTCGATCAGCTGCAGCCGGACGGTGGCACCCGAGCCCTCGACCAGCCGATCCAGCTCTTCGAAGCCCACCCGCGATCGGCCGAGCA
Source organism: uncultured Rickettsiales bacterium (assembly GCA_964436045.1). Lineage (GTDB taxonomy): Bacteria > Myxococcota_A > UBA796 > UBA9615 > CAYRNR01 > CAYTBN01. The sequence goes on along the minus strand of CAYTBN010000023.1, from coordinate 75,495 downwards.
TCAGCCCGTCGCGGTCCGCGTGTCCCGAGTAGTACACCACCAGCAGGACCTGCTCGCCGGAGGCCGCCTCGAGGATCGCGGCCCGCCGCGCCATCTCCGCCAATGCCCGGATCATCTCCGACCGCCCCGCGTCGGGCAGGAACCGGATCGACTCCCGGGAAAAGCCGCACAACTCCACCAGCACGTCGCGGACCTTGTGGGCGTCAGCGTCGGCGTAGCGCAGCGGCACCGTGCCCGGCCCACCCAGATTCTGGCTGGCGACCACGGCTAACCGATGGGTCGCCCCCCAGGCCGTGGGCGTGGGCCCGACCAGCGCGAAAGCCAGGGCCGCCATGCACAGGCCGGCCGCCGGGAAGCCTGCTCTCACCGCTCGTGGGCCTCCTCCTTGTCGAGGGCCATCACCTCGACCGCCCCGCCGAGCGCGTGATCGGGGGCCAGGTCGGGCACGCCGGCTGCCCCGGCGGCGTCCGTCCAGCGCCGGACCTGACTGGCCGCGTCCCGGGCGTCGATGGGCTCGTCGGTCAGGAAGGCGACAAAGACCTCGGGGCCCGGCGCGTCGTCCAGGCGGAAACCCCGGTCGAGCAAGCGGCCGGCTCCGGGCACCACCGGAAGGCTCGCGCCCCCGTCGGCGGGCAGATAGACGGTGATCGCGCCGGTTCCGTCCACACCCACCAGCACCAGGTGGTCGTAGGTGCCTGTGTCCACGGCAAACTGGAGCTCGTCTCCCGCGCGCACCCGCGTCACGTCGGTGACCTCGGTGACGCGGCCGTCCCGGTGCAGGGCGGCGTTCAGATCGGTGATCCCCTTCAGGCTGTTGCCGATCGCGGCGGACGGATCCAGCTGCCCCTCGCCGCCGGGCAGCGCGATCATCGCCACCACCATCGCTGCCATTCCACCGCCGGCCAGGGCCAGCAGCGGCGTCCGCCAGCGCTCCCACCAGCGGGTCCCCACCCGGATCTCCGGATCGTCGGGTACGAACAGCGCCCGCTCGGCGATCTCCGCCTCGACCTCGTCGAAGGGATGGGCACTGAGGAACGCTTCCCGCTCGCGGTCCAGGGCGGTCACCCGGGTGCGGCAATGTGTGCAGGACACGGTGTGGGCGGCCACACTGTCCCGGTTTTCGCCCTTGAGTTCCTCGGCCACCAGGCGCTGCAGCGTCCACTCGGACGGGCATCCCTGCGGGGCCTCGGGAGCCTCCAGTAGCCGCGCCAGTTCTTGTTCCTCGCCGGTCACGGTCGGACCTCCTTCCCGCTCCGGGGTAGCGACGCCAACAACTCTCGCTGCAGGTAGCGCCGGCTGCGCCGGACGAACAGGTTCAGCCGCTTGCGCACCGTGGGCACAGAGAGCCCGCACAGGTCCGCCACCTCGATCTTGGTCATCCCGTCCAGGTAGTGGTGGATCACCAGCCGCTGGATCTCGGGATCGAAGCGAATCAGCAACGCGCGGATCAGCTCCGCGCGTTCGATCCCGTCGAAGGCCCGCGTGCCGGAGTCCGCCGGCTGCAGCTCGTGGCGCTGCGCCGACAGCTTGCCCCGGCGGCTGGCGCTATCACGGATGACGTTGAGGCAGTGGTTGGTGCTGATGCGCATCAGCCACGTGGAGGGAGCGGCCTCGGCGCGGAAGCTGCCGTAGTGACGGGTGACCCGGGCGAAGACCTCCTGGGTCGCGTCCATCGCGTCCTGCTCGTTGCCCAGGATCCGCAGGCAGCGACGGTGCACCATCGCGCCATAGCTCTTGTAGAGGATCTCGATCTGGGTATGGGTCGCGCTCTCGGCCATGCTCGCCTTGCCGGCTCCCTCCATCCTGTATGGACACACGGGGGGCGGGGAACGGAAAAGAAAATATCAGCGGCGGGGAGTCCGCGTCTGTCGGAGATGCTTCAGTCGGAGTCGGGGGTGACGGCTTCGGCGGCGTCGACGACGGGCTCCGCGGGGGCCGGGGGCTCTTCGACGGGCGCGGCGGGCAGCTGCACGGGCACGTCGTCCGAACCCGCGTAGGGGATGTGGTAGAGCGGCTCGCCGGGCTGGGGTTGGTCGTCCTCCCGGCCGGCGAACACGATGCCCTTGGCCACCTTGTCGCGGCCCCAGATTGGCCCGCCGGGCAGCCGGATTCCCTGGTCTTCCGCCAGGTGCCGTTCGACCCCGATCAACGCCGACAGGTTGTGCTGCACGTAGTCGTTGCGGATGGCGTTCTCGAAGATCCCCTCCTTGAGGCCCCCCAGCGCCTTGCGCGGGTTGGGCAGGTAGAAGGAGTTCACCGGATCCCACTGCAGGGTCATCGAGAACCCGGCGGAGGTGACCGCCATGTGCATCAACGAGCGGTACTCGGCGCCCGCGAGCTTGGCCAGATCGATGGAGCCCACCAGGCCCTCGACGCGGCACCCCACCGGCGTCACCCGCGCCACCTTGTAGTAGGTACCCAGGTAGTCGGGGTAGTCCTCGACCAGGTCATTGTCGCGGCCGCGGAACTTGTGGTCGATGGCCGACGCGATGTTCATGCAATGGGTCTGGTAGGCCTCGTCACCGGTGTGGGCGTACAGGTAGCTCAGCGCCATCATCAGCCAGTGATCGTGGGGCAGCCGGATGGGCTCCTTGTCCTTGTCACGATCGAAGATCAGCCAGTAGGCGCCCTTGTTGGCAGTGTCCAGCCACAGGGGGTTCTTGTCGATGTAGTAGAACTTGCCCAGCCCGTAGAGCGCCTCGCCGGGGTAGTAGATGCTGTCCTCGTCCGGCACCTCGGCGGTGGGGCCGTAGTCGAAGTAGCTGATCAGCTTGCCGCTCTCGGGATCCTGCATCTTCACGATGAAGCGAGCGAACTCCTTCATCTCGTCCAGGTACCGCATGTCGCCCGTGGCCTCGGTGTACTGGCTCATGGCCACCAGCGCGAGCCCGGAGCCGCCGAGCTTGGCCTTGCGGTCCTCGATGATGAAGCGGTAGTTGGGACCCCAGGGACCCGGATCCTCCCGCAGCTCCGTCCGCCCGAGCAGGTACTCGAAGCTCCGCTCCGCGGCCTCCTTGTAGGCCGGATCGCGGAAGCGGTCGTATGCCTGCATCAGGGCGTAGGTCGTGCCCCCGTGACGCAGCATGTTGTACGAACTGGCGTCCCGGTCCTGGACCGGCATGTACAGGTAGTTGTGCTTGCCGCGGGCGCCGATGATGCGGGCGATGTAGTCAGCGGCGGCACGGGCCGAGGGCGCCAGCGTCTCGAGGGTCGCCTCGTCGTTGGGGACCACGTGGTCGCGGAACAGCTCGGCGATCCCCTCGCCGCCGGGACCCTCGATGTAGCTCTGGGTGTAGTACCGCGAGAACGGCGTCGTCGGCTGGATCAGCGTGCCCAGCCCCGCCCGGGCCTCGAGCCGCTCGGTGACCTTGTCGGTGGGCAGGCCCCGCTTCTTGGCGTGGTAGAGGTTCTGTTCGACGATCTCACCCTCGGTCAGATAGGTGATCTCACCGACCTCGTTCTCCATCAACATGCCCCAGGTCCCGACCGACTCGCGGGGGGGCAGGTAGACCTTCTCCTTGAGCTTCTTGGACTGCACGGCGGTGGTCACGTCCAGGCGCACGCGGAACGCGCTGGCGTCCTGCTTGGCGTACTTCGTCTTCGATTCGTCCCGCATCTCCTCGGCGGCGGCGACGATGCTCTCGTACAGGGTGTCACCCTTGCCCGACGAGACCGGCGCCGGGAAGGTGATGCCGTAGACCGTCAGCCAGACGCGGCGCCCCTCGAACGCCGTCAGCACCGAGTAGGTCTCCGGGGCCACGTCCTGGTCCACGAGCACGGCCCGCGCCAGTTCCAGCGCGCCCTCCATCTCGGAGCGATTGGCCAGCACGCCCTCGGCATCGGTGAGCAGCCCGAATGTCCGCACCTTGTGGCCGGTGCCCCACCCTCCCTTGGAGGTCGGCCTCAGCATTTGAACGCCGAGAACCCCCACTACCAACACCAGCGCCAGCAGCGCGAAGTGGTGCGCGCCGAGCTTGAATCGTCCCTCGCTCATCACTCCCTCGCACCCCGGTTACACGCTACCCTTGTCAGCGCGCACTTGCCTGATTGGCTTGGGGTCGGGACAGGATCACGGCCGCATCGGACACTGTCAAGCGCGCGAGCGGGAGGGCTCATGGAGCCGGTGGACCTGCGCAGCGACACAGTCACCCGTCCCACGGCGCCAATGATGGCGGCGATCATGGCCGCCGACGTGGGCGACGACGTGTTCGGCGACGACCCGGAGACCAACGCCCTTCAGGCGGAGGCCGCCGATCTGCTCGGCTTCGAGGCGGCCCTCTTCACGCCCTCGGGAACCATGGCCAACGAGGTGGCGATCCGGGCCCACACCGAGCACGGCGACGAGATCATCGTCGAGCGCGGAGCCCACATCTATCAGCATGAGGGCGCCGCGCCGGCCGCCCTGGCCGGGGTCACCCTCTGCTTGCTGGACGGCGACGAGGGTCTGCTGGCGGCAGACCAGGTGGAGGGCGCGATCCGCGACGCGCCGATGGGCGGCCACCACCCCTACACGACGTTGATCTGCGTCGAGAATCCAGCCAACGAGGCCGGCGGAGTCGTGTATCCGCTGGGCCGGATCGAAGCGCTGCTGTCGATGGCGGAGCGAAGGGGTATCCCGATTCACCTGGACGGAGCGCGACTCTTCAACGGGGCCGAGGCGCTGGGGCAGCCAGCGGCGCGGCTGGCGCGGGGGTTCGCGTCGGTGTCGATCTGCCTGAGCAAGTCCCTGGGCTGCCCGGTCGGGTCGCTCCTGCTGGGCAGCGGGGCCTTCATCGAACGCGCCCATCGCTTCCGCAAGATGTTCGGCGGCGGCATGCGACAGACCGGCTTCCTGGCGGCGGCAGGCCGCTACGCGTTGCGCCACCACATCGATCGGCTGGCCGAGGACCACCACCACGCCCGTCTGCTCGCCGGAGCGGTGCGCGCCGCGGGCGTGGAGGTCGACCTGCCGAGCGTGCAGACCAACATGGTCTACTTCCGGGTTCCCGACGCCGCCGCGGTGGTGGCGGCGCTGGCGGACCGGGGCGTGCTGTGCCTGAACCTGGACGCGACCCGCATCCGCCTGGTCACCCACCTCGACGTCACACCCGCAGGCGTCGCCCGGACCTGTGAGGCCCTGGGCGAGGTGCTGTCCGCACACCTGGCGCTCCACCGACCGTGAGCCGAGGCACGGCCGATCCACGGGGGATCGACTCCCTCTTCCTCGGACACGTCGACGACACGGCTACAGCGACCACCGAACTGACGACGCTCCTGTCCGCGATGGCGGCGGCGGGCCAGAAACCCCGGCTGGACGAGATCGCCGTGGGTGACGCGGTGGCCTTCGGCACTCCGCTGGGAAGGCGGACGCTGGTGCGCGACGTCCAGCGGCTCCACCCGGGGGAGGGATTCGACGTCGGTGGCCGCGGGGCGACGATCCGTCCCGCAGCCTCCCTCCCCTCGCCGCCCGCACTCACCGCGGACGACCTCGATGGGTGGATCGACGCGTATCTGGACGCCCTCCGCCAGGTCCTCTCTCCAGCGGTCGATGGCGGAGATGAACTGGGTTGCGCCCTGTCCGGCGGGCTGGACTCCCGGACGCTGCTCGCTGTGCTGCGTTCGATGGACGCCCGCCCGATCGCAGTCACCTTTGGCCGCCCGGACCACCCGGACCGGCGGGTCGCGGGCGAAGTCGCGGCCAGGGCCGGTTTCCGGCATCTGTGTCACGAACTGCCGGCCGATGGGCCGCTGGATCTCCTGGACGAGATCGCTGGGGCCACAGGTGGCACGGGCAATCTGGCCCTGCTCGGCGGGGCCTCGACCCACCGGACCGCGGCGGGCCACATCGACAGGCTGGTCAGCGGTGCGTCCGGAGACGCCCTGTTCGGCCCCCTTCCTCCAGCCGCCAGGGCCGACGGCGGCGGACTGCGCGCGGCGCTGCCGGCCCTCCGGGGCGACCGACGGCGCCTGCTGCTGCCCGACGCGCCCTCCGTCGACGAACGGCTGGCGGAGGCTCAGGCCATCCCGCTGGCCGCCGGGGCGGGCGATGGGCAGCGGCTGGCGCAGCAACTCCGCTGGCGTCAATCGCGGGTGATCGCCGATGGCCTGCGGCTGCGCCAGCGCCACACCCCGGTGATCGCGCCCTTCCTGGATCCGGAACTCCAGGCTCTGGCCCTGGCGCTGCCGCCCCCGCTGAGGGACGGGCGCACCCTCCAGCGGGCGGCCCTGGAACGGGTCGCACCGGACCTGGCCGTCCTACCCCTGGTCCCCGACCGCTCGTCACGGCCGGCGATCTGGCGCGCCACCCGCTACCTGTGGGGCCGGGCCGATCACCTGGCCCGGAATCTATGGCTGCGCGGAACCCCGGACCGGAGTGCCCAGTTCGACATCCAGACCGCCCTGCGTGTCCGGCCCGCCTGGCGAGCGGCGATGCACCACCTCTGTGCCACGCCACCTCCGGGCATCGACGGCAACGGCCTGAGCCGGCTCTGGCGGCGCCATCGCCGGGGTCGCGACAACCTGGGAGTCCTCTTCGGCCGGCTGCTCGTGCTGGGCCGGTTCGTCGAGCGTTGGCTGTGAGCGGGGCGCTTCAAGGCTCGGGCACGTCCAGCTGGCCGGAGCTGCTGGCGCCCCAGCAGACCGCCTCCCCCGCGGCCGTCCGCCCACAGGTGTGATTCCTGCCTGCCGCCAGCTGGACGAACTCCAGGGCCGGCGGAGCACATTCGCCGGAGCCACACCCACCCCAGCAGGCCACGTCCCCGGCCGCGGTGATCCCGCAGGCATGGTGACCCCCGGCGTCGATGTGGACGAACTCGATGGCGGGGGGGGTCAGGGCGCCGCTGTAGCTGTCCCCCCAGCAGGTCACCGACCCGTCAGCGGCCAGGGCGCACGAGTAGTTATCCCCCGACGAGACCTCGATGAAGGCGCCGGGCGGAGGCGTGGCCTGGTCATAATCGTTATCTCCCCAGCAGGTGATGTCGCCGACGGTGGTCAGTCCACAGACGTGAAAGTAACCAGCCGAGAGTGTGGCGAACAACACGCCGGCGGGCGGGGCGAGCGGCCCGTAGCTGTCGTCGCCCCAGCACTCGGCGAACCGCCAGGGCCGGATCCCACAGGCGAACGTGAAGCCCATCTGGACCTCGGCGAACGGCCCGGAGGGCACCAGGGTCTGGCCGTACGCGTCGTTCCCCCAGCATTCCGTCTCTCCGCCGGGCCCAATCGCACAGCTGGTGTACTTCCCGGCCTCTGCCCGATCGAAGACCCCGGCGGGAGCTGTCGACTGACCAAACCCGTCGGATCCCCAGCAGGCGACCTCACCGCTGGCCCGCAACCCGCACGTGTGCATGCGCCCGGCGTCCAGGAACACGAAGGCCTCCGGGAACATTGAACCTGCGGTCGGGTCCGTGTCGTCCAGGTCCCCCGCGCAGGGCGTCAGGCCGTCCCCGTCCAGGTCGAAAGGGTGGACCCCCGGATCCAGGTCATCGCAGTCCAGCCCGCAAACCGACGCCCCGTCGCCGTCCGCATCCACCTCGTCCGCCGGCAAGATTCCGTCGCAATCGTTGTCCACGCCGTCGCACAGTTCCGGCGCTCCCGGGTGGGTGAAGAACCCCCCATCGTTGCAATCGCCGGTGCAGGGCGAGTACCCGTCGCCGTCGAGGTCGGCCCCGTTCATCGCCGGGTCCGTGTCATCGCAGTCGGCGCAGGCCAGATAGAAGTCACCGTCCGCGTCCACCTCGTCGGCGGCGGGCAGACCGTCACAATCGTTGTCGAACCCGTCGCACAGCTCCGGCGAGCCAGGGAAGAGGAGGGCCAGCGTGTCGTTGCAGTCCCCTTCACAGATCGAGACCCCGTCCCCATCGTGATCCTGCTCGTCGAGCGTGCTGCCGTCACAGTTGCTGTCCAGACCGTCACACAGCTCGACGGCGCCGGGATTCACCAGCGGATCGCCGTCGTCACAGTCCGTGCAGAAGGAGAAGCCGTCGCCGTCCCCGTCCCACTCCCCCTCGTCGACCTGGCCGTCGCAGTTGTCGTCCACGCCGTTGCAAGTGTCGTCGGCGGCCCCCGGGTGGATGGCGGCCGAGCCATCGTCACAGTCACCCTCGCAAGAGCGGTAGCCATCTCCGTCAAGGTCGTATTCGTCGAAGAGCCAACCGTCGCAGTTGCCGTCGAGCCCATCGCACTGTTCCACCGCCCCGGGGTAGATCGTCGGATCCCGGTCATCGCAGTCTCCCCCGTCGATCGGGAATCCGTCGTCGTCGAAATCCAGGTCTTCGAAAAGGTACGGCTCCCACCCGACGTCCCGCTCCTCCTCGTCGTCCGCAGGAGGAGCCGGCGCCCCGGGCCCCCCCTCATCACCCGGATCTCCCGCGCAGCCACCCGCAACTGCCAGCAAGCCCGCCACGCACCACCTGGCTGCACCGTGTGTTCCCATCAACGTCACCTCCCACACACAGTCCAACGGGGAATTCGGCTGCTGTATTGCCGCCGGGGCGGAGGATCACGATGGAGATCGATCCAGCGGTGAGCGGAGGGCGCTACTGGCTGGTGGCTGCCCGGCGTAATGCGGCGGGCAGATCGAAGACCTCGGGGGCGTCGGTGACGCCCTCGTACGAGGGGCGGTCGGGGTCCAGGGTCGGCGGGATCTCGACGGAGTTGAGTTCCTCGGTGGGCGTCAAGTTGGCCAGCGCCTCGAGTCGCGGCAGCCCCTCGGGCATCAACAGGATCTGGACCACCTGGGGCTCGGCGATGCCGCGGCTGCGACACTCCGCCCGGATCAGCTGGGCGGCTTCCAGCAGGGACCCCGGCTCCTCGGAGACCTGCCCCCGCTGGTGTTGCAGCCAGGTGCGCACGGCCAGGCGCGCGAAACGGAAGGCGCGGTTTCGCGAGGCGCGGGTGGTGCGCGTGACGGAACGGCGGGTCATCAGATGGAGGGCGGCGAGTAGTACGGCGATGGACACCAGGATGAGGGCCAAGGGGTCCATTGATCTCTCCAGCTCCCGCCTCTACATCCCCCCAAGCGCGCTCCTCCAGGGCGACAATCCGTGTCAGTTGTTGAACTGCTTCGCCCTGACAACCGAAAACTTATCATGGGCAGTGGGTATCGGAGAACGGTTTCTTGGGTTTTCAGGGTTTTCGTAGCCGCGGCCTTTTTCTTGCCGTCCGCTTAACTCCACGGGGCCCCGCGGGTCCAACGGGTCACTGGAGGACCGATGCGAACTCGGATTTGCCTACCCGCGCTGCCGCTGCTCCTTCTCGCCGCCCTGCTGATCACCGCCTGCCCCGGGGGTGGGGTCGTGGCGGACGACGACGTGACCGATGGGGACGACGACGCGTCCGGGGACGACGATATGTGGTCTGACGACGACGACGACGACATCGCCGATGACGACGACAATGACAATGACGATGACGACGACACCGCCGGAGACCCGTGCACGACCGAGTTCGGGCCGCCGGACGATCCCTTCGAGATCTCGGGGACCTGCGAGGGCACACCCGAGGACTGCGACGGAGGCCACGATCCGATGAACGCCGCGGGGACCTGCGGCGGCGACCTGATCTGCTGCATCGACACCGATCAGTGCGGGGCGGTGCTGAATGGCTCCTGCGCCGAGACCGAGGACGAGTGCGAGGGCGAGCCGCCGCCCGGCGCGCCGGGCTTCCCACCGCTGGGTTGTCCCGAGGCCACGCCATTCTGCTGTCTGCCCGAGGGCCCGCCCCGATGAGCGGCGCGCGGGCGGCGGCACCCCTGATGGCTGCGCTCTCGCTGATGGCGTGCACCGAGCGGGACATCACCGACGATGGCGCGTTCGAGATCGAGGCCGCAGTCAGCGACGCGATCCCGACCGTGATCACGGTGGAGTGGTCGACGGATCTCGACGGCGCGGACTCGGCCCGACTGGAGTTCGGCCCGGACGACGGCTACGGACGCGGCGCGCCGGTCGACCTGGCCGAAGGACCGCCCTTCGAGACCGTGTTGCTGGGCAACAAGCCTTCGACCGACGTCCATTTCCGGGTGGTCGTCGAGTCGGGGGGGGTGGCCACCCGGAGCGAGGACCGCATCCTGACCACCGGTTCCGTCCCCACGGGCCTGCCCGATCTGTCCGTGGAGGCGCCGGGCTCCTTCGCCGACGGTTACCTGGTGACCTCGCTGTTCGCCGTGGCCCCCGCCGCCGTGATCGTGGACCGCGACGGGGAGTACGTCTGGTGGTACGAAGCCCCGAGCGAGGACTTCCAGATCAGCCACGCCCAGCTGACCGCGGATCGTCAGCACGTGGTGTTCTGGAGCGTGAACGTCTCCGGAGGCGCGGGCGGATCGAGCCATGCCGACCAGGAGCTGATCCGCGTCAGCCTCGACGGCACCCAGGTGGATACCCGGTCCGTCGCGGATGGGCACCACGACTTCACCACGATGCCCGACGGGGGCATCGCCTACATCGAGTACGACGTCCGGGAGGGCGAGGAGGGGGACCGGATCATCGAGATCGACCCGGGCGGCGACGAGTGGGAGGTCTGGTCGGTCTGGGACGATTTCGACTCGGGCGGCGCGGGCGGCCCGGGGACGACATTCTCCCACTGCAACGCCCTGGACTACTACGAGGACGAGGACGCGTTCTACGTCTCGTCCCTCGGCCTTGGGAGCCTGATGAAGGTCGACCGCGCTGCCGGTGAACTGGTGTGGGCCATGGGCGGCGACGACAGCGACTTCATCCTCGGTGACGGGAGCACGGATTTCTTCGACAAGAACCACCAGTTCCATCGGCTGGAGGACTCGATCCTGGTGTTCGTCAACGGAAACGAGCACACCAACTGTTCCGAGGTCCGGGAGTACGGCTACGACGACGGAGGCGGCCCGGCCGAGCTGATCTGGTCGTACATGCCCTCCCCGTGTGTGTACTCCTTCAGCCTCGGGGACGCGTCTCGACTCGAGACGGGTCACACGCTGGCGACCTTCTCCAACCAGGGGCAGATCGACGAGGTCGACGAAGAGGGTGACCTCGTCTGGCGGCTGAACGCCGGACTGGGTGGTGCCCTGGGATACGCCACCTTCCTGGAAGACCTGTACGGAACGGACTGATCCGTGCCCACCGCTGGCAACGGGAACGGGCGCAGATCGGCCTCGGTCCACACCAGCCAGCGCAGGGAGGGATCCTCCAGGGGGCGATCGAAGGCCGCGATCACCGAGTCGGGCCGGCCGTCCTCGGTCACCGCCTCGACGGTCACGGTCATGGGGCCGCGACGGATGTGTTCCCCGACCACGAACGGCGGCTGCTTGCCGCGCAACAGCGCCTCGGTGGGCGTCGCGAGGAAGCCCCCTTCGGCCTGCACCCTGACACTGCGTTCGTCCAGCCGCGTCAGCTCCAGGTTGGAGCGAATGTGCCCCAGGATCAGCATCCGGCGGGGCACGGGCTCGCCGGAGTGGGCGCGCAGGATCGCCGGGTAGGAGGTGAGCATGCTGACGGTGTTGACGAACACCAGATCCTGCTCTTGCACGCCGGGTTCCGCTGGCAGCGCGTCCGCCGCGGTCTGGAAGACCTTGGCCGCCATCCACATCCCCGAGGCCTTCAATGGGACCAGCAGGCAGGCCGCCCCCAGCCCCACGAACACCAGCAGCCGATCCATCGGAAACGACGCGCAGACCGGAACCACCGCCAGCCCCGCGACCGCCAGCGGTGGTGTGCCAGCAGGGTGCACAGGCCAAACACCAGGGCGATCAACGCGTTGCGGTTGGCGATCCAGGCCACCGACGCCCCGTGGCCGTCCTCCAGCGCGAACGCGGCGAAGGCCAGCGTCGCCGCGGGGCCGGCTCCCTGGATCCGTCGGAACAGGAGCAGCGCCAGCAGCAGCCCCCCCACCATCCAGGCCCCGCTGTGCAGGTGCATCAGCCACGGCGAGTCGGGCCACAGCACGTGATCCAGCAGATGGGTGACCACCGAGAGCGGTCGGAAGAACGCCGCCTTGAGGTCCGGAGCAGCCCACCAGGGCAACAGCCCCTGTTCCTCGACCTCCGCCGCCAGCGCCGGATCGCCCCGGAAGAACACGAAGGTATCCAGCAGCGGGTGCCGCATGTCCGTGTCGAGCAGCGGGGGCAGCGTCACCTTCCCCTGCCATGTCTGGATCACCAACCGGTGCACGTGGTCGTCCGCCATCAAGCCGAACCCCAGGGTCGGCAGCGAGAGCAGACAGACGAGCCCCACCACCGCCAGGGGCAGACGCGGATGGGCGACAATGGCGACCAGGCGGCGGTGCAGGGGTTCCTCCCTCGTCGGGAACGGATTCTACCCCGAGGGTGGCTTCGCGCGGGTAGGCGCCGAGGCGCGCCTCGTTGAGGAATCCGGTGACCTCCCGTTCGTCCAGGCTGTCGATCCGGCGGCGCAGGATCTTGATCGCGATCTGCTTTGAGAATCCGAACTCTCCGCGAAATTCCGCCCGGAAGACCGAGGCGAATCCACCGCGACCCAACGGTGAGATGAGACGATAGTTGCCGAACAGGGTGCCCGGTACGGGCCCGGTCAAGAAGACGTTCTGGTCGCTGGGGGGGGAGCGCTCACCGAACCGTCATTGTAGCGCGTCCAGCGCCGCGGACGGCGGCCGAGAGCCCTTCCGCCAACCGCGGCCCAGGCCGCAACACCAGGGTATCGATCGCACGCCGGATCGCGGCGACGGCCCGCCCCCGCTCCCCCTCCGGGCGCTCGCGGAGATGGGCCATCAGCCGGCCGATGGTCTGATCGCTCGCGGCGCCGCGGCGTTCGGTCTCGCTGCAGGCCTGCGCGAGCAGGAGCGACGAGAGCAACTCCCGCTCGCGCCCGTCGCCCGGGAGGCCACGCGCGTAGACCAGCCGCTGCTCGATCCGCGCGACGTGTTCGAGAAAGACCCGGTCGGGATCGCCGTGTTCTCGCCACGCTCCCGGCCTGGCCAGATGCTCGAGCGCGTCGAGCGAGGGCTCCTGGTGCGCGCGGGCCTCCTCGACCGTCCAGAATGCCCGGCGCATCGCATCACCGAAGGGGTCGAGGCCGTCGGCGACCACGATCAGCACGTTGCGGTTCATCGGCCCCCGGCCGTTGAGGTGGATGGACGGGGCTTCGTCCAGATCACCCAGCAGGGCGGTCCAGTCCTCGAGGAAGCCGGGGAGGTCATCGATGTTGGTGTCCGCCACAGTGTAGCCCACGAACAGCCGCAGATCGTCCTGGCGCCCGGCCGCCGCGCGGCGGCGAACGAGCCGCTCGACATTCGCCCGGACGTGCTCGAACCGATCGGCGCCCGTGGTCCGGAGGAATGCCTCCCGGCTGGCCGCGTGGAGGGAAACGTAGACCGCTGGGGGGCGGGACAACCCGAGCAGAAAGTCGACAAGATCACCGGAGAGCGCGACCCCGTTGGTCACGATGGTGGTGGTGAAGAACGGGCGCTCGGACGCGGTGCGAAAGATCCGTTCCCGCTGGGGGTGCAACAACGGCTCGCCGATCCAGTGGGTGAACAGCTCGGCGCCTGGACCTCCCAGGTCCATCACCTCGTCCAGCAGCCGCTCGAACAGGAGCGGATCCATCGAGCCAGCGCGCCGTAATTCGGGGGCGCCGGTCGGGGCGTAATCCCGCGCGCAGAACCCGCACGCCAGCTGACAGCGGGAGTCGATCTGCACCTCGAGGCGGGAGACCGCGAACGGCTCGTCGCGGAGTCGCCGCAGCTCCTCGCCATCACGTTCGTAGGCGCGATCCATGTACCGGGCGACGACGTCGTCGCGAAAGTAGGGGCTGCAGGTGTGGACCCGCGACGCGTGGCAGTGGCCGCAACAGTGGCGATCCAGCTCGCCCTCGACCCAGGCCCTCCGCAGCGCCCAGGCCGCGGCGCCGCCGAGGATCTCCGCGAGGCCGCGGCGGTTCAGGTCCCCGAGCAACATCCGGTGGGAGTGACCGCCGCTTCGGCCGAAGTCCCCGCACACCGAACAACAGGGAAACACCTGGCCTGTCCAGTGGACGGTACAGCCGCTCCACGGGGCCGAGCACTGAAGCCGGGCGAGGCGCTCAAGCACGGCCGGCACCTCCTCGGCGAGCGTCCAGGCGGCGGCGGGCGCGGTGGAGGAGATCGAGTCCGGGCTCGGCGGCGAGGGCCACGTCGAGGGCAGCCTCGGCGCGGGCCGGATCGCCCAGTTCGGCGAGCAGCAGCGCCCGGAACCGGCGATTGTCGCGGGCGTTGACCAGGCAGCAACGGCCGCAGAAGGCGGGCGGCTGACCGGCGGTCATCGCGGCCCGCAGATCGGCGGGGGCCAACGAGCGCCAGGCCTGCGCCAGGGTCGTGTCCGGGAGTCTCGGAGAGTTGGCGTCGCGCCCTTGCCAGCACCCGGAGACGGACCCGTCGGGATGGACGACCACGTTGTGGAAGGGCACGAAACAATGGGTCGACGGAAACCCCGCCAGGCCGTCGGCGTCCGCGGCGTTGATACCTGCGGTGTCGCTGTCGGCGGCCACGATTTGCGGATCGGCCAGGAATCCGAGATTCGTCGACAGGCCAAGATCCGCCGCCCTCGCCAGCGCCCTCGGGACCTCGGCCGCCAGGATCCGCCGCGCCTCGTCATCCAGCAACAAGGCCTCGCCGGCCTCGGACTGGCGCACGACGGGCTCCGCCGCGAAGTAGTCGATCCCCAGGTCGCTGCACAGCTGGACCATCGCCGTCAGATCGGCGGCGTTGGCCCGCGAGACGACCGTGTGTAGATGGATCTCAGGGTTGCTCGCCCCGCTGCGCCGACGAGCTTCGACCAGTGACCGGATCATCTGGGTCGCCTGGTCGAAGACCCCGGGGCGGCTGCGGAGGGGATCGTTGCGGGGGGGAGTGGGGCCGTCGAGGGACACGATGTACAGGTGCCAGCCACTCCTCACGAGGCGTTCCAGCTCGCCCCGATCGAGCAACGTCCCGTTGGTGCTCAGCACTCCACGGATACCCGCCGCGGCGATCCGTTCCATGAAATCGAGCACGACCGGCTTTCGCACCAGGACCTCGCCACCGGTCAGGTAGCACTCGCGCACGCCCAACTCGATCGCCTGGTCCGCGAGGGACAGCACCGTCGCGTCACCCATCTCGTCGTCGGCCGGGACCACGTTGCCCGTGGCCAACCCGCAGGAAGGGCAACGCAGGTTGCAGCGCTCGGTCAGATACGCAAACAGTCGGTGGGGTGCCCGTGGACGCCCATGGGCCCACGAGAGCAGGTCCTCGAAGATATCCTCGGCTGGATCGCGGGGGGGGGTCTGGCTCACGTCGGCCTCGATGCCGGCGTGATCATAGCCGGGGCTCCGGTGACGCCCCAGGAGAATCGATGGCTATCGCTCCGCTCCGACGTTGATCACGATCTTGTCCTCGCCTCTGCAGCCGTCGGAGTCGAAGACCTCCAGGGTCAACGTGTGGATGCCGTTTTCGAAGTCGCTCTTGGCGAAACGCATCTCGCCGTTGGCGTCCGGTGCGGGCGCCGGGAACTCTTCTGGCTCGAGATAGAGAGCGTCGTACCAGTGGGTCTCCAGCGATTGCGAGGTGTCCAGGTCGTCGTCGACCTTGGCCACGAACTGCACCTCCACGCCCGACTCGAACTGAGCGGTGTTGGACGGCTGGATGATGTCGGCGGTGGGGGTCTCGGCCGTCGGGCATTCCTCGACGGTGGTGTCGTCATCGTCGTCCGAGGGACAGCCCACGAGCCACAGGCCTCCGATCGCGATCGAACAGACGATGGTAGCCAGCTTCATCCCACGCTCCTTTTCATTCGCCCAGGCCGGCCAGGCGGCGCACCTCGCGGATCACGAGGTCGAACCCCCGGCGACCCACTTCGTCTTCGCTGTTGTTGACGATCAGGTCGGCATATCGCCGGCTGGGTTCGACGAACTGCTGGTACGACGGGCGGACTGTCGTCGTGTACTGGTCGAGCACCGAGACCACCGTCCGACCGCGCTCCTCGCAGTCCCGGATCAGCCGGCGGGAGAGCCGGACGTCCGCGTCTGCGTCGATGAAGACCTTAAAATCGAACTGCGCGCGGATCTGCGGGTCGAACAGGGACAGGATCCCCTCCACGACCACGATCGGCAGCGGCTCGACCACCATCCGGGTCACCGAACGGCGATGGGTCTCGAAGTTGTAGACCGGGCGGTGGATCGGCCTGCCTTCGGCGATCAGACCGAGGTGCCGCGACAACAGGTCCAGCTCGAGGGCGTCCGGATGGTCGTAGTTGATGTCCGCCGGATCCTTGCCGCCGTGATCCGCCAGGTCCCGGTAGTAGGCGTCCTGCTGCAGCAACGCCACCTGCCGTTTCCCCATGGAGGAGACCATCGAGTGGGCCAGGAAGGTCTTGCCTGAGCCAGTTCCGCCAGCGATACCCACCAGCAGAGGTTTGCGCTCCTCCGCTTCGGTCAAGTCCGCCGCTCGTTCCAGTTTGGCCATCAAGTGCCTGTATACAGCCGTGGCGGTGTCCAGTCGACACCGGGCGATGGATGGGGGATAGTCGGCCGAGTCCCGGGACGGGGCGTGGAGAGACGCGATGAGCGCGGTCGACGTCGAAGGGATCACCAAGGATTTCCCGGGTGTACGCGCCCTGGACGGGGTGAGCTTCAGCGTCGAGCGCGGGCAGATCGTCGGACTGCTGGGGCCCAACGGCGCGGGTAAGACCACGTTGCTCAGGATCCTCTCCGGCGCGCTCGCGCCCACCGCCGGCCGCGCTTCGCTGGACGGCTTCGACGTGGTCTCCGAATCGTTCGAGGTCCGACGCCGGCTTGGATACCTGCCGGAAAACGCACCCATCTATCCGGAGATGACGCCGCGGGAGTACCTGGGTTTCATGGCATCGGTGCGACGGCTCAGGGGCAATACGGAACTCGATCGCGCGGTCGAACGCTGCGGCATCGGCGACGTGATCGACCGGCCCATCGGCCAGCTGTCCAAGGGGTATCGCCAGCGGGTCGGGTTGGCCCAGGCGATCCTGCACTGGCCACCCATCCTGCTGCTGGACGAGCCCACCTCCGGCCTCGACCCCCAGCAGATCGCGGAGATCCGCGGGCTGATCCAGGAACTCGGCCGCCAGCGAACCGTGATCCTGTCGAGCCACATCCTCGCCGAGGTGGAGGCGACCTGCGATCGGGTCGTGATCATCGACGGGGGGCACATCCGCGCGGGTGGTACCACCGACGAACTGGCATCGCGGCTGGAGCACGGGCGGCGGCTGGCGGTGCGAGTAGACGGCGCACCGGTCGGCGACGTCGCCCAGGCCCTGGCCGCGCTGGCGGGGGTGAACTCCGCCGAGCCGACGGCGGGCGGGGAGGTGACGGTGATCGCGGGATGCGACGTCCGCGCCCTCATCTTCCGCGAGGTCGTCGATCGTGGCTGGACCCTGCTGGAACAGCGAGTCGACCGGTTGAGCCTCGAGAGTGTGTACCTTACGTTGACCGGTGGCGCGGATCAGGAGTCACCGCCGGCGCCCGAGGAGGCATGATCGATGGCCGGACGCCGACCCTCCGGGGCACCTCCCCATGCGACCGTGATCGAGGAGCGGCTGGCGGAGCTGAGGATGCAGGACCGGCTTCGCTCGCTGGCGCCATTGCACGATGCGGTCGGTACCGAGGCCACCCTGGATGGCCAGCGTATGACCGTCTTTTGCTCCAATGACTACCTGGGCCTCCGCCAGCACCCGCGCCTGGTGGCCGCCGGCCAGGCGGCGCTGCAGGAGATGGGTGCCGGATCGGGGAGCAGCCGGCTGGTGGCGGGCACACTGCCCTGCCACGAGCGCCTGGAGCGAAACCTCGCCGTCGCCTTCGGAGCGGAGACGGCGCTGGTGTTCTCGTCCGGATACCAGGCAAACCTGGCGCTGTTGACGACCCTCGGGCGCCAGGGCGACCTGGTGTGCAGTGACGAGCTGAACCACGCGAGCATCGTCGATGCCTGCCGCCTGTCGCGGGCGGATACGCGGGTGGTCTCGCACGGGGACGTGGAGGGGCTCGCGGACCAGCTACGGGTGGTTCGTCAGGGCCACCGCTGGGTGGTGGTCGAGGGGCTCTACAGCATGGACGGTGACCGGGTCGACCTGGCGGGCTACGACCGGGCCACGCGAGCGGCCGGAGCGACCCTGGTGGTGGACGAGGCCCATGCCTTCGGAACGCTGGGGCCAGGGGGGCGGGGTGCTTGCGCGGAGGCCGGGATCGACGCTCCGATCAAGCTGGGGACGCTGGGCAAGGCGCTTGGATCCCACGGCGCCTTCGTGCTGTGCGACGCCGAGGTGAGAGATCTGCTGGTCAGCAGCGGACGCAGCTTCCTGTACACGACGGCCCTTCCGCCGGCCTCCGCTGCCGCCGCGACCGAGGCGCTGGCGGTGATCCACGAGGAGCCCTGGCGGCGCGAGGAACTGTCCCGCCAGTCCCGGAGGGTCTGGGAGGGCATTCGCGAAATGGGATTGGGCACCGGCACCGAGCCCTCGCCCATCATCCCGGTCGTGGTCGGCGAAGAAGCCAAGGCCCTCGCGCTGGCCGAATACCTGCTCCAGGCCGGCCTCTTCTGCCGCGCGATCCGCCCTCCCACCGTCCCCGAACACACCTGCAGACTGCGACTGACCGTCTCGGCACAGCACAGCGACGCCCAGGTCGACCACCTGCTGGACGCACTCGCTGCGGGGGTTGCTCATCTCGGGCTCGACGTGGATCCTAGCTGACCCCGCCCGGATGCCCGCCGGTGCCGGATCCCTCCCGGGAGGACCAAAACAGTGACCGCGCCTTTTCCCTACCGTTCCGCCGCAGAGCTGAGCCCGTTCCCATCCGACGACGCCCCGCCCGCCCCTGAGCGCGAGGCTCGCCGCGAGCATCTGGTGAACGCCGATCGGCGATGTCTGTGGAAGCCGTTTACCCAGATGCAGGCGTATCAGGCGGCCGACCCCGTGATCATCGAGGAGGGCCAGGGTTGCTGGATCCGCGACATACACGGCCGTGCCTACCTGGACGGAAACTCGTCGCTATGGGTCAATCTGCACGGCCATCGACGTCCCGAAATCGACCGGGCGATCCGCTCCCAGCTCGAACGGATCGCACACTGCACCATGCTCGGCCCCTCCAACGTGCCCGCCATCGAGCTGGCCCGAACGCTCGTGGAACTGGCCCCGTCGCCGCAGCTGACCCGGGTCTTCTACAGCGACTCGGGATCCACGGCGATGGAGATCGCGGTCAAGATGGCTTTCCAGTACTGGCAGCAGGTCGACGGCGGCAAGGAGCGCACGGTCTTCGTTCGGCTCGACAACGCCTACCACGGGGACACCATCGGATCGGTCAGCGTCGGTGGGATCGACCTGTTCCACGGCGTCTACGGCCCCCTGCTGTTCCAGACCGAACGCGCACACAGCCCCTACTGCTATCGCTGTCCCGTGGGCCGTTCCTATCCCGGTTGCGGCCTGGAGTGCACCGAGAGCATTCGCCAGGCCTTCGAGCGCAACCCGGGAAAGGTGGCCGCCCTGATCGTCGAACCGTTGATGCAGGGGGCCGCCGGGATCCTGATCTACCCGCCGGAGGTGCTCACGCGGGCGGCGGAGATCGCCCGGGAACACGGCGCGCTGCTGATCGTGGACGAGGTGGCCACGGGATTCGGCCGAACTGGCGAGATCTTCGCGTGTCAGCACGCCGGGGTCGAGCCCGATCTGGTGGCCGTGGCCAAGGGGCTGTCGGCCGGGTACCTGCCCCTGGCCGCCACCATCGCCACCGAGGAGATCTACCGCGGCTTCCTCGGCGAACACACGGACTACAAGACGTTCTTCCACGGCCACAGCTACACGGGCAATCCGCTGGCGTGCGCGGCGGCCATCGCCAACCTGGGGCTATTCGCCGACGGCACCACGATGGCCGAGGTGCGCCGCCAGGCCGGCCGCTTCGGCGAGCGGCTGAGGGCGATGGGCGAGTTGCCGCATGTGGGAGACGTACGGCAGCTGGGCCTGATCGCCGGGGTCGAGCTCGTGAGAGAACGCGCCGGAGAGGTTCCGTTCCGCCCCGACCAGCAGGCCGGCAACACGATCTGCAACTCGGCAAAGGAGCGGGGGGTCATGGTGCGGCCGCTGGGGGACGTGTTGGTCTTGATGCCCCCGCTGGCGGTATCGGACGACGAAATCGACCTGCTCTGCGGTGTGGTTCACGAGGCGATCGAGGAGCTCGGGCCGCGACTGGCGCGGGAGGCGGGCGCGTGAGCCTGACTCCCCCGGCGGCGCTGCTGGTGACCGGAACCGACACGGACGTCGGCAAGACCGTGGTGGGCAGCGCCCTGCTGGCGGCCTGGCGTCAGCTCGGGCGGTCGGTGGACGCCTACAAGCCGGTGGAGAGCGGAGTCGATGGCGAACCCGCCGACGGCCGGATGCTCTGGGAGGCCTGCGGGCGCTCGCGGCCCCTGTCCGAGGTTTGCCCGACCCGGCTGACCGCACCCCTGGCGCCGCCGGTGGCGGCCCGGCTGGAGGGGGTCGAACTCGATCCCGTCGCCTGGCAACGGGAGATCGCGCGGCGGGCGAGCAGCGCCGACCTGCTGCTGATCGAAGGGGCGGGGGGCCTGCTGTCGCCGCTCTGGGACGGGGGTGACGCGGCGACGTTCGCCCAACGCTGCGAGTTGCCCGCGCTGGTGGTGGCCGCCGATCGGCTGGGGGTCATCAACCACGTTCGACTGGTCGTCGAAGCGCTGGAGCGACGCGCTGTTCCCATCGTCGCGGTGGTCCTCAGCCGCGCCGAGCCCGCACGCCCCGGCGATCCCTCCCTCGCCAGCAACGCCGCCGAGATCGGTGCCCTGATCGATCCGCCCGTGGTCGGTCCGCTGCCCTTCCAGGCACATCTCGAACCTGCGGCGCTGGGTGCGGCGCTGCGGGGATGTCCTGGCGCGGACGCCCTGCTGCCGACGACGACCTGAGCGCTACTTCTTCTTCATCGGGAAGCGGACGGTCTGACGAACGGTGGCGCGCCCGCCGCCCTCGGGGGCGGGAAACCGCAGGGATTCGACCGCTCCGCAGCAGCAGTCGCGGAACTCGGTGGTCCGCAGATCGGCGCTGGGCAGCACGGAGCAGAACTCCACGGCCCCGTAAGGACCGACCCCGAACTCCATGGTCAACGCGCCCACGCCGAGACGATCGATGCCGCCGGTACGCTCGTAGCAGTAATAGAGATCCAGCCGCTGACTTCCGATCACCTCGTCCACCAGCTCGCCCCGGATCTCGGCCTGGGGTACACCCAGGGCCTCCGGCGGCTCGGCGGGCTCCAGCACGGACAGCAGGAAGCTCCCGGCGGGACCTCTCGCACGCAGGTTCTGGCGCAACGCCTCGGTCAGGTCCGGCTGGGAGGGCTCGAATCCGGTGCCGTTGCCCGCCACCATCTCGGCCGCCCTGCCACGCAACCACTCCTCCATCAACGTGTCGTAGTAGGCGAGGAGCGAATCGTTCCCCAGCACTTCCCTGTACACCAGGGCAGCCTTGCCCTCCTTGCCCTGTCCCCACATGGCAGCGACGTGAACGAGCTTCAGCTCCACCGGGAGGTTGGGGGCCGCATCCAGCACGGCTTCCAGCGCAGCCAGATCCCCCTTTTCGACCGCCTGGGGGGTGAGCACCGCCGTGCGGGGATCCACGCCAGCTTCCATCAGGACCAGCGACCAGCGGCTACGGGCGTGCCTCTCATCCACGGTCGCCGCCCAGTGGATTCTCAGCTCGTCCAGCTCCACCGCGGTGATCGTCCCGCTCTCGAAGCGAGCCTCGAGCGCCGCCCACGCCTCGGGCCCCCGGGCCTCCATCGCCACCGCACGGGAGATGGCGTGCTGGGTCTCCGGGCTCAGGGGCCGGTTGCGCGGAAGTGGACGCCCCAGCGCCACCGTCGGAACGGATGCCAGGATGGCGAGACCGGCACACAGGACAGTGGTCGCTCGTGGGCGCATCGCGGGCATGGAGCCAGTGTAGGTCGCATCCCGGCCCGCTGTCACCGACATCGCGAACCGCCCCGTCGACGCCCTCGGGGTTCCCATCATGGCCCCCTGCCACAGGGAGGAAACACGGGTGCCACAGGCTCAAGACGCGGCCCTCGCCCGGACCGCGGGACGGCCGCTGGTCGCCTCGGATGACGGCGGCGTCGGGCTGGCGGCGGCCGCGGTCGTGATCCCCGCCCCCTCCATGGCGGCCTTGTAGATCGCCTGACAGAGGTCCGGGCGCTCCTCGAGGGCCTTGAGCGCGCCGTCACGTCCGTGTGCGATCCGCTCGTCGCCCAGATAGTAGTGGTTGCCTCGCTTGCCGATCTGGTCGGTGATCAGGGCCATCTCCAGCAGATCGGCAATCGCCGAGATGCCGGTCCCGTAGTAGATGTCCACCTCCGCCTGACGGAACGGGGGCGCGATCTTGTTCTTGACCACCTTGATGCGAGTGCGCGCCCCCACCATCTCATCGCCGCGCTTGATGGCCCCGATGCGGCGGATCTCCAGCCGTATCGACGAATAGAACTTCAACGCATTACCACCAGTGGTGACCTCGCCGTTGCCGAAGGTGACTCCGATCTTCTGCCGGATCTGATTGATGAACAGCACGATCGTCCCGGTGCGCGCCACGATCCCCGTCAGCTTGCGCAGCGCCTGGCTCATCAGCCGGGCCTGCAGGCCGACGTGGCAGTCGCCCATGTCCCCCTCGAGCTCGGCCCTCGGGATCAACGCGGCCACCGAGTCGATCACCAACAGAGCGATCCCACCGCTTCGCGTCAGGATGTCGGTGATCTCCAGAGCCTGTTCGCCCGTGTCCGGCTGGGAGATCAGCAGGTCCGCGACCTGGACGCCCAGCTTGGCTGCGTACCCCGGATCCAGCGCGTGCTCGGCGTCCACGAACGCGCACAGCCCGCCCTTCCGCTGGGCCTCGGCCAGGGCGTGCAGCGCCAGGGTCGTCTTGCCGGACGACTCGGGACCGAAGACCTCGACGATGCGGCCCCGCGGCAGACCCCCGGCACCGAGGGCGATATCCAGGCGGGGACTGCCCGACGGGATCACGTCCACGGTCAGCTGGGGCCTGTCCCCCAGTCGCATCACCGCGCCCTTGCCGAAGGTCCGCTCGATGTTCTGCAGGGCGTCACGCACCCCTTTCACTTGCTCCTTGGTTGCCATCCATCCCTCCCCGGGCGACGCCTGGCCGCCCTGACCCGTTGGGCCCGTTCAGTGGTCTTCGCGCCGCCCCTCGATGGGGTGCGCGTCCATCCGCAATCCGATCGCTTCAGACACGTCCTCCTCGGCCACCGCCGCCCGCCCCGCCAGATCGGCCAGGGTGCGGGCGACACGCAACACGCGGTCGTGGGCCCTGGGCGAAAGCAGGCCTCCATCGACGGCATCGCGCATCAACTCCTTGCCCGCCGCGGGGATCGCACAAAGGCTCTCCAGATCGGCTCGTCTCAGGCGGGCGTTGATCCGGAGCGCTTCCGGGCGATCGTCCAGCCGCGCCAGCTGAGTTCGCCGCGCCTCGGTCACCCGCTCCGAGACGACATCGGAGGCCTCACCGTGCTCCAGGTCGGACAAGGCGGTGTACCGGGTCCGCGGCACGTAACCGAACAGATCCACCCGGTCCAACAACGGCCCGCTCATCCGCTCCCTGTAGCGATTCACCTGTCCCGGCGAGCAGCGGCAGGCCCGATGGGGATCCCCCTCGTACCCGCACGGGCAGGGATTCGCCGTCGCCACCAGCTGGAAGTCCGCAGGGAACGCCACCCGTTGAGTCGCCCGCGCGATCGTGACGCGCCGATCCTCCAGCGGCTGCCGCATCACCTCGAGGGCGCCCCGCGGAAACTCGGGCATCTCGTCGAGGAACAGCACGCCGTGGTGGGCCAGGGTCACCTCGCCGGGCCGGATCGGCACACCGCCGCCGACCAGCGCCTGGGGTGTGACCGTGTGGTGCGGGGCCCGGAACGGTCGCTCCCCCACCACGCCGGAGTCGATATCCAGCACACCCCCGACACTGTGGATCCGTGTCACCTCCAGCGCCTCGTCCCGCTCCAGCGGCGGCAGGATCGACGGCAGGCGCCGGGCAAGCATCGACTTGCCCGTGCCAGGGGGCCCCAGCAGCAGGAGGTTGTGCCCCCCGGCGGCGGCGACCTCCAGCGCCCTCCTCGCCGATGCCAGGCCGCGCACATCTCGCAGGTCGGGCTCGCACGGGGCGCGAGCGGGGGGACGCGGAGACGGCAGTCGAGGTGCCGATCTCTTGCCCGACAGGAAGCCCACCACCTCGTCCAGGCTGGTGGACGCGCACACCTCGAGGTCCTCGACCAGCGCCGCCTCGGGGCCGTTGGGGCGGGGCACCACGACCCCCGTACATTCCGTCTTCTTCGCCACGAGAGCCGCGGCCAACACGCCGGGAACCGCCCGCAATTCGCCGTCCAACCCCAGCTCCCCGATCACGAGGAACTCGTCCACCCGCGTACCGCCGATCTCGCCGGCGGCCCGGAGGATCCCCACCGCGATCGCCAGGTCGAAGCCGGTCCCCGACTTGGGCAGGTCGGCGGGAGCCAGATTGACGACGATCCGCTTCTTCGGGAACTCGATCCCGGCGGCGGCGATCGCAGACCGCACCCGGTCCTCGCTCTCCTTTATCGCCCGGGCGGGCAAACCGACCGTCTGCACGCAGGGCAGGCGGTCCGCGAGGAACACCTCCACAGTCACGGGCCGGGCGTCCACCCCCACGAGCGCGGCCGATTTGACCATCGCGAACATCCAACCCCCCGGGACGAGCGGCGGCGCGGGGACCCTGCCCCCGATGGATCGGCAGGCGTCTTGCCCAGCCCTCGACCGGCGTCCAGCCGGCGGTCCCCCGCAAGGTCCCTCGCGCCACAGCCGGACCAGCAGCAGGGTCCATGCCAAGGCGTAAGTGGCTGTTCTTCCTGACAATCGAGGTTGGTCGAGGCCGGTAGCCGTCCGGAAATCGGTCACCCAGTCCGGATTCCGGACGGTCTTTCCGCTTCCAGGGAGATGCCCTGATACCGAGCGAGCCCCCCTCAACACCTGAAAAACCCGCGCGCATCACCTTTTTCACGGGTATGACCGCCGATGGACGGCGCCCTCGCAAAAAAAAAAAACGACGGACATCTCCGCCATCCCCACTCCAGCTGTTCTACTGACCGCGGTTGGCTGGGCGACAAGGGGCGAGTGGCGAGCACTCCCCCTCCATCTCCCTGAAATCACTGAAGTAAATAACCTCCCTCGATCTCCGGGACAGTGCGCTCGACTCCCTGTTCGCCCCCTTCGTTCTTGCCGCAATTTGCGCCTCAGAACCCGCCGATCGGGGGACGCAAAGCCATATCGCTATTTTTTTGGCTTGCGGGAATGGGTCCGCAATGTATTAAGCTCTCCGCGACGGATGGAGGGCGCACGGGGCCGCGACGTCGCAGTCGGGACACAGGAGCAAGGGGGCTCCCGGTTCCGAACCCGTGAACCTCCACATTCACATTTTGATGGAGGCAAGATCATGGCCAAGAAGTACTTCGTGCTGCAGGACAACAGCGGCGACACCTCGACCGTCTTCCACTCGGCTCAGCCGCGGGGCGCTGCCCTCAAGGCCGCTTCGAGGGGTCACAAGGTGATCCGCCTGCGCGAGCGTGGCACCACCCGTGTGCACGTCTTCAAGGGATGGCGTGAGCAGGTTGCGGCGCCGCCGAACGGCCCGAGCTGGCTCGGCGACAAGGTCTGGAAGACCAACGTCAAGAAGCAGGGCGTCGATAAGTCGTAGCCCGGCTTCTGCGAGCGGACGCTGGAACGGCGGACCCAAGATCCGCCCGTTTCGGATTCGCTACGGTTCGCGCAGGCCAGCTCCATAGCGACTGGCCTGCGCGCCGTCGCGAACTCCGGCCAGCGTCCGATTCGCGCCCCTCCCGGCCGACCGATCGCCCGCGGGCGACTCCGCCCGTCGACCGGTCGATCACGGCGTGCCTCGGATTTCACCGGGCCACGTTGGCAAGACCCCTGGCTGGATCGTAGTGCTGTGGCCCG
This sequence comes from uncultured Rickettsiales bacterium, assembly GCA_964436045.1. Classification (GTDB taxonomy): domain Bacteria; phylum Myxococcota_A; class UBA796; order UBA9615; family CAYRNR01; genus CAYTBN01. The sequence goes on along the minus strand of CAYTBN010000023.1, from coordinate 49,554 downwards.
AGGCGCAGCCGGCTGCCGGGCTGTTGCCGTGGGGTACGATGCAGTGATGTCTCCCGATGTACCCCTGGCCGAATTGCACGTTCACCTCGACGGTTCCCTGCGCGCCGCCACCCTGTCCGAGCTGGCGGCCCAGTACGGTACGCCTCCGCCGGAGGATCTCCTGTTCTTCCCCGGGATGAGCCTCGATGCGGCGCTCTCCCGCTTCTCCTACACCCTTTCGCTGTTGCGGGAGCCCGCCGCCGTGAAGCGTGTCGCCGCGGAGATCTGCGAGGACTTCGCGAGCCAGGGGACCACCGCCCTCGAGATCCGTTTCGCGCCCCAGCTGCATGGGGCCGCGGACCCCGCGATATTCGTCGACGTCGCACTGGCGGGAATCGACGGCCGCGCGGGCCTGAATCTATGTGTCCTCTACGGCGAATCACCCGACATGGCCGAGCAGCTCGTGGACGTGGCGGAAGCCCGCCCCGGCGTGACGGGTATCGATCTGGCCGGGGGGCCAGCGCCAGACCACACGTTTGGAATGGCGGATTACTCCGCCGCGTTCGAGCGCGCCGGGCGCCTGGGCCTGGGCCGCACGGTTCATGCGGGCGAAGGCCGGCCCGCCACGGAGATCCGGACGGCGATCGAACATCTCGGCGCCGACCGTATCGGCCATGGCACCACACTCCTCGACGAGCCGTCCGTGGTCGATCTGGTGCGCGCAGCGAAGGTGACGATCGAGGCCTGCGTCACCTCGAACTGGCACGTCGGCGCGATCGCCAGCGTCGAAGATCACCCGCTCCCACGCTGGTTGGCTGCCGGCGTTCGAGCCTGTGTCTGCACCGACAACACCTTGCTCTCGGGGATCGATGCCAGCGAGGAGCATCGACGTGTCCGGGCGATCCCCGGGATGAGCGACGACCTGCTGGCGCGGGCGATCGAATGGGGCCACCGCGGAGCGTTCCGGCGAGGGTAGGATGGAGCGCTTCTCATCCGGAGCGATTCACCGAGGAACAGGGGTAGCCCATGGCTGGCGAACACGAGCACGATCGAATTACCACGCACGACATCCGGCCCCACAGGACGGAGGCTCCGCCGGACCTGTTGGCAGCGAGCCTGGGGGCGACCGGCGAGCAACAGAACAAGGAGGTCCAGCGCTACTCACTCTCACGAATATCCAAGGCGAGTTCGGTCAAGGCGGTGATCTGGTTGTACGACGACGAGAATGCGTTCGCCCGCCTGCAGTTCGACACGATCGTCGGCAAGGAGCGGTTGAAGGTCTGGCAATACCCCTGGGGGCTGGTGCTGAACGTTCCGTTCCACCACGACGCCTACCAGGACGTCGTGGACATCCTGCGCAACGAGAGTCCGGTCCATCTGACCTTCCACCTGGACGACGGTTACGCTCGGCTATCGACGGGGGACGAGCCTGCAGGAGAAGGAGAGATCGCGATTTGACCGATGTGCGCGAGGCCGCTTCGTTCAGTCATCGGCAACCAACACCACGTGAACATCCATCACGTTCGTGCCAGTCGGACCGGTGCGCACGAGGTCGCCCAGGCGATCGAAGAAGGGGTAGGCGTCATTCTTGCGTAGGTGCTGCCGCGCATCCATGGAGTTCTCCCGGCCTCGGACCACCGAATCGCCAAACGCGATGGCACCGGCAGCGTCCGTGGGTCCGTCGTTCCCATCTGTGCCGAGGCTGGCGATGGCGATACGATCCTGTCCTTCGATCTCGAGGGCGGCGGCCAGGGCGAGCTCCTGGTTGCGCCCCCCCAGCCCTCCTCCTCGTATCGTCACCGTCGGCTCCCCGCCAGAAAGAAGACACGCAGGCGCTGCGACGACACCTCCACCCGTGACCACCGACCGTGCGTGCGCTGCCAGCTCCCTGGCGACCTCGGAGGCCTCGCCCACGACGGTGTCGGATAGCAGTCGAGTGTTCCAGCCCAGGGACTTCGCCCGCTCACGGCAAGCCCGCAGACACCGTCGATTGGTGCCCACCAGGGCGATCGTCATCTTCTCGAATCTCGGATCGCCGGGCTTCGGTGTCTCGCCACGGCGACCCGAGAGGCCCGCTTCCAGATGACCACGGATCGATGCAGGCGCCTCATCCCAGAGTCGGCGTTGCCGGAGGACTTCGACGGCGTCCGCAAACGTGGACCGATCCGGGACCAGGGGTCCCGACGCGATGTCATCCAGCGGATCGCCGACCACGTCCGAGAGCACGAGCGAGACCACGCGCGCCGGATGAGCATGCAGCGCGAGCTGTCCGCCCTTCACCGACGAGATGTGTTTGCGCACCGCGTTGATCTCGCGGATATCGGCACCCGCCGCCAACAGCTGCCGCGTGAGGAACCGCTTGTCCTCCAGGCGGATCCCCTCGGCGGGCTGGGGTAGCAGGGCGGATCCTCCGCCCGAGATCAACGCGAACACGAGCGTGTGTTCGTCGGCATCCGCAAGCAGGGCCAGGACGCGGCCAACTCCGCGGACACCGTCCTCTCCGGGGACCGGATGGCTGGCCTCGATCTGGTCGACGAGGCGCAGGGGAGCCGTGTGTCCGTGCTTGACCACGATGACTCCGCCGTCCAGCCGCTCCCCCAGCAGGTCCTCCAGTGCCTGCGCCATTCGCGCGGTCGCCTTGCCCGCCCCGACCACCAGCACCCGGTCGAACGCGCGGAGATCCAGGGACACCGCATCGCCCTGGCCGGGGTCCACGCGCAGATGATCGCCGTCGAGCTCGACGCATCGAGAGACCGCTCGGTGGGGATCCACCGCGGCAACCCCGGCACGGAAGATGTCGAGTGCATCACGCCGCAAACGTTCGCGAACTGACTTGCGCTCGGCGGCCATGGGTCGTGGTGCGGACGGGAGTCCGACGGAGGCTAGTCCTCGCTATCGAAATTGAAGAGCTTGTCCGCCTCGTCGAGGGCCTTGTCGCGATGGCTACCCGGCGGGGGACGGCCCACATTTTCGATGGTAGTGGGCATGGGCGGCGGGGCCGGCTTCTCCTGCTTGCGCGCGGGCTCCTCCTGCTCCTCCAGGTCTTTCTTCTTCCGCAGAATTGTCCGTGGACGCGCCGACCTCACGGGTGGCGCAGGGCTGGTCGACGCTGCCTTGCGACCCGCGCGGACAAGCGGAGAGGGTCGCCCGCCAGCGGCCAGATGGTGCTGGTAGCAGAGTCGCGAAGAACCGCTAGGTGGATACATCTTGGCTGAACACCCCTTGGTCGAGCACAGCGGCCATGACCGCTGGCGGCTGCCGCTCTTGGCGCCCGAACGACGGGCGGACGGGCGAGCGGGTCCCGTGGTCTGCCGTGGCGACACGGCTGGCTCTTTCTCCCTGGAGACCGCGCGTAGCGCGATCAAGTCCTCCAGTTCGACAGCCCGAAAAAGGTCGATGAGTTCCTTGGCGAATCGATCGATCACACCTCCCACCTCGGTGGCAAGGCGGTTATCCAGCGACAACAGTTCCTCCTGCGACTGACGATGACCCCATTCAATTTATATCACACGGGGCTGCAATCGCCGATCTCAGTGGTGACCGTTCTGTTGGGACTGGGGCTCCGGGGCCGCCCCCGGCGTGTCACCGCGGGGCACGATGACCCGATTCCGGGGGGCCCGATAGCCCGACACCTCAGCGTCCTCGGCTGTCGCGAAACACTCCTCCGGCTTGGTGCGGCCATACCACTGACCGTCGGGCGGATGGTAGATCCAGCCGCGGGTGCCACGGTTGCCCTTGATCGGATGGGTCTCGGGACAGCCGAAGTTGTCCGCGGGCGCCACACCGAGTGCAGTGCCACCGCCGCTCCTGAAGTGGAGCATCGCGTCACCCGCCAGCGCGGATGTGGGGGCTGGCTGCAGCCTCCCCGCGACGGCGAGTGCCCGCCCCTCGGCGACCACCGTGAAGCTGCCATCCCGTCGGGCCAGGACGGACACGCGGCCGTCGTCGTCAGTCCGGTAGATCCGGGCGCCCACATCGCGATAGACACCCATCGCCTCCGCCGTCGGATGGCCCCAGGGGTTGGATCCCACGCAGATCACGACCACGTTGGGAGAAATGCGGCTCACCCAGTTGTAGTTGCCCGCGTCGCCATTACGACTGCCGTGGTGCGCCGCCTTGTAGATGTCCGCGTCGGCCAGCAGGTCGTGGTAGTCACGGGTGAACAGCCAGGCCTCCGTTTCCCGCGGCTCCGAGTCTCCGGTCATCACGAGCTTGAACTCTCCGTAGGTCACCACGAGGCCTACGGAGTTTTCGTTCTGGCCCATGCCAGCGCCCGGGGGCGGCGGCATCAGGTGCAATCCCACGTCACCCGAGCCGATGTCCTGGCCCCGCTCGAAATCGGCCGCCGTGAACATCTGCAGCTCTCCGGCCGCGACCAGTTCGGCGGCCTGCTCGGTGGTTCGCCGATGAAAGTCGGGTGGATGAGCCAGACCGTTGGTGATGTAGGTCCCGACGGTGAACTCGCGCAGGAAGTCCTCGTGGACACCGGCATGGTCGTAGTCGGCATGACTGGCCAGCAGCAGATCGATCCGTGACACGCCGAGAGCCCGGAGCTGATCGTCCGCGTGGTGCTCGGGCTTGCCGCCGTCCACCATCACGTGCTTGCCGTCCGGGAGCGTGAGCAGGATTCCGTCTCCTTGACCCACATCGAGGAAGCGGACGACGAGTTCCTCGCCCTCCGGCAGCCCGTCGGGACTCGAACCCGCATCCGGCGGGGCTGTCCGCGCAGGGAGGGCGAGGGCGAGGGTGAGGGCGAATACGCACCCGCTCGAGATCCGAGCCGTCAATACACCCCCTCGGCGATGCAGGTCTCGGTCATGTGCCCCCCGCCGCCCGGCTGGTCGTGGGAGCCCACGTACATGCCGTGCCCGGTCCACGCCGACAGATCGACCTCCACGTACAGGTCTGCAGCGGTGCAGTTGATGGTCTCGATGTAGTTCAGGTAGTCCCAGGCATTCATGCCGTTCTGCTCCCAGCCCTGACAACGGTTCACGCCATCCTCGCAGGGTGGACCGGTGCCGTCGGACACGTACCCGACGCCGCCGTTGTCGTTCTTGCAGACCAGGTACATGGGCACGTAGGGATCGGGCACGGAGAAATGCTGATCGTCGCAGATCTCCGAGCCATTGCGGACGCTCTCGATGCAGCATCCCCCGTGCCAGCACTCGCCGTCATCGCAGGTCCTGCCACAGGTGCCACAGTTGGCCACGTCGACCTGGACGTCCACGCAGCCGCCGTCGCAACACTCGTGACCCGTGGGGCAGTCGGGCTGACACTCGCCCAGGCTGCAGCCGGCCAGGCACTCCTGCAGCCCCTCGCAGGCCCCGGCCTGACAGGCAGAGAAGTGGCCCGGCGCGTCACACTCCCAGACCGGATTGCCGCAGTCACCCCAGGCGCAGTCCTCGCGGCAGGTCCGCGTGCCCTGGCAGCTGTCGAACTGGGTGCAGGTCTCCTCGTGCCCCTGGCGGCACGGGAAGTCCTCGTCGGCCTGGCCGTCCCCGTCGTTGTCCTGACCGTCGCAGACCTCGGCGTCGCCGCCCGTGTCGTCGTCCCCGGTGTCGTCGTCCCCGGTGTCGTCGTCCCCGGTGTCGTCGTCCACGGTGTCGTCGTCCACGGGAGGGTAGCTGGTGTCGTCGTCCGCCGCCTGCCCACCGGGGCAGCCGGCCAGCGCCACGCCCAGCCCCGCCGCCAGCAGGATCCTCCACGCCCCCGGCCTCGCCCTCCGCTCGCCACCCATGTGATCACCCGCCTTTCCCGCCGCCGTGCCGGCTATTGTAAACCCTCGCGGGCGGCACCCAGAATGGATCGCACGGACACGGGAGGAGCGGATGGGCCGGAGGGTGTCGATCGTCGGCGTGGCGCTGCTCCTCGCCGGGCTACTCTCCTGCCGTGGCGGCGCCGTCGCCGCCGACGATCCTCCCGCGCCCCCGACGACGCCGGAGCTGCCGACCCCGGCAGCGTCCCGGGTCGCTCCCCTCGAGCTTCCGCCGATCCCGGACGAGGACATCTCCGCAGCCGACCTCCACCGTCGCGCCGTGGTGGTCGACTTGCACGCCGACACGCTCTGGCAGCTGTGGAAGAAGACGACGCCGGGAGAGGCGCCGGAGCTTCCGCTGCAGGCTTCGCCCGACCGGCTGAGGGCCGGCGGTGTGGACGCTCAGCTCTACCCGATCTTCGTGTGGCCACAGAGCGCCTCCCCCAGGGACGTGATGTTCCAGACGCTGGAGGTCTGGCGCCGCGATCTGCTGGCGGGGTATCCGGACGTGGAGATCGCGAGGTCGGCGGAGGATGTCTTGCGGTTGGCCGGCGAGGGCCGGCCTGCGGCCTTGCTGGCCATCGAGGGAGCCAAGGGACTCGTGGCGAACCCCGAGGAGGTCGAGGAATTCATCGACGCCGGGCTGACCTACCTGTCACTGACCTGGAACGAGAGCAACGGGTTCGCCGATGGAGTGAAGGAACAGCAGCACGGAGGCGCGACCGCCGCCGGGCTCGCCCTGGTCTCGCGTCTCGACGAGGCCCGGGTGCTCCCCGACATCTCGCACGCTTCGGTGGACACGTTCTGGGACGTGCTGACGACCGCCACACGTCCGGTGATCGCCAGCCACTCCAATGCCCGCGCGGTCACCGATCACCCGCGCAATCTCGACGACACCCAGTTGTGGGCGATCGCCGACGTGGGTGGGGTGGTCGGGATCAACTTCCACGCCCGCTTCCTAAGCGAGGGGGACGCGGGCGCCGACCTGTCGGACCTGTCGGCCCACGTGGCTCACCTGCGGGCGGTGATGGGGCCGGGCCACGTGGCCCTGGGCAGCGACTTCGACGGCCGGATCGTCGAGCCCGAGGGGCTGCCGGATGCGAGCACCGCCTCGCTGGCGGTCACCGAGGCCCTGCTGGCCGACGGGCTCCGCCCGGGCGAGGTGGCGGGCATCCTGGGCCACGATTTCCTGGGGGTCCTGCACGAGACCAAGCGCGGGACGGCACGCACTCCGTTGCGGCACCGTCCGGCATCGATCCTCGAGGTGACGGGCACCGGTGGCGACGAACGGCTCGGATGGCTGCGCGACCGCTACACCACCACCGCATGGGCTGCCCCGGTCAACAAGGACGCGATCGGCGCCTCGGTGACGCTTCGGGTCGCAGGACCGGGGGTGGACCGGATTTCGCTGGCGGCGGACGGTCCGGACCAGCCGAGTTCGGTGACCCGGGTCCGCATCAGCGTCCGCGCCCCGGCGGAGCAGTTCGACCACACGGTCGAGGTCGGGCTGGGGGAGGGTCCCCGGCCGACCCGCGTCGAGCTGCCCCACACGGAGTGTTTCGAGGGGCTCATCGTGGAGGTGGAGATCCTGGCCATCGATGGGAGCGACGCGCCCGCCGCGCTGGCGGAGGTCCTCCCCGAGAGACGCGCCGCCGACTGCCCCTGATCGTCCCTAGCGCCGCCGCCGGATCAAAGCGGCCAGAGCCAGCAGTCCCGCCGCTGTCGCGCCACCCAGCGAGCGCTGACCGTCCGCCCGGCACTGGCAGTCGTCGGGCAGCTCCGATGTATCGTCGTCGCCGGTCGCGCCGCAGTCCTCGTCCAGGTCGCCGTCGCAGTCGTTGTCCAGCAGGTCGTCGCAGATCTCGGCGGAATCGGGGTGCACGAAGGGCTCGGTGTCGTCGCAGTCACCGTCGTCCTCCGAGTAGCCGTCGCCGTCGTCGTCGAAGGCGTCCGTACCCTCGTCGATGGTGCCGTCGCAGTCCTGGTCGACTCCGTCCGCGATCTCGTCGGCGCCCGGATAGACGTCCGGATCCCCGTCGTCGCAGTCGCCCTGGTCGTCGGCGAACCCGTCGCCGTCGTCGTCGTAGCTGTCGAGGCCCTCGTCCAGCTCGCCGTCACAGTCGTTGTCCACCCCGTCGGCCAGCTCCTCCGCCCCCGGATAGACGTCCGGATCCCCGTCCTGACAGTCGCCATCCGCCTCGGTGTGGCCGTCCCCGTCGTCGTCGTAGCACTCGGTGCCCTCGTCGATCTCGGTGGAGGGATCGCAGTCGTTGTCCAGCCCGTCGCAAGCCTCGGGGGCGCCCGGGTAGACGTTCGGGAGGGTGTCGTCGCAGTCCCCCGCGCAGGAGACCACTCCGTCGCCGTCGGCGTCGAAGTCCGGGTGGAAGGTGGCCTCGCAGTCGTTGCCGTACAGGGGCACGACGATCTGGAGCTGACTCGGATCGCTGGTATCCAGCGCCAGCGACGCCTCCACGGCGGCCCCATCCAGCGGCGCGAAGGTGACCTGCAGGTCGGCGGTCACGCCGGGTCCCAGCAGCGCGGGCACCTCGCCGCCCAGTTCGCCGAGATCGACGCTGAACGGCGCGTCGGCCGGCGTGATCGTGGCGGCGTGGATCGTCACGTGCACCAGGGCATCGTTGGCCAGCGACACCGCCGCCGACTCGCTGCTCCCCGCCTCGGTGACTCCGAAGTCGACGTAGCCGGGGTACACGAACAGCTGGGGATCGCGGCTCGAGGCGAACAGCCGGTACTTCTCCTGGGGATTCTCCGCGTCGCTAGTCACCACCAGCTGGGCCTCGTGATCCGCGGCCAGGTCGGCGGTGAAGCCCAGTACGAGCTCCACCGACTCGCTCTTTGCGAGCTCCCCGTCGAAGCCCTGCTCGACGGTGAAGACGCCGTCACCGCCCTCGATGGTGACCGACGAGACGGTCGCGCGAGCGGACCCCGAGTTGCTCAGCGTCGCGGTCTGGCTGCCCACCAGCCCCGTGGCCACGGTGCCAAAATCGACGGAGGTCGGCGCCAGCAGGATCAGCCCCTTCTCCTGGCTGATGTTGACGTCCTGGCAACCCAGCCCGCAGGCCGCTGCCAGCAGGGCCAGGGCGGCGAGGGACGCCGCGGGTCGACATCGGGACCGATTCATGGGATCGCCTACGCACACGCACGGCCGCACGGCCGTGGCTTCTCGTTGACCACGCTAACACCGGTCTCGACGGCGGGAATAGGAAACGCGCCCGCCACACGGGGGCTTCCAGACACTCGATCAGCAGCCGGTGGTCTCCCAGGTCACCGTCAGCGTGACATCGCCGAGGTTGGCCGCGTCGCCCGTGCTCTCGGGATCGGAGAAGTGGAGCCGGATGTTGGCCACCCGGTGGTCATCGCAGAAGGTGTGCACCACCACCGCCCAGTCGTGCTCGCCGTACGGGTCGACGGTCAGGCACGACTCGTTGTCGCCGTCGGCGCAGAGGAACTCGACGTTGCTGGGGAGGGATCCTTCGTTGATCTCCATCTCCCACGAACGAAGCCCCACGTTGGCGATGGTGAACGTGGCCTCGGCCTCGGTGTCCCGGTCCACGTCGCCCAGATCGATCTCGGTTCCCGGTGTGAACTCGTAGTAGGGCCCGCCCTGCGCATTTGGATCCCCGGGACAACCCGAGAGAGTCACGACGATGACGGCCAGGAACCCGACGATATTGCGACCCATCCGACGCCTCCCTTGCCAGCGCGAAAGGACCAGGATTCCCGGGGTTTGGCCATGTTCACGCGGCACACTCACTATAATCGTCGCGCGGACGCCGGAGCAAAAACATGTCCACCCACGAGTTCGTTCTCGGCACCGCCGGGCACATCGATCACGGCAAGACCACGCTGATCCGCGCCCTCACCGGAGTCGACTGCGACCGGCTGGTCGAAGAGAAACAGCGCGGGATCACCATCGTGCTGGGGTTCGCGCCCATCGTGCTGGCGTCGGGGCGCCAGGGCGGCGTGGTGGACGTGCCCGGCCACGAGCGGTTGGTGCGCACGATGATCGCCGGGGCCACCGGGATCGATCTGGCGCTGGTGGTCGTGGCGGCGGACGAGGGCATGATGCCCCAGACCCGGGAGCACCTGGCGATCCTGGATCTGCTGGGCGTGAGCAGCGGGGTGGTCGCCGTCACCAAGGCCGATCTGGTCGACGAGGAGCTGCAGGAGCTGGCGTGCGAGGAGATCGCCGACGGGCTCGAGGGCACCACCCTCGCCGGTTCGCCCGTGATCGCCTGTTCGTCCGTGTCCGGCCTGGGTCTGGACGACCTGCGGGCGGCCCTCGACCGCGCCGTGGAGTCCCAGCCCCGGCGCGAGGTTGGCCAGGCCTTCCGCCTGCCCGTGGACCGGGTGTTCACCCTCAAGGGCTTCGGCACCATCGTCACCGGGACCTGCATCTCCGGGATCGTCCGCCGGGGAGACGAGGTCGAGCTGTTGCCCGGCGCCCGCCGGACCCGGGTCCGCGGCATCGAGGTCCACGGCGAGGCCAGCGAACAGACGGCGCCGTCCCGGCGCACCGCCATCAACCTGCAGGGCGTCGCCACCGACGAGGTCCCCCGCGGCAGCCAGGTCGTGACCCCGGGGATGGTCTGCGAGACCTCGATGGTCGACCTGTCGATGCGGTACCTCGACAGCGCCCCGGCCGCCCTGGCCCCCGGCAGCCAGGTCCGCTTCCTGACCGGGACCGCCGAGGCGATCGGTATCTTCGACCCCGTGGACGACTCCGGATCCGACGACGGGATCGAACCCGGCTGGCGGGGAAGCGCCCAGATCCGCCTCGACCGGCCCGTGGCGGTCGCCCGCGGCGACCAGGTGATCCTGCGCCGGATCTCCCCCATCGTGACCATCGGTGGCGGCCGGGTGATCGATCCACAACCGAGGCGCCTGCGACGCAAGCGCCGAGCCGCCCACGCCCGCCTCGATCGATCGCTGGCCGCACCCGACGGCACCCTCGCCGGCAGGCTGTTGGCGTTGCTGGATGACGCGGCCCCGGCCCCCATGCCAGCGGCCGATCTGGCGCGGCGTATGGGCGTCCCGGTCGCCGATATCCGCGCCGCCCTGGGCCCACTGGCCGACGGGGGTCAGGCGCTACTGCTGGACGACGGCTCCGCCGCCCACGCCGACGTGCTCCAGCACTGCGGGCCAGCCATCGCCGACACCGTCGACCGCTACCATCGGGAGTTCCCGCTTCGCACGGGCGTGCCCCGCAACCAGCTCCGCACCTCCCTGGGCAGCCACGTGCCGCGGCCCCTGTTCGATGCGGTGCTGGCCCACACCGTCGAGGTCGCTGACCTGGAGGAGTTCGGTGGTCGGCTCCGCCGCCGGGGATTTGCGCCGGAGCCGAGCGCAGCGCAGCGCGGTCCCCTCGAGGAGATCGAGCGGATCTACCGCCGCTCGGCGCTGGCGCCACCGCGGGTCGAGGACGTCCGGGGGGCCCTGGGTGTGCCGGACGACTTCGACGACCTGCTGGGCTACCTGCGGGACAGCGAGCTGCTGTTGCGGGTGACCGGCGCGATGCTCGTGCACCGGGACACCTGGGAGGACCTGGTCGGGCGAGTCCGGGACCGGCTGGCGAACGGCGGCGAAATGGACCCCCCCCTGTTCAAGGAGCTGACGGGCCTCTCGCGCAAGCACGCCATCCCCTTCCTGGAGATGCTCGACGCCCGCCGGGTGACCGTCCGCGTCGGGAACGTCAGGCGGCTGCGCGAATCGTGAGTGGACTGACCCCGATCTGCCGCATCGCCCTCGCCGGCTGGCTGGCCCTGCTGTGCCCGGCGATGGCCGGTGCCGACGGCACGCTGCTGCCCGCCAACATCCAGGGCGAGTTCTCCGACGAGCAGGTCGCAGCGCTGATGACAGGCTTTTCCGCCGCGGTCGCGGAGCTCTCGGGCGCCCCGGTCGGCCGCCGGGACGGAGGTCCCTGCCCGGTGCCCGAGGCCTGTCTCGATCCGGCGCTCGGCGGCGATCTGTACTGGCTGCAGCTGAGCGGGACGCCGGATCGGCTCGTGGCCGTGGCCGCGCGTCTGAGCGCCGACGGAGCCATCCACGCCCGCGGGGTCGCTGAAGGGGCCGACGCCCAGGAGCTTGGCCGGGAGCTGGCCGCCGCGGTGGCCGCCGGGGACAGCGCGGGGCTCGACGTGCTCACCCGCCGCCGGGGCGCCCGGGTCTACCTGTCCGGGGAGCTTCTCGGCCGCACGCCCCTGCACCTGGACGCGCCGCTACCCGCCGGGCGCCACGCCTTCGAAGTGGTCCACAGGGACGGCGCCACCGCCCTGGCCCTGGTCCAGGCCCAGGCGGGTGAGCGGGCCGTGCTGGATCTGGATTTCACCGCGGTCCCACCCGGTCCGCTGGCGCTGAAGCGCCGCAAGGCCTGGCCGCTGATCCCCCTGCTCGCTGGCGGCGTCACCGCGGCGATCCTGGTCGCGACCGATCCCGCCGGGATCGTCGGCCCGGATCACCAGATCACGATCGTGACCGGTCGCTGAACCGCCTACTGGTCCAGGCAGTCCCCCTGCCAGAAATCGATGCCGGAGGTGCAGGGGTTCTCCTGCTCCTCGGCCGAGGCGAAGTCCGCGCGCGCCATCCACGATTCCAGGAACGCCGGATGGCCACCCATGCCGTCGGCGGTGAAGGTCTCGGGATCGCAGCGGAGCCGGTAGTCGGCCATCGCCGCGTAGTAGTCGTGGCAGGCGTTGTCGGTGTCCGGGGCCGGTCCGCAGTGGGTCGACGGCTCGGCGCAGTCCGGATCGGCGATCCGATCACGGTACAGGTCCGCGTCGAGTTCGCACTGGGCGAGCTCGTCGGCGGTGGCGTAGTCGGCCAGCACGTAATAGGCCGCCAGGGTGGCGTTGCGGCCGTTGATCCCCTGGTTGGCCTGCTGGTCGAACAGTCCGGAGGTGCACTCGTCCGCCCGCACCTTGAGGGTCAGGGCTTCGTGGCAGGCATTGCCATTCGCCGGGGCCTCGGGACGATGGTCCTCCCCGACGCAGGCCACGTCATCCTCCCCCTCACACCCCACCCCGCAGGTGCCCAGGGCGACGATCAGCGCGGCAACGCACCGGATGAATGCGAGTCTCATCGGTTGCCTCCTCGACCCCCCCGCATCCGCCGCGGAGAGCCCGGTGACCACCGATATCACCTCGACAGCGCCGCTGCAACGATGCCTTTACGCGGGCGCCCTCCCTTGCGCGCCCCTGGGTGTGGTGTTATCCTGATCGTCCGTTTTCTTAGTAGTTTAAGGGGTTTGGACGTTTCCGGGGCCTCGATTCGACGACCCGGATTCCTCGACGAAAGGGCGCAACGGTGCGCCGCGGCATCTCTGGAGAGACCGATCCCATGAGGCAGACCGTGCTTTCTGTGCGCCTGGCCGTACTCCCTCTGCTGGCCGCCGCCTTGACGATGGCGGCAGCCGCAGGCGCCCAGCCGACGGCTGGACCCCTGCTGGCCCAGGGAGCCCAGGGCATCCTCAAGGTGACCTGCAACGTCGATGGCGCCGTGGTGCTGATCGACGGCATCGAGGTCGGCGCGACACCGCTGATGCTCGCCCGGGACGCGGGTACCTACCAGCTCGAGGTGACCAAGCACGGGTACTCCACCTTCGGCCAGCCGCTGGAGGTCCCGTCCGGCAAGAAGGTGGTGGTCCGCGCGGACATCGAATTCACCGCCGGCACGGTCGAACTCGACATCGCCCAGGAGGGCGCCACCGTGGTGTTGGATGGCGATGAGGTGGGGGTCACCCCGGAGCTGAGGAAGCTGGATGTGGTGCTACCCGGCACACACACGCTGACCGTGCGCAAGGACGCCCACGAGACCTGGGAGCAGGAGTTCACGATCCAGTCCAAGCAGCAGCTGACGCTGACCATCGTCCTGTCGGCGAACGCGGCGGTGCTGCTGGTCGAGAGCGTGCCCATCGGCGCCCACGTCTACGGCCTGAACGGCGAGGTGCTGGGGGTCACGCCCCTGCGCAAGGGGGACATGGCCGCCGGCCTCCAGACCCTGCGGCTGACCGCCAACGGATACGCCGACGCCTTCGTGTCGGTGAACGTGGTCCGCGGCGAGACCACGCGCGTCGAGCACCCCTTCACCGAGGGCATCGGGACCCTCAAGGTGGTCCCGGACCCGGACACCGCCCAGGTGATCGTCGATCGATACCCGCTGGGATTCGGCGAGCAGAAGCTGGACGCCCTGTCGCCAGGCATTCACAGCCTGACCATCAAGGCGGCCAACTACATGGAGTACACCGAGGACGTCCTGGTCCAGGAGGGCCGGACGACCACCGTGCGTCCCCAGCTGGCCTTCCTCGACACCACCCGCGGCAACGGCGGCGTCAGCAAGCCCGGCCCCGACAAGAAGAAGGTTCCCATCGTGATCGCCATCGTCAGCGGGGTCACCGCCGGCACCGTGTTCGCCATCGCCGCGGCCGCAGGCCAGAACCCGGTGGAGCCCGATCCGCCCATCACCGACGTCGCTTTCCAGCTTCCATAGGAACCAACGATGAGACGCGCTCTTGGTAGTTGCCGATTTTTCCTGCTGTCGACCGTGGTCGCGGGGCTCGTGGGATGCCCCGAGGCCCCGCTGACCTTCCTGACGATCGAGCTGGAGTCCGCGGACGAGGACGCCGTCGTCGCGGCCATCGATTCCATCGTCGTGACGATCGACCACGACCGGGAACTGGTGGACGAGGGCGGATCGCCCTACGAAGCCGGTGAGGTCTCCTCGGGCCTGGTGCTCGAGGACCTGGACTCGGACGGGGAGCTGGAGCTGCTCCTGACCATCGAGCAGGACGGGAACAACTTCTCGCGGTTCCCCTCCATCGGTCTGGAGATCGAGGAGGCCAACACGCCGCTGGGCTTCACCCTGCAGGCCGATGGCTTCCTGAGCGCCGACCTCATGGCTGCGTCACCCGACACCTCGACCCGGACCCTGGCCGAGGGCGAGAGCCTGACGGTGGTGATCGAGGACTTCGACCTGCTCGACGGACCCCAGCCCGAGTGCGACGACGAGGAGGACAACGACGGCGACGGCTGGATCGACGACGACGATCCGGGCTGCGAGGGCTCCCTGGACGACGACGAGACCGACGACGGCACCGCCGAGTGCAACGACGAGGTAGACAACGACGGGGACGGCCTGATCGACGAGGAGGACCCGGACTGCGACCACGGCGGTGACGACGAGGGCCCCGGGGGGTCGGCCTGCAACGACGGCGACGACAACGACGGCGACGGCTGGATCGACCTGGACGACCCGGGCTGCAACAACGACCCGTCGGGCAGCGTCGAGGGGGGCTACGACGACGCCTACGCCTGCAACAACGAGCTCGACGACGACGACGACGGCCTCGCGGACGCCGACGATCCGGACTGCGAGAACGGCTACGACGACGACGAGGCATCGCCGGTGTACGCCTGCGGCAACAACCAGGACGACGACGGCGACGGCTGGATCGACCTGGACGATCCGGGCTGCGACAACGATCCCGACATCGACGACGAGGGCGGAAACGACCCGACCTACGCCTGCAACGACGGCGACGACAACGACGGCGACGGCCTGACCGACGCCGACGATCCCAGCTGCCTGGACGGCTACGGCGACGACGAGGGCGCGGCGACCGTCGAGTGTAACGACGACGTCGACAACGACAACGACGGCTGGGTCGACCTGGATGATCCCGGCTGCGCCGACGTTCCGGCGGGCGATGACGAGGGCGGCTTCAACGCCAGCTACGAGTGCAACGACGACGCCGACAACGACAACGACGGCTTCCTGGATGCCTACGACGCCGACTGCCTGGATGGCTACGACATCAACGAGGGGTCGACGGCCTGCGCCAACGGCACGGACGACGACGGCGACGGCTGGATCGACTACCCCTCGGATCCGGGTTGCGACGACGTGTTCGACGAGGACGAGACCAACTGCAACGACGGCATCGACAACGACGGCGACCTGCTGATCGATGCCAACGACGACGAATGCCTGGCCGGCGGCGACGAGTACGGGCTGACGGTCACCGCCTGCAACAACGGGATCGACGACGACGCGGACGGCGGCGTCGACGGCGCGGACCTGCACTGCACCGATCCGGGGGACGACCAGGAGGCGTCGGCCTGCAGCAACGCCGTGGACGACGACGGCGACGGCTGGACCGACGACGAAGACCCAGGCTGCAACGTGCTGCGGGCGCCCCCCTACTACGCCGGCGTTCCCGGCTGTCCCATGTGCTTCGACGACCAGGAGGAGTGGGAGTGCGAAGACGGGGTGGACAACGACGGTGACGCCTGGGTCGACGCCGATGACCCCGGCTGCGTGAACGCCGACGACTCCAGCGAAGACGACCTGCTGCAACTCGCCCGCGAGTGCTCCGATGGCGCGGACAACGACGGCAACGGCCTGATCGACGCCGACGACGTGACCAACTGCACCGACGCCCTCGACGACAACGAGGGGCTGCCCGCCTGCGGCAACGGCGTCGACGACGACGGCGACACCTGGATCGACTCGGACGACCCGGGCTGCGTGGACGCCTGGGACGAGGACGAGACCGACATCCTGGCTGCGGTGGCCTGCCACGACGGGCTGGACAACGACGGCGACGGCCTGGTCGACGGCGCCGATCCGGACTGCGACGACGCCAACGACGGCGACGAGCAGCCCCTGTGCGACAACGGCGTGGACGACGACCTGGACGGCTGGACCGACGCCGACGAGGACCCGGGCTGCACCGGCCCCACCGACGACGACGAGGCGGACGGCGGCACCACCGCCTGCAACGACGGCCAGGACAACGACGGCGACGGCGACATCGACGAGGCCGACGCCGACTGCGCCGACGGATTCGACGACAACGAGGGCACCCCCGAGTGCGCCAACGGCGTGGACGACGACGGCGATACCTGGGTCGACACCGACGACCCGGACTGCCAGGTGGGCGCCGACGACCCGGGCTTCGAGACCGAGGACGGTTCGCTGGACGATCCGTCGCTGGAGTGCAACGACACCATCGACAACGACGGCAACAGCGACATCGACCGGTTCGACCCGGACTGTGACGACGCCTTCGATCCCTTCGAGATGACCTGGATCTGCAACAACGGCCTCGACGAGGACAACGACGGCTGGTTCGACTATCTCGAGGATCCGGGCTGCGGGGGTGTGCCCAACGGCCCGGCAGAGGGCGGCCCCGATCCGTCCTACGAGTGCAACGACCTCAGCGACAATGACGGGGACGGGTTCATCGACTCCGACGACCCGGACTGCGACGACGGCTGGGACGACAACGAGTTCACGGCGGCCTGCTCCAACGGGGCGGACGACGACGTCGACGGCTGGATGGACTACCTGGAGGACCCGGGCTGCTACGGCGACCCCCTGGCCGAGGACGAGGGACAGCCCGTGGGCACGGCCTGCAACGACGAGGCCGACAACGACGCCGACGGGCTGGTCGACGCCGACGACCCGGACTGCGACGACGGCTGGGACACCAGCGAGTCCACCGACACCTGCGCCGACGGGGTGGACAACGACGGCGACGGCTACGTGGACCTGGACGACCCGGACTGCCTGAGCGGCGACCACGAGGCCGGCTACGGCGCCGCGGCGTGTAACGACGGCGACGACAACGACGGCGACGGCGCCACCGACGGCGACGACCCGGGCTGCGCCAACGCGGCCGACGACGACGAGACCGACGGCGGCGTGGCCCCCTGCGGCAACGGCGCCGACGAGGACCTGGACGGCTGGGTCGACCTGGCCGATCCCGACTGCTGGACCGCACCCTTCGAGGAGAGCGGTCTGGGCGGCACCGCCTGCAACGACGGGCTGGACAACGACCTGGACGGCGACGCGGACGCCGACGACGGCGACTGCGACGACGCGCTGGACGACGACGAGGCGACGCCGAGCTGTGCCGACGGGCTGGACAACGACTCGGACGGCTGGACCGACGCCGATGACCCGGACTGCATCTCCGGACTGCACGAGGACGGCTTCGGCCTGTCGGAGTGCAACGACGGGGCGGACAACGACGGCGACGGCCTGGTGGACGCCGACGATCCCGAGTGCGCGTCCGCGCTGGGCGACGACGAGGACACAGGCGTGGTCAGCGACTGCGGCGACGGCGCCGACAACGACGGCGACGGCTGGACCGACCTGGACGACCCCGAGTGTGTGGCCTATCCGTTCGCCGAGGACGGCGTCGACTACGGCAGCGAGTGCAACGACGGCGCCGACAACGACGGCGACGGCGACACCGACGCCGACGATCCCCACTGCGACGACGCATACGACGACGCCGAGACCGCGGCTTGCGACGACAACGACGACAACGACGGTGACGGCTGGATCGACGAGTGGGATCCGGGCTGCGGAGGCGGCAACACCCTGGACGACGAGGGCGGCTTCGGCGACAGCCAGTGTAACGACGGCGTCGACAACGACGGCGACGGCTTCGTCGATGGCAACGATCCCAACTGCTTCCCGGGCAGCGACGACGACGAATCCAGCGCCTGCAGCGACGGCGCCGACAACGACGGCGACGGCTGGACCGACCTGGACGACCCGGGCTGCCTGGCACAGATCGACAACGACGAGACGGATCCTGGCTCCGCGGAGTGCAACAACAACCAGGACGACGACGGCGACGGCCTGATCGACGGGGACGATCCCCATTGCCTCGACGGCAAGGACAGCGAGACCGCGGACTGCAACGACGGAGTCGACAACGACGGGGACGGCTACGTGGACGTCGCCGACGGCGGCTGCGCCAACCTGGGCGACGCGGACGAGTCCGATGGAGCCATCGTGGATTGTAGCAACGGGGTCGACGACGATGGCGACGGCGACACCGACGCCGACGACCTGGACTGCGTGGACGGCTTCGACCCGGACGAGAGCAACTGCGACGATCTCGTCGACAACGACGCGGACGGCTGGACCGACAACGACGATCCCGAGTGCGCGACGGGCGGATCGGAGGCCGGCTTCGGCACCGCCGAGTGCAACGACGGCCTCAACAACGACGGCGATGGGCTGGCGGACGTGGACGATCCGGACTGCGTCACCGCCCTGACCGAGTACGAGGACTGGGGCGTCAGCCCCTGCGCCGACGGCCTGGACAACGACGGCGACGGCTGGATCGACGAGCAGGACATCGACTGCTTCGCCGTCGGCGCGGTCGGCGAGGTGGGCTTCGGCGCCAGCGAGTGTAACGACGGCGCCGACAACGACGGCGACGGCTGGACCGACATCGACGACCCCGAGTGCGACCTGTGGGGGCTGTGGTCGATCGTCGACGACGAGGCCAGCGGCGCCGATCCCTGCACTGACGGCCTGGACAACGACAGCGACGGGTGGTTCGACGGCGACGACCCGGACTGCAACGCGAACGGCTACGAGGCGGGATACGGTGTGGCGGAGTGCAACAACGGTATCGACGACGACATGGACGGCCACCTGGATGCCGACGATGGTTCCTGTTACTACGCCGGGGGTCCTGAGTACTAGCCGCTGGAGCCCGCCCCCCTCCGGTGCCCGCCCCCTTCTGTAGACAAGGCCCGCCCCCACGCGTACCTTTTCGCCCCCGTCCCCAACCCGCGGAGACCTGCGATGAGCGACAAATCCCCTGCGACCGATGTCCCCCGTCGAACCCACACCTGCGGCGAACTCGGCCTGGCCGACGCCGGTACCCAGGTGGTGCTCGACGGCTGGGTCGGCGCTGTCCGCGACCTGGGGGGCCTGACGTTCCTGCAGCTGCGCGACCGCTTCGGGTCGACCCAGGTCGTGCTGTCGGACACCGCCGACGAGACCGGCGGCCTGACCCCGGCCGACATCCGCGCCGAGGCGGTGCTGTCGATCCGCGGCGCCGTCCGCGCCCGCCCCGAGGCGCAGCGAAAGGGTGACGGCACCGGCGCCATCGAGGTCGAGGTCGTCAGCTGGCGCCGGCTCGCCGCCTGCGAGCCCCTCCCCTTCGACCTGTCCCTGCGCACGGCCAGCCACGAGGAGACCCGGCTGACCCATCGATACCTGGACCTGCGCCGCCCCGAGCTGATGGGCAACCTGGTGCTGCGCCACCGGGCGATGCAGGTGGCCCGCCGGGAGCTGGATGCCCTGGGATTCCTCGAGGTGGAGACCCCGGTGCTGACCCGCTCCACCCCCGAGGGTGCCCGGGACTTCCTGGTGCCCAGCCGCATCTCCCGGGGCGAGTTCTACGCCCTGCCCCAGTCACCCCAGCTGTTCAAGCAGCTGCTGATGGTCGCTGGCGTCGACCGCTACATGCAGATCGTCCGCTGCTTCCGCGACGAGGACCTGCGCGCCGACCGCCAACCGGAGTTCACCCAGATCGACCTCGAGATGAGCTTCGTGGGCGAGGACGAGGTGATGGCGGTCGCCGAGCGGCTGATGGTCGCCCTGTGGCGCGAGTGCCTGGGCGTCGAGCTGCCGGCCCCCTTCCCCCGCATGGCCCACGCCGAGGCGATGGCCCGCTACGGCAGCGACAAGCCGGACCTGCGCTTCGGCATGGAGCTGATCGACGGCGACGGGCTCGGCGAGATCCGCTTCGACTTCGTGCGCAACGCCATCGCCGACGGCGGCATCCTGCGGGCGATGGTGCTGCCCGGCGGCGCCTCCCGCAGCCGCAAGCAGCTGGATGCCCACACCGACCGGGCAAAGCAGCTGGGGCTCGGCGGCCTGCTGTGGGCCAAGATCGCCGACGACCGCTGGACCGGACCGGGGGCCAAGGGGTTCGCCGAGGACTTCCAGGCCGCCGTCGCCGACCGAACCGGCGCCACCGCTGGCGATCTGTTCCTGGCCGCCACCGGCGAATCGGCGGTCGTGCTGACCGCGATGGATCGTCTACGCCGGGAGCTGGCCGCCGAACACGACCTGATCCCGAAGGACACCTTCGCCTGCGCCTGGATCGTCGACTTCCCGCTGGTGGAGTACGACGAGGAGGCGGACCGCCACGTGGCCATGCACCACCCCTTCACCCGGCCGCTCTCCGAGGACCTGCCCCTGCTGGACAGCGATCCGGGCCGGGTGCGGGCGCGGGCCTACGATCTGGTGGTCAACGGAGTGGAGCTGGGGGGTGGTTCCCTGCGCATCCACGAGCCGGAGCTGCAGGACCGCATGTTCCGCGCCCTGGGCATCGGCGAACAGGAGGCCGCGGACAAGTTCGGCTTCCTGCGCCGTGCCCTGTCCTACGGAGCCCCGCCCCACGGAGGGTTGGCCTTCGGCTTCGATCGGATGGTGGCGATGCTGGCGGGAACGGACGCGATCCGCGACGTGATCGCCTTCCCCAAGACCACGTCCGCCAGCTGTCCGATGACCGCCGCCCCCTCGGCGGTCGATCCCGCCCAGCTGCGCGACCTCGGACTGACGCTCTCCAAGGATTGACGGGCGGCTACTCGCCCCCGATCCGCTTGAGGGCCACGAACCGCTGCCGCCCGTCGCGCTCGACCGTGACCGGGACGTACTCCTTGCTGGCCTTCTCCAGCGCGCGCACCACCTGATCGGGGCCTGTGACGGCCTTGCCATCCACATCGATGAGTACGTCGCCCGCGCGGATGCCCGCGCGGTGGGCCGGGGCGGATGGGACCACCTGGGAGACGAACACCCCCGCGGCGTCCTCGGTCCGATCCAGCTGACGATTCCGCTCCGCGTTGAGCTGGGCCAGCATCATTCCGTATTCGCTCGCCGGGCTGCCCGCGGTCTCCTCTTCCTCCTCGTCCGGCTCGAGCCCCGGGGCGGTCGCCAGGCCGGTCGAACGTTCACCGGTCTCGACCCGCTTGGTCTTCTCCTTGCCGGAACGCACGAAGGTCACCGAGAGCTCGTCGCCGGCCAGGTGACTCGACACGCGGTAGACCACGTCCGTGCTGCCGGACACCTCGTCCCCGTCCACGGCCACGATCACGTCGTAGCGCTTGATGCCCGCGCGCTCGGCCGGGCTGTCGTCGAAGACCTCTTCGACCAGCGCGCCCCGGTTGCGGCCGACCTCGAGGGCCTGCGCCTTCTCGTAGGTCAGATCGGTCATCGAGATGCCCAGCCAGGCCCGCGAGACCACCCCCGTCTCGATCAGCTGCACCGCCACCCGATCGACGATGTCCGACGGGATCGCGAAGCCGAAGCCGCCGCCCACGCCGCCCTGAACGATGGTGTTGATCCCCATCACCTCGCCCGACAGGTTGACCAGCGGACCGCCGGAGTTGCCGGGGTTGATGGAGGCGTCGGTCTGGATGAAGTTCTGGATCGAGAGCCGGCTGCTGGCCCGGTGTTGCATCTGCATCAACAGATCGCCCGGGTACAGGCCGCCCCGCCCCAGCGCGCTCACGTGGCCGACGGTGACCGAGTAGTCCAGCCCGAGCGGCATACCCACGGCGATGGCGAACTGGCCCGGACGGATGGCCTCGGCGTCGGCAAAGATTGCCGGAGTCAGGCCGTCGGCGTCGATCTTGATCACCGCCAGATCGCTCTCGGCGTCGGACCCCACGACCTCGGCATCGAAGGTGCGGCCATCGTTCAGGGTGACGCGGATCTCGCGGGCGTCTTCGATGACGTGGTGGTTGGTGACGATGTGCCCCGCGGTCGAATGGACCACTCCCGACCCGCCGTGGGACATGAGCTGCTCCGGCGCCTCGGCGCCATCCTCCTCGTCTCCCTGCCCGCCCATGTGGTCGGGGTCGAAGAACAGGAAGGGATCGTCCTCGAAGGGGCTGCCGAAGGGCATCATCCGGGTCATCGCGATCTGGATCGGCACCTGGACCTCGATGGAGACCACCGAGCGGCTGGTCGACTCCGCCGCGGCGACGATCGCCTGTTCGATGGACCAGGCGTCCGTGCCCTGGGTCACCGCCACGGGCGCGGCCAGGCCGCCGTCGGCTGCCGGGACCTCACCAGCACGGCATATCAATGTGGTGGCGGCCAGCACCGCCATGAACGCTCCGGCGCCGATGCTGCCGGTCACTATCTTCCACGCTTGTTTCATTGGCCTCACCTCCTGGACTGCACGCCGACTCCGCTGGACCTCACCCCGCCAACGACGCCGTGTCGGGCCTGGAAGAACCGGTCGTTGCCCCGATGACCCGGCTTGACGCAAGTTATTCCAGTTGTAGGTCGGGTACAATCGGCGTCAATGGGCAGTCGGGGTGAGTTCGACCGCCATTCCCCGTCGTGAGGCAGATAGCATGAGATTCCAGGTCGGTGAGAGGGGCGCGTTCCCCGCCGTTCATCCCGTGGCAGCGATGTGCATGCCGCTGGCGCGGGGTGCCAGCGGCATCCTCACCTTGCGGCGCGGCCCGATCCGCCGGTTGGTCTGCTTCCGCGACGGTCAGCCCAACCGGGCCGAGAGCAACTCCCCCCGCGAGGCCCTTCCGACGTTGCTGGTCTCCCGTGGCGTACTCGACAAGGACACCGCCAAGTCCATCGTGGACGAGTGCCGGGCCGAGGGACGGAATCCCGTCGAGGCGCTGGTCGCCCGCGAGGTGGTCGAACCCGAGAAGGTCGAAGGGTATCTGCGCTGGCGGGCGGCGTTCCTGCTGGTGTCCTCCGGGTCATGGCCCGACGGGGACTACCGGTTCAAGCCGCAGGACGATCCATCCCTCTCCGGCCCCCCGCTCTCCCTCCGCCTTCCACGGCTGATGCTCAAGGCCCTGCTGCGCGACGGCGCCCAGATGGACCTCCAGCGGCGGTTGATGCCCTTCATGGGCCAGCAACTGCGCTTCGTCGATGAGTTGCCTTGCTCCGTGGACGAATTCCGCGTCGAGGAGGCCGACGGCGCGCTGCTGGACGCCGTCGACGGGACCCGCAGCGTGGCCGGGTGCATCGCGGCGGCTTCCGGCGAGGCAAGCCGGGCGACGTGCCTGCTGTGGCTCCTGCTGGTGTCGGGCATGGCCGAGACCGCGCTCACCTTCGCGTCGACCCGGGAAGACTCGGGCGTCGGACGCTCGTCGACAGCCTACGTGGCCCGTGGTGACCGGGAGGTGATCGTCACCGCAAAGACGAAGGATCGGCGCGCGGAGACCTCGCAGAGTTCACCCGCGGGGACTCCGTCCGAGGACGAGGACTCCTTCCACGGCGAGGCCCAGCCTCCTCCCCTCGACGAGGACGCGGACGACGATGTCCGGGAGCTACAGAGCCACATCGACTCCCTCGGCAAGTCCCTGTTCGGCGGCGGATTCACCACCGAGGTGTCGGCCAGCGAGCTGAAGCGACGCCAGACCGCCCGCGCCGGCATCGCCGAGCTCTCGCTCGACGATGACAGCGACGACGGCGAGGCCATCGAGGCCGAAATCGCCGAGATGGACGATGAGCAGACGCAGCGCTGGGAGTCACTCAGGGCGGACGCCGCCGTCATGGAGGCCCGCAACTTCTTCGAGCTGTTCGGGCTGGAGGTCGACGCCGACGCGACGGCCATCCGGGACGCCTATTTCGAGCTGGCCAAGCAGTACCACCCGGACCGCTTCAACGATGAACCGGTGCCGATCCGTCGCGAGGCGCAGCGGATCTTCGCCCGCATCAGCGAGGCCAGCGAGACCCTGTCGAGCGAGGCGAGCCGGAAGGACTACGTCGACTACAAGATCCTCGGCAAGCAGACCCCGGAAGAAGTCGCGATGGAGAAGGCGCGGGCGATCATGGACGCCGAATCCGCCTACAAGGCCGGCGTCCGCTTGCTGGCGCAGGGACAGCTGACCTCGGCCCACGAGCAATTCACGCGCGCGCACTCCGGCTACAGCGAGGAAGACGACTACACCGTGTTCCACGCGTACACGACCTGGCGCCTCAAGCAGGGGTCGGAGCCGGAGGCCGCGGAGGAAGCCGAGCAGACGATTCGCAACATCCTGCAGCGGCGTTCCAAGAACCCGATCCCCATGCACCTGCTGGGGAAGATCTCGGCGATCAAGGGCGAGCACGAGTTCGCGCGGGAGCTGTTCAAGCGCGTCGTGCGCCTGCAACCGTCCAATGCCGAAGCCCTCGGCGATCTGCGCAAGGCCGACGCCGCCGCCCGCAAGGCCGACGGCAAGAGCAAGCTCTCGTTTGGCAAGCTGTTCGGCCGCGACAAGGATTCCTGACCTCCGATCGCGCGCTTGACCGCGACCGGGCTCCTCCCTATACAGAGCAAATGGCTATCCGCCCCATCGTCGAGGTACCCCATCCTGTCCTGGCGGCTCGCGCCGCCGAAGTGGGCGAGTTCAACGACGATATCCGGACACTGATCGACGACCTGGCCGACACCATGTACGCCGCGCCAGGGGTCGGCCTGGCCGCGCCCCAGGTGGGCGCCGGGCTCCGGGTGATCGTGGCGGATCTGGACCCCGCGAGCTACGAGATCCCGCAGTCGGACGAGGACGTCGAATCCCGCTCCCTGTACGCCTTCGTCAACCCCGAGATCGTGGAGCGCGAAGGGGGCTGTTCGATGGAGGAGGGCTGCCTGTCGGTGCCCGACTTCACCATCGACGTGCCCCGCTTCGAGCGCATCGTGGTGCGGGGACTCGACGGAGACGGCCAGCCGCTGGAGCTGGAGCTACACGGTTTCCCGGCCGTGGTACTTCAGCACGAGATCGACCACCTCGATGGAGTCACCCTGCTGGACAAGGTCAGCGGCCTCAAGCGACGCCTCTACCTGAAGAAACAGAAGAAGAAGCAGGCCCATGAGTCCTTGGCCGCCCCCTGACGACGCCCCGCTGCGTATCGTCTTCATGGGATCGCCGGGGATCGCCCGGCCCTGCATCGACCGGCTCATCGGCGGTCCCGAGCAGGTCGTGGCCATCTACTGTCAGCCGGACAAACGAGCGGGACGCGGCCGCAAGCTGACGCCGCCGCCCATCGCCCACTGCGCCGCCGAGAACGCCATCCCGCTGTACCAGCCGCGGGGCCTGCGCAAACCCGAAGAGCAGGAGCGCTTCGCCTCCCTGAAGCCCGACTTCGCGGTGGTCGTGGCCTACGGCAAGATCCTTCCGCCCGCGATCCTGGCCATCCCGCGCTACGGCTGCATCAACGTCCACTTCAGCCTCCTGCCCGCCTATCGCGGCGCCGGACCCGTGCAATGGGCCATCATCCGGGGCGAGCGAGAGACCGGAGTGACGACCATGCAGATGGACGAGGGCCTGGACACCGGCCCCGCGCTGCTGCAGCGCAGCGAGCCGATCCACGCCACGGACACCTCCGCCAGCCTCGCGGACCGGCTCGCTGGCGTCGGTGCCGATCTGCTGGCCGAGACCCTGGCCGCGTTTCGCGACGGAACGCTGGAGGCCAGGCCCCAGGACGACGCGGCATCCAGTTACGCGCCGATGCTGTCCAAGGCCGACGGGGCGCTGGACTGGACCCGCCCGGCGGCGGATCTCGACCAGCTGGCCCGGGGCACCTACCCGTGGCCGGGCGCCTTCACCCATCGCGCGGGCAAGCGGATCAAGGTCATCACCGCCGAACCCCTGAAGGCCAGCGCCCGCGCCACCCCGGGCCAGGTGGTCCGCGCGGGCAAGGAAGGCGTCGACGTCGCCTGTGGCGACGGCCAGTTGCGGCTGCTCCAGCTCCAGCCCGAGGGAAAGCGGGCGATGGACGCGGCCTCGTTCGTCAACGGATTCCGGGTCCAGCCCGGGGAGCAGTGGGGAGAGCCGACATGAGCCACCGGAAACACCTGATCTCGCCGTCGTTGCTGTCGTCTGACTTCGCCAACCTGGGCGCCGAGGTGCGCAAGGTGGAGGCGGCCGGCGCCGACTGGATCCACGTCGACGTGATGGACGGCCGTTTCGTGCCCAACATCACCATCGGCCCCCTGGTGACCAAGGCGGTCGTGCGCCACGCCAGCAAGCCGGTGGACGTACACCTGATGATCGTCGAGCCGGAGCAGCACCTGGCGGCCTTCGCCGAGGCCGGCGCCGACCTGATCGCGGTCCACGCCGAGGCCTGTCCCCACCTGCACAATACCGTCAGGATGATCCAGCGCGACGAGCCCTTCGCCTCGCGCGGGATCAAGGCCGGCGTGGCGCTCAATCCCCACACGCCGATCTCCGTGCTCGACTACGTGCTCGAGGACGTGGACCTGATCGTGATCATGACGGTCAACCCCGGTTGGGGCGCCCAGCCCCACATCCCCCGCACGCTCCGCAAGATCGACGAGCTG
Organism: uncultured Rickettsiales bacterium; assembly: GCA_964436045.1. Taxonomy (GTDB): domain Bacteria; phylum Myxococcota_A; class UBA796; order UBA9615; family CAYRNR01; genus CAYTBN01. Next base: position 22,687 of record CAYTBN010000023.1, on the reverse strand, counting down.
CGGGAACGTTTCGAGCAGCTCGGGCTCACCGATCCGCCGCTGATCGAGGTCGACGGCGGCGTCAAGGCGACCAACGCAGGCGACTTCGCAGGCGCCGACGTGCTCGTCTCGGGCTCCGGAGTGTTCGGCTGGCCGGAGGGGAATTATGCCGAGGCGATCCGCCAGATCCGGGCCGCTGCCGACGCCGCCGGCTAGCCTTTTCGAGGCGATAGGCATTGACGGTGCCGGCAGCGGGTGTTAATTCGTTCGACCCGTCGGGGCGTAGCGCAGCTTGGTAGCGCGCCTGCTTCGGGAGCAGGAAGTCGGAGGTTCAAATCCTCTCGCCCCGACCACCGAGATATTTTCGACGTTGAGCAATAGACGGACCCGGGCAATAGTCCCGGGTTTCGTCGTTCTGGCGGGGGGAGCGGGGATCTCCGGGCCCGCTCCAGGATGGCGTCGAAGCTCCGGTAGCTGATAAAGACCAGCTGCGTGATCGATATTTCCCCTCTCGCGGATCCCCCACGGCACGAGGGGGACTCCTCGCGCCCCTGGTTGCGTGGGATCCTGGCCACGTTCGCTGCGGTCGCCGCCGCCATCGTGGTGTCCACCCTGCTGTGGGAGGGCCTGGACCGCGCCGGGGTGACCTCGGCCGACCCCTGGTTCGTTCATGTCCGCGGGATCTCCATGGGAGCGATCACGGCGATCGTGGTCGCGGTCGTCCTGGTCCGGCATCGGCGGACCCGCATGGCTACACTGGAGCGGAGCCTGTCGCGACGGTCCGGAGCTCTCGTCGAGGCCGAGGCCCTGCTGCAGTCCGTCATGGACAACGTGCCCGTCGCCCTGATCGTCATCGATCGGAACATGCGGATCGTCCAGACGAACCCCAAGGCAGTCGAGGTGCACGGGATGTCGCTGGTCGGGCAACGCTGTTTCGACCGTCGCGAGAGCGCTTCGGAGCACTGCCGCGAGTGCCCCGCCTGGGGCACCTTCAAGACCGGTTCGCCCCAGCAGGCTCGTGGCTACACCGTCGACCCGCGCACCAACGAGGTGCTGGCGGTGGAGAGTCATCCGCTGCAGATGCCCGGCGGGGCGCAATACGTGCTGCTGGTGGAACGGGTGGTGACCGAGGAGAAGAAGCTGCAGATGTCCCTGATCCACCAGGAGAAGATGGCCTCGCTGGGACTACTCTCGGCCAGCATCGCGCACGACATGGGGAATCCCCTCTCGTCCCTGGATCTCCAGCTTCAGCTGATGTCCACCCTGCAGGGGGCGGACGACAGCAAGGAGATCATCGAGACCATGCAGCAGGAGACCGCGCGTCTACGCCGGACGCTGCGGGAGATCGTGGATTTCGGCCGGCGGCGGCGGGACGAGGCGACCCACGTCTCCGTCACGGCCGTGGTGGACGACGCGCTGAAGCTGATTCGCTATGACCAGCGGACCCAGAAAGTAGTCACCGGGGTGGATGCCGATCCGGAGACCCCGCCGGTGTTCATCGTCGAGGACCACCTGATGCAGGTGATACTGAACCTGATGCTCAACGCCCTGGACGCCATGCCCCAGGGGGGCGAACTCCGGGTGGTGATCCGCCCCGCGGGACAGCAGGTCGTCGTACGCATCCACGACACGGGAACCGGCATGGAGCGGGCCGTGCTCGACCACTGCTTCGAGCCTCAGTTCACGACCAAGAGCCCCGACCGGGGGACCGGCCTCGGGCTCAGCATCTGCAAGGACATCGCCCGGGCGGCCGGCGGCGACATCGAGGTCCACAGCGCCCCCGGACAGGGCACCACCGTGCTGGTGTTCCTCCCCGCCGCCACCGACGTCGCCGGGGAGGAGCCGTGACACGGACATCCGCCAGGATCCTCCTCGTCGAGGATGAACGCGCCCAGCGCGACCCGCTGGTCCAGTTCCTCTCCTCCCGGGGGTACACCGTCGACGCCGTCTCCAGCGGGGAGGACGCCCTGGAGCGGATGGGGCGAACCACCTACGACGCCCTGATCACCGACCTGCGCCTGCCGGCCATGGACGGTCTGGAGGTGATCCGCCGGGCCCACGAGCTGGACGAGGAACTGCCGGTGCTGCTGACCACGGCATATGCCTCGGTGGAGTCGGCGGTCGAGGCCCTGCGGCTGGGTGCCCGCGACTATCTGCTCAAGCCGCTGTTCCTCGACGAGGTGGAGCGCAAGGTCGGCTGGCTCCTGGCTCACCGGGCCCTGGAACAGGAGAACGCACGCCTGCGAAGGGCCCTGGGGGGCCAGCAGCCAGGGGGCGAGATCGTCGCGGACTCGGAGTCGATGCAGCAGGTGCTGGACCTGGTCCGCCGGAGCGCGACATCCCGGGCGAACATCCTGCTCACCGGGGAGACCGGCACCGGCAAGGGCCTCACCGCCAAGGCGATCCACCTCGCGGGCCCCGACGCCGACCAGCCATTCCTGACCATCAATCTCGCCGCCATCCCCCAGTCCCTGATGGAGAGCGAGCTGTTCGGACACGAGCGCGGCGCCTTCACCGGCGCCAAGGACCGTCGGGAGGGGACCCTGCGGGCCGCCGGATCGGGCACGGTCTTCCTCGACGAGATCGGCGAGCTGGAGCCGTCGGTGCAGGCCAAGCTGCTCCAGGCCCTCGAGGAGGGTGAGGTCAAGCCGGTCGGCCGGGACACCGCCGTGCGGTTCCAGGCCCGGGTGCTGACCGCCACCAACCGGGACATCGAGGCGATGGTCGACGACGGCTCGTTCCGGGCGGACCTGTACTACCGGCTGAACGTACTGCGCATCCAGCTGCCGCCGCTGCGCGAGCGGCTCCAGGATGTCCCCCCCCTGGTCCACCTGCTGCTGCAGAGGCTCGCCGCCGCCATGGGTGCCCCCACGCCGATCGTCTCCGCGGCAGCGATGCGCGCCCTCTGCCGGTACCCCTGGCCGGGAAACGTCCGCGAACTGCGCAACGTTCTCGAGCGGTCACTGATCCTCGTCGACCACGGCCGGATCGGCCTGGAGCAGCTCCCGGTGGACGTCGCCGGGAAGGCCAGTGCCGACATGGATCTGCAGGAGGCGGTGAGCCAGTTCGAGCGCAGCCACATCGCCATGGTCCTTCGCCTGTGCGGCGGCAACCGCGAGCGCGCCGCGGAGGAGCTGGGCATCTCGCTCGCCACGCTGTACCGCAGGCTGGAAAAGCTGCAGCTCAAGGGGCTCGATCGGGAGCAGGAGGACCCCTGATCCGCGCCGCGGGCCCCCCCTCTCAATCCTGAGAATCCACCCCTTCATCCCCTCTCAGGTCTGAGACCCCACGCCGCTCCCGGCGGGATCTCGTCCGCGCCTCCTCAACGAACAAGTCCCCTGAATCCGAACAGTTATCGATTCCTCCGCGGACTTGGATTGGCTGTTGCATTCAGCTGGTCCGAGCCAGTGTCAACGTCCAACCGGCGCACGGCCAGAAGGCGCAACCAGGTGCAGAACCCGACGATCAACACTCCATCGGCTGCAGCCGTCCTGTGTGTGGCCGCCCTGTCGTGGGGCCTACCCGGGATCTCGGTGGCCCAGACACCCGGGCCGGCAGACTCCCCCGTCGAACCCCTCGCCGAGGACGGCGTGGAGCCGGACCACGAACCGGTGGACGCCGCCGATGACGACGACAGCGCGGGCGACGGGGTCGACGAGCAGGATCCCATGGAGGAGCTGTTCGCCAACAAGTGCTCGTCCTGCCACACGGTGGGCAAGGGCGAGCGGATCGGGCCCGACCTGGCTGATGTCCACCTGCGCCGGTCGCGGGACTGGCTGATTCGTTTCGTCGCCGAGCCCAGCAAGATGCTGACCTCGGATCCGGACGCGCGGGAACTGGTCAAGGAGTACGACGGCACCAAGATGCCGGACCTGGGCCTCGCCCTCGGCGACGTCGAGGCGCTGGTCGATCTGATGGAGCGCTGTTCGTCCGAGCCGTGCAACCTCGTCGGCTCGTATGTCCCGGTGGACAACGCGACCCCGGATGACGTGGCCTACGGCAAGGCGCTGTTCCTGGGCACCGAGCGGCTGGCGGAGGGTGGGCCGGCCTGCTTCTCCTGCCACTCCGTCGCCGGGGTTGGGGGCATGGTCCCGGGCGGACGCCTGGCCGTGGATCTGACGGCGGCGTTCGCCCGTTACGGTGACGAGGGGCTGGACTCGGCGCTGCGGAATCCCTCCTTCGAGGTGATGGGCGCGGTCTTCGCGGACCGGGCGCCGAACAAGGACGAGGCGTTCGGGCTGCGGTCCTTCTTCTACGAAGCGAACCTCCACGGACCCGTCGAGGACGACTCGTTCAACCTGCTCCTGGCCGGTCTGGTGATCGCCGTCGCGGTCCTGTTCTTGCTCAACCTGGCGTGGGGGCGCCGCCTGCGGGGCGTGCGCGAGACGCTCGTCCAGCACAGGGGAAGCTCGTCGTGAAGTGGCTCAAGGACCTGATCAGCCCCAAGACGCGTCAGTGGGAAGAGTTCTACCGAAACCGCTGGCAGCACGACAAGGTCGTCCGCTCCACCCACGGAGCCAACTGCACGGGCGGCTGTTCGTGGAACGTGCACGTCAAGGAGGGGATCGTCACCTGGGAGATGCAGGCGCTGGACTACCCGGCGCTGGATCCGTCCCTCCCCCCCTACGAACCCCGGGGTTGCCAGCGGGGGATCTCCGCCTCGTGGTACGTGTACAGCCCGCTGCGGGTGAAGTACCCCTACATCCGCGGCGCGCTCCAGGATCTGTGGCGCGCGGCCCGGGCAGTTCACGACGATCCGGTGGAAGCCTGGGCCTCGATCCAGGAGGACCCGGAGCAGAGGCAACGCTATCAGCAGGCGCGCGGCAAGGGCGGCTTCCGCCGCACGACCCATGACGAGGCCCTGGAGATCGCCGCAGCGGCCAACATCCACACCATCCGCCAGTACGGGCCGGATCGGATCAACGGCTTCTCCCCGATCCCGGCCATGTCCCAGCTCAGTTACGCCGGGGGGGCCCGGTTCCTGCAACTCCTCGGCGGAGTGAACCTGTCGTTCTACGACTGGTATTGCGACCTGCCGCCGGCCTCGCCGGAGATCTGGGGGGAGCAGACCGACGTCGCGGAATCCGCGGACTGGTACCACTCCAAGATGATCGCGGTCATGGGATCCAATCCCAACATGACCCGCACCCCGGACTGCCACTTCCTCTCCGAGGCACGCCAGAACGGCACCAAGCTGGTCGTCGTGTCGCCGGACTTCAGCCAGGTCAGCAAGTTCGCCGACCAGTGGATCCCGATCAACGCCGGCCAGGACGGCGCGTTCTGGATGGCTGTCAGCCACGTGATCCTCACGGAGTTCTACGCCGAGTGCAGCACGCCAGCCTTCGAGGAGTACGTCCGCCAATACACCGACGCCTCCTTGCTGGTGGAGCTCGAGCCGACGCCCAGGGGCGTGCGCGCCGGTCAGCTGCTGCGAGCCGGTGAGGTGGACCGCTACACCGAGACCGAGCACCCGGAGTGGAAATTCGTGGTCCTCGACGAGCTCAGCGGGGAGCTGCGCATGCTCGGCGGCGCGGTAGGCCATCGCTGGGCGAGCGAGGGCGGAGACTGGAACCTCAAGCTCGAGGAGGCGAGCTCCGGGAGCCCGGTCCGCCCCCTGCTGTCCCTGCTCGGCCGGGAGGAAGAGGTCCCGCTGGTGGAGTTCGAGGAGTACGACTCCTCACGGATCTCCCTCCGCGGCGTGCCCGCCATGCGCGTCACCAAGGCCAACGGCGAGCAGGTCCTGGTCACCACCGCGTTCGACCTGCTGATGGCCCGGTACGGTGTTGGCCGCGAGCTGGCCGGGGAGTACCCGGCGGACTACGACGACCCGGATCTCTCGTACACCCCCGCCTGGCAGGAGCGCTGGTCGGGCATCGACCGCAAGACCGTGATCGGCTTTGCCCGGGAGTGGGCCCGGACGGCCGAGAAGACCGACGGCAAGTGCAGCATCATCATCGGCGCGGGCATCAACCACTGGTACCACAACAACCTCATCTATCGTTCCGGCATCGTCGCCTTGATGCTGACCGGCTGCGTCGGCAAGAACGGTGGCGGTCTCAACCACTACGTGGGCCAGGAAAAGCTGGCTCCGGTGGCCCCCTGGTCGACCATCGCCTTCGCCAAGGACTGGCTGGCTCCGCCGCGGCTGCAGAACGCCCCATCGTGGCACTACGTCCACTGTGACCAGTGGCGCTACGAAGGGGAGTTCACCGACTACCACCCGGTACCCGGGGACGCGTCGCTGGCCCAGGGACACACCATCGACCTGCAGGTCAAGGCCGTGCGCAACGGCTGGCTGCCCTTCTATCCCCAGTTCGACCGCAACAGCATCGATGTGGTGCGCGACGCCCGCGCGGCGGGCGCCGAGACCGACGAGCAGGTCGTGGACCATGTCGTGGAGCAGCTCAAGTCGGGGGACCTGACCTTCTCCGTCACCGATCCCGACGCGCCCGAGAACTGGCCCCGGATCCTGTACATCTGGCGGGGCAACGCCCTGATGTCCAGCGCCAAGGGGCACGAGTACTTCCTCCGGCACTACCTCGGGACCCACGACAACGCCATCGCCGAGGAACGCGCCCAGGATTCGGTCAAGGAGGTGAAGTGGCGCGAGGCCCCCCGGGGCAAGATGGACCTGGTCGTCGACCTGAACTTCCGCATGGACACGTCGGCGCTCTACTCCGACATCATCCTGCCTGCGGCCCACTGGTACGAGAAGGCCGACCTCAACTCCACGGACCTGCACAGCTTCCTCCACCCCCTGGGCGAAGCCGTGCCGCCGTCGTGGGAGGCCCGCTCCGACTGGGACCAGTTCCGCGCCCTCGCAGCGCGCACGGCCGAGATGTCGTTCCGACATTTCCCCGAGCCGGTGGAGGAGCTGGTGATGGCCCCGCTGGCCCACGACACCCCGGCGGAAATGGCCCAGACCTCGATCCAGGAGTGGATCCACGGCGAGACCGAGGCCATCCCGGGCAAGACGATGCCCAACCTCAAGGTCGTCCGGCGGGACTACCGGCGTCTGTTCCACCACTTCATCGCCCTGGGGCGGGGGGCCCGCGCGGGTATCGGGGCCCACGGTATCCAGCTGGACGTGGAAGAGCAGTACGACCAGCTACTGGCCGAACGCGACACGGTCACCGTCGACGGAGTCGAGTACCCATCCCTGCGGGAGGCGGAACACGCTTCCGACGTGATCCTGCACATGGCCCCGGAGACCAACGGGGAGGTGTCCTACAAGGGGTACCAGTTCCTCGAGCGCAAGACGGGTCTGAAGCTGACGGATCTGGCCGAGGGGGCACGGTTCCAGCGGACCACCTACGAGGAGCTGCAAGCCCAGCCCCGACGCTTGCTGAACAGCCCGTGCTGGTCGGGACTGCTCGACAATGGCCGCGCCTACTCCGCGTTCACGTCCCAGGTCGATCGACTCATCCCGTGGCGGACCCTGACCGGGCGACAGCAGTTCTACCTGGACCACCAGGGGTACCTCGACTTCGGCGAGCACCTGCCGACCTACAAGCCGGAGCCGCGCCCCGCCGACTACGGCGACCTGCTGGCGAGCCCGGACGACGGCATCGCGCTCAACTACCTCACCCCCCACGGCAAGTGGCACATCCACTCCACCTACTCGGACAACCACCGGATGCTCACGCTGTCCCGCGGCATCGAGCCGATGTGGATGAATCCCGACGACGCCAGGTCGATCGGGGTGGCGGACAACGACTGGGTGGAGGCCCACAACGACCATGGGGTGGTCTGCACCCGGGCGGTGGTCAGCGCGCGCATCCCGCGCGGGGTGTGCATCCTCTATCACGCGCCCGAGCGCACCCTCGGCGTTCCCCTCTCCCCGTTGCGGGGCGACCGGCGGGCGGGTGGCCACAACAGCCTGACCCGCACCCGCCTCAAGCCGGTGCTGATGGTCGGCGGCTACGGACAGTTCACCTACCACTTCAACTACTGGGGCCCCACCGGCGTCAACCGCGACACGCAGATCCGCATTCGACGCCTGGACCGGCCGGAGTTCTGAGACAGGAGATCGCAGATGGACGTTCGCGCCCAGGTCTCGATGGTGTTCCACCTCGACAAATGCATCGGCTGCCACACCTGCAGCATCGCCTGCAAGAACGTCTGGACCGACCGCCGCGGCGCCGAGTACATGTGGTGGAACAACGTCGAGACCAAGCCGGGGACCGGTTACCCCACCGCGTGGGAGGACCAGGAAAGGTACAAGGGCGGATTCGAGAAGCAGGGCTCGCAACCCAAGTTGCGGGCCGTGGGCAAGGTCCGCGGCGCCCTGACCGTCTTCCACAACCCCAACTTGCCGACCATCGACGACTACTACGAGCCGTTCACCTTCGCGTACCAGGACCTGTTCGATGCCCCCGAGGGCGCTGACCAACCGACGGCTCAGCCGATCTCGATGATCACCGGCGAACCGATGGAGATCAAAGCCGGCCCCAACTGGGACGACGACCTGGGGGGCTCGGAGATCCACGCCGCCAACGACCCGAACCTGGAGCAGGTCACGGAGGCGGAACGCCGGGCGCTGTTCGAACTCGAGCGCCTCGCGATGTTCTACATCCCGCGGATCTGCAACCACTGCCTGCACCCGGCCTGCGTGGCCGGCTGTCCGTCCGGCGCCCTGTACAAGCGCGGCGAGGACGGGATCGTGCTGCTCAACCAGAAACGCTGTCGCGCATGGCGCTTCTGCGTCAGCGCGTGCCCGTACAAGAAGACCTACTTCAACTGGTCTACCGGCAAGGGCGAGAAGTGCATCCTGTGTTACCCGCGGCTGGAGACGGGGCAGCCGTCGGCCTGTTTCCACTCCTGCGTCGGGCGAATCCGCTACCAGGGACTGCTGCTGTACGACGCGGAGCGTATCCCGGCTGCGGTGGCCGCCGACCGCAACGACCTGGTCCAGGCCCAGCGCGACCTGATCCTCGATCCGAACAACCCCGATGTGATCGCGGCGGCGCGCGAGGGCGGGATGGAAGAAGAGGTCCTCGAGTCCGCGCAGCGCTCGCCGATCCATCCCTTCGTCGCCAAGTGGGGCCTGGCGCTTCCGCTACACGCCGAACAGCGGACCTTGCCCAACCTGTTCTACGTGCCACCGCTCCTCCCGGTGATGGCTGATATCGACGGAGAGATGTACGACACCTCCATCGACGAGTTCCTGGGCTCGCTGGACCGCTATCGGCTTCCGATGCGCTACATGGCCAGCCTGTTCGGCGCCGGCAACCAGGCTCCGGTGAAGTACGCGCTGCGCAAGCAACTGGCCGTTCGCCACCACCGCCGCAACGTCACCGTCGGCGACCAGGACGAAGCACAGATCGGCCAGATCCTGGCGGCGGCCGACTGCTCTTCCGAGGAGGCCGACGCGATCGCCCACATGGTCTCGATCGCGCCACACAAGGACCGGTTCGTGATCCCGCCGATGCACCGCGAGATGGCCATGGAGCAGCTCGGCGAACCCGAGATCGCCCAGGGCGCCCTCGGCATCGGATTCCGCGAGCCGCCAGAGCGGGGGGCCTGAGCGATGCGTGAGCGGACGAACCTCGAGATCATCGCGCGCAACCTGGAGTACCCCTTCGAGGGGGCTGCCGGGCGGGCCCGGGAGGACGCGTGGCGGCTCCGCGCCGACCACCCGGACATGGCCGACGCGCTGGACCTCCTGGCGGGCTGGCTGGAGGGGGCGCGCACCGGTGAGGCGGAGGAATGGTACACCGTCTTGTTCGACCTCAACCCCGTGTGCTCACTGCAGCTGGGCCACCACCTGTTCGGCGAGAACTTCAAGCGCAACCTGCTGCTGGCGGGGCTGCACCAGGAGCTGCGCCTGGCCGGTCTGGAGCGGCCCTCGGGTCTCCCGGATCACCTGACCACGGTGCTGTTGCTGCTGTCGCGGCTCGAGGACGACGCGTCCTGCCGAACCCTGCACGATCTCGCCGTCCGGCCCGCCCTGGGCAAGATGAACGAGATCCTCTCCGAGTCGCTCAATCCCTGGCGCAAGGTCATCGAGGCACTCCCGGCGGTGCTCGCCGACGAGCTGGGCCGCGGGCCCGCCTCGCGTCCCGTCACACCGGCCGGCGAGGAGGCGGAATCCCATGCTTGACGTGCTGCTCTACGGCGCGCTGCCCTACGTCGCGTTCTCCATCTTCCTGCTGATCTCGATTCAGCGGTACGTCAAGACTCCGTTCACGTACTCGAGCCTGTCGTCGCAGTTCCTGGAGAGCCGGCGGTTGTTCTGGGGGTCGGTGCCGTTCCACCTCGGCGTCCTGTTCCTGTTCTTCGGGCACCTGGTGGGGTTCCTGATCCCTCGCCAGATCATGTTCTGGAACGAGGCGCCGTTACGCCTGTTCGTGCTCGAGGCCGCCGCGCTCGCGGCCGCCCTGCTGTTCGGGTTCGGCATGGTGGGCCTGATCGTGCGACGCGCCGCCAGCGCCCGGCTGCGGAGCCAGACCAGCGTCTGGGACGTGATCGTGTACGCGCTGCTCCTGTTCCAGGTCGTCACCGGGATCTGGGTCGCCCTCGGTCTGCGCTGGGGGATCTCCTGGTACACCGCCGCGGTGGTCCCCTATCTATGGTCGATCGTCCGGCTGCAGCCGGAGGTCCCGCTCATGGCCGAGCTGCCCCTGGCGGCCAGGCTTCACGTGCTGGGGGCGTTCACGCTCACCGTGTGCTTCAGCTTCACCAGACTGGTCCACACGCTGGTGGCCCCGGTGCCGTACCTGTGGCGTCCGTTGCAACAGGTGATCTGGAACCGCCGCAGGGGACTGACAGAGAAGGGGATCCGCCGGTCCTGAACCGGCGTGGGGAGCAAATCCAATGAGCGAACGCGGCAAGGCGATCAGCGTCCTGACCATGAACACCGAAGACCACGAACCGGCCGAGGCCGCGTCGCCCGAGGCACGCGAACCCGACGCCATGGAGGCAAGCGGATGAAGACCCCCGAGCAATGGAACGTAGAGGATCCCACCTTCTGGGAGGCCCAGGGCAAACGGATCGCCCAGCGCAACCTGTGGATCTCGATCCCCAACCTGCTGCTGGGATTTGCGGTCTGGCTGTACTGGGGAATGATCATCGTGCGCATGCAATCGCTGCACGATGGCGACCCGACCCTGTTCGGCTTCTCGTTCGGCAACGACGGCATGCCGCTGACGGGCATGGATTACCAGGCGCTGCTGTACACCTTGCCCGCCGTCGCCGGGCTGGCCGGGGCCACGCTGCGCATCCCCAACTCGTTCATGATCGCCATCTGTGGCGGCCGCAACGCCAAGTTCATGACCACGTTGCTGCTGATCATGCCCTCCCTCGGGGCAGGGATCGCGCTTCAGAACCCCGACACCAGCTTCCTGATCTTCGTCGTCCTGGCGGCGCTGTCGGGTGTCGGCGGCGGCGCGTTCGCGTCCTCGATGTCCAACATCAGCTTCTTCTTCCCCAAGCGGATGCAGGGGCTGTCCCTGGGGCTCAACGCGGGTCTGGGCAACCTGGGCGTCTGCGTGATGCAGTTCCTGATCCCGTGGGTCATCACCTTCGGCCTCTTCGGTGGCGAGAGCCTCCCGCTGGGCGAGAAGTCCATCTGGCTGCACAACGCGGGACTGATCTGGGTGCCGATCCTGGCCACGGTGGCGATCCTGGCCTTCCTGCTGATGAACAACCTGCCGATGCACAAGTGCGGCCCCACCCCCCTGGCGGTGGGCAAGTACATCTGGCTGGAGATGCTGGGCTTCGTCGGCGCCGGGGTCGGCATCGCGCTGCTGTTGACCCCGTGGGGCGGGTTCCCCGAGCTGCTGAAGATCTTCGTGGTGCTGGTCGTGGCCGTGGTCGTGACGCTGGCGTTGATGCGGTTCCTGACCCCCCGGCCGATCCGGACCAACCTCCAGGACCAGTTCGAGATCTTCGGCAACAAGCACACCTGGGTCATGACCTGGCTGTACACCATGACGTTCGGATCGTTCATCGGCTATTCGGCGGCCTTTCCCAAGCTGATCACCGACGTGTTCGGGTACGTCCGGGTGGACGAGAACGGCCAGACCCTGCCCAAGGCGATCGAGAACATCCACGCCATCGATGCGTTCAAATACGCGTTCCTCGGGGCGATGGTCGGCGCCCTGATCCGACCTGTCGGGGGCTGGCTGTCAGACAAGCTCGGCGGGGCACGGGTCACCCAGTGGGACACCTGGATCATGGTCGCGGCGACCATCGGCTGTGGCTACGTCGTCTCGCTGGCCAACGGCTCACCCCACCCCGAGCAGTACTTCGGGCCCTTCCTGGGTCTGTTCCTGCTGCTGTTCGTCACCACCGGCATCGGCAACGGCTCGACCTTCCGCATGGTCCCGATGATCTTCTCCAAGGCGCAGGCTGGCCCGGTGCTGGGATGGACCTCGGCCATCGCCGCGTACGGCGCCTTCCTGATCCCCAAGATCTTCGCGACCCAGATCCAGGCAGGCCACCCCGAGTACGCGCTGTACGGCTTCGCCGTCTACTACGCGAGCTGCCTGGTCGTGAACTGGTGGTTCTACGCCCGCAAGAACGCGGAGACCCCATGCTGAGCAGATCGGCGCTGCTGTTGGGGCCGGTGCTGCTCGTCGGCTGCGAGCCGACGAACCAGGGCTACGAGCCGACGCAACCCATCGCCTACTCCCACGCGGTGCACGCGGGCGCATCGGAGATCCCGTGCCAGTACTGCCACTTCGGAGTACAGCGGGGCCGGTACGCCGGGATCCCGCCAGCGACAGTGTGCATGAACTGCCACGAGCAGGTGAAGCAAGACGCCGGGGAGGTCGTGAAGGTCCGCACGGCCATCGATTCCGACGAGCCCATCGCCTGGATCCGGGTACACCGGCTCCCGGACCACGCATTCTTCGACCACAGCGCCCACGTGGTGAGCGCGGAGATCGAGTGTTTCGAGTGCCACGGCTCGGTCGAGTTCATGGGCCGGGTGCAGCAGTGGTCGTCCCTGACCATGGGCTGGTGCCTGGACTGCCATCGCCAGGGGACCGTGGACGGTGACGACGGGGTGCCCGCGGACGCCATCAACCGGCTCACCGACTGCTCGGTCTGTCACCACTAGGCCATGAGGAACGCCCGAACTAGGCCATGAGGAACGCCCGAACTAGGCCATGAGGAACGCCCGATGACGCGACGTACACCGATGGAGCGGCAGCCCTGGACGGAGCTCGACGGCTCGTCACAAGCTCCGGCGGCCCCCAGCGCGGTGGTCGAACCGCCCCCCGAGATCCCCCCGACCAGCATGGTCCGGCGGGACTTCCTCAAGGCCCTCGGGATCACGGGGGTCGTGGGATTGGCCTCCTGCCAGCGATTACCGGTCCACGAAGCCCGGCCCTACCTGGACACCCCCGACGGGATCGATCCGGGTGTGCCCGTGCAGTACGCAAGCACCTGCACGGCCTGTTCGGCGGCTTGTGGCCTGATGGTGACCACCATCGACGGCCGGCCGATCAAGCTCGAAGGTCATCCCGCCCATCCCCTCTCGCAGGGAGGTCTGTGTGCCTCGGGCCAGGCCGACCTGCGGGGTCTGTACGACTCGGGCCGGTTGACCCACCCCACCATCGACGGGGCAGAGCGGGGCTGGGAAGAACTGGACGCCATCGTGATCGACCAGCTGTCCGCGGTTCGCGAGGCGGGCAAGCAAGTGGCGGTGCTGACGCCAGCATTGACCAGCCCTGCTGCCCGGGCCGCCGTGGAGACCTTCGCGGCAGCCCACGGCGGACGCCGGGTGCAGCACGAGCTGGATCCCGAATGCCCCACAGCGCGGAGCGAAGCTTACGGTGTACTCGACGGACATTTCGGCAGTCCCGATCTGCGCCTGGACCGGGCGGAGCTGCTGGTGGTGCTGGGGGCCGATCTGCTCGGCGCGGGGCCGGAGCCGGTCGCGGACACGCGACGCTACGCGGAGGCGAAGCGCAAAGCGCAGGAGCACGAGGGATTCCGCCACCTCCAGGTGGAAGGTTGCCTGACCCTCACCGGCGCCGCAGCAGACGAGCGTTGGTTGGCCACCGCGTCGGAACGCCGGCAGATCGCCCTGGCGCTGCTGGAGCGTATCGCGGCGCGGGAGGACGGTCCGGACGCGGTCCGCATCCGGCGGATGCTCGGCGACCTGCCTGCCCCGCCCGTGTCCGAGGAGCGAATCGCCGAACTGTCGGAGGCGCTGCACAGACACCGGGGAAGTTCCCTGGTGGTCAGCGGCGACAACGACCTCGGCGCGCAGGTCGCGGTGGCGCTGCTCAATCGTCTGCTCGGCAACGAGGGCAACACGCTGGACCTGGACCGGCCGACCCGGGTCCACGGGGACAGCGATGCCGATCTGGTGGACCTGCTCGCAGCGGTCCGTTCGGGCGAGGTCGGGGCGTTGATCGTCGTCGAGCTGGATCCGGTCGATCAGCTCCCCGGGGGGGTGGAGCTGGCCGCCGCGCTGGCGGAGATCCCGCTCTCGGTGGCGATCACCGATCGGCCGACCGCCACGGCGGGGGCCTGCCAGATCGTGGCGGCCTCCCACCACGGACTGGAGTGCTGGGGAGACGCCCGGCCCCGCTCCGATGTGCTCACGCTGGCCCAGCCCACCATCCAGCCCCTGTTCGACACTCGCCACCCGTACGAGAACTTCCTGGTGTGGTCCGAGGCGCCGACGACGGACTACCTGCAGCACCTGCGAGGTACCTGGCGCGACACCTTCGCCCTGGAGCAAGCGGGATTCGAGGACTTCTGGGCTCGCTCCGTGGCGACCGGGGCCGCGGTGGCCGAGGTCCCCACGCCGCCGCCAGCCGCCCCCGCACCGGACCTGGCCGAGGCGGAGGATGCGCCGCCCGAAGCAGACGCACCGGACGCCGGGAACCTCCGCTGGGCTGCGGTCGAAGCCGCGCTGGCGGCGACGGGCGCGGCCGGCGACGGGGAGCTCGAGGTCGACGTGATCGGAGAGGTGGGATTGCGTGGGGGCCGCCGGGCCCACATCCCGTGGTTGCGGGAGCTCCCGGATCCGCTGACCCGCGTCAGCTGGACCCCGGTCGTCCGGATCGCCCCCGACCTGGCCCGCGAGATGGGGGTCGAGGACGGCGACGAGATCGACATCGAGGCGTCGGACAATCAGCTGACGCTGCCGGTCCGGATCATGCCTGGCCAGCATCCGAAGGTGCTCGGTGTGCCGGCGGGGTATGGGCGGCAAGACGGAGACCTGGGGCGGGCCGACCGCAACGGATCGCTGCTGACCCTCCTCGCCGGGGAGCGCTGGAGCCAGCGCGGGATCGCCGCCAGCGCCCGGTCGACCGGTGGCCACGAGGACCTGCCGCTCGTCCAGATCCACAACGTGACCGAGGGGCGACCCACCGTGCACGAGGTCTCGAGGGGGGACGAGGCGCTTCACCACGAGCACCACGGTCCGATCGAGAGCCTCTGGCCGAAGCAGGATCCGTACAAGGTCCGCTGGGAGATGGTGATCGACCTCGACCTCTGCACCGGATGCGGCGCCTGCGTGGTGGCGTGTCAGGCAGAGAACAACATCCCGGTGGTCGGCCCCGACGAGGTTCGCCGGTTCCACGACATGTCCTGGCTGCGAATCGACCGCTACTTCGCGGGCGATCCGGCACAGCCGGACGTGCTGTTCGAGCCCATGCTCTGCGCCCAGTGCCACGACGCGCCGTGCGAAACCGTGTGTCCGGTCCTGGCCACGGTCCAGGGCCACGACGGGATCAACCAGCAGGCCTACAACCGCTGCGTGGGCACGCGCTACTGCGCCAACAACTGCCCGTACAAGATGCGGCGCTTCAACTGGCTGGACTACCGGGAGACCGAGCCGCTCGAGCAGATGGCACTCAACCCCAACGTCGTCGTGCGTGAGCGCGGTGTGATGGAGAAGTGCACGTTCTGCGTCCAACGGATCCAGGCCGCCCGCATCGCCTCGAGGCGGGATGGGGAACCCGAACAGATGCAAGTCCAGACCGCCTGCCAGCAGACCTGCCCGGCGGGTGCGATCCACTTCGGCAACAGCACCGACCCCGACGGGATCGTGGCGCAGCTCAAGCACAGCCCGAGGGCCTTCCAGGTGCTGCCCGACCTGGATGTCGGCCCGGCCGTGACCTATCTCGCGCGGGTGCGCCGCCGACACGGCGCGGCGGACCAGGGGGATCACGCATGAGCCAGGTGCAGACCGCCCTCGCCATCCCCCACGAGGATCTGATCCAGGAAGACCGCGGCTACGGCCAGATCACCGAAGAGGTCTCGAGCCCCACCGAGCGCTGGCCGACCTGGCGGTGGTGGGTGCCGTTCATCCTGGCCCTGGCAGCGCTGCTCCTCGGGGTCGGCCTGGTGGCGTACACCATCGCCACCGGGATCGGCGTCTGGGGACTCGACCGCACCATCGGCTGGGGTTTTGCGATCACCAACTTCGTCTTCTGGATCGGGATCGGCCATGCGGGCACGCTGATCTCGGCAATCCTCCTGTTGTTGCGGCAACGCTGGCGGACCTCCATCGCCCGGGCGGCTGAAGCGATGACGATCTTCGCGGTGTGCTGCGCCGGGATCTTCCCGATCATCCACATGGGCCGACCGTGGCTGGCGATGTGGATGTTCCCCTACTGGAATTCGCGCGGGCCCCTCTGGATCAATTTCCGTTCCCCCCTGGTGTGGGACATCTTCGCCATCTCGACCTACCTCTCGGTCTCGCTGATCTTCTGGTATGTGGGGCTGATCCCCGACTTCGCCACCCTGCGTGATCGGGCCAGCGGGATCCGGAAACGCGTGTACAGCTGGCTCAGCCTGGGGTGGGACGGCAGCGCCCGGACCTGGCACCGCTACGACAAGGCCTGCCTGATGCTGGCCGGGCTGGCCACGCCCCTGGTGGTCTCCGTGCACACGGTGGTGTCCTACGACTTCGCCGCGAGCCTGATCCCCGGCTGGCACACGACGATCTTCCCGCCCTACTTCGTCGCCGGGGCGATCTTCAGCGGCTTCGCGATGGTGATGACGCTGCTGATCCTGACCCGCGCTGCGCTGGGTCTGAAGCACCTGATCACCGACCGCCACCTGGACTTCATGGCCAAGGTCGTGCTGCTGACCAGCCTGCTCGTGGGCCTGGCCTACACCACGGAGCTGTTCATCGCCTACTACAGCGGGAACCCATACGAACAGTTCACCTTCTTAAACCGGGCCTTCGGACCCTACGCCTGGGCCTACTGGACGATGGTCAGCTGCAACGTCTTCGTCCCGCAGCTGCTGTGGTTCAAGCAGGTCCGCGCCTACGTCCCGGCGCTGTTCGTCATCTCGCTGCTGGTCAACGTGGGGATGTGGTTCGAGCGCTTCAACATCGTGGTCACGTCGCTGCACCGCGACTTCCTGACCTCGTCATGGAGCTACTACACCCCGACGCTGGTCGAGCTGGGGATCTTGCTGGGCAGCTTCGGCTTGTTCTTCACCTGCTACCTGCTGTTCCTGCGTGTGGCACCTGTCATCGCGATCCACGAGGTGAAACACACCTACGCCGAGCAGCGGGAGGCCCGTCATGACCATGTTTGATCGCTTGCGGGCGGGGTTTCCCCGGCCGCGAAAGCCTCTGCCAGCACGGTGCCGGCTGCACACCCTGACGTTCGACGATCCGGAACGGGCGCTCGAGGCCGTCAGGGCACTTCGGGAAAACCAGTTCGAGATCCTCGACGTGCACAGCCCCTTCCCGATCCACGGCATCGACGAGGCGCTGGGGATGGAACCGACCCGGTTGCCGTGGGCGACCTTCATCGGGGCAGCGAGCGGTCTCACCATCGCCCTCGGGTTCCAGATCTGGTCCCACACCAGCAGCTGGCCCCTGATCATCGGCGGCAAGTCGACGCTGGCGTTGCCGGCCCTGATCCCCGTGGCGTTCGAGGCGACCGTGCTGCTCGGGGCATTCGGAACCCTGGCTGCATTGCTGCTGGCGCCGAGGCTCCATCCCTTCCGCAGGGCCGCGATCCCGTCCTCCCAGCCGAGCCCGGCGGTCAGCGACAACCACTTCGTCGTCGTCGTGGTCCAGCGCGACGCGAGCTTCGACCCGGGGCGCTTCGGTGAGCTCCGCGAGGAGCTCGCTCCGGTGGACGCCGTGGACGGATGGAGGGTGCTGTGAACCCCGGTCGTACCACCCCCATCCTGGCCCTGTTCGTGGTGGCCGGGGCCCTGTCCTGCGACGCCCAGGGGGACCGCCCGGGCATCATCGTCCTGCCCGGAATGGTCGAGTCGATCCCCCTGGACACGTGGGAGCCCAGCGACCTGACACCGAGCGGTGGCGCCCTGATGGCGCCCCCCGCGGGCACCATCCCAGCCGGCCACACCGTCTTCCCGTTCGGCCCCGGCGAGGACGAGGCGGCCCGCGCCGGGTGCGAGCTGAGCAACCCGCTGGCGCCCACCGCGGAGAACCTCGCGCGTGGGGAGTGGATCTACGCGACGTACTGTCACGTCTGCCACGGCCCGGCGGGGGAGGGTGACGGTCCGATCATCGGCAAGTTCCCCAACCCGCCGAATCTGCTCGCCAACCACACCCGGGAGCTGGAGGACGGCCGCATCTATCACGTCATCGCCCTCGGTCAGGAGCTGATGCCGGCCTGCGGGACCCAGATTCTCTCCGATGACCGCTGGAGGGCGACCCAGCACGTGCGGCAGCTCCAGGGGATCCAGACGGCCGCAGCCGCGACCGCGGATCTGGCGGTTGCCACGGATGTCGAGCTGGAAGAGGAGGCGGAGGTCGAGCTGGAGGCGGAGCCGGAGACGGCGGTCGAGGCGGAAGTGAGCGACTCGCCTGGGCCGCCCGCCGCGCCGGCCGCCGGGACGGGAGGGACGCCATGACCGCCGCCGAACGATGGCTTGCCCGCCACGGGACGACCCTGATCTGGATCTTGACGGCGGTGGCAGGCTGCGCCCTGGTCCTGGAGTTCGGGCTGCTCGATCGACCGCAGGATGCCTGGGCCGGGCTGCTGGTCGCTGCGCTGTTCGGCATCACCCTCTCGCTTGGAGGGGCGCTGTTCCTCGGTGTGACGCTGGCCACGGCAGCGCGCTGGAGCGTTCCCCTCCGTGTCGTGGCGCTGAACCTGGCGCGGGCATTGATCGTCCCCCTGATCGCGCTGGGGCTGTGCCTCGGCCTCGGACTGACCTCCCTCTACCCGTGGTCCCAGGCGGCGGTGGTGGATGACTCGACCTTGCTCCAGGGCAAGACAGCGTGGCTCAACGTACCGCTGTTCCTGGGGCGAGCTGCGCTGATCACCCTCGCCTGGTTGGGCTTCGTTGCCGCGTTCAAGCGCCGCGTCCTGGCCGTCGCGGCGGACCCCACCGAGCAGGGAGAGCGGCGGCTGTGGCGACTGGCCATCGGATTCCTGGTGGTCTTCGGCATCACCATCTCCGTGGCCTGGTGTGACTGGGGCATGTCGCTGGAGCCCAAGTGGTTCAGCACGATGTTCGGCGTGTACGGCTTCGCCGGCACCTTCCAGGGGGGGATCGCCGCGGTGACCGTGGCGGCGTTGCTGTTCAACTCGCGGGGACAGCTGGGATTCCGCACGACGCCGGAGCTGCGACACGACCTGGGGCGGTTGCTGCTGGCGTTCTCGTTGTTCTGGGCCTACATCTGGTACAGCCAGTTCATGCTCATCTGGTACGCCGATCTGCCAGAGGAGACGCCGTACTTCGCCACACGGTTGTCCAACGGCTGGTCCGTGCCGTTCCTGCTCAACGCGGTGGTCAACTTCGGCGTGCCGTTCTTCGTCCTGCTGCCCGCCCGGGCCAAGCGGCATCCCACCATCCTGCTCCAGGTGGCGCTGATCGTGATCCTCGGGCGCTGGTTCGACGCGTATCTGCTCGTCGTACCGGCCTCGGGCGCGCCAGCCTCGTTCCCGATCTACGCGCTGACGGCCAGTGCTGCTGTACTGCTGGGGATCGTTGCTGTGTTCCGCTCGAAGGCAAGGGCCAGCAGGCCCCTCGGTCCGGGCTCAGCGCGCGGCGATCTCCATCAGCGTGAGGGTGCCCCGATCGAGGGAGCGTTCGAACACCACCGTGGCGCCGCAGTCCTCGACCAGGGGCGGTAGACCGCCGCGGCGGGTGTAGTCGCGGAAACCGGCATAGTGGCGGGGACCGGCGATCAACTCGAAGCCGCGGTTGCGGATGCCGGCCAGGTTGCCGGGCATCGGGACGGCGAAGTCGACGATCACCACCCGCCGCACGATCCCCAGCAGCCCGGGCAACACCCGGGCCCGCTCGACCGCGGGCATCTCGTGCAGGCCCATCGCCACCACGGCCACGTCGAATCCGCTGCGGGAAAGACCGCCGAGGCCGGTGGCGTCCGCGACGCGGAAGGCAACGTGCTCGAAACCGCGATCGATCCGCAGCGTTTCGGCCCGGCTGATCATCGCGGGCGAGTGGTCGATCCCCACCACCCGCGTGCAGCGCTGGGCCAGCTGGAAGGTCAGCCCGCCCGTGCCGCAGCAGACATCCAGGCAGCGGCTACCCCCGGGGACCCGCTCGGCCACCCGCCGGTGGACCCCCCGCAAGAGCCGGTCGAAGACCAGCGAGTACGGCGCGCCATCGTAGATCGGGAAACGTCTTCGCACGGTGGCGGTCACGATACACGATCCGAGCCGGTCGACCGGCGCACGGCGACAAGGTAGCCTTTCACGATCCGTCCCCGATGGAGGTGGAGATGCGGCGATGGTCTCGTGGGTTCGGGCTGCTGGCGGTCCTGATCGCCGGATTCGCGCACAGCGGGGCCGCGGCCGCGGAGAATCCCCCCGCGGAGGGAGGGCAGCAGGTGAAGTTCGGCTACACCATCGTGTACGTGGCGGACGTGGCCGCGAGCGTCGAGTTCTGGGGCACGGCCTTCGGGCTGGCTGCCCGGTTCGTCCATCCCTCGGGGGAGTACGCCGAACTCGAGACCGGCGACACGGCGCTCGCATTCGTCATCCACGAGAAGGCCGGCGAGAGCCTGCCCGGCGGATTCCGGCCCATCGAACCCGACAAGCCCCCCGTGGGCATGGAGATCGCGCTGGTGACCGCCGACGTGGCGGGGGCCCACGCCAGGGCGGTGGCGGCCGGATCGGTCGAGGTCGCGCCGCCCGCGACCAAACCCTGGGGCCAGACCGTATCGTAAGTGCGCGACCCGGACGGGACCCTGGTGGAGCTGGCCTCGCCGATGGGCGAGGAACCAGCCGGACCGCGCCACGTGCTGACCATCCTGGCGGTGGGCGACCGGGAGGCTTCGCTGGCCTTCTATCGAGCCGCGTTCGGCTGGCCCACCCGGGTGGAGGTGCCGGTCTACGCCGAGTTCGCGCTGCCCGACGGCCGCGGGCTGGGCCTGTACCAGCGGGAGGGCTTCGCCCACAACACCAACCAGGCGCCGATGGTCGTGCCCGAGGGCGCCATCGGCGGCACCGAGATCTATCTGCACGTGGACGATTTGCTCCCAGCCATCGGCTGACGTCTCCCCACCTCTCCCCACCCGGTAACGGCGCGGTAAGCGCCAGCGGGCGATTCCGCGTTCAGAATCGGATCATCGAGCTTCGGGCGATACGACCAGACTCTCAGGGCACGGAGGGAAAGAAGATGGCGCGCACCACGATCCGGTTCCTCTCGATCTTGGCCGCAACGACCCTGGCGCTGACGGCGCTGCCCGCGGCGGCAGACGATGGCGACGAGATCGAGGCCGAGGACAGCAGCAGGCGACGGGGCGGCAGCTACGTCGGCGACGCCAACTCCCGCTGGTTCCACGTGGGCGGTGGCGTGGGCGCGATCAACGCCTACGACGGCTACACCAGCCCAGTGGGTCGCTTCGTCCTCGGCGGCGGCGGCTACACCTTCGGGTTCTACGCCACCGGCGGGCTCGAGGTCAGCGGTACGGACATGATCCCCGTGGTGGTCCAGGGTGTGGGTGGCATCGGTGTCCACATCCCGATCCCGGTGGTCCACCCCATGTTCGGGATCAAGGTGGGCGGCGGCTTCGCCCGCTTCCCGGACGGCCCGACGCCTGCGGGCACCATCGGCGCCCAGCTGGGCATGATCGTGCGTCAGTACGACGGCAAGGTGGGCTTCAGGGTGCTGATCGAGCCCAGCGTGACCAGCTTCCCGTTCCAGGGCGTGTCCAGCCGCGAGGTGTTCCTGACCTTGGCGCTGGTGCTCTGAGCCCCGCCCTCTGCACCACGCTCACATCCTCCAGCGGAAACCGCGAGAAACAGGGTGAACATGTTGGCCAGTAACAGCGGCCAGGTGCGGTCGTGGAAGGCCTAGCGGGCCAGGGCAAGCCGACCGTGGCACCCAGGACCCGGGACGAGAACTCAGTCGGCCCTGGGGTCGAGCTTGCCCTTGACGATTGCCTCGATGCGGGTGGCCGTCTCGTCGAGCACCGCCTTGATGGACTCGAGCTGCTCGGGGCCCAGCTTGCGGCGCCGCGCCGCGCGGCCGAGCATCTTGAACAGCCTGGGGAAACGCTCGAACAGGCCCATGAACTGCTGCCAGTCGTCCTGTCCCAGCTCACCACCCAGGTGGTCGTAGGCGTCCTCGACCTCGTCCCGGTGCTCGTCGAGATCGGTTTGTCCCTCGTCCGTGATGGCGAAGATCTTCTTGCCACCCTCCTCGGTCGCGGCGATCTGCCCCATCTCCTCGAGCATCTGCAGCGTCGGGTAGATCGTGCCCGGACTCGGACTCGGGCTCGGACTCGGACTCGGACTCGGACTCGGACTCGGACTCGGACTCGGACTCGGAC
>CAYTBN010000022.1:0-99458 GCA_964436045.1 uncultured Rickettsiales bacterium | reverse complement strand
CGCAACGAGAAGCGGATGCTGCAGGAGGCCGTCGACGCCCTGTTCGACAACGGCCGCCGGGGCAAGACCTTCACCGGCCCCAACAAGCGTCCTCTGCGCTCCCTGTCCGACATGCTCAAGGGCAAGCAGGGCCGCTTCCGGCAGAACCTGCTGGGCAAGCTCGAGCTGTTCAAGCCGTTCATCTACAACAAGCTCGAGGAGCGGGGACACGTCTCCACCATCAAGGCCGCAAAGAAGATGGTCGAGAAGCAGGATCCCGAGGTCTGGGACATCCTGGACGAGGTGACCCGCGAGCACCCGGTGCTGCTCAACCGGGCGCCGACCCTGCATCGCCTGGGCATCCAGGCCTTCGAGCCGATCCTGATCGAGGGTAAGGCCATCCGGCTGCACCCCCTGGTCTGTATGGCCTTCAACGCGGACTTCGACGGCGACCAGATGGCGGTGCACGTGCCCCTGTCCGTAGAGGCTCAGATCGAGGCCCGCGTGCTGATGATGTCCACCAACAACATCCTCAGCCCGGCCCACGGCACTCCGATCATCATCCCCAGCCAGGACATCGTGCTCGGGGTGTACTACCTGACCCGTGAGCGCGCGTTCGCCCGCGGTGCCTACGACGAGTTCGAGGCGGGCCGCTTCGCCAAGGAGGGCAAGCCCTACTTCAAGGGGATCTTCAGCGGTCCCGACGAGGTGGTGGTGGCCTACGAGCAGGGTGAACTGAACCTGCACTCGCCGATCAAGCTCCGGATGGACCAGGACCTGGCCGAGACCGGTCGCGCCCTGGACCACGACTTCGCCGAGAGCCTCGAGGCGGGCCCGACCCCCGAGGGTGTCAAGCAGATCCTGGTCGACACCACGTGCGGGCGCGTACTTCTCTATCAGATCGTGCCCAAGCTGCTTCCTTTCTCCACGATCAACAAGGTCATGAAGAAGGGCGACCTGGCCGGGTTGATGGGCATCTGCTTCCGCCAGGCTGGTCCCAAGCTGACCGTCCTGCTGGCGGACTTCCTGATGTCCCTGGGCTTCCGGATGTCGACCCAGGCCGGGATCTCGATCTGCGTGGACGACATGCACATCCCGGTCAGCAAGCAGCGGATGCTCGACGACGCGTTCGCCGAGGTCAACGAGACCGATAGCCAGTACGCAGACGGTCTGATCACCGTGGGTGAGAAGTACAACAAGGTCGTGGACATCTGGGCCCACGTGACCGAGCAGATCGCCGACGCGATGATCAACGAGATGAGCGTCCAGGACGCCACCAACAAGTACGGCGACACCAAGTCGATGACCAGCTTCAACCCGCTGTTCATGATGGTCGACTCCGGAGCCCGCGGGTCCCAGACCCAGATCCGGCAGCTCGCCGGGATGCGCGGCCTGATGGCCAAGCCCTCGGGCGAGATCATCGAGACGCCGATCACCTCGAACTTCCGCGAGGGGTTGAGCGTGCTGGAGTACTTCATCTCCACGCACGGCGCTCGCAAGGGCCTGGCCGATACCGCGCTGAAGACCGCCAACTCCGGGTACCTCACCCGCCGGCTGGTGGACGTGGTCCAGGACTTCATCGTCACCCACGAGAACTGCGGGACGCTGGACGGCATCGAGGTCTCTGCGCTGGTCGAGGCGGGCGAGATCATCCAGCCGCTGCGCGAGCGGATCATCGGCCGCTACACCCAGGAGAACGTCATCGACCCCCACACCCACGCGGTCATCGTGCCCAAGGACACGCTGCTGGGTGAGGAGCAATGCGACACCATCGTCGACGCCGGTATCGAGTCGGTCTACATCCGCTCGGTGCTCACCTGCGAGACGCGCCACGGCGTCTGCGCCTTCTGCTACGGCCTCGACCTGTCCCGCGGTGAGCTGGCCAACGTCGGCGAAGCGGTCGGCGTCATCGCCGCCCAGTCCATCGGCGAGCCGGGCACCCAGCTGACCATGCGGACCTTCCACATCGGTGGTACCGCCTCCAGCCGGGTGGCCCAGAGCACCCTGGAGAACAAGGTCGCCGGTTCGGTGGTCTACAACCACCTCGAAACCCTGAAGAACCGCGACGGTCGGCTGATCGTCATGAACCGCAACGGTGAGGTGATCGTCAAGGACATCACCGGCCGCGAGCGCGAGAAGTTCGGCATCCCGTACGGCGCCCGGATCCGGGTCACCGACAACCAGGACGTGATGCCCAAGACCCTGCTCGCCGAGTGGGACCCCTACTCGATCCCGCTGATCGCGGAGTTCGAGGGCAAGGTGAAGTTCGGCGACGTGGTTGAGGGCTCCACCATGCAGGAGCAGGTCGAAGAGCTGACCGGGATGAGCCGCAAGGTCATCATCGAGAGCCGGGACGCCGACCTGCGGCCGCGCATCAGCGTCAAGGGTGGCGGCAACAAGACCCTGGGCCGCTACTTCCTGCCGGTGGGCGCCAACATCCAGGTGCAGCAGGGAGACCCGGTGCTGCCGGGTGACGTGCTGGCCAAGATCCCGCGCGAGACCACCAAGACCAAGGACATCACCGGTGGTCTGCCCCGGGTGGCCGAGCTGTTCGAGGCCCGCAAGCCCCGCGAGATCGCCGTCATCTCCGAGATCGACGGTACCGTCAGCATGGGCAAGGACTACAAGGGCAAGCGCCGGGTGGTCGTGACGCCCGAGGGCGAGGGAAGCAAGCCCGAGGAGTACCTGATCCCCAAGGGCAAGCACATCAGCGTCCGCGAGGGCGACTTCGTACGCGCTGGCGAGGCCCTGATGGACGGCGCGGCCAATCCCCACGACATCCTCAAGGTCAAGGGGGAGAAGGCCCTGGCGCGCTATCTGGTGGATGAGGTGCAGGAGGTCTACCGCCTGCAGGGTGTGCGCATCAACGACAAGCACATCGAGGTCATCGTCCGCCAGATGCTGCGCCGCGTGAAGGTGCGGGACCCGGGCGATACGGATTACCTGGTGGACGAGCAGATCGACAAGGCACGGCTCGAGGACTCCAACCGCACGGTGATCGACTCCGACGGCGCCGCGGCAGTGGCGGAGCCCCTGCTGCTCGGCATCACCAAGGCCAGCCTGAGCACCGACAGCTTCATCTCGGCGGCCAGCTTCCAGGAGACCACGCGGGTGCTGACCGAGGCCTCGATCAAGGGCAAGGTGGACTACCTGCGCGGTCTCAAGGAGAACGTGATCATGGGCCGTCTGGTCCCGGCCGGGACCGGCTTCAAGGCCTACCACCGCATCAAGATCCAGACCCAGGACGCGGACGAGGCAGCCACCTCGGCCCTCGCGGCGTCCGGCGACGTCAAACCCTTCGGACTTCCTTCGACGCGCGGACCGGGAACCGAGGAGATCGCCTGACGGCGACCTACAGCGAATTCACCTTGACACACCGGTGCGGCAACAGTACCTTCCGCACCCGTTCACTAGATAGAGGATAGGCGAATGCCGACGATCCAACAGCTCGTGCGCAAGGGGCGACGTTCCCAGAACGCGAAGACCACGTCGCCCGCGCTGAAAAGCTGCCCGCAGAAACGCGGCGTGTGTACCCGCGTGTACACGACTACCCCCAAGAAGCCCAACTCGGCCCTCCGCAAGGTGGCCCGTGTGCGCCTGACCAACGGCATGGAGGTCACGACCTACATCCCGGGCGAGGGGCACAACCTGCAGGAGCACTCGGTGGTGCTGATCCGCGGCGGTCGCGTCAAGGACCTGCCGGGTGTCCGCTACCACGTCATCCGTGGTGTCCTGGACTGTGAGGGTGTGCAGCGGCGTCAGCGTCGTTCGAAGTACGGCGCCAAGCGACCCAAGAAGTAGGAGTCAGCGATGCCTCGCCGACGTGAAGTACCCAAGCGAATGATTCTCCCGGACCCGAAGTACAACGACGTGCTGGTCGCCAAGTTCATCAACAATCTGATGTTCGGTGGCAAGAAGTCCACGGCCGAGCGCATCGTGTACAACGCGTTCGACGTGATCCACGACAAGACCCGCGACGATCCACTGAAGGTCTTCAAGAAAGCACTGGAGAACGCCCAGCCCCAGGTCGAGGTCAAGTCTCGCCGGGTGGGCGGTTCCACGTACCAGGTCCCGGTCGAGATCCGGGGCGAGCGCCGGATGGCGCTGGCCATGCGCTGGCTGCGCAACTTCGCACGCAAGCGCAATGGCCGCTCGATGCAGGACAAGCTGGCCGCCGAGCTGATGGAGGCCTCGATGGGCCGTGGCGAGACGGTCAAGAAGAAGGAAGACGTCCACAAGATGGCCGAGGCCAACAAGGCCTTCGCCCACTACCGCTGGTAAGCATCCCTCCACCGGGACACGAACCAGGAGCAGAACGCGCCGAGCGCCGGGGTATCGGACGACAGGTCGGCTGACCCCGCTCGTGACGGCAAAGACGGCAACCTGAGCATACCGTCCGGGAACGACTCCCCACGGGCGCCGATGAGGCAGA
This sequence comes from uncultured Rickettsiales bacterium, assembly GCA_964436045.1. Classification (GTDB taxonomy): domain Bacteria; phylum Myxococcota_A; class UBA796; order UBA9615; family CAYRNR01; genus CAYTBN01. Next base: position 95,047 of record CAYTBN010000022.1, on the reverse strand, counting down.
GCGGAGATAGCCCATGTCCACGCCGCTGACCCGCCTCCGCAACATCGGCATCATGGCCCACATCGACGCGGGCAAGACCACCGCCACCGAACGCATCCTCTTCTACACCGGTGTCTCCCACAAGATGGGCGAGGTCCACGAGGGCACCGCCGTCATGGACTGGATGGACCAGGAGCAGGAGCGGGGGATCACCATCACCTCGGCGGCGACTACCTGCGTCTGGCGGGATCACCAGATCAACATCATCGATACGCCGGGGCACGTGGACTTCACCATCGAGGTGGAGCGCTCCCTGCGGGTGCTCGACGGCGCTGTGGCCATCTTCTCGGCGGTCGAGGGGGTGGAGCCCCAGTCGGAGACGGTCTGGCGCCAGGCGGACAAGTACCGCGTGCCGCGGATCGCGTTCGTCAACAAGATGGACCGCGTCGGCGCGGACTTCGCCGCGGTGCTCGAGCAGATCTCCGACAAGCTCGGCGCCCGCCCGGTGGCCTTCCAGCTGCCGCTGGGGGCGGAAGCCGAACACAACGGCGTGATCGACCTGCTGGGCATGAAGGCGGTGGTCTACGACGACTCGACCCTCGGCGCCCGCTACCGGGAGGAGCCGATCCCTGCCGAGTTGCAGGCCGAGGCCGAGGAGCGCCGCGAGATCCTGGTGGAGGCCATCGTCGAGGACGACGACGACCTGGCCGAGCGCTACCTCGACGGCGAGGACATCCCGGAGGAGGAGCTGCGACAGGCGGCGCGGGTCGGCTGCGTCTCGATGCGATTCGTTCCCTGCTTCTGCGGATCGGCGTTCCGCAACAAGGGGATCCAGCCCCTGCTCGACGCGGTCATCGACTACATGCCCAGCCCCCTGGACGTGCCTCCCATCGTCGGGTTCGACCCGTCCGACAAGGAGAAGGCGCTGGACCGGCCCCCCGATCCCAGGGCGCCCTTCTCCGCGCTGGCCTTCAAGATCATGCACGACTCGTACGTGGGCAATCTGACCTACCTGCGGGTGTACTCGGGCTCGCTGGAGAGTGGTGCCCAGGTGTTCAACTCCACGTCGCGCAAGCGGGAGCGCCTGGGGCGCCTGCTGCGGATGCACGCCAACAAGCGCGAGGACGTCAAGGTCATCCGCGCGGGCGACATCGTGGCCGCCGTGGGGCTCAAGGGCACGGTCACCGGTGACACGCTGTGCGACAAGCGACAGCCGGTGGTGCTCGAATCGATGGAGTTCCCGGACTCGGTGATCGCGATCACCATCGAACCGCGTACCCAGGCGGACCAGGAGAAGCTGGGTGCTGCCCTGCAGACCATCGCGGTCGAGGATCCGTCCTTCCGCGTTCGCAAGGATCCCGAGACCGGCCAGACGCTGATCTCGGGGATGGGCGAGCTCCACCTGGAGATCATCGTCACCCGCCTGCTGCGGGAGTTCCGCGTGGAGGCCGCGGTGGGTAAGCCCCAGGTGGCCTACCGGGAGTCCGTGGGGGGCGTGGGCCGCGCCGAGTGCGTGTTCGAACGCGAGATCGGCGGGCGTGGGCAATACGCCCGGGTAGAGCTCGAGGTTGCGCCCCTCGAACGCGGGGCGGGTTTCGACTTCGAGGATCGGTCCGACCCCGGGGACATCCCCCAGGAGTTCGTGCCCGCCGTCCGCGAGGGGGTGGAGGAATCCACCGAGCGCGGGGCGCTGGCCGACTTCCCAATGGTCGACGTGGGTGTTCGGCTGCTGGGCGGCAGCTGGCACGAGGTGGATTCGTCGGAGATGTCCTTCAAGGTCGCCGCGTCGATGGCGTTCAGCGACGCGATCCTCAAGGCCTCGCCCGTGTTGCTGGAGCCGATCATGGCCCTGGAGGTCACCATGCCCGAGGAATACCTGGGCGCGGTGATCAACGACCTGAACGGGCGGCGGGGCAAGGTCGCGACCATGGAGATGCGCGGGGGAGCCCAGGTGGTGACGGCGGAGGTGCCGCTGGCGGCCATGTTTGGCTACGCCACGGAACTCCGCTCGGCCACCCAGGGCAGGGCGACGTACAGCATGCAATACGACCACCTCGAGGTGGTGCCAGCGAACATCGTCGACGGAGTGGTCAAGAAGATCCGGGGCTACTGAGGCGCCGGAAAAGGTCTCCTTCGGGCCGAATTGGCCGAAAACGACGGAGATCAGGAGAAAAATGGCGTTTTCGCTTGAGTGGCGTGGCGCGAATTGCTATATAGCCCCGGCTTTTTCGTGGGATCCCCCGGTTGGGCCGGGAACGTTGGCTGGCCGAAAACGTCAGCCGCAGATATCGGGAAGCAAGAACGATGGCCAAGCAGAAGATCCGGATTCGCCTGAAGGCCTACGACCACAAGCTGCTGGACAAGTCCGCCCGGGAGATCCTGGAGACGGCCAAGCGTACCGGCGCCGTGGTGCGGGGTCCGATCCCGCTGCCGACGAAGATCAACAAGTACTGCGTCCTGCGTTCGCCCCACGTGGACAAGAAGAGCCGCGAGCAGTTCGAGATCCGGACGCACAACCGGCTGCTGGACATCCTGCAGCCGACCCAGGCCACGGTGGACGCGCTGATGAAGCTCGACCTCGCGGCCGGGGTCGACGTCGAGATCAAGCTCAACTGAGCAGCGCGAGCGGACGGAGAGCGGAACGATGCCGAACGTCGCCGTGTACGACATGAAACGCCAGCAGGTCGGCGAGATCGACCTGCCGGACGATATCTTCGCCGAGACCAAGTACGACCACCTGCTTCACGAGGTGGTGAGGTTCCAGCAAGCCAAGGCCCGCTCGGGAACGGCCAGTACTCGCGAGCGCTCGGACGTCTCCGGCGGTGGCGCCAAGCCCTATCGCCAGAAGGGCACTGGCCGCGCCCGTCAGGGTACCCGCCGGGCGCCCCAGTTCCGCGGCGGCGGTGTGGTCTTCGGTCCCCACCCGCGGGACTACACGTTCAAGCTCAACAAGAAGGTCAAGCGCAACGCGCTGAAGTCGGCGCTGACCCGCCGCACCAGCGGGGAGAAACTCGTCCTGGTCGACCAACTGACGCTGGCGGCCATCAAGACGCGCGATTTCGCGGCCTTCCTCGATCGTTTCGAGGTCGAGTCCGCGCTGGTGGTGCTCCACTCGGACGACGAGAACGTCCAGCTGTCGGCTCGCAACATCCCGAAGGTGACCGTGCTGCGCAGCGAGGGACTCAACGTCCACGACGTACTGCGGCACGAGCACCTGATCCTGACGGTGCCGGCGGCCGAGGCGGTCAAGGAGCGGCTGTCATGAGCGAGGTCTACGACGTCATCCTCGGGCCCCTGGTCACCGAGAAGTCCGCGCTGCAGCAGGACGAGAACATATACGCGTTCCGGGTCGGTGAGCGGTCCTCCAAGATCGAGATCAAGTCCGCCATCGAAGACCTGTTCGGTGTCGAGGTCCTGGGCGTGCGCACGGCGCGGGTGCGGGGCAAGGTCAAGCGGTTCGGCCGCTTCTTCGGCAAGCGCAAGAACTGGAAGAAGGCGTACGTGACCTTGGCCGAAGGTAACGCCATCAACCTGTACGAGAACGTCTAGCAAGACGGGGCGAAAGAGCGATGGGTATCAAGCGATTCAAGCCCACCAGCCCGGGCCGCCGGTTCATGTCCGGCAACGACTTCGCCGACGTCACCGTCGGGAAGCCCCAGAAGAAGCTGGTGCGCCCGCTCACGAGGATCTCGGGTCGCAACCACCACGGCCGGATCACACTGCGCAGGCGCGGTGGTGGTCACAAGCGCCGCTACAGGGTCATCGATTTCAAGCGCGACAAGCTGGGCGTGCCCGCCCGCGTCGCCACCATCGAGTACGACCCGAACCGGAGCGGCTTCATCGCCCTGCTGGTCTACAAGGACGGCGAGAAGCGCTACATCATCGCCCCCCACGGGCTCGGCGTGGATGACGAGGTGGTCTCGGGCCCCGATGCGGACATCCGGGTCGGCAACGCCCTGCCGCTCAAGAGCATTCCCCTGGGGACCCTGGTCTTCAACGTGGAGCTGAAGGTCGGCAAGGGCGCCCAGATGGTGCGCTCGGCCGGGACCCAGGCCCAGGTGATGGCCAAGGAGGGCAAGTACGTCTTGCTGCGGCTGCCGTCGGGCGAGCTGCGGCAGGTGCTGGAACGGTGCTACGCCACCGTGGGCCAGGTGTCCAACATCCAGCACAGCAACATCACGTTGGGCAAGGCGGGCCGGAGCCGGTGGCTGGGACGCCGTCCCAAGGTCCGCGGTACGGCGATGAACCCCATCGACCATCCCCACGGGGGTGGTGAGGGGCGGACCGCCGGCGGGCGTCACCCGGTGACCCCGTGGGGCATCCCGACCAAGGGTAAGAAGACCCGCAGGAACAAGCGAAGCGACAAGTTCATCGTCAAGCGTCGCGGCCGCAAGTAGGCCGGACCGGACGTCGAAGGCGAAGGGAACACGACGTGGCACGTAGCATCAAGAAGGGGCCGTTCGTTGACCGCCACCTGATCGAGAAGATCAATGCGGTTCGTGCGGGCCGGGGCCCCAAGGTGATCAAGACCTGGTCGCGGCGGTCGGTCATCACCCCCGATTTCGTGGGTTTGACCTTTGCCGTGCACAACGGCCGCAAGTTCATCCCGATGTACGTCACCGAGAACATGGTCGGGCATCGCCTGGGCGAGTTCGCGCCGACGCGGACCTTCTACGGCCACGCGGCGGATCGCAAGAGCCGGCGAGGGTAGGGAGCAGTCATGGAGTCCTCGGCACTGTTGAGGCACGCGCGCATCTCCCCGCGTAAAGTTCGGCTGGTGGCCGATCTGGTTCGTGGGAGAGACGTCAGCGAGGCGGTCGAGCTGCTCAAGTTCACCCGCAAGAAGTCAGCGCCGATCGTGGGTCGTCTGATCGAGTCGGCCGTGAGTAACGCCAAGGAGAAGATGTCCTCGATCGACGAGGACCGTCTCTATATCAAGACCATCCTGGTGGACGGCGGCGCCACGCTGCGACGCTGGACCCCCAGGGCGCACGGGCGCGCCACCCGCATCCGCAAGCGCACCAGCCACATTCGCGTGGTGCTGGACGAGAGGGAGTAGATCGATGGGTCAGAAGGTCCATCCCGTCGGATTCCGCCTGGGTACGGTCCGCACGTGGGACTCGCGCTGGTTCTCTGAGAAGAAATACAGCGAGTTCCTGCACGAGGACCTGCGGATCCGCGAGTTCCTCAAGAGCCGGCTGTCCGGCGCCCAGATCAGCAAGGTGATCATCGAGCGGGCGGCCAACAAGGCCAAGGTGTACGTGTACGCCGCGCGCCCGGGCATGATCATCGGCAAACGTTGTGCGGGCCTCGAGCAGCTGAAGCTCGACCTGCGCAAGGTCACCGACACCGAGGTCTTCCTCAACATCATCGAGGTCCGCAAGGTGGAGCTGGACTCCACGTTGGTGGCCGAGAACATCGCGGCCCAGCTGTGCAAGCGGGTCAACTTCCGCCGGGCGATGAAGAAGGCCATGCAGTCGACGATGCGGGCCGGCGCCCAGGGCGTGAAGGTGATGTGCGGTGGCCGCCTCGGCGGTGCCGAGATGAGCCGCAAGGAATTCTACCGCGAGGGGCGCGTGCCGCTGCACACGATCCGCGCCGACATCGACTACGGACAGGCCGTCGCCAGGACCACCTACGGGATCATCGGCGTCAAGGTCTGGATCTTCAAGGGCGAGATCCTCCAGGGCGAGGAAGAGGAGCGCTAGAGCCATGCTAGCCCCGAAGAAGGTCAAGTACCGCAAGCGGCAGAAGGGCCGGCTCAAGGGCCTCGCCCGCCGCGGTTGTAACGTGGACTTTGGCGAGTTCGGCCTGCAGGCCGTCGAACCGGGCTGGATCACGGCCCGCCAGATCGAGGCCGCCCGAGTCGCGATCACCCGTTCGGTGAAGCGCGGCGGCAAGGTCTGGATCCGGATCTTCCCGGACAAGCCGCTGAGCAAGAAGCCCGCCGAGACCCGCATGGGCAAGGGCAAGGGCGCCCCCGAGGTGTGGGTCGCTCCTGTGAAGCCCGGTCGCATCCTCTACGAGATGGAGGGTGTGTCCGAAGAGGTCGCCAGGGAGGCCCTGCGGCTGGCTTCCCACAAGCTGTCCATCGCCACGCGCGTCGTGGTCAGGGAGGACTGAGCGATGGCCAACGCCGGGTTGGTTGAGCTCCGCGAGCTCGATGACCGCGAGCTTCTGCTCCGCCGTCACGACATCGTTCAGGAGTTGGTGGCATTCAAGTTCCAGCGGGCCACGGGCCAGCTGGACAACACGGCGAAGATGCCGCAGCTGCGGCGTGACCTGGCCCGGATCAAGACTCTGATCCGGCAGCGCGAGATCGAGGGCAAGCTGCAACAGGGCGGCCTCGAGACGCAGGTCGGTTCGCTGAAAGACGAGACCGGCAAGGGCTACAGCAAGATCCGCGAGCGCTTCGGAATGAAGGCGTGAGCGGGAGCGAGGCAGCGATGGCTGACAAGGTCCAGGGTAACCGACGCACGTTCGTCGGAATCGTCGTCAGCGACAGCGGTGACAAGACCGTCGTGGTCAAGGTCAACCGCAAGACGCTCCACCGACGCTACAAGAAGTACGTGACCTCCACCACGCGCTACATGGCCCACGATCCGGAGAACCGGTGTTCGGTGGGAGACCGGGTGGAGATCATCGAGAGCCGGCCGCTGAGCAAGCGTAAGCGGTGGGCGGTCAATCGGCAGATCGAGGTGGGACAGGGCTGATCGTCGCTCGCGGCGAGAACAGCCTGGAGAACGCGCCATGATTCAGATGCAGACGATACTGGACGTCGCCGACAATAGCGGTGCCAAGAGGGTGCAGTGCATCAAGGTGCTGGGCGGTTCCAAGCGCAGGTATGCGCGCGTCGGCGACATCGTGAAGGTCTCCGTCAAGGAGGCGATCCCCAACTCCAAGGTCAAGAAGGGCACGGTGATGGAAGCTGTGGTCGTTCGGACGGCCAAGGAGATCCGGCGCCCCGACGGCACCTACATCCGCTTCGATGACAACTCCGCTGTGCTGATCAAGGCCGACAAGGAGCCCATCGGGACTCGCATCTTCGGGCCCGTGGCCCGGGAGCTGCGCCAGAAGCGGTTCATGAAGATCATCTCGCTGGCGCCGGAGGTGCTCTGATGAAGGGCCACAAGACGTACCTGAAGCGCGACGATACGGTCCGCGTGATCTCCGGCGCCCACAAGGACCAGGTCGGCAAGGTCCTGCGGGTGCTGCACAAGCAGAACCGGGTGCTGATCGAGCACGTCAACATGGTCAAGCGGCACCAGCGGCCCAACGCCCAGTTCCGGCAGGGCGGGATCATCGAGAAAGAAGCGCCCATCCACATCAGCAACGTTCAGCTGGTGGTGGGCAAAGACCAAGTGGCGACGCGCGTCCGCTTCGAAGGCGAAGGCCGCGCGAAAACCCGGATCGCCGTCAAGACCGGCGAGCGGATCGACTGAGGAGGCGGGGACCCGACGGACGCCAGGTGAAAGCACGGCGCCGGTCACCCGCGGAGGCTGACATGCCACGGCTCAAAGATATGTACCGCAAGGATGTCGTCCCGACCCTGATGCAGGAGTTCGGCTACGACAACGTGATGCAGGTGCCCAAGGTCACCAAGATCGTCGTGAACACCTCGCTCAAGGACGGTATCCGCGACATCAAGGTGCTCGAGACCGCAGCGTCCGAGATCGCCCAGGTCACCGGCCAGAAGGCGATCATCCGTCGCGCCCGCCGCAGCATCGCAAACTTCAAGCTGCGCGAGGGGATGCCCATCGGCACGATGGTCACCCTGCGTCGCCAGCGTATGTACGAGTTCCTGGACCGATTGATCACCATCGCTATCCCGCGTGTCCGCGACTTCCGCGGACTCAACGGCAAGTCTTTTGACGGCCGTGGGAACTTCTCGATGGGGATCCAAGAGCAGATCGTTTTCCCGGAGATCGACTACGACAAGGTCGCTCGTATCACCGGGATGAACATCACCATCGTCACCACCGCGAATTCCGATCCGGAAGCCAAGTCGCTGCTGAAGCATCTTGGGATGCCGTTCGCGAACTGAGGAGAATCGGGAGATGGCGAAGACTTCTCTGCGAGTGAAGGCCAAGCGCCCCGCCAAGTTCAAGGTCAGGGCGTACAACCGCTGTCCGCTGTGCGGTCGGCCCCGGGCCTACATGCGCAAGTTCGACATGTGCCGGATCTGCTTCAGGTCTCTAGCCCTCGAGGGTCAGATTCCTGGCGTGATCAAGAGCAGCTGGTAGGAGGGTGTCATGAGCATGACCGATCCCATCGCGGACATGCTGACCCGGATTCGCAACGCACTACAGGCGGGGCATTCGGACGTCAACATTCCTTCGTCTCGGCTCAAAGCGGACATCGCGCAGATCCTCAAGACCGAGGGGTTCATCCAGGACTTCGACGTCCGGAGGGAAGGGCCGCAGGGCAACCTGCAGCTCAAGCTCCGGTACGACGGGGACCGCAACGCGATCATCCTCGGCATCGAGCGCATCAGCCGCCCGGGCCGCCGGGTGTACCGCGGACGCGATGACCTTCCCAAGGTCCTCAATGGACTGGGCGTGGCCATCATCTCCACCAGCAGGGGCGTGATGACCGACGCCCAGGCTCGTCGCGCCGGAGTGGGCGGCGAGGTCCTTTGCCGGGTCTGGTAGGAGGAAGCCATGTCGCGCGTCGGTAGCAAGCCGATCGAGCTCCCCAAGGGGGTCTCGTACCAGCACACGGCCGGGACCATGGGCGTCAAGGGACCCAAGGGTTCCCTGCAGCGGCCCGTGCCCGCCCAGGTCCAGGTGGCCGAGCAGGGCGGTTGCCTGCGGGTCAGCCGGGCCAACGACACCAAACGGGCCCGTTCCAACCACGGACTCTGCCGGGCGCTGCTGCAGAACATGGTCACAGGCGTCCACGCCGGGTGGTCCAAGCAGCTGAGCATCCAGGGTATCGGGTACGCGGCCGAGCTGGTTGGCAAGGAGCTGCATCTGCGGCTCGGGTACAGCCACCCGGTGATCTACCCGATCCCCGATGGCGTGGACATCGAGGTCGGCCCCCGCGGCGCCCAGGTCACGATCAACGGGATCGACCGGGAGCTGGTGGGCCACGTGGCCGCCGTGATTCGCGGATTCCGCAAGCCGGACGCCTACAAGGGCAAGGGCGTGCGGTACATCGACGAGTACGTCAAGTTGAAGCCGGGCAAGGCGGGAGTCGCCTGATCCGGACGGTCACTTGACCTGACAAGGACTTTTGCTAGGATGGCGCGCCTTTGCGCGCTTCGCAGGAGAGAACGAGATGGCCAAGACGAACCCCAGAGCGTTGGCTCGTCAGCGCCGGAAGAAGCACATCCGCCGGACGGTCCGCGGCACGGCCGCACGACCGCGGCTGTGTGTGTTTCGCAGCACGAAGCACATGTACGCCCAGCTGATCGACGACGAGTCCGGTGTGACCCTCGCGTCCGCCTCGAGCCTCGAGAAGGCCGTGGAGATCGAGGGGCACAAGGGCAACGTCGACGCAGCCAAGACCATTGGCCAGGCCGTGGCGTCCAGGGCGATCGAGGCGGGAATCAAGCAGGTGGTGTTCGACCGCAACGGCTTCCTCTACCACGGTCGCGTCCAGGCCCTGGCCGATGCCGCCCGTGAGGGCGGTCTGGAGTTCTGAACATGGCTCGTTTCACCGAGAACGACATGGACCTGATCGACAAGGTCGTCGATATCAATCGCGTGGCCAAGGTGGTCAAGGGCGGCCGTCGGTTCAACTTCAGCGCGCTGGTGGTCGTTGGTGATGGCGAGGGCCGGGTGGGCGTCGGTCACGGCAAGGCCCACGAGGTCCCCGAGGCGATCCGTAAGGGTGGTGAGAAGGCCAAGGCCGCCATGCGCAGGATCCCGACCACGAGCGACGGCACGATCCCCCACCAGGTGGTGGGCCGCTACGGCGCCGGAGTCGTATTGCTGCGGCCGGCGCGGCCGGGAACGGGCGTCATCGCTGGCGGCGCAGTGCGTGCGGTCATGGAAGCCGCGGGTATCCGCAACATCCTGACCAAGTGCATCGGCAGCAACAACCCGCACAACGTGCTCAAGGCCACGATGCAGGCGCTGACCGAATTGCAGGATCCCGAGGCCTACCTGCGGCGGCGGGGCGTGTTCGAACGCAACGCGGCCGGCGGGGAAGCGTGATGAGCAAGCTGAAGGTGACCCAGGTACGCAGTGCCATCGGAAAGCCGCAGGACCAGCGCCAGACGCTGGCGGGCCTGGGGCTGAAGAAGCTGCGGAAGACCGTGGAGCTCGAAGACACCCCCTCGGTTCGGGGGATGGTGAAGAAGGTGATCCACCTCGTCGACGTGGAGGAGATCGAGTAGCGTCGGTGAGAGGTAGGAAAAGCACCCTCCTGGGAGCGAAAGCGAGTCGCGGACAATCCTTCAGTCCACGGCGAAAGAGGAAGTGATGGATCTCGACAAGTTGCGACCGAATGAGGGCTCCCGGCGGCGCGCCAAGCGCGTTGGCCGTGGGGAGAGCTCCGGCTGGGGGAAGACCTGCGGCCGGGGGAACAAGGGACAGAAGGCCCGCAGCGGCTGCAAGGTGCCCCCCGGTTTCGAGGGTGGGCAGATGCCCCTGCATCGCCGGTTGCCGAAGCGGGGGTTCTCGAACTACCCGTTCGGAAAACGTTTCGCGCTGGTGAACCTGCGCGACCTGGCCCGTTTCGACGCCGACACGGTGGTCGATCCGGGCGTGATGGCCCAAAACGGGCTGATCAACAAGCTCTACGACGGGGTCAAGATCCTCGGTGACGGGGATGTGGGCGTCGCGCTCACGGTCAGGGCCCACAAGTTCAGCAAGACGGCACGAGCCAAGCTCGAGGCGGCCGGTGGAACGGTCGAGATCCTCGAGCGCGGCTGGAACCGTCCCGAGACGTCGGAAGGCTAGGAGAAGGCTGTGGCCAGCAGCTTCCTGAACATCTGGAAGATCCCGGAACTGCGAAAGCGCGTTCTGTTCACGATTGCGTTGCTCGGGGTCTACCGCGTCGGCGTGTTCATCCCGGTTCCCGGGGCGAACAGGCAGGCGCTGACGGACTTCTTCCAGTCCCAGGGCCAGAACACGATGTTCGGCCTGTACGACATGTTCACCGGCGGTGCGCTGGAGCAGTTCTCCATCTTCACCCTCGGCATCATGCCGTACATCTCCGCTTCCATCATCTTGCAGCTGCTCACCGTGGTGGTCCCCGCCCTCGAACGGCTGCAGAAGGAGGGGGAGGCCGGCCGCCGCAAGATCACCCAGTACACCCGCTACGGCACGATCCTGATCTCCGTGGTCCAGGGTTTTGCGATCGCCTACGGGCTCGAGAGCATGAGCCCCGCAGGGACGCCGGTCGTCGCTCAGGGTGGACCCTGGTTCTGGTTCATGACCGTGGTGACGCTGACCTGCGGTACTTCGTTCATCATGTGGCTGGGCGAGCAGATCACCGAGCGTGGCATCGGCAACGGGATCTCGCTGATCATCTTCGCAGGCATCGTCGCCCGCTTCCCCGCCGCCATCTTCAAGTCGGCGCAGGGGCTGAGCTCCGGCACGGGAGGCGGCAACCTCAACGCCGTCGGCTGGATGCTTCTGGTGGTCGGCATGGTGACGGTGATCGCATTCATCGTCTTCTGCGAGCGGGGCCAGCGGCGGATTCCCGTGCAGTACGCCAAGCGGGTCGTCGGCCGCAGGGTCTACGGCGGTCAGAGCACCCACCTGCCGCTGAAGATCAACACCGCGGGTGTGATTCCCCCGATCTTCGCCTCGTCGATCATCATGTTCCCGGCGACGATCGCGACGTTTTGGCAGAACGAGTTCCTGCGGGCGGTACAGAACGCCTACCAGAGCAACACGTACCTGTACAACGTGACCTACATCGCGTTGACGATCTTCTTCTGCTACTTCTACACGTCGGTCACCTTCAACCCGACCGATGTGGCGGAGAACCTCAAGAAGCACGGCGGGTTCATCCCGGGAATCCGGCCGGGAAAGAACACGGCCGAGTTCATCGACCGCGTGCTCACCCGGATCACGTTGGCGGGTTCGCTCTACATCTCGGCAGTCTGCGTGCTGCCCAACATCCTCATCAGCAGGTGGAACGTGCCCTTCTACTTCGGTGGCACCTCCCTGCTGATCGTGGTCGGGGTCGCCATCGATACGGTGGCCCAGATCGAGAGCCACCTGCTGACCAGACACTATGACGGGCTGATGGGTGCGGGCGGTTCGCGCATCCGCGGTCGCGGGCGGAGGGGTTGACGATGGGTCTCGATCTGATCCTCTTCGGACCTCCGGGCGCGGGCAAGGGCACCCAGGCCAAGCGCATGGAGAAGCGTTTCGGCGTCCCGCAGATCGCCACGGGCGACATGCTGCGGGCCGCTCTCCAAAGCGGAACCCCGGTGGGCGAGGAAGCCAAGGGCGACATGGACGCCGGCAACCTGGTTCCTGACGATCTGGTGGTCCGCATCATCGCCGAGCGGATCGCGAACGACGACTGCGGGGATGGCTTCCTGATGGACGGCTTCCCGCGGACCGTGCCCCAGGCCGAGGCGCTCGACGGCATGTTGAAGAAGTCCGGGCGCACCATCGACGCGGTCGTGTCCATCGAGGTCGCTGACGAGGAGATCGTCGGCCGGCTCGGCGGACGCCGGGTCTGCGGGAGCTGTGGCGGCAGCTATCACCTCACCTTCAATCCGACGAAGGTCGAGGGGGTCTGTGACGCCTGTGGCGGCGAGACCTATCTGCGCGCGGACGACCAGGCTGACACCGTCCAGGCGCGGCTGAACACGTATCACAAGCAGACGGCCCCGGTGGCCGGCTACTACGAGGCACAGGGCCTCTTGCGACCGGTGAGCGGCGTGGGTTCGATCGACGACATCTTCGAGTCGATCACCGCGGCCGTGCAGGGCGCATAGGGACCGGGAGGAGCAAGACGATGAAGGTCAGAGCCTCGGTCAAGAAGATGTGCGACAAGTGCCGCATCATCAAGCGGCGCGGCGTCGTACGCGTGATCTGCGAGAACCCCAAGCACAAGCAGCGCCAGGGCTAGCGCTGGGAGACGGGGAGTAAACGGTGCCACGCATCGCTGGAATCGACCTTCCGCGGAACAAGCGGATCGAGATCGCCCTGACCTACATCTATGGGATCGGGCGATCGACTGCGAACCGGATCCTTGACGAGTCGGGTGTGGACGTGAACACCCGCTCGGACAAGTTGACCGACACCGAGGTGGCGTCCATCCGGGACGTGATCAACCGCCGTTACAAGGTGGAAGGTGACCTCCGCAAGGAGATCGCCATGAACATCAAGCGGTTGATGGACCTGCAGACCTACCGCGGCCTGCGGCACCGGCGCTCATTGCCGGTCCGGGGACAGCGGACCCACACGAACGCCCGTACCCGCAAGGGACCGAGGCGGATCGTCGTCAGGCGAAAGGGCAAGCGCTAGTCGCGCTGGCGGAGAGATACCATGGCCAATCCAAGGCGCGGTGGAAAGAAGAAGGTCAAGAAGAACGTGCCGGTGGGCGTGGCCCACATCCGTGCGACGTTCAACAACACGATCATCACGATCACCGACCCCCAGGGGAACACGATCTCCTGGTCGTCGGCAGGTACCCGAGGATTCAAGGGATCCCGCAAGTCGACTCCGTTCGCGGCACAGCTGGCTGCCGAGGACTGTGCCCGCCGAGCGATGGAGCACGGCATGGAGCACGTGGCCGTGGAGGTCAAGGGACCGGGGAGCGGCCGCGAGTCCGCCCTTCGCGCCCTTGCCAACACCGGTCTGAAGATCACGATGATCAGGGATGTCACCCCCATCCCGCATAACGGTTGCCGGCCGCCCAAGCGGCGCCGGGTGTAGGGAAGCTCTGTCATGGCGCGATATATCGGACCCGTCTGTCGCTTCTGCCGCCGCGAGGGGCTGAAGCTATTTTTGAAGGCCGAACGCTGCTACACGGACAAGTGTGCCTTCGAGCGCACGAGCTACCCCCCCGGGCAGCACGGAACGCGGCGTTCCAAGTTCTCCGAGTACGGCCAGCAGCTCCGCGAGAAGCAGAAGGTGCGCCGCATCTACGGTCTGCAGGAACGGCAGTTCCGGCTGACCTTCACCCGCGCCGAGCGGATGAAGGGCGTCACCGGTGAGAATCTGCTGTCCCTGCTGGAGCGCCGGCTGGACAACGTCGTGTACCGGATGGGCTTCGCTTCCACGCGCAGCGAGGCGCGTCAGATGGTGGACCACCGCCACTTCAGCGTGGACGGTCGTTCGGTCAATATCCCCAGCTTCCAGATGAAGCCGGGACAGGTGGTGGCGCTGCGCGAGCGGAGCCGCAAGGTCGGCAGGTTCCAGGAGAACCTGGAACGGTCTCAGGCCAGGACGATCCTGAGCTGGTTCGAGATCGATCGGGACAACTTCGCAGGCACGATGACCGGCCTGCCGGTCCGCGAAGAGCTGACCACGCCGATCGAAGAGCAGCTAATCGTCGAGTATTACAGCCGGTAAAGAAGCCGCTGCTACAGCGAGGGAGTAATCGATGTACCGCAACTGGCGTTCACTGATCCGGCCCCGCGGCGTCGAGGTCCAGCAAGGCGAGGACCCGCGGACCTACGCAAAGATCATGGCACGACCGCTGGAGCGAGGCTTCGGCATCACGCTGGGCAACGCCCTGCGTCGTGTGCTGCTGTCGAGCCTCCAGGGCAGCGCGATCACCGCGATCAAGGTCGAGGGCGTGCTGCACGAATTCTCCACCATCGACGGCGTGGTGGAGGACGTGACCGACGTGATCCTCAACCTCAAGGGCGTGCTGCTCAAGATGGAGGGTCACGAGCCCTCCACCCTGATCCTCGAGAAAGAGGGCGAGGGTCCGGTCACGGCCGGGGATATCTCCGAGACGCACGACGTGTCGGTCATCAACAAGGACCACAAGATCTGTACGCTGGCCCGAGACGGCAAGCTGCGGATGGAGCTGACGATCCAGAAGGGCAAGGGGTACGTCCCGGCAGAGCAGAATGCCGACCCCGAGGCCCCCATCGACACCATCCCCATCGACGCCATCTTCTCGCCGGTCCGCAAGGTCAACTACACGGTGGGTAACGCCCGCGTGGGTCAGCGCACGGACTTCGACAAGCTGACGATGCAGGTGTGGACCGACGGCTCGGTGGCTCCGGTGGATGCGGTCGCGTTCGCGGCCAAGATCCTCAAGGAGCAGCTCCAGGTGTTCATCAACTTCACCGAGGAGGAGGAGCCGGCAGCCGAGGGCACCGAGGAAGAGCAGCCGCAGTTCAACGAGAATCTGTACAAGACCGTGGACGAGCTGGAGCTGTCGGTCCGCTCGGCCAACTGTCTGCAAAACGCAAACATCAAGTACATCTACGAACTCGTCGAGAAGACCGAAGCCGAGATGCTCAAGACCAAGAACTTCGGCCGCAAGTCCCTCAACGAGATTCGGGAAATCCTCGGCGACATGGGTCTGAGCCTGGGAATGAAGCTCCACAACTTCCCGCGCAAGCGCGAGGAAGAGGAGTAGCCCCCTCAGGGGAAGATCAGGAGATGGAACGATGCGACACCGTAAAACGGGGCGCAAGTTCGGCCGCTCGGCCACGCACCGCAAGGCCATGTTCCGCAACATGGCGACGTCGTTGCTGGAGCACGAGCGGATCACGACCACGGACACCAAGGCCAAGGAGCTGCGCAAGGTGGTCGAGCGGCTGATCACGCTGGGCAAGCGTGTGACACCGGCCGAGATCGAGGCAGCCGACGGCGACGACCGCAAGGCGCTCGAGGCCAGGCGGCTTCACGCCCTGCGCCAGGCTCGGCTGTGGGTCGCGGACCGCGACGTACTGACCAAGCTGTTCTCGGACGTGGCACCACGCTTCGTGGAGCGCCAGGGTGGGTACACGCGCATCCTCAAGCTGGGGCATCGCCCCGGGGACAACGCGCCGCTCAGCATCATCGAACTGGTCGAGGCGGACGACGTGCCCGCCAGCGCCGACCAGCCCGAGGAAGCCGCCGCGGCCGAGTAGTACCGGTGGAATCCGGGCCCGCGTGCCGGTGGTGAACCATGCGGGCTAGCGTGCAGCCATGACCGAGAACACCCCCAGGATCTCACCCATCAAGAGCCCCTGGGCCCGGGCGGTCCTGACATTCGCGCTGGTGGTGACCTTCGGCTACGTGCTGGTACTGCAGGGTAGGTCGCGGATCCCCGAGGGAGCCGAGGACTGGGGCAGGAGCCCCTCGACCGGACCCGAGGTCCCGCAGATGGCGCCACCCTTCCAGCTGCCAGACGCCAGCGGCACGTTCCACGGCCTGGACGAGCTGGAAGGCAGACCCGTCGTCCTCAACTTCTGGGCGTCCTGGTGTCCCCCCTGTCTGGACGAGATGCCGGCCCTCCAGCGGATGAGCTCCGAACTGGCGGACACCGAACTGGCGGTCGTCGCGATCACCCTCGACGAGACCTGGGCCGATGCCGAAGGGGCGATGGCCAAGGCGGGGTTCGGCGAGGGGATGCTATTACTCCAGGATGCTGACCGGGCGGTGGCCACCGGCTTCGGCACCGTCAAGGTTCCCGAGACCTACTTGATCGATCGGAACCGCAACATCGTCCATCGCTTCCAGGGGGCCAAGGAGTGGGACAGCGAGAAGTTCATCGCGGACCTGCGTGGCTTCGTGGAGCGCTGATCGCCGCCGTCGGCCTCGCCGCGCTCGTACTGCTCCTTCGCCATCACCTCCCGGACACCGGGGTTGCCAATCCCTCCGCGGGTGATCCCCCCCCCCGGCTGATCCTGCTGGTCGTCCTCGACACGGTCCGTGCCGACCACACGTCCCTGTGTGGATACGTCCGCCCGACGACGCCCTATCTCGAGGCGCTGGTCGAACGGGGTGCGGCGTTCACCTGTGACGCGGAGGTCAGCGGTTCATGGACCGTTCCGACCCACGCCAGCTTCTTCACCGGGCAACCGGTGCCCTCCCACGGAGCCCACTACGCGGCCTTCGCCGAGGGTGCGGACTACGAGGGGCTGGCGATGCACTCCCTCGACGACCGGCACCAGACCCTGGCCGAGAATCTGGGCAGCCGCGGGTATCAGACGGCGGCGGTGGCGGCCAACTCCCTGGTCTCGTCTTCCACCGGGCTGCTGCGAGGTTTCGAGTTTCGGTCGGCACCCGACGAGCTGCACGCGTTCTACCGGGCCCCTGCGGTGCAGGCCGAGGTGGTCCGCTTTCTCGATCACCAGGTCGATCCCGAGCGTCCGTTGTTCCTGTTCGTCAACCTGATGGATGCCCACGATCCCTGGGCACCGGTCCCCGACGGCGTCGGCTGGGTGCCTCCTCGCGACACCTTGCGTTGGGAGTGCGGCGAGGACGAGGAGTGCACCCTCGACCGGTTCTTCCGCGGCACCCTCGACGAGTCCGCCCGCGACGCCTGGCTATCCCATGTCACCGATCTGTACGACCACGGGATCGCCACGGCAGACGCGGCGCTGGCGGAGCTGATGGGCGCCCTGGATTCCCGCGGCTGGCTCGACGACGGGTATCGGCTCGTGGTCACCTCGGATCACGGCGAGCTGCTGGGCGAACATGGCCTGGCCTATCACGGCCGATACCTCTACGAGCCCATCACCCGGGTTCCGATCCTGGTGCAGGAATCCGGCCGCGAGCCGTCCGCGCTGCCAACCAGGCTCCCGGGGACCGCCGTTTTTGATCTGGTGCGGACCGGTGAGTTGTCCACCGAGCCAGGGACAGCGGGCGCAGTCGCCTATCCGGAACGAACCTGGATCCGCAAGTACGAGGGGCGGGTCGGCGGCGCGACCTCGGTGGCCGTCTGGCGCGGCGATGACAAGTTGCTGTGGATGGACGGGGAGCTGATGGCCTTCGATCTGGCCGCCGATCCCGGGGAGGAGAGGCCGCAATCCGCGGAAGGGCACCCCTTGCGGGTGGCACTCGACCCGCTCGTGTCCGGCGCCCTGGCCTCGGGCGGACAGGGTGCCGCCATGACCCCGGAGATGGTCGAGGCGCTACGAGCCGTGGGCTACGTCCAGTGATATACGCTATCCTGCCCCCATCCCCCGGGGGGGGAGGGGGCGCTGCCAGGAGCATGCGGCTGACGTGCTGACCGACGCCAGGTCGATTCCCCACCTTTTGCAGCGGGCGACCCGACGTTGGGGGCCGGCCATCGCAATGCGTCATCGCAAGGATCTGGCGCGCTGGGGGATCATCACCTGGAGCGAACTGAACCACCACGTGTCCGAGGTTGCCGCTGGACTCGTGGACCTCGGCCTGCGCGCTGGCGACCGGGTTGCGCTGTTCTCGGCTACCCGCTCCGACTGGTCGATCTGCGACTACGGGATCCTCTCGGTGGGCGCGGTGAGCGCGCCGGTCTATCACACCTCGACGACCGGACAGCTGACCTACATCGTCAACAACTGCGAGGCCCGTTTCCTGATCGTGGACAACGAGGCGAGGCTGAACCAGGTCTACGAGGCCCGCGAGCGGATGCGGGGCATCGAACAGGTGATCGTGATGGATCGGCTGGACCTGCGGGGCCGGGACGATGCCTGCACGCTCGCGGACCTGATCCGACGCGGCCGCCGTTATCTGCGGCGCAGCCCTGACCTCGCCGAGCGCCAGCTGGCCCAGCTGACCCCGGACCACGAGGCGACCTATGTGTACACCTCGGGCACAACTGGCATGCCCAAGGGCGTGGTCCTGACCCACGGCAACCTGCTGGCGGCCGTCTACGGCCTGGCCGACGTCCTGGAGGTCACCGACGAGGACGTGACCGTGCTGTTCTTGCCGCTGAGTCACATCTACGGCCGGATCGGGCAGTTCCTGGCGCTGGCAACGGGGATCAGCACGGCCTATGCCCAGCGCATCGACCGCCTCGAGGAGGTGCTGGTCGAGGTCAAGCCCACCTTCGTGTTCGGCGTGCCGCTGATCTACGAGCGCATCTACCGGGCGATTGCCAGCCAGTTTCGGGAGCTGAGTCCGCTGCGCAAGAAGCTCTACCATCGGGCGCTGGAGTCGGGGTTGAGTCGCGTGCGGGCCGCGGACGATCGCCAACCCGCCCTGGGGCAGCGACTGCTCGGCCGGGCCGCGGACGCCATCGTCTTCCGCGAGCTCCGGGAGATCTTCGGCGGCCGGCTGCGGTTCGCGATCTCCGGCGGTGCCCCGCTCCACCCGTCGGTCGGTGAGTTCTTCCGCGTCGCGGGGATCGAGATACTGGAGGGGTACGGCCTCACCGAGACGGCGGCTGCGGCCACCCTCAGCCGGCTGTCGGAGAACCGCATCGGCTCGGTGGGGCGCCCGATTCCGGGAGTCAGGATTCGGATCGCCAACGACGGCGAGGTGTTGATCCGTGGCCCGAACGTCTTTGGCGCCTACCACGAATTGCCCGCGGACACCGCGGCGGCGTTCACGGACGACGGCTGGTATCGAAGCGGGGATATCGGCTGGATCGACAGCGAAGGGCGGCTGATCCTCACCGGCCGCAGCAAGGAACTGCTGATCACGTCGGGGGCCAAGAACGTGGCGCCCCAGTACGTCGAGGGCGCGCTGAAGATGAGTCCGCTGATCTCCGAGGCGCTGGTGTTCGGGGACCGTCGTCCCTACGTCGTCGCGCTGCTGGACCTCAGCCCGGGCCCACTGCAGGCCATGGCGCAGGAGCTGGGGCTCGAGGCGCTCAACCACGAGTCCCTGTCCCAGAACACGCAGATCGTCGAACGGGTGGCGCGGGAGGTTGCGATGACCAACCGCCGACTGGCCCGCTACGAGCAGGTGCGTCGCTGGGCGATCCTGCCGCGAACACTGTCCATCGGTGAGGGGGAACTGAGCCACTCGATGAAGCTCCGCCGGGCGCAGCTGGCGGAGCGCTATTCGGAGCTCTTGGACTCCCTCTATCGCTGAGCCCAGCGGCTCCTCCGCGACCGCGTTGACAGCACCGGTCCAAGGGGGCATCTTGGCCCATCGGAGGCCGCGTGACGACGCCGCGAAGCAAGGGTTCCGAGGCGCTGCAGAGGGTGACCGCGAGTAACCTGGCGCGCCTCGTCGAGATCGGGCCAGAGGTGGGGGTTTTCCTCGGGCTGGACTCGACGCCAGCTGGACTTCCGTCCATGCACGCCGACGGGATCGCCCACCGCCTCTCCATCTATCGGGACTGGATGGCCGAGCTCAAGGGATTGGATCTGGCTGGGCTGGCGCCGGCCGAGCGTCTGGACGTGCGCGCCTTCGCCGGCCACCTGTCCCTGTACCGCTACGTGATCCAGGACCTCGCCCGCTGGCGCCACAACCCGGACGTGGTCAGCTCGCTGGGGGAGCTGTTCTTCACGCTGCTGGTCCGTCCGCGAGACAGCGAGGAGCAGCGCTTCGCAGAGATCCTGGCCCGGCTGCAAGACGTGCCCCGCTTCCTGGACGACGTCCGCAGCCGATTGACCGTCCTGGACACGGTGTGGGCCGAGACCGCGGACCAGGTATGCCTCCGTATGCGGGGGCTGTGGGAGAGCATCGCGGCTGCGGCGGCCGATGCCATCGACGGCGCGTTGCGCGCCCAGATCGAGACGGCGGCGCGAAGGGCAGCCGCGGCGGTCGCGGACTACCGGGAGTGGCTGGCGGCGTATCCCCGCCGTGAGGAGGGGCTCTGGATCCTCGGCGACGAGCGGTTCGAGGAGCTTGTCGGGCTCAAGGGACTCGCCATGACCGTCGACGAGATCCGCGGGGTGGGGGAGTACTACCTCGAAGATCTGAGGGCCAAGCGCGCGGAGTTGGCCCGCTCGCTGTGCGAGAGCGGGGACGTGGCCGAAGCTCGTTCCCGCGCCCGACGGCCCGTGCCCGCGGACTTTGGCAGGGCGCTGGAGCAGATCCGCGGTGTCGCGTCAGATTCCCGGCAGTTCCTGCGCGAGCGGGGGCTGGTGCCCCTTCCGGACGGCGAGGAGCTGGTGGTGATGCAAACCCCCGACTTCCTCGCGCCATTGATCCCCCTGGCAGCGATGCTGGAGGCTGGCGTCTACGAGAAGATCCAGCGTTCGGTCTACATGGTGACGCCGCCGTCGAGTGGCGATCTCTCGGACCTCGCGTTGAACCGCTTCTCGGGGATCGCGGTGCACGAGGGCTACCCCGGCCACCACCTCCAGCACGCCCACGCCCACCGCAACACCAGCGTCTACCGCAACAATCCCTTCGCCGGATTCCCGCGGGATCCCGCGGCCCGCTTCGGCCTGGACCTCGTGGAGGGATGGGCCCACTACTGCGAAGAGATGATGAAGAACTACGGCTTCCACGACAGCCTGGAGGCTCGCTATCTGATGGTCGAAGATCAGCTGTTCCGTGCGGTGCGGATCCTGATCGACGTGGACCTCTCCCGCGGGCGGATGTCCATGGGCGAGGCCCAGCGGATGCTGACGGACGAGGTCGGCGTGGCACCCGCCACGGCGTCCGCGGAGATTCGCCGCTACACCACCAGCCCCACGTACCAGCTGTGCTACCTGCTCGGGAAGCACAAGATCGAGCGGTTCCGTGAGGAGGTCCGGTCGCTGATGGGAGTCGGATTCGAAGATCTGGAGTTCCACCGCCTGGTGCTGGACGCGGGATGCGTGCCGGTGGAGATGATTCGCGAATCCTTCCTCGCGAGCCTGCCGCAGGGGGACGCGTGAGTCGGGCCAGCTGGGACGAGTACTTCATGGCGATCGCGCACCAGGTCGCCACCCGCGCGACCTGTGACCGCAAGCATGTGGGCGCGGTGATCGTCCGCGACCGTGCGATCCTGTCCACCGGTTACAACGGCTCGATCCGCGGCCTCCGCCACTGCGACGAGGTCGGGCACATGATGGACGAGGGCCACTGTGTGCGCACGGTTCACGCCGAGGCCAACGCCATCGCCCAGGCCGCCCGCAACGGCGTCGGCATCGACGGCGCCGACGTCTACGTCACCGCATCACCCTGCTGGAACTGCTTCAAGTTGATTGCCAACTCGGGCATCCGACGGATCTGCTTCGGCGAGTTCTACCGGGACGACCGGATCTACGAACACGCCGTTGCGCTAGGCATCGCCCTCGTCGACCTCTCCCACGTCTCGTCCGTCTAGACCCACGGTCTCGGAGCCCGCCCGTTCCCGCCCGCTCTCGGCGGGGTGATCGAGGGCCCAGCTCAGTTTGCGGATGGCGCCGCGGAGGAAGCCGATCTCCTCGCGGGTCAGTTCGGTCCGCGAGAGCACCTGCCGAGCGGTGGCCAGCACCTGGGTCGGGTTGCGGCCGTGCAAGAACCCGATTTGATTCAGCAGCCCCCGCAGCTGTTCGAGGGTGCCGTCGAGCTGGTTCGCGTCGGCCGGTAGCCGCTGCCGGCGTGGGCGTGGCGCGGTGGTCTGACGTCGCAGCTCGTAACACATCAGCAGCACGGCCTGGGCCAGATTGAGGGAGGTGTGCGCTTGATCGGTGTCCACCCGCGCGATGTGAGTGCACAGGACCAGGTCCTCGTTGGACAGACCCTGGTCCTCCGGGCCGAAGACCAGCGCCCCGGGCGCCGCGGCCTCGGCTCTCGCAAGCAGGGCGCCTGCCTCGGGGGGATCGAGCAGCGGCCAGGAGCTCCATCGCCGCCTTCGAGCGGTGGTGGCCACGGCGGTGGAGGTACCCTCCAGGGCTTCGCTCAGGCTGTCCACCGTTCGCATCCGCTCCAGGACCTCCTCGGCGCCATGAGCCATCCAGCGCACCGGGTCCTTGCGCCTGATACGGGGCGAGACCAGGACAAGATCTCGCAGCCCCATGTTGAGCATCGCCCTGGCTGCGGCCCCCACGTTCCCCTCGTGCTGCGGGCGCACCAGCACCACGCGGACGTGTCGCAAGGCGCTGCGTTGAGGGTTGGCCATCGCGAGGGTGGGAAGGGCTAGCGGCCGAGGAGCCAGTCGATGAAGCGGCCGAAGACGCCGCGCTTCTGCACCGCGGGCGGCCCGGTCTCGGTGGGCTTCCCGTCCTCGCCGGTCGGCGCCCCCGCGGGCGGCCCGTCAGCGCGGGCGGCGGGCATGTCGGCCTCGGTGGCAGTCGTGTCCTCGAGGGGCTCGATCTGGGAGGTGGCCAGGGTCACAGGCGCGTCCGGATCCGGCTCCTCCGCTGCACTATCCGCGGGGGGCTCCGGCTTCGGCGGCGGCGGAGTGGGTGCTGGCAGTGGGGCGGGGGCGGCCTTTGGCTCGGCTGGCGGGGCGGCTGCCTTGGCGGGCTGCTTGACCCGCCTCGCCTGCTTGCCAGCACCGACCTCGATCCGGGCCGCCTTCTTGCCGTCCTTGAGCTTGACGTGCGCCTGGACCTTCTCGCCGGTCTGCTTGTCCTTGGCCGAGATATTGAGGATACCCTCGGAGTCGATGTGGAAGATGACCTCGAGCTTGACCTGTCCCTTCTTGTCCTGCCGGATGGGCGTGAACACGAAGGAGCCGAGCAGCTCGTTCTCCACCGCGCGGTCGTTCTCGCCCTGGTAGATCTTGAGCATGATCGAGCGCTGGTTGTCTTTGCTGTTGGTCAGCGTCAGCGACTTGTATGCAGGGATCTCGCTGTTCTTGGTGAACAGCTTCAGGAACGACCCGTCCACCTTGGCGATGCCGATGTCGATCGGCAACACGTCCAGCAGGGTGACCTTCTTGGCGCTCGCGTGGGTCAACGAATAGGCCATGATGGCCGCGCCGACCGCCACTGCCTCGTCCGGATGGACTCCCTTGCAGGGCTGGCGCTTGAAGTAGTCGACCACCTGCTGCTGGACGAGGGGCATGCGGCTCTGGCCGCCCACCAGCAGCACCTCGTCGATCTGGTCGGGGGTGCGCTTCGCCCCCTTCATGATCTGGTCGCACGCCTGGATCGTGCGGCTGACCAGGTCGGTGGTCATCTCCTCGAGGACCCCGCGTTCCAGGTCCATGTCCACATTCAAGATCCCCTTGGGGCCGCGGGCGATGAACGGGATCTGGACCTGGGTCGTGCTGGTCGACGACAGGTTGATCTTGGCGCGCTCGGCCACGTCGCGGATCCGCTGGATGGCGACCCGGTCCAAGGAGAGGTCGATGCCGTTCTTCTCCTGGAAGTCCTCCATGATGTGGCCCATCACACGATCGTCGAAGTCCACGCCGCCGAGGAAGGTATCTCCCCCGGTGGCGATGACCTCGAACACCCGATCGTGGATGTCGATCACCGAGATGTCGAAGGTACCGCCGCCCAGGTCGTACACCGCCAGCGACTGGCGCAGGTTGCGTCCGAGACCGTAGGCCAGGGCGGCCGCTGTGGGCTCGTTGAGGATGCGCAACACCTTGAGCCCAGCCAGGGATCCGGCCTTGCGCACTGCCTGACGCTGCCGGTCGTTGAAGTACGCGGGCACGGTGATCACCGCGTGGGTGACCTCGCCCTTGAGGTACTCCTCGGCGACCTGTTTGATCTTGCGGAGGATCTCGGAACTAATCTGCTCGAGGGTGAAGACCTCGTCCTTGACCTTGATCTGGACGTTGCCGACATCGTCCTCGATCATGTTGTAGGTGAACACCTGCCGGATCTTCTCCACCGCCTTGGAGTGAAAGTTGCGGCCCAGCAGTCGCTTGGCGCCCATCACCGTGGCTTGGGGATTGATCGCGGCCTGCTTCTTGGCGTCGTGACCGACCAGCGTCCGTCCGGTCTCATCGATGGCGAACAACGAGGGAATCGTGTAATTCCCGCCCTTGTACATGATGATCTTGGGCTGGTTGTTCTCGATGACGGCGGCGCACGAATTCGTCGTGCCAAGATCGATGCCGATGGCCTTGCCCATGGTGTTGACCCGCTCCTAGATCAGCTGCCCGTCCTGGGCTGGATTCCGCACAAGAGGGCCTACCGGGTCGGTTGGCCCGGCTCGACAAGGCTAACCTCACGGACCACCCAAGTCAATCGGTGGAAAGCCCCGGGATTCCGGGGAAAACAGGACATTTCAGCGCTCCCACGACGCGGTCAGTACCGCGAACTCGGTTCTGCCCATTCATCGGACCGATCGCACAATGTTTGACCCGTCCGATCGGAGGGCTTTTTGGTCGGATCAACCGGACAGGATCATGATCTTGCCGTCGACCCGCGTCCGGGAGCGCTCGAGGGCTTCGAGAACCTGCTCGAGGGGGAAACGTGCGGTGATCATCGATCGCAGGGGGAGGCGGCCCGCGGCCGCCAGGCGGATCAGGGCCGGGTAGATCCCACCCCCCGCGTGGCCGCGGGCGCCGACGAGGGTGTTGGCGCCCGTCACGAAGACGTCCGCCTCGATGCGGGCGTGCTCACCCGTGCGGCCCAGGTAGACCACCTTGCCGGCGGGCGCCAGCGAACGTTCGATCTCGGGGAATGTCGCCCGGGCGGCTCCGGCGGCTTCCACGTGGACATCGACCCCGGCGCCTCCGGTCCCGTCGAGCAGCAACTGGTGGACCGAGCCGCCGCCGCCCGCCAGCTCGCCGACGACGTGGGCTTCGTCGGCGCCCAGTGACCTGGCCAGCTCCACCCGCTCGGGGATCGGATCGAAGACCCAGATCCTGGATGCCCCACCCGCCCGCGCCACGGGGATCGCGCTGAGCCCGATGGCACCCGCGCCGTGGATGGCGACGGTGGCGCCAGGGAGGAAGCCCCCTGCCGCCACGTAGATCCCGTTGAACGCGCACCCCGCCGGCTCCAGCAGCGCCCCCAGCTCGAACAGGGCGTCCCCGTCCATTACGCTTCGCAGGGGTTCCAGGGACCAGCAGTATCGCTCCTTGGTGGCGATCAGGTTGGCGTAGGCCCCGGGGGCGGAGAACCCCACCATCTCGAGGGAGGGGCACTGGTTCGGCAGGCCGCTGCGGCATGCGGGGCACAACCCGCACCAGAGCATCCCTTCGGCAGCGACGGCGTCGCCCACCCGCAGGGTCGTCACGGCTTCGCCGACCTCGATGACCTCGCCGGCGTACTCGTGCCCGATGATCTCCGGGAGTCGCGTCGGCCCGCTGAACAGCAGATAGCCGCTCTCGTCACGCTCCACGCAGTGGGTGTCCGACCCACATACACCGCAGGCGCGTACGCGGA
This sequence comes from uncultured Rickettsiales bacterium, assembly GCA_964436045.1. Classification (GTDB taxonomy): domain Bacteria; phylum Myxococcota_A; class UBA796; order UBA9615; family CAYRNR01; genus CAYTBN01. The sequence continues at coordinate 69,060 of CAYTBN010000022.1, read as the reverse complement.
TCAGCACCTCGTCCGGTGCTGGCGTTGGCTCCGGGACCTCCTCGAGCGCAGCGACCGGGTGGCGCCAGATCTGGCTGGCCACCCGTGCCTTGCGCGAGGTCGTCTCTTCGTCGGTCACCGGGTAACCCTCACGGGGCTCCCATTCCCCCCGAAGCACGAGCGCCTTCACGGTGTGACCTCCGGTTCCTGTGGGGCCTCTTCGGCCGGCTCATCGGGGGGCGCGCTCCCTCCGCCCTCCATGGGGATCGGGTCCAGCGGCGCCATCTCCGGAGGCAGCGGCGGCGGGTAGATCTGGACGATGGAATCCTCGGCAACGGACAGCAGCAACAGGTCGCGGCGCATCTCGCCGGCTTCGTCGTATCCCAGCGAACCGGTCAGGGACGCCTCGGGCTCAAAACGCGCCAGTTCGCGGCGCAGCGACGGGCGCGTTTTCACACCCTGGCCGAGCAGGGTGAGCAGATCCCGGGTCGTCTCGTAGCCGAAGGTCTCCAGCAGCCCGGGCTTTCGTTCGTACCGCTCCTCGAAGCGGTGGACGAACCCGATGGTCTCGGGCTCCCCTCCGCGGACGAAGAATGCGTCGACGAACAGGGCTCCTCGAACGTATCGCTCGCCCCGCCGCACAAAATCGTCGTGGTTGAGCCCGGCACTCCCCAACAGCGTGACCGGCATCCGCGACTGGTAGGTATCCGCCAGGTTGAAGTTCTCGTAGACCATCGCCGGGGCGATCATGCTCACCCGCTTGAAGCCGTCGGGCACGAACACGGCCTGGAAATCCTCGCCGGGCACGAGCATCGTTGCGGATCCGCCGGGAAGCTGGGGTTTCTCGCGATCGGTCAGGTAGGGGAGTTCCAGGTCGCCGGCTCCGATTCCCTTGTCGACGAACTGCTTGCCGTAGAGGCGGCGCAGGGGCTTGCGGAAGTCGGTCTCGTCCGGGTCGTACGACTGGACGGCCACCACCTGACCGCCCTCCTCCTCGATGCGCTGCCAGAACCGTTCGGCCATCGCCCCGCCGCGCTCCGTCGCCGGGTAGAACACCGCGAAGCTACGGTATCCCTGGTAGCTGATGGCGTAGTCGACCATGGCATCGACCTGGGCCCGCGGGGTGAGGAAGTTCCGGAAGACGTAGCGACCCAGCTGCGGCAGGCCTGTCCGCTGGCTCAGCACCAGCAACGGCACGCGCAATTCCTCGGCGCGCTCGGCAACCGGGGCGGCGGCGGCGCTCGCCAGGGGGCCGATGACCGCGATCACCTGCTCTTTTTCGACCAACTCCTCGAGGGCTGCGACGGCGATCTCCGGATCGCCCTCCGAGTCCCGAAGCACCAGTTCCGGTGCGGCGTCGCCCAGGTGTGCGTCGACGGCGAGCTGGATCCCGTCGAGTACCGACGCGCCCGGGCGGCGAAAACGTCCGGACAGAGGGAGGATCACGCCGACCTTGGTGGGATCGGCGGGGTAGGTGAGGGCGTCGGCGCGGAGCACCTCGATCCGCGAGCGGAAGGGATGTTCGGGGTACTCGTCAGCAAACAGGAACACGATCGAGTCCGTGGTCGCCAGATCCTCGGTGAGGCCGCGGCGCTCCAGTACGACGAACAGCGCCAATCCTCCCCCGCCCGTGCCCCGGACCTCCTTCTCCCACGACAGGAGCTCCTCCTCCGACAGGGCGTCGGCCGACTCCCTCAGCGCGCGCTCGTCCTCCTCGCGCCAGTCCCCCCCGGCATCCAGCAGCATGCCGAGGGCCTCGAGCACTCCCATGGGACGTCGACGGTCGAGCTGGATGGCAGCCGCCCGCCGGTAACAATCGGCCTGGTCCCGCGACCGCTCCAGTCGAGGGGCGACCGCCAACAGCGCGGCCACGGCATCCACGTCCCGTCCCTCGCCCGCGAGGGCCAGCGCCCGGCCGTGCTCGGCCCGAAGCGCAACGGGCCCGTCGGGGAAACGGTCCAGGTAGTCCTCGTAGTGGCGTCGGGCGATGGAAAACTTGTCGATGGCGATGGCGGACTCGCCAGCGTAGAACACCGCTTCGCGCACGTAGCGCGACTCGGGGTAGGTTTCGATGAAGTCCTCGAGCTTGCTCAGCGCCTTGCGGAAGGCGCCTTCCCGGTATGCGGTCTCGGCGTCGAAGAACGCCCGGTCCTCCTTCGCGGCCAGCGCGGGCAGCGCCAGTGTCAGGCACAGGATGGCCGCCAGCCAGGGCGCAGTCCGTCGGATCCCGTTTTCCATGGTCTCGCTTTCCCTCGCCAATCCGGCCCCACGGTCCCTGTCCGCGCTGCCCCCCCGTGACGATTCTGTTCCATGGACGTCCGCTGGCCCGGTTTCCGTCGATCTTGTCGCGTTGGCCGGGCCCGGCCGCCGATCGCTGTTTATCCCATCTCGTCGAGCAGGTCGAGAACCTGGCGACGCAGTGGCGTATCCCCGGGATCGGTGGCGGCAGCCGCAGCCAGCAGGGCATCCCGGCGGGACTCGTCGAGTGTCCGTGGCACCTCGAGCACGACCCGCACCCGCTGGTCCCCCCGCCGGCCACCCCGGGGTCGAGGGAGTCCGTGGCCCACCAGGGTCAGGACCTGCTCGGGCTGGGTGCCGGGGGGAATCCGGATCACGGCTTTGCCCTGCAGGGTTGGCACCGGGGCGTCGGCCCCCAGAGCGAGCTGGGCAAAGCTCACCGGCAGCTTGCAGTAGACGTCGTGCCGATCCCGCTGGAAGTAAGGGTGACGCTCCACGTCCACCACCACGAACAGGTCCCCACTGTTGCCGCCGCGCACCCCCGCGTTGCCCCTACTGCTCACCTTCAGGCGCTGGCCGACCTCCACCCCGGCCGGGACCTTGACCTTGACCCGCGCATGGGTCGGCAGTCGACCGTCGCCGTCGCAGGTCTCGCAGGGCGTGGCACTGACGTAACCCTCGCCCTTGCAGGTCTTGCACCGCCCTCCGGCTCGCAGGAGTCCGCGACGACGCGACTCGCCGCTGCCGCCGCACTCGTCGCACAGCACCTTTTCAGCCCGGCTCTGCACGCCGCTGCCGCCGCATTCGTCGCAGGCGATCATCCGCTCGAAGGACACCTCGCGCTCGGTGCCCCGGGCCACCTCCTCGAGGGTCAGCGACACGGTGTAGCGCAGATCGTTGCCGTGGCGGTCGCGATCCCGTTTGAAGGGGTTGGAGCCGAAGGCCTCGGTCATCAGCCGGTCGAAGATCTCCCGCAGATCCGCGGGATCCTCCGCCCACGACGGGCCCTTGGGTCCGGTGTAGACACGGCCGAGCCGGTCGTATTGCATCCGCTTGAGGGGGTCGGACAGCAGCTCGTAGGCCCAGGTCACCTCCTTGAAACTGGTCTCGGCCTGGGGGTCGTCGGGGTTACGATCCGGGTGGTAGCGCAGGGCTTGGCGGCGGAAAGCGCGCTTGATCGCGCCGGGAGCTGACCCACGGTCGACGCCGAGAATTCGGTAGGGATCGTCCACGTGGCAACCGCGCCAGGCCGGGACCGCAGCGGGTGCCCGGCCGGCGGTCTACTCGGGCTCGTCGCCGGTGTCGGAGGGTGCGCTTCGGAGTTCGTCCTCTTCGCCGGTCTCGAGGAAGGAGTCGCCCGGGTCTTCGCTCAGCAAGTCCTCGTCCACGCTCTCCATGGCCGCCGCCTGGGCCTCCATGTAGAGGACCTCGGCCAGCTTCCGCGCGCCGTCACTCAGCTCCTCGTGGGCCTGGCGGATCTCCCGGACGCTGTTGGTCTTCACCGCCTCCTGCGCGTGGCTGATGGCCTCGCGGATCGCCATCAGGTCGTCGAAGGGAAGTTGCTCGCCGTACTGCTCCAGGGAGCGCTCGGTGGTGTACAGCAGCCCCTCGAGCTTGGTGCGTTCGTCGGCCAGCTCCCGGCGGAGGCGGTCCTCCTCCCGGTAGGTCTCCGCGTCGCGGACCATCGCCTGGACCTCGCGCTCGCTCAGCCCGGACGCGCCCTCGATCTGGATCTGCTGCTTCCGGCCGGTTCCCTGGTCGGTGGCCGCCACATGGACGATACCGTTGGCGTCGAGCTCGAAGACCACCTCGATCTTGGGCAACCCCCGTGGTGCGGGCGGGATTCCGGTCAGCTCGAAGACGGCCAGGCTCTTGTTGCCTGCGGACATCTCGCGCTCGCCCTGCAGCACGTGGACCCGGACGAAGGGCTGGTTGTCCTGGGCCGTGGTGAAGATCTCGCTCTTCTTGCACGGGATGGTCGTGTTGCGCGGGATCAGCGCGGTGAACGTACCGCCCGCGGTCTCGACCCCCAGGGTCAGGGGCGTCACGTCCAGCAGCAGTACATCCTTGGTCTCGCCCGAGAGCACGCCTGCCTGGACCGCCGCGCCGACGGCCACCACCTCGTCGGCGTTGACCTCGGTGTTGGGCGCCTTGCCGAAGATCTCGGCCACCTTCTCGCGGACCCGGGGCATGCGGGTCATCCCGCCGACCAGCAAGACCTCGTCCAGCTGGGAGGCGTCGACGCCTGCGTCCTGGATCGCCTGCCGGCAGGGCTCGGTGGTCCGCTCGATCAGGTCATCCACCAGCTCCTGGAGTCCCGCCCGCGTCATCGACGTCTTGAGGTGCTTGGGCCCCTCCTCGTCCACCGTGATGAAGGGGAGATTGATCTCGGTTTCCTCGGTGCTCGACAGCTCCTTCTTGGCCTTCTCCGCGGCCTCCTTGAGCCGCTGGAGCGCCATCGTGTCGTCCCGGAGGTCCACACCGGTCTCGGATTGGAACCGGGACAGGCAGTGGTCCATGATCCGCAGATCGAAGTCCTCGCCACCGAGGAAGGTGTCGCCGTTGGTGGACTTCACCTCGTAGACACCCTGGTTCAGGTCCAGGATCGAGATATCGAAGGTCCCGCCCCCCAGGTCGAACACCGCGATCCGCTTGGCTTCGCCCGGCTCGCAGCCGTAGGCCAGCGCGGCGGCGGTGGGCTCGTTGATGATCCGCAACACGTCGAGGCCCGCGATCCGGCCCGCGTCCTTGGTGGCCTGGCGCTGGCTGTCATTAAAGTGCGCCGGCGTGGTGATGATCGCCTTGGTGATCTCCTCGCCGAGGTACTCCTCGGCGGTGGCCTTCATCTTCTCGAGGATGATGGCCGAGATCTGCTGGGGGCTGTAGGTGGCGTCGTCGATCCGCACCCAGGCGTCCTTGTTGTCCGCGGCGACGATGTCGAACGGCACCGTCTGGATCATTTTCTGGACGGCCTCGTCCTCGAATCGTCGCCCGGTCAGCCGTTTGATGGCGAACAGGGTGTTGCCCGGGTTGGACACCGCCTGCCGCCGCGCGATCTGCCCGACCAGGCGATCGCCCTCGTCGCTGAACGCGACCACGGACGGTGTGGTGCGGCTCCCTTCCGAGTTGGGAATCACAACCGCGTCGCCGCCCTCGAGCACCGCGACGCAGGAATTGGTCGTCCCCAGATCGATTCCGATCGTCTTCGACATCCGTCAGTCCTCTTCGTTCTTGGTCTTGCCGGGCGCCTGCGTCCCGGCGTCGCCGTCGCCAGTGGCCTTCGACTTCGCCTTGGCCTTCTTGCGTGGTTTTGATTTGCTGCCCTGCGCTTTCGCTGCGGGCTGTTTTTTCGCCTTGGTCGGGGCCTTCTTCTTGGCCTTGGCCTTGGCCTTGGCCTTGGTCTTGGTCTTTGCCTGGGTCTTGGTCTTGGCCTTGGTCTTGGCCTTGGCCGCGGGCTTCTTCTTGGTCTTTGCCTTCGTCTCGGTCTCGGTCTCGGCCCCGGTCTCGGCCTGCGGCACGGCCGCGGCTTCCGCCACGGCGACCCGTGCGGCGCGGAGGAGCCGGTCGCCCAGTACGTATCCCGTCCGTAGGCCGCGGGTGATCCGGTTGGCGTCCACGTCCTCGGTGACCTCCCGCATGAGCGCGTCATGCAGGTTGGGGTCGAAGATCTGGCCCGCCTCGACGTCGACCTCATCCACGCCCAGGCCGGCGAGGGCCCTGTGGAACTGGTCGAGGATCAATACGAACCCTTCGAGCAGGCCGGTGCCTTCCGGGTGGGCCCGTGCATGCGTCAGCGCCAGCTCCATGTGGTCCACCACGGGGAGCACCGCGCGGACGACCCGCTCGGTCTCGCGGCGGATGTTCTCGCCCTTGTCACGTTCGGTCCGCCTGCGGAAGCCCTCGAACTCCTCGTTGAGCTTCAACAGGCGGGACTGGTAGACAGTGCTCTGGGCACGCAGCGACTCGTTGGCATCCAGCAGCGATCGGCGCTCGATTTCGGCGGCCTGTTCGCGCTCGGTCAGATCGTCGAGACGGCCGCGAAGCAGCTCGAGTTCCTCGATGATCTCGTCGGGGATCTGCGGCTCGGGGGGGGGATCATCTTCGACGGTGTCGTCGCCCGACGGGAGCTCCGGGAATGCCAGGTCCGGGTCTTCCATGGGCAGCATCGCCCCGCCGTCTCCGGACAGCACCTCCAGATCGCCCACGTCCATCTCGAGGGGCGTGAGCATGTCCATCTTGATCTCTTCCAGCTCCGACTCCGCTTCAGAGGCGTCACCGCGGCCGTCGGCCGGGTCGTCGCCGGAGGCGGGCTCCGGGACGGGTTTGACAGCCGAATCGGCCGCATCCTCCATCGCTTCTTGGAGCAGGGATGCGACGGTGTCGTCGTCGAACGCAGTGATGTCCTCCCCGCTGAGGTCCAGCGTGGTCGGACGAGCCGCTTTTTTGCTCTTCTGCTGCTGTTCGGTCAAGGTCGCGCTCGCTTCAAGGAGCCCCCGGGCCAGGCGTCCGCGTAGCCTAGCATCTTGGGGGGTGGTGTACAAGGTGACCCGCCGCCGAATTGTGGTCGGATTTCATCAACGATCCCGGACGGTTCCGCGACTTCTTGCCGCGGTCTGGCACCGTCGCTGTGCCACGGCCGCCGCGGGTCGCCGTCGCGCGGCTGGGGTAGGATGGAACGACGGTGGAATTCGGGGGGTGTGCCGGGGGTCGGAAGGCGCAGAGCGCCAGCGAATCCGCGAGCGAACCATGGACCGACCCGGAGGACCCACGAAAACGAACAAAGCGACGTCCGGCAGGTACCGGCGCTGGCTGGCGCTGGCGCTGGCGCTGATCGGCGTGCTGTCGCTGGCCTGCGGCTGCGGGCACCGCCGAGCTGCGTCCACCGTCACCCAGCCGCCGCCGCTGGCCGCGCTGGGGATCGAGGGGCAGCGGGCGGTGGTGGTACCCGCCGACGAGGGCTCGACCGCCTACGCCCGCTCCCTGGCCCGGCACCTGAGCGTCCTGCCCCTGCGAGTGCTCGAGTCGGTGGACCTCTCGCCCAGCGACGAGGGCGACCCACCCGCGGCCCCCGGGGACTGGCAGGCGCGCGCGTGGACCCGGCGGATACCCTTCGTCTTGCTGGCGCAGGCCCCCGCCGCCGAGCTGGCTGACGACCGCGCCAGTGTCCAGCTGTTGCCCGCCCGCGAGGGCGCGGCGCTGCTGTCCTGGAATGCCACCGAGAGCGAGCTCGACGGCCGCGACGTCGTCGAGTTGCGCGGGGCGATTCACGCTGATTTCGGCCTCGCCGAACAGCGCCCGGACGGCCATCCCAGTCGCTGGATGGTCTGTCCCCCCGACGTCTTGGACAGCCTGCGGATCTCCGTGTTGATGGAGCCAGGCCCCTCGACGGTGGCCGCCATCCAGGCTCGGACCGAGGTGTACCCGCTGGATCCGGCGCTGATCGAACTCGAGGGGATCGCCCGGCGTCTCGCGGGCGAGGACGAGGCCGGCCGCCTGCTCCTCCGCAGGGCCCAGGCCTTCCACCCGGCGGGGGCGTCGGAGCTTCCGCGGCTGGCGCGGCTGGCCGCCCGGGCCGGGATGCGGGAGCGCCAGCTGACCTTGCTGAGATGGGCCGTCGAGATCTGGCCCGATCGGCTGGACCACGGCCTCGCGCTCGCGGCCGCGCTGGACGAGGCGGAGGAGCCGGCCGCCGCCGCGGAGGTGTTGCTGGACGTGTCGTCCCGGGTCGATGCCCTCGACCCGGACGCCCTGGACCTGCCGGACGCCGCGCTGATGATGGCCCCGGCGCTGGGCCGGATCGCCCAGCGTGCGGACCTGCGCTACAGTCTGGGCTGGCTGCTGCACCAGACCGAACGGAGGGACGCCGCGCTGGCGTCCTACGCCCTGTCCAGACGCCTGTACGAGGCGGTGGCCGAGCCGGAGAACGCGGGCACCTGCGCCAACAACACCGGCGTTCTGCTGATCGAGGTGGGGCGGCCGCTGGCGGCGATTCCCCCCCTCCGGCAAGCCCTGTCGGCGCGGATGCTCGATGGCATCTCCCTCGAGGCGGCCAACACCCTGTACAACCTGGGCGCCGCCTACCAGGAGCTGGGGCGGTTCGACGAGTCCGCCGATGCCCTGCGACGTGCGGCGGACGGGTACGGCCAGGTGGGGGCGGCCGAGGACCGCTATGACACCTTGCTGGAGCTGGTGGTCGTCACCGCCGAACTGGGCCGCCCCGACGAGGTCGAGGAAGCGTACGCACACGTGGCCGGGGAGGCGGCGGAGGGTGAGGGTGAGCTGTTTGCGCAGGCCCGGGCGCTCGACGCGGTCGGGGTCGCCCGGGCGCGGGTGGATCGTTTCGACGAGTCGATGGCGGCCCTGGACGAGGCGCTGTCGTCATGGGTGACCCTCGGCGATCGGTTGCACGAGGGGCAAACGCGATACAACATGGCGATTCCGTTGCTCGGCCGAGGGGACCTGGAGGGGGCGTTGGCCGCCCTCGCGGAAGCCAGGCTGATCGCCGTGGAACTCGGAGACGCGGAGAGCGTGGTCGCCATCGACCGCCAGATGGAGCAGATCGAGCAGATGCGGTGATCCCGCGAGGAGTGGTGCGGTGCCCAGAACGCTGTCGAACGGGTTGCGGTTGTTCGTCGAAGAGGTCCGGCGGTCGCCAGTGGTCACCTTCCAGGCCTGGGTGCAGGTGGGCAGCGCGGACGAGACCGCCGAGGAGGCGGGCCTCAGCCATGCTCTGGAGCACATGCTGTTCAAGGGCACCGAGGCGGGCGGGGTGGGGGATATCGCCCGTTCCATCGAGGGCTGTGGCGGCGAACTGAACGCCTACACCAGCTTCGACCACACGGTGTTCCACTGTGTGCTGCCCAGCCGCTTCTTCGACCGCGGGCTGGACGTCGTACACGACGCGATCTTCGGACCCGCCCTCGACGCCGCCGAGTTCGAGCGGGAGAAGCAGGTCCTGCTGGAGGAGATCCGGCGGGGCGAAGACGACCCTTCGTCCAAGCTGGGCAAGGCGCTCTTCGCCGAGATGTACCGGGTCCACCCCTACGGCAAGCCGGTGATCGGCACGGTGGAGAGTGTGACCGCGTTCTCCGGAGAGCTGCTGCGCGACTTCCACAACCGCTGGTATCGGCCCTCCAACGTGACCCTGGTCATCGTCGGTGACGTGGACGCCGACGAGGCGGTCGCCGCGGTGGAGCGGCGCATGGGGGGAGTCGCCGACGCCACCCCTCCGGAGCGTCGGCGCACCGTCGAACCGGAGCCGGACGAGCTGCGAATCCAGGTCCTGCGCGAGCCGGTCAAGGAATCCCGGTTCGAGGTGGCGTTCCCGCTGCCCGTGGTGACGGACCCGGATATCGCCACGGCAGACGTTTTTGCGGTCATCCTGGGTCAAGGGGAGAGCAGCCGGCTGAACCAGGAGATCCGGCTACGTCGGCGGCTGGCCAACCACGTCCAGGCGTTCTCGTACACCCCTTGTGATCCGGGGCTGTTCCTGGTGGGGCTGTCCTGTCCGCCCGACCAGTTGCTCGACGCGGTCGAGGCGACCGCATCGTTGCTCCGGGGACTGATACAGGACGGCGTCAGCTCCGAGGAAATCCGCCGCGCGGTGGCCAACATCCTCAGCGACCGGATCTACGAGCGAGAGACGGTCGAGGGGATCGCTCGCAAGCTCGGCTACTTCGACGCGCTGTTCGCCGACCCCGAGGCGGAGGCCGCCTACTACGCGGGTGTGGCCGCCGTCACCCCGGAGCGGATCCGTCGCTTCGCAGAGCGCACGTTGCGCGCCAGCCGCGCCACCGTGGCAGCGCTCGTGCCGACCGAAGGGGACGACCCCGGTCCGGCATTGCGAGCCTCCATCGAGGCGGCCCTGGCACCACACTCGATCCCCGGCGGACGGTCCGAGGGTCCCAGCACGGAGCGCCGTGTGCTGCCCAACGGCGCGACCCTGCTGGTCCGGGAGACCCCGGGCAGCGGCGTCGTCTCGGTGCGCGCGGGGATGCACGGCGGCCTGCGGTTCGAGGTCCCGCGCAACAACGGCGTGCACAACCTGCTGGCCCGCGCCTGGCCGCGGGGCACCCGCCGCCGGACGGCTCTGGAGATCGCCGAGGCGATGGAGGAGATCGCCGGCCGCTGTTCGGCGTTCTCCGGGCGAAACAGCTTCGGGATGAGCGCCACCTTCCTGTCCACGGGGCTCGACCGGGGGCTCGATCTGTTCCGCGAGGTCCTGCTCGAACCCGCCCTCGATCCCGCCGAGGTGGATCGGATGCGCGCCCTGACCCAGGAGGCCATCCGCAACATCCCGGACAGCCCGATCTCACAGGCATTCCTCCACTTCCATCGAGCCCTTTACCGCACCCACCCCTTCCGGTTACCGATGATCGGCACCGAGCGGTCGGTCGCCCGCCTGACCCCGGGCATGTTGCGCGCGGCGTACCGGCGCGGCTTGCGGGGGGCCAACATGGTCGGCGTCGCGGTCGGGGACTTCGACGGCGAGACCATGATGGGCCGGCTGGAGCGGATCCTGGGTTGCCTGCCAGCTGGCGACGCCCTTGCGCCCACCATCGTGGACGAGGCGCCCCTGGATGGCGTCCGTGGCAAGCGGGTGTCGGTGGACAAGGAGCAGGCGCACCTGCTGCTGGGCTTCCCTGGCGCCCGGGTGACCGACGACGACCGCCACGCCCTCGAGATGATCGCGGCGATCCTGGGTGGCCAGTCCGGCCGCCTGTTCCTCGACCTGCGGGATCGGCAGGGGCTGGCGTACTCGGTCACCGCCTGGAGCCAGGAGGCGGTGGATCCCGGGTTCTTCGCGGTCTACATCGGCACCGAGAAGAGCAAGCTGCGCCAGGCGCGGGCTGGCATGCACCACCACCTGGAACGTATCTGCGAGGAGCGGGTCCCCGACGAGGAGATCGACCGCGCGGCGCGCTATCTGGCCGGGGCCTTCGAGATCGGCTTGCAGCGGGGGGGCGCGGTGGCCACGAGGATCCTGTTCGACGAGCTGTACGGCATCGGCCACGACGCCTTGCACGATTACCCGGACCGCATCCTCTCGGTCACGGCCGACGACATCCAGGGTGCGGCGCAACGGCGCCTGACCCTGGGCCGGCACGTGGAGTTGACCCTCGTCCCCAGCGGCCGCTGACCCCCCCCACAGCCTCTCAGAACACGTCGAACACGACCGACCAGCGTGCGGCGAAGGCGGCGGCCAGCAGCAGCCAGCCCACGGCCAGCGCCCCGCGGCGTAGCCAGATCCGGTGCGCGGAATCACCGGCTTCGGCCGGCAGCAACGCGGCGGCGGCGGGGATCGCCAGCAGGGGGATCAGGGGTAGGCGGAATCGGCTCGTGCCGAAGGTCAGCGCGTGGATCGTCAGCGTGAGGCCCAGCAAGGCCCAGATCAGCCCGGTCCCAGGAGGGGACCGCCGCCGGAGCAGCCCCCACAACGCCAGCGCGGCCAGGGCCATCCAGGCGCCAGCGGCCATGGCGGTCAGCGCGCGGATCGCGGTGCGCGACGAGACCGCGGCGTACTTGCCGACCCGGGCGTGACGGATTGCGAAGGAGCTGGGGTTGGCCAGGTCGGCCAGCTTGGTGGGGATACGCCGCAGCGTCAGCCCCGGTTGGTCGGCGATGAAACCGAGGGCTGCGCTGACCTCGCAGCGATCCCGGTCGATGACGTTGTCCCCTCCGCAGGGCGGCCGCCAGTCGGGCTCCTGGTAGCTGGGCCTGGGCATGCCGTGATCCCAGCTGGCCGGTCGTCCCGGGTTGTTACCCAGGTAGAGGTTCTGGCCGGTGGTGGCGTCGATGAGGCACAGGCGCTGGTAGCGCACCCAGTTGCGGGCGGTCCACGGGGCGATGGTGAGGGCCACGGTCGCCATCAGGATCAGCGCGGTCGCGGCACGGCGGGGCTCCCTCCGCGCCTGCCAGAGCATCCACAGGAAGACCAGCACCGCCACGTAGAACCCCAGCGAGCGGACCAACGCCGCGAGCCCCAGCAGGACCCCGGCGGCCGCAGCCAGCCGCCAATCCAGCCGTTCCCGGCGCAGGATGATGGCCAGCGCCGTGATCGACAGGAAGATGTACAGGGTCTCCGACCACAGCAGGTGGGAGAAGGCGATCAGATTCGGATAGAAAGCGACGAGCGCGGCCGCCAGCAGGGCGGTCCGCTCCCCGTGGAATCGCCGTGCGATGACGAACACGGCGAACACGGTGACGGTGGACAGCCCGACCTGGATCAGCCGCGGAACGAACCGGTGGGGTCCGAACAGGTCGAGGCAGCCAGCGAGGAACCCCACGTACCCAGGTGGCCACAGGTAGCCGCGAATCTCCTGGAAGCCCTCGCCGAACGCGAGCCTCTGGGCGAGCAGCAGGTAGTCACACTCGTCGGCCAGGCAGCCCATGTCGCGGACAGCCCAGACGAGGGCGAGCTTGAGTGCCAGGGAGGCGAGGAGGATCAGGAGGAGGGCGCGGGTGATGTGGGCTGAGGGGGCGCGGGGGGAGTCGGGCACGGCGGTGGGCAAGGGCCAGGGCGGGGCGGTCGGGACCGACCCTATTGCGCCCTGTCCAGGATCTCCTTGCACTCGTCGAGGGTGTCGATCTGATACCAGCCGAGTTCGTCGATCCAGTACTCACCTTCGAAGGGCCAGGACACGTATCCCGGGGGCTCGCGGAAGCCGCGCTGTCGCATGCGGATCATCTCCTGGACACGGCCCGACGCAGCGGCCTCGAGGAGCCGCCGCTTCTTCGACAGCATCTCCAGCTTGTACAGCTCCGATTGTCCCAAGTAGTCCACCAGCTGCCGGTTCATCCCGTTGAGCCGGGCCAGCACGCGGTCGGTGTGGAAGCCGCGGATGTCGTAGATTCGCTGCTCCAGCCGGTCGCGGATGTCGTAGCCCGCCGAGCTGCTACCGAAGCCGGTGGCGTCCCGCTCCAGACGCTGCAACTCCCCGTCGACCTCTGCCACGAAGGCCCCGGCTCGCTTGATGCTCTCGTCGCGGATCCACAGATGGAGCACCGACTCGGGCAACGGGATGCCAGTGCGCTCGCCCTCCGACACGTAGGCGACCATCGTGTTGAACAGCCGTTCGGGCTCTCGCCGGCCCTCCTGGACTGCCTCGTTGAGTTGCTGCTGGACGGGCATGTGGGACGAGGTGAAGTCCTCGAGCATGGTCGCGCCGTCGTCGTACTTGCACAGGTTGTAGTACACCAGGATGCGCAGCAGCCGCGGCTCCGGGATGTACCACTCGTCGAAGAATGGCGAGGTCACGCTCTGGAGTTCGGCCAGGCTGTCGTTGAGCCGCCCCATCATGTAGAAGGCCCAGGCCATCTCGAAGCGCGCTGCGTGCCAGTCCAGCGATTCCCGCGGTACCGCCCTGTAGTGCTCGATGGCCCGCTCGAAGTTCTTGATCGCGTAGTAGGTGCGGGCCAGGTTCAGGTTGGCCAACTGCGCCACGCGCTGTTGCTCGGGGTCGTTCTTCGCCGTCTCGTAGGCGATGGTGAACGGTGCGATCGCCTCCTTGGGCTTGTACTGCTTGGTCAGGACCACGCCCTCGATCAGCTTGGCGCGGGAGTAGAACTCGCTGGAACGGGGCACGGCCTGGAGATAGGCGCGGGCCTCGGCCAACCGCTCGGCCTCGAACAGGGTCTTGCCGACCCAGTACAGAGCCCGGGGTCCGCCTTCGCGGCCGAAGGCGTCCGAGCTGTGGTAGGACAGCCCATCGGCGAGGAGCCAGCCGGCGTCCAGCTCGTCCGCCAGCACCACCGCGTGGTCGAAGCCCTTGTGGAAGTTGTCGGACTCGCCGCCAACCCGCAAGAAACGCTGGTACTCGTCCAGCGCGGCGTAGGGGTAGCCCATCATGTCGAGCGAACGCGCCAGATAGAAGCTGGCGTCGCCGTGGTAGTACTCGTAGTAGGAGTCGTCGACCACCTGCCAGAGGTCCAGGGCGGCGAGTCCGTACTCCTTCTTCTTGTACTGGTCGATGCCCCGCAGGAGCTCTCGCGGCGGAGGAGGGATCGTCTCCTCTTCGACGAGAATCTCCGCTTCTTCTTCCACCTGAGCCTGCGCGGACGATGACCAAGCGGCCACGGCCAGGAGGGCCAGGATCGGGATCGCGATCGCGATCGTCTTCATCGCTTCCCTCCTAGTCCAGCGAGGGGCTCTTGCCCTGGCCGACGAATCCCCCCAGTCGAACACCGAGGAGCACGTTGTTGCGCACGCCCAGGCTGCCACTGAACGACCGGGCCTCGAAGGAGATGCAGTCCCGGATGTCGATCGACACGTTGAGCTTGGGGCCGGTGAAGACACGGACGCCGATGCCGAACATCGGGCCGGGGACGATCCGCAGCGTGGAGGCGTCGCGGCTGCTCTCCAGCAGGCCTTGCCCGAGGTAGATCGACCCGCCGACCAGGATGTACAGATCGTTGTGGAACACCCGCTTGCCGAGGAAGTTGTACTTGGCGTACGCGGGGATGATCTCGGCGGCCACGGTCAGGCCCGCGAGCAAGCGGCGAGCGTCGTTGCCCAGCCAGTAGCTGACGCCGATGATATCGCTGTTCAGGTCCTGGTGGTGCTGATTGCCCCCCCCGTACCCCCCGGCGATCTGGACGTGCAGCCCCACGTTCTCCTTGAAGAAGTGGGTCACGTCGAAGCCGGCCAGCACGCCGACGGCGTAGGGGTCGAAGAAGTGCCCGCCGAGGTGGAAACCGACCTCGGTGCGCCCCGTGTGGGGGTAGAGCACCTTCTGTACGACGGCCACGTCCTCGTACTTGAGCACCCCCACCTCTTCGGGGCGCACGACCTCCTCGACACCCTTCTTCTTGGCGGTCTTGCGCTTGGCCGCCTGGGCGGGCAGTGCAAGGGCCAGGGCGGCTACCAGGGCCAGGCTCAGCAGTTGGATCGTCTTGCGCATGGCGACTTCTTCCAGCTCGTGTTGGCGATATCGTTGTCGGCTTCGTTCGTCCCCGGTCAGAAGGGCAGCGGGCGTCCGGCCCCCGACTCCGGCAGATACAGCACGTCGACCACCTGGTTGTAGTCGGGGAGGCAGTCCCCGTGCATCCGGACGGCCTGGCCCAGCTCGTCGTAGGTCCAGCCGTTGAGGCCGGATGAGGGCTGGTCCAAGCATGACGGGTGATAACTACTCGGCACGCAGTCGGTGTCGTCCGGGAGGCACCCCGCGGGGGGGACCTCGACGCCGTCGACGAACACCAGGACCGTGTTCACGTCGGGCACCTTGGACAGGGGCCATCCGCTGGCCAGGTTGCTGACCAGCCTCCCGAGTTCGTCCAGGGCCTCGTCGAAGTTGGCGTCCACACATTCGAAGTTGTCGTCCCGGACGTTGATCGGCTGGTACATGCCGTAGGTCAGCTCGGCGGCCCACAGGTAGAACTCGATCATCGCGGTCGTCGAGTTCTGGTCGTTGCAGAAGATCTCGACCCCGCGGTTGCCCTGCTGGTCGGTCACCAGCTCGGCGCCCGGGCCGATGACCGCGTACACGACGCGGCGGTCGAGGGCCTCGAAGAACTGCAGGAAGCGGTCGAGCTTGCAGTAGTTCTCGCATAGGACCGCCGGGTTGCCCTCGCACACGTCCTGCAGATCGGTGGGCCAGGGACTGCCGGACCGGGAGAGGTCGCAGTCGTCGATGTCCCACGGCCAGTCGGTCGCGCCCAGCATCGGAGTGAAGTCGCCCTCGTCGGTCACGACGATGACCACCAAGGTGGAGTCGTCCCGCAGGAACCGCTCGCCGGTGTTGTCGATGTTGTAGTCGTAGAACTCCTGGGGCATGCAGCGGCAGAACTCGTACCAGGGGTGGTTCTCGTTCCAGTTCTCGCCGTGGCACTCGTTGTAGACCGTGCCGCCGAGGGCCGCCTCCTCTTCCCAGCCGAGGAAGTCACTGTCGGCCGGCATCTCCAGGCTGTCGCAGACCACCTGGGCGGTGACCCACAGGCCATACTCCTCGGTGGCGCCGTAGATGCCCACGTCGACCAGCGACTGGAAATCGGGGATCAGCGTCTCGGTGTCGGGCTTGAGGAACGTGGGCGGACTCGACGTGTTGTTCCCCGTGTTGCCCAGACCCCGCAGCCGGCCAGTGTTGCCCTTGGAATCCTCGCAGTCGGCGAAAGACGTCGGATCGTGCTCGCAGGGGCGGGACTGGGTGGTGGTGATCCCCATCTGGTAGTTGAGGAACTGGGTCCGGTTGCCGAGGAACTCCTGATACACCAGCACCGCGTCGGAGAGGGTATCGAGGGTGAGATCCTGGTCGCCCTCCTCGCCCGTGGTCGGCTCCGCCAGCTGATTGATGAATTGCCCGAAGCTCAGCTTCAGGTTCTCCTGGTCCTGGTGCATCGAGTTGGAGCTGTCCACCAGCCACAGGATGTCGACCTTGTTGGAGAAGGACGCCTGGGCGAAGTGGTCGTGGATCAGCAGGTCGTAGCTGTTGCAGCCTGCGACCGACGCTCCCAGTCCGATGCCCACGCCAACGGCAAGCGCGACGGCGTGGCATACGAGCGTTCGTGAAGACACGGACTCCATCCTCTCGCGAGCGATCCCCGTCCAACCTGTTCCCGAGATACGCCGAGGGGACCTATCTACTTGAAATCTTTTTGACAATTTCAAAATATCGAGCCGCGCGAATGATAGATCAGGCGGGGGCAAGGGGGCAAGGCTGTACGCGCGCGTTCGCGTGGGCGCAGGGGACAGGGGGCGGCCTCGGCCTCGGCCCCGGCCTCGCACCAGGGAATGAGGGACGAAAGCCGGCTACTCGGGGATCTTCCTCATGGCCATCTGGATCTGCTGGAACTGGTGGGTGACGGCGTTGGAGATGTAGAGGCCCTTTTTCTGGTGGTACTTGAGCAGGTCGGACCAGATGCTGTCGATCTGGGCCTTGACGTAGGCCAGGCGTCGCTCGTCGATCAGGCTGCGCAGGAACACCACGGGCGGGGGGGCCTCGCCGGAGGTGTAGGAGTCCTGGATCTTGTCGAGGGCGCCGCTGACCTGGCCGATCAGCCGGTCCACCTCGTCGTCGGACATGCCGGGCACGCCCTTGTCGTCTCCGTCCTGGGCGACGAACATCTCCATCGACGGCAGATCGGCCCCCGGCGGGGGCTCGTTTCCGCTGTCTTCAGATTCCGCGGACTCCATCTCCAGGTCCTGGGAAACGTCCTCCTCGTCGTCGTCGGCGGCGGCGACGGTGTCCATCTCGGGCCCCTCCTCCTCGTCGTCGGGGGGCGCCATCGCCAGTTCTTCGGGCTCCTCGTCTTCGTCTTCGTCGTCCTCCTCGTCGTCGTCCGACATCTCGGGGATCCGAATGTCGTTGGCCTGGAGCACGTTGGTGGCGTCCGAGACGATGTCCACGTAATCGGCCAGGCTGAGCCGGCCGCGGACCTTGCTCGGACCCAGGTCGTTGTCGCACTCCACGGCCACGACCCGGCCCTTGGTGTCGGCGCCGAAGCTGACCTGGGGTGCCATCACCACGTCGGCCTTGACCGACTTGCACGCAAGCTCCACCTCGCTGTCGGCCAGGATCACCTGGCTGACCACCTTGCCGCCGCCGAGCCGCACCGTATCGCCCTTGATACGCTTGGCCTTGATGTTGCCCTCCAGGATGACCTCACCGCTGGCCTCGATCCGCTGGGCCCCGAAGTCGCCTGCGATCGTGAGCGAACCGCCGTCGGAGAACACGTGCTTGATCTTGCCCAGAGATGAGGAGAGGTCGCCCTCGATGATCACATCGCCTCGGTTCCCCAGTACGGCGCCATCGGCCTCCAGACGGAGGATGAGGCCTGCGGGGAAGACTGCGGTACCTCTCGCACGCTCGTTCATTAGCCGCGCTCCTTGGTCGCTGCGGGCGCGATCAGGGCCGACAGCGACGGGTTCGGTTGACGGGACGTCGATCTCGAGAATAAGCCAGCGTAAGGCGCACGGCAGACCGCGTCAACGGCCGGTGAGACGGCGCACGATCTGCCCGATACCCGGGGCGTCGCGCCGGCCCTCGGGGGGGCGAGTGAGGGCCGCCACGGACCGCCGTCGTAGTCCGGCGGTGTCCGCCAGGGCGGCCGCCCAGGCCTCCACGTCGCCCGCTGGCAAGAGGAGATCCAGCGCCGGGTGGTCGAGGCGCTCGCCCAGACCGCCGACCGCCGACGCCAGGAGGGGTCGCCCCGCCGCCCGCGCCTCGTCGATGACCAGCGGCGCGTTCTCCTCCCACAAGCTGGGGACGGCAACGATCTCGACTCCCCCCATCCGGCGGTCCAGCTCCTCGGCTCCATAGGGACCGGCCCAGCGAACGTCCGCGGCGGCGGCGAGACGCCGCAGCTGTCTCCGCCAGCTTCTCCAATGCGCACCCGTGGGCAAGGGTCCATGGAGCTCCAGCGTCACCCGCCCCGGTCCGACCCGCCGCACCGCCCGGACCAGGACATCGACCCCCTTGGAGGGCAACAGCGTCCCGAAGTACCCCACCCGGACCGGGCCGCTGCGCGCCTGTTCCGGGAGGCGGCGGACCGTGGGCGCCGGGTTGGAGAGGTACTCGACGTCGACCCCCAGCCAGTCCCGGTAGCGACCGGCCACGTGCCTGGACGGGGCGGTCCGGATCGCGGCGCCGGACAGCAGGGCGCGGGCTCGGGCTTGCCGGTCGGCCCACCAGCGGGCAGTGACCGCCCTGGCAGCCGATCGCAGGGGCTTCGGCGCGCCTGGAGCCAGGCAGCCCGGACAGCGATCGGCGGCCGGACCCGCGCAGGGTCGTCCTCCGGCGTCCATGAGCTGGCCGCGGGGACAGAACCACCAGTAGTCGTGGAAGGTCACCGCGAAGGCCGGGCCATGGTCTGCCGCGACTTCGATGGCTTCGAGGCCCAGCCCCGAGGGGTGGTGGACCCAGACGGCGTCCGGCCGCCAGAGGCCCAGCACCCGGGACATCGCCTCGTGGGCGCGCGGATGGGTGTCGAGCCCGCGCTGCGCACCCAGCGAGTACAGGGCGATCCCGTCCCGCTCCCGGCGATCGAGGACTCCCAGCTGGGCCTCCGGCGCGTCGTCGACGGCCAGCATCGCTGCCTCGAAGCCGGCGGCCACCAGGTCCCGGGCAACCCGCCACGCGACGAGCTCGGCGCCGCCCAACCGGTGGGGCGGGACGCCGTTGGCGACCAGCAGCACCCGGGCCGGTCTGGGGCTCACCGAGACCCCCGCCCGGACGGTTCGTGCAGCTTCTGGTCAGGCGGACCGGGAGGTGCTATGTCTTCGGGCCGCAGCGTTGCCGCGCCCGGGCACGCTGCGCGCACGGCGCTCGTCCCCGCCCGCGGTTGAAAGGACACGGCCATGAAGATCCTCATCTCCGATGCTTTCGGGCCCGACCTGCCTGGCAAGCTGGCCCGATTCGGGACCGTCACCGACGACAAGAGCGAGCTGCCGACCGCCGATATCGTGCTGGTCCGCAGCAAGACCAAGTGCACGCCCGAGTACATCGACTCGGCGGGCCAGCTCAAGATGATCATCCGCGGTGGCGTCGGTCTGGACAACATCGACCTGGATTACGCCGCGAACCATGGCGTGATCGTCCACAACACCGCCGCCGCGTCGAGTATCGCCGTTGCCGAACTCGCGCTGGCGCTGATGCTGGCGATGCCCAACCACACCGTCCGTGCCCATCAAACCATGAGCGAGGGTATCTGGGCCAAGAAGGAGCTCAAGCGCAGCGAGCTGTACCGCAAGACGCTGGGACTACTCGGGATCGGCCGGATCGGCACGGAGGTCGCCCGTCGGGCCGCGGCCTTCGGCATGAAGGTCATCGCCTATGACGCCTTCGTCGACAGCCACGAGATCGCGGAACTCGAGGGGTCGCTGGCCGAGCTGCTGGCCGAATCGGACTACCTGTCGATCCACGTGCCCCAGACCCCGGAGACCCTGGGCTTGTTGAACACCGAGACCATCGCCGGGATGAAGGACGGGATCCGGATCGTCAACACCGCCCGGGGCAAGGTCGTGGTCGAGACGGACATGGTCGCGGCGCTGGAGAGCGGCAAGGTAGCCGGGTACGCCACCGACGTGTGGTACAGCGATCCGCCTCAGGATTCTCCGCTGGTGGGTGCCCGCAACGTGTTGATGGCTCCCCACATCGGCGCGTCGACCTTCGAGAACCTCGGCCGCATCGGCGAGATCATCGAACAACTCATCGAGGCATTCGTCCGCGAAAGGAGCGCCTGAGATGGTGAACCGGGTCTACAACTTCAATCCGGGTCCCGCGACCCTACCGCTGGATGTGCTCGAGCAGGCCCAGGCCGAGTTCCTGGACTACCGGGGCAGCGGCATGTCGATCATGGAGAGCAGCCACCGCTCGCCCCAGTTCGACGAGATCAACCTGGCCGCCAACGCGCTGCTTCGGGAGCTGCTGGGGATCCCCGACGGTTACCACGTCCTCTTCCTGCAAGGGGGGGCGAGCCTGCAGTTCGCGATGGTGCCGATGAACTTCCTGCGCGCGGCGCAGTTCGGCGACTACGTTCACACCGGCACCTGGAGCCGCAAGGCCATCGCCGAGGCCAATATCATCGGCCGCGGCCGGCTGGCGGGGTCGTCCGAGGAACACCGCTTCAACCGGATCCCGGCCATGGACGAGATCGACTTCGACAGCGACGCCCGCTACGTCCACATCACGTCGAACAACACCATCGCCGGGACCCAGTGGCACCGCTTTCCCGAGACCGGCGACCGGCCCCTGATCTGCGACATGTCCTCGGACATCCTCTCCCGCCACATCGACGTGTCCCAGTTCGGCCTGATCTACGCGGGCGCCCAGAAGAACCTGGGTCCCTCCGGCGTGACCGTGGTCGTCATCCGCGATGACCTGATCGAGACCGGCCGCGACGACATCCCGACCCTGCTCCAGTACCGGACGCAGGCGTCCAAGGACAGCCTGTTCAACACCCCCAACTCGTTCGGCATCTACTTCCTGCGCCTGTACCTGGAGCACGTCAAGAAGCAGGGGGGGCTCGACGCCGTCCAGAAGCTCAACCACCGCAAGCAGGAGCTGGTCTACCGCGCCATCGACGACTCCGACGGCTACTACCGCGGTACCGTCGAACTCGGCAGTCGCTCGTGGATGAACGCCACGATCCGCCTGCGCGACGAGGCGCTGGAGAAGCAGTTCATCGCCGAGGGCGCCGAGAACGGCCTGGTCGGCCTCAAGGGCCACCGCTCCGTCGGCGGGATCCGGGTCTCGATGTACAACGCCATGAGCCTGGAGGGGATCCAGGCGCTGGTCGCGTTCATGGCGGACTTCAAGGGGCGGAACGGGTAGTCCGAGTCCGAGTCCCTACAACAGGCTCGCGTTCTCCATCACCCCATCCACCGGTCCCTCTCCCTCCCCGCGCAGCTTCTCGTCGAAGAACACCGTCGAGTAGTGCCGTACGACGGGGAAGCTGTCCTCCAGCGGCAGGTAGCCGCCATCGCACTCCTCGGCGGGGGGATCCTCGGGGACGATGCCCGGGCAGCCGTCGATCGCCAGCAGGACGAGTCCGTCGAGGAACAGCGGGTTGACGTCGTCCCTGGGTTCCAGATAGGTGGCCGCGAACTCGCCCAGCTCCAGCGCGCACAGATCGGTGTACGCCAGGTGGCCGGCGCCGTGGATCGCCAGCAGGTCGCCGTCCGCCAGGGACGCGTGGATCTCCTCCATCCGCTCCTGCGGGAACATGCCGTCGCAGGTGCTGCCCATCAGCAGCGTCGGAACGTCGCGGGTGATGTCGTCGGCGCCGCCCATCGGCAACAGGGCGTCGAAGGTCTCGTTGGCGTCGCCCTCGCGGGAGGCGGTGGCGCCGCCTGCGGAGTGGCCGGCGAGGCCGATGTAGTCCAGGTCGAGTGCAACGGCCAGCGCACCCCCGTCCGCGTTGGCCAGCTCCAGCCACTCGAGGATCGCCTCGATCTGGGGGGGCGCTGGGTCCTCGCCGCCCCAGGCCTCCAGGTTGCAGCCCTCGAGGGGGGGTGTGAACAGGCATGGCAGCACGGCGCCCAGGGAGCGGCCGGGGTGGTCGGCGGCCACGACCACATAACCGCGGGACGCCAGGTGGGTCGCGAAGTCCACCGACTGTAGCCTGAATCCGCCGAACCCGTGGGAGAACACGACGACCGGGTACGGGGCCTCCGGTGCGCGCAGGGGGGCATCCCGGATCGCGCGAGTGTCGACCTCCGGCAAGGAGAACCCGCCCAGGGTGTCCAGGACGACCTCCGGGATGAACTGCCACATCTCCATGACCTCGGTCGCCGCTCCGGCGGCGCTCGACGGAGCCGGATACCAGACCTCGATGGCCGTTCCGTCTTGGTCGAAGGTCGAGACGCCGACCGGGCCCCCCCACGCGGCCGGATCCGCCGGGAGGTCCAGCGGTTCGGCCTCCACCAGGGTGTCGCCGTCCGTGGGGCAGCCCGACAGGAGTGCGGCGCACAGGGCCAGGGTCGCGCGTCTCAAGGTACCTCCTGTTTCGGGGGCCCATCGAGGGCCAGCCGCAGTCCGATGTCCTTGCACCAATCCCGGTCCGCTGCCCCTTCGAGCATCACACTGCGGGACGCGGACCTCGCGCCACGGATGCTGCCGTGCCAGAAACCGCCACCGCGGGCGACGCGCCGCTCGGCACTGCTGGCGACCTCCGGGGTTTGCACGCCGCCGTCCTGGTAGGGGGCGAAGGGGTCCCAGACCCACTCCCAGACGTTGCCGTGGATGTCGTAGAGGCCGAAGGGGCTTGCCGGCCGCCGCCCCACGGGTGACCGGTCGGCGGCATTGCAGTCGACGAAGCCGACTCGCAGCAGATCGTCCTCCCCGTCTCCCGACCAGAACCGGGTGGTCGTGCCGCTGCGGGCAGCGAACTCCCACTCGGACTCGGTGGGGAGTCGGAACCCGTCGGCGTCGGGATTCCAGGTGACCGCGCTGGCCCCGCCGGCCGCACAGCCCTCGGCGCCGGTATAGACCTCCGACAGCCCCTCGAGCCGGGACAACGCGTTGGCGAAGCGTACCGCGTCGCACCACATCACACAGCGTCGCGGCTGCCGGTCCCGGCCGCCGGTCCAACTCGCCCCGCCGCCCTCGGATACCGCTCGCCACTGGGCCTCGGTCACCTCGGTCTCCGCGATGAGGAACGGCTCGACCGTGGTCAGGTGCCGCGGCGCCTCCCAGGGCTGGTGGCCCGGTTCCGAGTCCGAGCTGCCCATCACGAACTCACCGCCTGTCAGCGAGACGAACCCCATGGGCGCGGTGGAGGCCAGCGCCGTGTATGCGATCCCCTCGGAGGTGCCCGTCGCCGTGGGCTTGGGTGGAGCGTCGCGGGCGTCCGTTCCCCTCCTCCGCGGACCGGGAGTCTCCGGCGGGCGAAGCTCCGATGCCCTGCCGGATCCCGAGGACCTGCTGGCGGAGCTGCAGGGTTGTCGCCCACTGGCCGTGGACCTGGTTGCGCAGCTGGAGCGGATCGGTGGCGACCTCGGACAGGCTGTACTTCTCGCCGTCGATGCTCTCGAACAACATCCGGTCGGTGATCTCCGGGTCCAGCGAGGCCCGGTCCTGCACGTATGCCCGGAAGGTCAGCAGGTGGTTCCCCGAGCGCAGGGCGAGCATGTCGCCGAACTCCACGTATGCGGTCTGGCCGGAGCCGGCCACGGGGGCCAGCAGGTCCTCGCCCGGGCGGCCCGAACTGGGGGCGGCGCCGGCCAGGGCGAGGAACGTGGGGTAGAGCTCGACGAGCTCCGTCGGCGTGTCGATGGCCCGCGCCCGGCCGCCACCGGGTGCGAACAGGACCAGGGGCACGTGGACCGTGCGGTCGAGGATGATGTGATGGGCCAGGTGGCCGAGCTGCCACGCGATCTGGCCGTCGTTGGCGTCCGCGGTGCCGGTCCGCTCGCCCACACTGAGCCCGTGCAGCGACGTCGCCGCCATCCAGCGGGGTCGGTCGCTGGCGTCGAGGCCCCCGACCACCTCACCCAGGTGCTTGCCGATCCCGCCGGCCACCTCCACGTAGGCCGGCACCGCCCCGGCCGCCTCGATCACCCGGTGTCGCTTCCCGGTCTCGTCCACGACCGTAGCCGCGCCCTCGGTCGGGGTGAACGCCAGGTGTTGCTCGAGGCCCATGTCGGCCACCACGATCATCAGCAGCCGCGGGGAGGCGGCGGCGCCGGTCCACCAGTCGGCCGCGGCCCGGCCCAGCTGCTCCCAGGGAACGTCCTCACCGGCACCCGCCAACACCTCGGTATGACCGAACAACCCGTCGACGACGTCCGCACCCGCCATCCCGGTGGTGAACAGCGCCGACTGATACCCGTAGGCCGCCAGCACGCCCGGCAGGTAGTGGCGGTCCGTCGGCAGGCGGGTACACCACAGCCGCGCGCCGGGTTCGGCCGTCTCGGAGTGGAGTCCGCAGAAGGGGATCGCGGAGGGGTAGCGCCCCGAGAGCACCGAGACGAGGCTCGTCAGCGGCGCCAGAGACTGGCAGTAGGCAGCCGTGAACCGGTGGGTGGGCTCCGCGCTGAGGCCGCCGATGAACGCCTCTTCGGCGCCGTCGAACGCGCCGGACCGCAGCCCGCCGGCCAGCACCAGGACCAGGTCCGGCGGGACCGATGCCGCGCCCCCACCGTCCGCTGCCGGGTCACTACCCCCATGGCCGCAGCCGCCGCGGATCAGCAGGATCAGCACCGCCGCCATGGACAGCCGACGGAGCAGGCGCGAGCCACGGCGGGCGGGCAGTGGGGCGGGGCGGTCGTTCGACATCCGGCCCATTCTCGCAGACCCGACGGGGGAGGGAACCGGGATTTGCAGGTGGTGGAAGCCGAGTCAGAGGTCGGTGGCGAGCGCCGGGATACGCTTGGCGTTGCTGCACGCCGCGATATGCCCGGGCACGGCGGGCACGAACACCACCTCCCAGGCCTTGGTGAGGTCGGGGGTGACCTCGAACAGCCGGGTGGGGACGAGCTCCGGAAAGATGGTCCCGGTCACGACGAAGGTGTTGCCGTTGTCGAGCCGGGTGGCGGAGCCGCCGTTGTCGTTCTTCCACGGATCCTCGAGGTCGCCGGGGTACTCCCAGACGATCTCCGCGGTCATCGCGGTCTCGTCCAGGGTGTACTCGATCACCCGGCTGTGCTCCCGCTCCGGCCCTCCGTTGTCGAAGACCAGCAGGTTGCCGTCCGGCAGCCGGGTCGGAGAATGGCCCTGGCGGTACCACACATCCTCGCCCGTGGAGGTGAAGTCGCGGTGCTGGCCGAACATCCACAGCATCTCCCCCGTGGCCCGATCGACCTTGACGAGCGTCGAATAGAGCCAGCTGTTGTAGTAGGCAACGTTCTCCGCCGGATCGAGCTGGGCCCAGTTCCCCCACAGCGGATTGCCCGTGCAGATCTGTTCGCAGAGCTCGACCGTGTTCCACTCCCAGACGCTGTCCAGTACGGGATCGAATTCGACGATCCGGTCGCCCATGGAGCCGTCCGAGTAGTCGTGCATCAGGGTCAGGTAGTTCCCGCCCGCCTGCTTGCGCAGCAGGTGATGCATCTCACAGTCCAGCCCGATGGCCGGTTGCTCGGGTCCCTCCCACAGCACCTGGTTGTCCAGACCGATCTCGACCGGTGTCTCCCCCTCGACCACAAACCCACCCACGAGCACCGCCGCCCCGTCGTCCACCAGGGTGGCGTCACGGCCGCCGAGCAGGCTGCCGCCGAGGTCGTCGTGGACCCAGACGGTGTGGCCGTCCAGGTCGAACATCACGATGTAGGCCGTATCCGTGTCCTCCTCCAGCACCAGGTCGGCCAGCACCCAGCCGGGCTGGGCGAGTCCCAGGTCCGGGACGGTGACGTCGAGGGTCAGGCCGTCGAAGGGCAGTGGGCCCGTCTCGTGTGAGAGGACCGGCGAGCGCAGCTGTCTGCCGTCAGCGGTCTCGGAGACGGCGACCAGCTGGTACACGGTCTCTGCCCGCATGCCAACGACCACGACCCGGTGTTCCTCCGTCAGCTCGTCGCTCCCGATCCGGTGCTGCAGGGCGCCGTCGGGACCGAACTCGACCGCCGAGGTGGCCGGATCCTCGGTCGACCAGGTCACGTAGCACGACAGCGGGCTGCGCGGGTTGTCCTCGACCGCGGCCGCGAGGTCCCCGGTGGTGTCGTCGTCGTCGTCGTCGTCGGCAGTCGGGCAGCCCGCTCCGACGAGCCAGAGCACGGCCCGGAGGATCGGGACCCCGCCGTTCCAGGGTGGACGGAAGGAGAGGGGGACCGGTCGCTGCATGGACACCTCAGCGTCGCATGATGCCGCCAACCCTGTCTCCGTGTCACGCGGCGTGGTTTACTGGTCACCTTTCTCGAGGGGTTCCCAGATGGCCGCGCCCGCCGCTCGCCCACCACCCGTTCGACGGCTGGCGTTGTCCTTCGCCGCCGGCCTGGTGGCCCTGTTCGTCGCCGAGCTGAGCCTGCGGATCGCGGGGCTCGGCGATCCCCTGAGCGGCGACGACCTGTTCGTGCGCTGGGAACCCACGAGCCCCTTCTTCGGTGACCCCGACTGGGAGATCGGCTACACCCTCGAGCCGGGATACCGGGGCGAAGAGGTCTACCATCGGGCCGCGGATGGGGCCGTGGTGCACCGCGCACCGGTGACGGTGTCGTCCGAGGGACTCCGGGGGCGGGGGCTGGCGGACGAGCCCCCCGAGGCGGGCGCGACCGTGGTCCTCGGGGTGGGGGATTCGTTGACCTTCGGGGCGGGTGTGGCCGACGACGAGACCTACCTTGCCGAGCTGGAACGCCGGCTGCGGCGGCGGGGCGCGGCGCGGGTCCTCAACGCGGGGGTGCCCGCCTGGAACCTGGCCCAGGAGGTCCGCTGGATCGAATCGCGGGCCGGCGCCATCGATCCGGATGTCCTGCTGCTCGGGTTCTACGTCAACGACCTCGACGGTCCGACCCCCTTCCTCGGCGGGGATTTCGACGAGCACAAGAGCCTGCCGCTGGACGCCCCTCCCTGGACCCGGCGCGAGGCCGGCCTCCGCGCCCGCAGCCACCTGATCAACCTGATCGCGCGCTGGCGCGACCGCCATCAACTGGCCCGGCTCGTCCTGGAGGGGCACCGCGATCACCGGGACCAGCTCCGCGCCCGCTTCGCCGACGAGCGCGGTGCGAGGCTGTTGAACGAGTATTTCGACCGCCTGGCCGACTACTGTGAGAGTTCCGGGACCCGGGGCGTCGTGGTCCTCTTTCCGCTGATGGACACGGTCCACCAGGATCCGCTGGCGGACGTACTGGACGTGGCTCGCCTGGCCGCGATGGATCGGGGGCTGGAGGTGATCGACGTCACTCCGGCGCTGCAGGACGTCCCGCTCCGGCGGCTGCACGTCCTCCCGGCGGAGACCCATCCCAGTCCGGCAGCGCACGCCGCCGTCGGGCGGTACCTGGACGAGGCCCTCGGGCTGAACGTGGACCGTTGACGATCGCGTTCTCCGGCGGACGGTCGTCGCCGATGTTCCCGCCGATGTTCCAGGGGCTTTCCGTCGCGGCGCATGTGGGGTGGGGTTGGATCGCCCAGGAGGCTGTCACAAAAAAATGCGTTGTCCTCGGCGACCTCCGGCGTGCTGTCCAGCGATGGCACCCGCCCGCCGCAGGGCGCCCCGGCCCAGACAACGCACCAATTCCGTCCCACCGATCCCCTCGGCCCGCAGCTCGCGCAGGTCCCCCGGCCAGCCCGCCAGCCAACCGTGGAGGGCGGTGGTCAGATCGGGCACCGAACGGAGGCCGAACTCCCGGGCCAGCATCTCGTGGGCAGCCCGGTCGCGGAGGAAGGAGCCCAGCGCGCTCGTCGAGTGACCATGGATCACCGGCACCGACGCCCGGTAGAGCAGATCGTGCCCCGCCTCGAGGACCCGGCGGGCCCAGGCGGCGTCCTCGCCGAAAGGCACGTCCGGAAAGGGGAGCCGTCGCCACGTCGCCGCCTGGATGCAGGAGGCCACGTTGTCGAAGCGGCAGCGCGCCGCCCGCGCCGCCGGAGCCAGGCTCTCGAACTCGCCGGGCTCGAATGCCCGCTGCCGTCGGTCGGCACCCCCGGGTGTCCATCGGACGATGGCGGCCGCCTGCAGGGGATCCAGATCGGCGGGGGCGAGCTGTCGAGCGTAGGACCCGGCGAGGGAGCGATCGTCCTCCAGGGGCGCGGCCAGCTCCGCCAGGAACCCGGGGTCGGTCGGGCGGGCGTCCTGCACCATCAGCACGACCCGCTCGGCC
Source organism: uncultured Rickettsiales bacterium (assembly GCA_964436045.1). Classification (GTDB taxonomy): domain Bacteria; phylum Myxococcota_A; class UBA796; order UBA9615; family CAYRNR01; genus CAYTBN01. Next base: position 40,661 of record CAYTBN010000022.1, on the reverse strand, counting down.
CGGGCCAACGAGAGGGCCGCGTTGCGGGTCCGGCCGTGGCCGAACTGTCGCCGCGGGACGCCGAACACCCGGGCCGGGGAGGCCAACAGCCGTTCCAGCGAGCCGTCCCGCGATCCCGAGTCGACGGCGATCAGTTCGAAGCCGCCGTCCACCCGCTGCCCGCTCAGGGCGGTCAGCAGGCGCGCCAGCGGTTCGCCCCCGTCGAGGACCGGCAACACCACGGAGATCCGGGGTGCCTGACCGCCGGTGCCGGTGTCGCGGATGGGCTCGATCACGATCGCTCCAGCGTCGCGCGGTACAGCTCCCGGTGATCCTCCACCACTTCGGCCAGCGATCGGGGCGGGCGGACCTGGTCCGTCAGCCGAGCCAGCGCTCCCCGATCCCGTGCCAGCTGTTCGATGGCCCCCCGCCAGCTCCCCACGTCCCCCGCCGCCAGCAACCGTCCGCAGGCGCTCTCGGCGACTCCGCCCAGATCCGACGCCAGCACAGCGCGGCCCCGCGCCCGCGCCTCCAGCAGGACCAGCGGTGCGTTCTCCGGCCAGAGGGAGGGCAGGCAGAGCAGATCGGACCCATCGATGGCCGCGGCCACGGACTCCCGTGGCAGGGGACCGGCCAGCTCGACGTGGGGTAGGGCGAGGCGCCGGGCGTAGGACGCGGCCGGATCGTGGCCGTGGATGGTCAACCGCGCAGCGCCCTCCAGCCCGGCCACCGCCTCGGCCACGACGTGCGCGCCCTTGTGGGGAACCGGCGTGCCGAGGAACAGCAGCGCCAGGGGCCGTTCCGGGTCCGCCGCTCCGGGGGGAGTCGCCGCCGCCGCCTCGATGGCCGTGCCGTTCGGGATCACCGCGATCCGCGATCGGGCGATCCCCAGCTGGGCCATCCGCCGGGCCAGGTCGCGTGAGGGGGACACGAACCCGTCGACCCGATCCAGCGCGTTCCGCAGGATCTCCCATCGACGATGGGCCTCGCCTTCGACGGCGGCCGGTGCAGAGCCCGCGGGCCGCTCGTTGATCTTCTTGAGCAGCCCGCGGGCTCCTCCCGGAAGCCCGGCGAAGCCGCGGTGCAGCAGGTCCGGGGGGAGGGGGCGCGGGAGGTGGCGCGCGGCCCGCATCGCCAGGCGCTCCAACCGCCCCTCCCGGGAACGGAAGCGGGCGTAGCAGTCGTCGCAACGGGCCCGGTCCGGGGTCTCGCAGACATGGCCGTCGGGGTGGAACAGCTGCCCGCCGGACGGGCAGGTTAGCCAGTGGTCATGCAGGTGCAACAGGGCCGGCACACTCGCGCGGCGCGCCCGCTGCGGAAGGCCCGCGGACCAACCCCAGAGGTGGTGGAGATGGACCAGGTCCGGTTGCTCGCGCTCCAGCAGTTCGTCGAAGCGGCGCTCGGCCTGGGGATCCTCGACGCTCTCCACCAGCGGCCGGTACGGGTAGTTCTGGACCAGCTGCCAGGTGCGGATCTCGCCCACACGCCCGGGCTGCAGGGCATGTTGCGCCAGACCGGCGCCGCGGACGGTGTGGGCGACCACGGCGTCGTCGCCGGCCGCAGCGAGCCCGCGGGCTAGATCGTGGACGAACACCTCCACCCCCGCGACGCTCGCGGGCAGGAAATCGTGAACGACCAGCAGCACTTTCACCGGAATCCTCCGCCGCCATATTCTAGACGCCACGCTCGGCACCGCTATCATCTACGGTGATGCAATCACCGGGCGGGCGTTGTCCGCCCCGCGAGGAACGATGCCCGAGGATCCGCCCCATCCCCTGCGCCGCGTGCTCGTCGTCGACGACGAGGAAAACCTACGGCACCTGCTGCTGGTGATCCTCAAGAAGGGCGGATACGAACCCACCGCGGTCTCCAACGGGCGGAAGGCGCTCAACGCCCTGGACAAGCAGGGCTTCGGCGTCGTGCTGTGCGACATCCGGATGCCGGAGATGGATGGCATCGAGTTCCTGGACGAGCTGCGCGGACGCGCCATCGACACCTACTGCATCATGATGTCGGCCTACGGCACGACCGAGATCGCCATCGAGGCGATGAAGCGCGGTGCGTACGACTACATCTCCAAGCCGTTCAAGGCCGACGAGATCCTGCTGACCCTCCGCAAGATCGAGGAGCGCGAGCGGCTCTATCGAGAGAACCTCGAGCTGCGCCGGGTCCTCGACCGGGAGCAGTCGTTCGACGGCATCATCGGCCACGCCGAGTCCATGAAGCGGATCTTCGACACGGTGGCGAAGGTCGCACCCCACCGCGCGACCGTGCTCATCACCGGTGAGAGCGGGACCGGCAAGGAGCTGCTGGCCCGGGCGATCCACCGCAACTCGGACCGTTCGACGGGACCCCTGGTCCCCGTCAACTGCGGTGCGATCCCCGAGCAGCTTCTCGAGACCGAGCTGTTCGGCCACGTCAAGGGTGCCTTCACCGGAGCCGTGCGCGATCACCAGGGCCTCTTCGAGCAGGCCGACGGCGGCACCCTGTTCCTCGACGAGATCGGCGACCTGCCCCTCGGCCTGCAGGTGAAGCTGCTGCGGGCCATCGAGGATGGCATCATCCGGCGGGTGGGTGACACCGGCTCGAGGCAGGTGGACGTCCGGCTGCTGGCCGCCACCGGCTCCGACCTGCAGCGGGCGGTCAAGGAGGGCGCGTTTCGCGAGGACCTGTTCTACCGGCTCAACGTGATCCACATCCATGTGCCCCCCCTCCGCGAACGGGGCGAGGACATCCCGCTGCTCCTCGACCACTTCGTCGCCCAGTACGCGGCGCGGCACGGGCGGCCAGTGCGGGGTTCGGACCGGGACGCGATGCGCGCGCTGCTGGCCTACGCCTGGCCGGGCAACGTGCGCGAACTGGAGAACGTGGTCGAGCGCGCCGTCCTGCTCTGCGACGGCGATCAGGTGGGCCTGGCCGACCTGCCCGACACGGTGTCGGGCGGCCGCGGGCGCTACCCGTTGCCGCACCCCACCGACGACCTCTCGATCAAGCGGGGAACGCGGGCGCTCGAGGCACACCTGATCGAGCGAGCGCTGCAGCGAACCCGCGGCAACCGCACCCACGCCGCCCGGTTGCTGGACATCAGCCACAGGGCCTTGCTGTACAAGATGCGTGACTACGATCTGGACTACCGACCCGAGGAGGATGGGTGAACGGGGATCCGCGGAGGGCGCGGCACCTGGCGCCTCTCTGGGCAGTCCTCGTCGTGCTGGGCGGCACCGCGCTGCTTGCGTTCAAGCTCGACCCCACCCTGTGGACCCTCCTCGCCGATCGCCACCTGCGGGCGGGTCGCCTCGTCGAGGCCGAGCTCGACTATCAGCGGGCGCTGACCATCGACGTGGACCACGGACCCGCGCTGTTCGGCCTCGGCTGGGCCTACTGGCGCGCCGGGTTGGCCGAGCCGGCCCGGGAACGGTTCACCCGCGCCGTCGAATTCGATCCCGACTACCACGGTGGCTACCGCGGGCTGGCAGCGCTGGAGGCGGCGCGGGGGGAGACCCAGGCGGCCGAGGAGAAGCTGCGCGTCGCCTACACGCTCGCGCCGGATGACCCCGGGATCCTCGCAGACCTGGCCGGCCTGTACGCGGACGCGGGATACGCCGACCCATGCGTCGCGCTCTTCGACCGGGCCATCTCGCTGGCTCCGCGACGGGCCGAGTTCTCGCTGAGCAAGGCCGAAGCCTGCGTGACCCTGGGCGACCTGGCCTGCGCGGCAGCCGCGGTCGACCAGGCGTCCGAACTGGAGTTGATGGAGGCCCGCTTCGCCGGCGCCATCGACGAGCTGCGCTTCCGGATCACGCTGCTCGAGGCCGAGGGCGCCCTCGAGGCGGCCGGCGGGCAGGGGGGCGATTGCGCGGGGATCCGCGGACAGCTGTCCGCGGCTCAGGGTCACCTGGACGACGCACTGGCGGCCGGTCTCGAGGAACGGATCGCGGCGGTGGACCGCCGACGGCTGGAGGATCTCCGCGGAGAGGTGGAAGAGCGTTGCGCCGCCGCCGAGCGCTGACGACGCCGTGGCAACCGCCGGCTCCCTACTTCCTGCGCAGAACCTTGACTTTTTTTCATAGTGGCCCGGGCGAACTCCCTGTGGCCACGGCAATCCCAGTCGGGAATCTGGGGTTTTTCGCGGGCACGTATCTTGCAAATAAAGTCGTACCACATGTGTGTGCGCGGACTCAGAAGTACAGATCGGACGGCGCGGCGGGGATTCACCCTGATCGAGCTGGCGATCACGTTGGCCGTCGTTGCGATCATCCTCGCCATCGCCATCCCCAACATCGGGGCCTTCAGCGGTCGGTACCGGCTCAACCACGCCGCCCATCGACTGGAAGAGCACCTGATGCTCGCGCGTACCATGGCCATCGCGGACAACACGGAATACGCGATCCAGTTCCTCGAGCAGGACGAGGCCGCGGACGTGGGGTCGTGGAAGGACAACGTCGGCAAGTACCGGTTGCTCAAGGGGGACCGGCCGCGGGGATCGCAGAACTGGGTGACGGCGGGCTTCGGTACGCTCAACGCCAGTGGCGTGATCGACCTGCACAGCGGACCCGGCGACCTGCCGGGGATCAGCATCGAGGAGTGGTCGGAGCTCGAGGGGCCCACCTACTCGGAGCTGCCCGATTCGCTGGTGTTCGGGGCCCACGGGCACGTCACCAACGCTTCGGCGGATTTTCAGGACGAATACGTGCGCATCGTGCTGCGGAACCGGGCGACCAACCCGCGAGCGGAGAGGCGTGCGATACTGGTGGATCGTGGTGGAAACACCCTGCTGGTGATGCCAGATTGAGGTCGATGGTGAACGCTGAGGTTGACAGGACGATGCGGGGCGACGCGACCGGCGGCGGGAAGATGTGGCGGCGTGCGTTCTCCGGGGGATTGGCGGCGGAGCGAGGGGTGACCCTGATCGAGGCGGTCTTCGCCCTGGTCATCCTCTCCGTGGGCCTGCTCTCTCTGTACGCGCTCCACCACGCTGCGATCACTGCGACCCAGCTCTCCTTCCGGACGAGCGAGGCGACCTTCCTGGCCCAGGACATGATGGACCAGCTCAACGCCGCCGAGTACACGCGGGAGAATCCGCACACGGCGAGTGGAGAGACCTTCGAGGCCACGACCCACCCCTCGGATCCGGACGATCCGCTCTCGGACTACGAGCATTCGTTCGACGGGAGCGGCGTGAAGGTCGGCTGTCTGGGCGCGGTGGGCTCGGGCGGAGGTGCCGCGATCTACACACGAACCTACGATATCGAGCACATCGCCGACGATGACTACGGGCGGATGATCATCCGGGCCCGAGTCTCGTTCCAGATGGGAGAGACCGGAAAGAAGCACGGTGTGACCTTGATCTCGACCCGGTCCTACGACCGGTATCCGTGAGGAGCGGCGACGTCAGATGACGCAACGCACAAACCGAAGGTCCGGCGCCAGCGCGAAGGGGTTCACCCTCATCGAGCTGGTCATCGCCATGGTCGTCACGGCGCTGATGATCCTGGTGATCCTGATGACGTTCACGGCCCAGAACCAGCTCTACCGGCGGCAGTCGGACATCGGGCGTACCCAGCAGAGTCTGCGGCTCGCGATGGAGATCGTGAGCAAGGACATCTCCTTGATCGGGTTCGGCGCCGGGGTCGCAGGCCAGTACTACGGGATCCTGCCGGCATCCACACCCAACTCGGCCCTGGACGCCATCGAGCAGTTCAACGAGATCCCCGCAGGCAGCTACAGTGATGCGCTCACCCTGGCCTACATCGATCCCGATCGAACCCACTGGGGGTTCGTCGACCAGTCTGCCGCGGGCGCAGGCTACGCGTCCGACTACCGTTGCGAGACCACCCAGCTCCGATTCTCGTCGGCCACCGTCGCCGTGGCCGGGTACTTCAGCGAGGACGACGAGCAGTGGGACCAGATCGTCTGCTTCTCGCACTCCGGCAACCTGGGGCTCGGCGTGTCTTACGTGTGGTCTGTCTCAGGCGACGGCGACTCCAGCACCGGCATCGTGACCGTGGACCAGAACTCGCAGACCGACTACGAGGACTACTGCGAACGCGGGCTGCCCGAGGAGTTGATCTGCGGACCGCTGGTCCAGGTCAGCTACTACATCGACCGGGACGGGGACGGCAACGGCCCGGGAACCTCGACCGTGCCCTACCTGATGATGAGCACGGATGACGATATGGACGACGGCAACGACATCCCCATCGCCGCCGGCATCGAGGATCTCCAGTTCGGCTTCTGCGAGCTGACCCAGGACTGCGACGCCCAGAGCTGGGTCGGGAACCACGAACTCGCCGATCCCTACAACTTCGCCAATCTCTCCCGCGTCCGGATCCGGATGACCGCCCGCTCCGAGCGGCAGGAGGAACAGGGTTTGCCCGCGTCCACCCCGGTGATCCTCGATCCGAACTACACGCGGACCACCACCAAGGACACCTATCACCGACGCGTCGCGCACCAAGTGATCAACATCCAGAACGCACGCTCTGCGCTGCAGATCCGGGACAAGTATTGATGGACCGTCTCGCAAGCCAGCAGGGGGGATACGCGCTGATCGTGGCGATGCTCGCGCTCGTGGCGCTCACGTTGCTCGGGCTCGCCGCGCTGTCGATCAGCGACATCGACCTGACCATCACCCACAACATCCGCCGCTATCACCAGGTCTACAACGCCGCCAACGCGGGACTGGACCAGGCGCGGCAGGTGACCCGTGGCATGCCGATGAATCCCCAGACCATCGACGCGCTGAACCAGCTGGCGGTGTACGGGGACGGAATGCGGCTGATCGACGACACCACCGACCCGGTCGCCACGTCGCTGGAGACCGGAGGCTACTCGGTGGGCGAGTACTCGGTGGACCTCTACTACGGCGAGTGCGGGGGATCGCCGCGCGGATTCGAGATGGCCGAGGGGATCAACCACGGCGGCGGGGGCATGGAACAAAAAGACGTGTTCCTGGATGTCCATGCCAACGCGCTGGACGTGGCGGGTAGCCGCACGCGTTCGGCGGCGTCTGCCACCACCGGTGGATTCCTGCGGCTCCTGGGGTACTGTCAATGAGGAAAGGTAGCTCTATGGCGAAGCACAGTCGCACCTCGAGTCTGGCTCCCCGCTGGCTCCTCGTCCCGCTCCTCGCGGTGATGATGTGGACCAGCGAGGCGGGCGGCGACGCGGACCTGCCCGTCCGCAACTCGGAGATCCCCAAGGTCCTGTTCATCGTCGAGCGAAACACGTCGATGGCGGATAACGAATGGGACGTGCAGACCGGCCGCTCCCGGTTCGATGTGGTGGTCGACGCCATCGTCGCGTCGGTCAACTCCGCGCCCACCGAGATGGAGTTCGCCGTCATCGGGACCACGAGCCCGGCGAACCACTGGAAGCAGATCAGCTCGTTCGCCCACAGCAATACCCATCTCGTCAACGAGCTGCAGTCCGTGAACGCCACCGTCTCGACGAACTACATCGCCAGCACCTACGCCTACGCGCTGGCGGAGTACTTCTCGCTGGAGGACACCGACGGCGAGCTGTGGGAGCGGGCTCCGTACAAGGAGTCGTGCAGCACCATCGACGTGATCATCATCGGCGACTCGATGGGCGGCACCGAGGACGACGACCCCTTCGACACCCCGGTGGGTTCGCAGAACTACCTTGGCACCTCCAACCCGGTCCACGCCGATGACTACTTCAAGACGGTCCAGGTCGAGGACGAGGAGTACGAGACCCTGCTGGACGACGTTGCGTACTACGCGCAGTTCACCGACCTGTCCGAAGCCCACGACGAGGACCAGACGGCGCGCACCCACACGATCCTGGTCGACGCGGCCAATGTCGACGACAACGAGGTCGAGCAGCTCTTTGCCGCGACCGCGTCCGGCGGCGGCGGGCTGTTCATCCGCGCGACCCGCCCCGAGGACGTGCAGGTGGGCATCTCGCTGGCGATGACAGACCTCATTCGTTCGCTGACCGGCATCACCAGTTCGTTCACGTCGGCCACCGGCCACCGGCTGTTCCGCGGCTATACGGAGACCTGGGGCTTCGACGACGACGGCAACCGCGGCGTCCCGCTCTACCGAGGACACTTCCAGGCCTTCCACCTGTGCAACAACCCCGACGGTTGTGACATGGATGGGGACGGCGATGCCGACTACGACTACGGCGCCACCATCGACGGCCCCGAGGCCGACGGCTCCCTGTGGGACGCAGGACAGATCCTGGCCAGCCGGATCGCCGAGGAGGACGGGGAGAACTCCGAGGAGTACTCCCCGGACGCGGCGGATCGCCACAACGTCGAGCGAACCCTGTGGACCAACGACGAGCAGGGGGGGGTCTACACCCCCGCCGACTTGATCGCCTTCGACACCGACAACGTCGAGGATCTGGGCGAGCTGATGCTGCCGGACTGGGATCCGACCAACGACAACGCCATCTACCCCGGCGACGCCGAGTGCGATTCGCTGCGCTACGACACCGACGGGGACTGCGACGTCGACGCGGACGACGCCCAGGCGTTCATCGACTTCCTGCGCGGCGTGTCCGACAGCAACTACGGCCTCGACTTCCCCACCGACGCGGAGGACGTGGACAACGTCGACTCGCCTCCTCTGATGCTCCTGCGGGAGAAGGGGGCCTGGAAGATGGGGGGCATGTTCCTGGCCGAGCCGGCATTCGCGGACAACACTCCCCCGATCGTCACCGACGATCCCGCGTTCTACGCGTTCATGGTCAAGCTGGCAGGCCTGGACCCGGTGATGTACGTCCCCTCGAACGCCGGCTGGCTGCACGCGTTCAAGGTGCCCTTCCTCGACACGGACGAGGATGGCTGGGAGGACCTGATCACCGACGGCGACGGCGGCTTCGAGCTCTGGGGTTACATGCCGCGCCACCTGCTGGACCACGATTCGGAATACCACCATGACTTCCACCGCGCGATCCAGCTGAAGCTGGACGGCGAGCTCTACCTGCACGATGGCTCGGTGAACCTCTACTACGCGTGGATGGACGGGATCGCCAACAACGTCGATGAGGACTGCTCGGAGGCCGACGAGGACGACAAGAAGGACGTCGACGGTTGCGACTACCACCGGATCCTGGTGGTCTCGATGGGGCTCGGCAGCCGCTATCACTACGCCATCGATGTCTCCCATCCGTGGAATCCCAAGTTCCTCTGGGAGTGGGTGGGCAACACGTCCGGCTGGCGCAAGGGGCTGAGCACCGGCTCTCCGGTGATCGGCGAGGTCTACGACGAGGACAACGACGACTACGTCCCGGTGGTCTTCTGGAGCGGTGGTTCCCACGACCAGGACGGGGAGATCCACTCGAACCATCAGGTCCAGGCCAAGTGGTACATGGTCGACCTGCTCTACCCCCGCAACTGGACCACCTTCTACAAGCGCGGCTACGAGATACCGGCGAGCTATTCCGAGTACACCAACGGCGCCGGGCGCTACAGCGTGCACGACCCGTCCGGTGGCGTCTTCGGTACCCCGGCCGCGGTCGACTACGACGGGGACGGAACCATCGACGCCCTCTACATGGGCAGCCGCCATGGATACGTCTTCAAGGTCCTGATCGACAACGGCGACCTGTCTCGTGCGACCATGGAGGACACGGACAGCGTCTGCCTGTTCCGTGTCCCGGCGAACTCACCCGGAGCGGACGCGTACAACGACGAGGAGTGGAACCCGGGGCTGCACAACCCGGACTCCGACGCGATCTTCTTCCGGCCGTCCATCACGCGCGATTCGGACGGGCTCGTCCGCGTCAGCTACGGATCGGGCTGGCCGGGGAACCTCTTCGAGGCCTATGACGTCGGTCACGTGTGGTTCCTGGCCGACGGTGAATCCGCTGGCGACGAATGGGCCTGCAACGAGGCCGAGGCGGTGGACGCCTGTGGAGGCGAGGCGCTGTCAGCGCCCTACACCCTCGAGGCCGGCGAGAAGCTGGTCGGGCCGGTGATGACCTACGGCGGGCTGGTCCTGTTCGCGACCTACGTCGCCGACAACGCCGCGGGGGCCGCCTGCGGTGTGGGCCACACCCGCATCTACGCCATGTCCATCGACGACTGCGGCGGCGCTTACGAGTCTGGCCAGGATTGGGGACCGGAGAACCTGCCGGTCACTGGCAGCAAGTACGCCGAGGTCGAGGGTATCCCGTCGCGCTTCTCCTACAGCAACGACGGAATGTACGTCTCGATCACCGACGCCGACGGCAACATCTCGTCCATCGGCCCGGTCCGGCCGGTGCCGATCACCACCGCAGGGGATCGGATCTTCTACGCCAACTGGCGCAACGTCTATTGACCGGGCTGGCCGCCCGCCGGCCGCCCCGCGTCCCCTGACCCCTCGAACGCTCCCGGCGCGAGCATCCGCAGCTGTTTCAGCCGCCGCGCCACCCGTACGTCCCCGGGCCGAAGGGCGTCGGCGGCCAGGAACTGGCGGGCCGCTGCTTCGTAGGATTGTCGAGCGAAGTAGGCCTCGCCCAGACCGGCGCGCACGTCAAAATCGTCCGGTGCCGTGACCAGCGCCTCTTCGAGGGCGCCCTCCGCCCGCGGGAAGTCCCCCCGCGCCAGCTCGATCTGGCCGTAGAGGCACAAGGAGCGCGCGTCGCGCTCCAGCGAGAGGGCCTGCAGCGCCGCGTGGCGGGCCTGATCGAGGGCAACCGCCGGATCCACGCCCGCCTCGCGATCTGCGATGGCGGACAGGAACCGGGCCTCGGCGATGAAGAACGGGATCCTCGGCTCCTCGGGCGCGAACGACTGGGCCCGCTGCAGCTGGACGACCGCGTTCTGCTGGCGGCCGCTCTCCGAATACAGACGGCCCAGGTTGACCATCGCCTCGATGGATGTGGGGTGGGCGGCCACCGCGCGCTCGAGCAGCTCCGCCGCCTCGTCGTTCCGGCCCAGGCGGATGCGAGCGTCGGCGCCGCCGAGCAGGGCCAGCAGATGGTCGGGCTGCTCGGCCAGGGCGGTGTCGAAGCGCTGGATGGCCTCGCCCAGGTTGTCCCGCGACCAGGCCAATCGACCCAGCTCGACGTTGGCTGACACGTCGGCAGGCGCGAACGAGATCGCCAGCAGGTAGAGGGCGTAGGCGTCGTCCTCGCGCCCGTGGGCGGCGGCCACCCGGCCGGCGTCCACGGTCTGCTGGACCAGGGGTGCCAGGTCCCTGGAGGGATCATCACTGCCCTGACGGATCTGCTCGGCGAAGGCCAACGCATCCGGCGCCTCGCCGCGGCTGGTCATGTCGAGGAAGCGCAGGTAGATCGGCCAGAACTCGTCGGCCGGCATTCCGGGTCTGGCGAACTCCTCACGCTCCTCCGGCGACAGACCGTCGAGGTCGACGATCTGGTCCACTGGGCTGGCGGCGTGGGCCAGGTCGGCCAGCGGGAGAGCCCTTTCCTGGCGCATCCAGTTGCGGGCGGAACGCCAACTCAGTCCGGCAGCGCCGCGGGCTCGGGCCGCGTAGCGGGGAGAATCGGCCCGGCCAAACGCCCGGGCGAAGAGATCCCGTGGAGTGTCCACCTCCTGGCCGCGCAGGGCTTCTCTCAGGGAGCGCCGCTCCAGTCCACGCACCATGGTCGCCGCGTCGGGTTGGCTCCCGGCGGGATTGCCCAGCAGGATGATGTCCCCGTTGCCCGATGGATCGATCCAGACACCAGCACCCGGGAATGAACCGGAGAACGCGAGCACGGTGGCGGCGAGATCATCGGGATCCAGTTCCAGCGTGTTGACCCGGAACGCGGCCCACCCGTCCGCAGCGAGCCGTCCGGCGACCTGCGAGGCGAAAGCCCGGCCGTACCAGGCCCGCGATCCAGGGATCGCCGGGCGTGGCAGGTCGACCACGATCACGTCCTGCTCCCTGACCGCGTGGGGCAGGGCGGGCATCGGGTGTCCGCCGTGAATGCGGACGCTGGGCACCGCGATCAGGTCCCTCAACTCGCCGTCGATGGCCGAAATCTGGGCGGGCGCGTGGCGTGAGATATCGAGCAGGTGAAGCCGCTCCACCTGGATCGCCGCCAGCGGCTTCAGTGCGCCGCCACGGCCAAGCCCGACCACGGTGACGTTCCGCGGCTCCGCGGAGGCCAGCACCGGCAGCAGGGTAGCCATCGACTCGGCCGCAGAGTCCGCCTCTCCGGGCGCGCGGGCGGTCCAGCCCCGGAACACGTGGCGGCCGAAGGGGGTGTCCACCACGGCGTGGGGGCCGGCCCTGTCGGCGCCACTGGTGCGGATTTCGGCGCGGGCGAGCAACTCCGCCGACACGGGCTCCTCACCGAAGGAGCCTGGCCAGACGCCCAGTGCCGCTGGACCGGCATCGAGGGGGCGGAGGAGCGAGACGCCCGCGATCAGTCCACCGACGGCCACCCAGCCGGTCGCCGTCGCGATCAGGCGGTTGCTCGCCGGGCGTGCCACCAGGTGGGCCATGGCACCCGCCACCGAGAGTCCGGCGGCCAGCCGGACAGGGAGATCCATGTGGCCGGGGCCCTGGGCGCCTGTGATGAGGGCCGACGCCGCGACCACTCCGATTCCCGCCCAGCCGGGCCGCCGCCAGGCCGCGCCGAGGCGCCAGCCGGGAATCGCGAATCCGAGGGCGGTGACCGTGGTCAACGCCAGGATTCCCCAGGGGAGCAGCGGCGTGAGCGAACGCAGATCGGGGCTGGAGGCGAGGGCTACGACGGCCGGGAAGCGGCCCAGCATCGCCAGCGTCAACAGCGCACCGAGCCCAGCTAGCGCTGGCCCGGCCCAGGCGGGGCGGCGGATCGCGGGCCAGGCGAGGTGACCCGCCGCAGCCCCCAGGGCAAGCCCCAGCGTCAGCGCAACGAGGGCATGGGGCAAGGGGCCGGCGAACGCGGCCACCAGCGGGGGAACGGTGAGCAGCCAGGCGGCCAGGATCGCTCCTTGGAACACCGCGGCCAGGCCGTCGCCTTCCTCGGGGGCCGCGGGTGCCTGCTTCCCGGCCCGGGTCAGCCAGAGCAGGCCCGCCGCTGCCAGGGAGAGGACCGTGGCCGGGCTGCCGCTGGCGAGCAGACCCCCGCCGATCAGGGCCGCCACCGCGGCCAGAACCCAGGCGCCCGCGCCCACCCAGCCGTGCCGGCCCCCGGTCATCGGTCCCACCGCCAGGGAGGCCAGCGCGAGCAGGATCGACCAGCAGACGACCACGCCGATCAGGACCACGGCTGCGGTGGTCGAGGCAGCCGCAAACCCCCGAACGACGGCGGCGAGGAGGGCCGGGAGCAGGGCAAAGATCGCGCGCGAGACGCCTGCCGCACGCGCGGGCACCGGCGTTCTGCTCAGTTCCTTGAATCTCGAGGTCTGGGCGAGGCGCGGGAGCAGGCCGCGCAGGACTCCAGCGCCGCCGACGGCCAGGAGAAGGAGGGCCGTGGCCCGGGCCGGATCGCCGACGGTCGCGGTCGCCCCGTGCCACGCCGCCAGCCCGAGCCAGACGACCGCGGCGGGGAGCGCGATTCCCCGCCACTCCGGGGAATTTCGCTTGTTTGCCGTCACTTTTCGCGCTCTCGATCGGACCTCGTCGGAATCCGTAAATCCCCGATAAGTGGCCGAAATCAGGGGACATGGTAGCGTGTTTGCAGCCAAAAAACCGCTTGACAACGGATTCGACGGTGGAGGAGCATCGGTAGGATTGTAGAGTATGCAAAGTCACCCAACGTAGCTGCTCGATGGACGTGCGAACGGCCTCTCGCGTCGTCTGCCGGGAGCTGAGGACCGCCTGCGACGGTAGCTGCCTGAGGGAGGTCAGATCGTGGGTCTTTTCTCCAAGAGCAAGGGCGCCATCGGGCTGGACATCGGATCCAGTTTCATCAAGGTGCTAGAGATCCAACCGAAGGGGACCGGCTGGTCGCTGGTCAACTTCGGCATGACGAAATTGCCGCCCGAGGCCATCGTCGATGGCGCGCTGATGAACTCGAACATCATCGTCGAGGCGATCCGCGATCTGATCCGGAAGAACCACATCAAGACCAGGGATGTGGTGACGTCGGTGTCCGGGCACTCGGTGATCGTCAAGAAGATCAACCTGCCGGTGATGACGATGGATGAGCTCGAGGAGTCCATCCCCTGGGAGGCGGAGCAGTACATCCCGTTCGACATCAACGACGTCAACATCGACGTCCAGATCCTGGGGAAACCTGCCGAAGACGCCAACCAGATGGAGGTCGTCCTCGTCGCCGCCAAGAAGGACATGATCAACGACTACGTGGCGATCCTGCAGGAGGCGGGGCTGGCTCCGGCTGTGATCGATGTCGACTCGTTCGCCATCGAGAACATGTTCGAGGTCAACTACGAGCTGCCGGCCGAGGAGACGGTTGTGCTGGTGAACGTGGGCGCCAGCATCATCAACATCAACGTCCTCAAGAACGGCTACACCGCGTTCACCCGGGACATCACCCTCGGCGGCAACCAGTACACTGAGGAGATCCAGAAGCAGCTCAGCGTCAGCTACGAGGAGGCGGAAGCACTCAAGGTCGGCGGCGGGATCGTCCGTGATTCGCAGGCCGTGGTGCCCGAAGAGGTGGAAGGCATCATCCAGGCGGTCAACGAGAACGTGGCCACCGAGATCCAGCGTTCCCTCGACTTCTACGCGGCGACCTCCACAGAGGACCGCATCCGGCGGGTCTACCTCAGCGGTGGATCGGCGCGGGTTCCGGGCCTCACACGCACCATCCGTGACAAGACGGGGGTCGACGTGGAGGTTATCAACGCCTTCCGGAAGATCGAGATCAACGAGCGGCAGTTCGACATCGCGTTCCTCAACGAGGTGGCCCCGATGGCCTCGGTAGCGGTCGGACTGGCGCTGCGGAAGGCTGGCGACCGATGATCAAGATCAACCTTCTCCCGGTACGCGCAGCGCGCAAGAAAGAGGCGACGCAGCGTCACCTCATCTTCTTCGGGATCGGGCTGGTGCTGGTCCTCTTGCTGTGCGTGGTGTTTTTCAGCGCCACGCGCAAGGACGTGTCGGCCCTGAGAAAGCAGAACGATCTGCTGCAAGAGGAGATCGACAACCTCAAGCTGATCATCCCCGAGGTCGAAGAACTCGAGAAGACCAAGCAGGCCCTCGAGAAGAAGAAGGAGATCATCGGCAATCTGCGGGCGTCCAAGATGGGGCCCGTGCACATGCTGGACGAGATCGCCAGCCGGATCCCCGAGAAGCTCTGGCTGACCGAGCTGACCCAGGAGGGGGATACCCTGAACCTCGAAGGCACGGCGATCAACAACGAGGTGATAGCGACGTTTATGTCGAACCTCGAGCAATCGGACTACTTTGGCGACGTCTATCTGGTGACGATCAAGGCGCGCAAGAGTGGTGAGAAGCTCAAGGACTTCGAGATAACCGCCCAGACCCTCACCCCCAAGTCCAGTTAGGCGGAGGCGCGATACCTGATGGGTGACCTTGTCGACAAGATCGCGAAACTCCCGGACTACCAGAAGATCCTGGTCGCGGTGTTGGTCTACATCGTGATCTTCCTGTGCTTCAACTTCTTCGTCCTCAAGCGACTCAAGCAGCAGATCGTCGATGGCGAGGCGCAGCACGTGCAGCTCGAGGAGGAGCGCGACTCCACCCGGCAGATCGCCGAGAACAAGGAGCAGTTCCAGCGGGATGTCGAGAAGCTCAACGAGGAGCTGAGCCGGGCGCTCAAGGAACTCCCCAACGAGCGAGAGATCCCCGGGCTGCTGCGGAACATCTCCCACCTGGGCCGCAAGAACGGGCTTGAATTCCGGCTGTTCCAGCCGCTGCCGGAAGTGCGGCGCGACTTCTACGCCGAGGTTCCGGTGGAGATCGAGGTAATCGGTACGTACCACGAGGTGGCGTTGTTCTTCGACCGGGTCGGAAAGCTGCCCCGGATCGTGAACATCCGCAACGTCGAAATGTCATCCCCTGGCGAGAAGAGCGGACGGATCATCCTGGCGACCGCGGGCGAGGCGGTGACCTATCGCTTCCTCGAGGACAAGGCTACGGGCGGCGGCGGCGGCGGCGGCGGCCCGCGCACGAGGTGATGCGTCATGAGTAGCACGACGATGTCGAGACGTATCCCGATTCTGGCGGCAGGCGCAGCCATGCTGCTGGCCACTGGCGGCTGCTTCGGCGGCGGCGGCGGCGGTCCCCAGCCCACCGGCGCGGCTGAAACCGGCGGCGGCGGCGACGAGGGCGACGCTCATGCGGAGCGCAAGGCAGAGGCCGAGGTCAAGAGTTCCAAGTCAGAGTACTCGTACAACCCCATCGGTAAGCGCGATCCCTTCCGCTCGTTCACCTCGATCGAGGTGGTCCGGCCGGATAGCATCGTGGCGAGCGAGCTGCAGAACTGGGAGCTCGATCAACTCGCGCTGGTCGCGATCTTGTGGGGTATCGATCAGCCGGTCGCGATGGTGGAGGACCCCAAGGGCAAGGGGCACGTGATCCGCCACGGCGACCTGATCGGCAAGAAGTGGGGCAAGGTCACCCAGATCAAGAGCGACGAGGTGATCGTGACCGAGGAATTCCGCGACCCCATCGAGAATCGCCCGATCACCAACGAGTTCTCCATGAAGTTGCCCGATCCCTACAAGGAGACCGGGAAGAGACGATGACACGAACGATGAGCGGACCGACGCGCAGGTTGGAATTCACGAGTGGAGGGACACCGATGAGGGTCCAGACACTGCTTGCAGGCACGCTGGTGGCACTGCTCCTGGCCCCCGCGGCGTGGGGTGCCTCGGAGACGGGTGACACCCCGTCCCGGATCGAGGACATCTCCTTCGCCCACACCGCCACCGGTGTGACGGTGGCCGTCTCCACTAGTGGTCGACCCAACCACAGCCACTACCGCCGCAGCAATCCACTCGAGGTCGTGGTGGATCTGGCGGACATGGAGCCGGGCGACATCTCGTCGGTGATCCCGGTCCACGATGGAGTGGTCCACGAGATCCAGAGTTCCCGCCTGGAGAAGGACGGGCTGGTCTCGACGCGGTTGGTCATCGCGCTGGACGATGCACGCGGATACAGCACGGCGGTCGACGGCAACACCTTGTTGCTCGAGATCGAACGCGGAGAGCAACTCGGTGACGACGCCATCGCCGAGGAGATCGAGGACATCGAGGACGAGGACGAGGACGAGGACGACGCGGACCGCAAGCGCGAGAACGCCAGCGAATCGGACCTGCGGATTCGCCAGGAGATTGACGGGCAGCTGTCGTCGGTGGCCGGTGACCACAACTTCGTGGGCCGCGGCAACCGCATCCTCGGCGTGGACTTCCAGAACTTCCACGACGTCTCGACCCTGTTGATCACCGGTGATTCGCCCGTCGAATATACCGATCACTGGGCCACGGACCGTCAGTACGTGATCGACATCCCCAACTCCTCCCTGGGCACGGGCCTCGAGCGCAGCCTCGACACCAGCAAGTTCCCGTCTGCCATCGACATGATCCATTGTTACCGCAGCCGTTCGCAAACCGGCGTGACCAAGGTCGTCATCCGGATGCGCGAACACGTGGAGCCCAAGCCCACCAAGCAGGGCAACGTCCTCAAGCTCGAGTTCGAGATCCCGCCTTCGGTCGCCTCCGCGCGCACCGAGGACTTCGGGGTCTACGGCAGCTTCGAGGCGGCTCCGGACGAGGGATTGGCCCAGGAGGCCCAGAGCATCCGCGGCGCGGCGACGCGTGAGCAGGTCATCACCACCAGTGGGGAGAGCCTGGATCCCGCGAAGAAGTACAAGTCGAAGGTCACCGATGGGCTGATGCTGACGGGCATGGACTGGGACCTGCGGGCGCTCACTGACGGCAAGACGCCTCGGATGATCAACCTGGACCTGGTCCGGGCCGACATCCACAACGTCTTCCGGCTGATCGCCAGCGTCAGCGGACTGAACATCGTCTCGTCCGACGACGTGGGCGGCAAAGTCACCGTTCGCATGGACCGGGTCCCCTGGGACCAGGCGCTGGCGGCCATCCTGCAGTCCCGCGGCCTCGGCGCGATCCTCTACGGCAACATCCTTCGCGTGGCGCCGCTGAAGACCATCCAGGCCGAGCGAGAGGCCGCACTGCAGGCGCAGAGGGCCTCCATCGAGCTGCAGGATCTGAACATCCTGACCTTGCCGGTGAACTACGCCGACGCGAACGACATCGCCACCCACATCAAAGAGGTGATCAGCGACCGGGGATCGGTGACCGTCGATTCGCGGACGAACTCGCTGGTGATCAAGGACATCGAGGAGGGCCTGCGGCAGGCGCGACTGCTGGCGTTGGCGCTGGACTCCCAGACGCCGCAGGTGCTGATCGACGCGCGTATCGTCGAGGTCAACACCAACTTCTCGCGTTCCGCCGGTATCCAGTGGGGCGGCAACCTCAACTTCAGCCCGGCCACGGGGATGCCCACGGGCCTGTTCTTCCCCAACGCCATCGGGCTCAGCGGTGGTAAGTCGGCGCCGGTCCTGCAGTCTGGCGGAACCCAGGGAACGGAAGGTCTCACGACCTTCACCACCGACCCCAACTGGGTGGTGGATCTGCCCGCCTCCAGCGACGACGGCTCCCTGGGTCTGGCGCTCGGAAGCCTGACCTCGGTGATCAATCTGGACGCCCGCCTGTCGGCGCTGGAGTCCACCGGTGAGGGCCGCGTCGTCTCCAGCCCCTCGATCCAGGTGCTCACGAACGAGGAGGCCTACATCAAGCAGGGCGCCCGCGTGCCCTATGAGACCGCCTCCCTCCGCGGCACCCAGGTGCAGTTCATCGAGGCGACCCTGGAGCTCCGGGTCGAACCCAGCATCACTGCCGACGGAACCATCTTCCTGTCGGTGTCGGTCTCTAAGAACCGTCCGGACTTCGGAAACACGGTCGGCGACTACCCGAGCATCGAGATCAAGGAGGCACAGACCCTGGTGATGGTGCCCAACGGGGATACCACCGTCATCGGCGGCGTCTACAGCCTCGAGGAGTCCGAGGACCGGACCTACATCCCCGGTATCGGCAAGGTGCCCGTGCTCGGCGCCCTGTTCAAGAACAAGATCAACCGCAAGGACCGCAAGGAGATGTTGGTCTTCATCACGCCGACCATCATGACGCGCGCCCGCGGCAAGGCCGTTTCGACGGTCAACTAGCCGGTCTTTCCTCCCTTGACGCCCCCACCCGATGACTTCACCGATCCAGACTGTCGACCTGCGACTTCCAGGCGGCGGCTATCCGATCCTGGTGAGCCCGGGCGGGCTGGAGGATTTGACCCCGGTGCTGCACCCCTGGGCGGGCGTCCCATCGGCCCTGGTCACCGACGCCAACGTGGACCACCACCACGGCGAGGCCGCGGCGGACGCGCTGCGTGCAGCAGGTGTGCCCCACCAGCGGTTCGTCCTCGAGCCCGGGGAGCAGACCAAGTGCTTCGACCAGCTCCAGCACCTTCTCGACGGCCTGCTCGCGGCCGATGTGCCGCGGGATGGCGTCATCGTCGCCCTCGGAGGGGGTGTGGTCGGCGACCTGACCGCGCTGGCCGCGTCCCTGCTGCGCCGCGGGGTCGCCTGCGTGCAGGTGCCGACGTCGCTGGTCGCCCAGGTCGACAGCGCCATCGGCGGCAAGACCGCGATCAACTCAGGCGCGGGCAAGAACCTGGTGGGGACCTTCCACCAGCCCCGCGCCGTTTTCGCGGCCACCGGCGTGCTGGCCACTCTGCCCATGGCCGAGCTCCGCGCCGGAATGGGAGAGGTGATCAAGTACGCCTTGCTGGACGGAGAGGCTCTGGCGCGCGAGGTCGGGGGACTGGGCCCACGGATCCTGGCCCGGGACCCATCAGTCCTGGCCGAGATGGTCGGGCGCTGCGCTGCCATCAAGGCGCAGATCGTCGAGCAGGACGAGCAGGAGGGGGGGCGGCGGCGCCTGCTCAACCTGGGACACACGGTCGGCCACGCGGTGGAGCGCGCCAGTGGTTATGGCGTACTCCGTCACGGCGAGGCGGTGTCCATCGGGTTGGTGGCAGCCGCCGCGCTATCCGTCGAGCTGGGACTGGCGGAACCGGCGCTGGTGCCACGGGTCAGGGCCCTGCTAGAGGGCGTTGGATTGCCCGTCCGCGCCCCGGCGCTGCGCCGCAGCGCGGTCCTCGAGGCGCTCACGCAGGACAAGAAGGCCAGCGCAAACGCGCTTCGCTGGGTGTTGCTGGAGGACGTCGGGAGGCCGGTGATCCGCCCCGAACCCATGAGCCGTGGTGGCGAGTTTCTGGATATCTTCGCGCGTGCAGGCGTACTCCCGTGGAGTACACCTTGAAAGAACGGGTGGCTGTGACGTACATTCAACTCTGGACCCTGAGCGGATCCGTCTGCCTTCGGAGGTGCACATGACGTGGTTGAGGAGGCTGTTGCTGGCGACGGCGGGACTGTCCCTGATCCTGGCGGCCGCATGCGGCGCGCCGGTGTCGGCTCCCGCGGATGCTGAGCTCGCGCCGATGCTTGACATCAACATCGCGTGGGACGCCGAGTGGGAAGGCGACGAGACCAAGGTGGCGCTGTTGCGGGCAGACTTCGTGGTCTCCAACGCGGAGAACGAAGAGCCCTACAACAACGTGATCATCGAGATCATCTCGGGTTATTCCGGCGTGTACCTGCTGCCGACCGGGGTGATCAACGTCGAGAATTGCCCCGAGGGCGAGGCCCAGTGGGGGCAGTACTGCTCGGATCCGGACCAGACCTGGGGTGAGCTGACCGGAAACTTCAACAGCAACCTCCAGCCGACCTTTTACCGGGGCTACACCAACGGCCGCGGTGTCGAGACGATCTGGCTGTGGGTCGAGGACATGCCGGTCGTCGACGAAGCGGCGCTCGCCGTGGAGATCTGGGCCACCATCGGCGTCGACTCTACGTCGTTCCAGGTCCTGGCCTACTAGTCCCTCGCGTCCGCCAGCTTCTTCGGCCACCCCCCGGTCCGGGAGGCGATCCGTGAGTTCCAGACCGACGATCATCGTCCTCCACGGCCCCAATCTGAACTTGCTCGGCTCCCGCGAACCCGAGGTTTACGGCAGGGCCACCCTCGACGACATCGACACGGCGCTGGCCGGCCTCGCCGAGGAGCTGGGGCTGACACTGGAGGTCAGGCAGAGCAACCACGAGGGGGAACTCGTCGAGGCGCTGCACACAGCGGCCTCGTCGGGCGTAGCCGGAGTCCTGATCAACCCGGCCGCTTACACCCACACCTCGGTGGCGCTGCGGGACGCGGTCCTAGCGACCGGACTGCCCACCGTCGAAGTTCACCTCAGCAACGTCGCGGCGCGGGAGGAGTTCCGCCAGCGGTCGTTGTTGTCGGACGTGGCGATGGGGGTGGTGTCGGGATTCGGGGCCGAGAGTTATCTGCTCGGGCTGCGCGGTCTGGCCGCGGGGCTGGGTTCCTGATTCGCTGTCGTTCGGACGCCGATGGGGCGCCCCTCGATTGACAAATGATCGTATCCTTGCGGGAATGCAAAGTCTGACCACGCGGATGGGGAATAGTCGGTGATCTCGAAGAAAGAAAAAGCGCTTCGGGCGGCGAACAAGCACCTTCAGAAGGGGCAGGTCGACAAGGCGATCCGCGAGTACCAGAAAGTGCTCGCGATCGACGACCGCGATCCGCGCATCCGCCACAAGTTCGCCGAGCTGCTCGCCCGCAGGGGGCGCGCGCAGGAGGCACTGGAGGAGTTCCGCTGGGTCGCTGCCTACTACGAGCAGGGCGGTTTTTATCCCAAGGCGGTCGCGGTCTACAAGCAGATGCTGGGGATGGACCCGGACAAGGTCGATCTCCACATCCACCTCGGGGAGATCTATCGTCAGCAGGGCAAGCGTTCCGACGCGGCCTACCATTTCCGCACGGTGGCCGCCAAGGTCGAGCAGGACGGCGCGATCGAGGACAAGATCGCCGTCTACGAGAAGCTCTGCCGGATCAACCCCGACGACGTGGAGCTCCACCAGCGGTTGATCGACCAGTACCAGAGCGCGGGGATGGCGACCAAGGCGGTCGATGCCCTGACCGAGCTGGCTGCCGATCTGCGCAACCGCGGCGAAAGTGATCAGCTGCTCGGCGTCCTCGATCGGCTGGTCCGCCTGTCCGAGGAACCGCTGCCGTTCCTCCGGGAGTTGGCGACCGTCCACATGGCGCGCAAGGCGCCACGACGGGCCCTGGGCAAGCTCCAGCAGTGTTTCAAGATCGATCCGCAGGACGAGGAGACCTTGACCATGCTGGGGCGCGCGTTCAGCGAACTCGGCAAGAAACACAAGGCTCTGCAGGTCTACGAGGAGCTGATCCGCGTCTACGAAGCCCGGAACGACCAGGCCAAGTTGCGCGAGATCGAGGCGGAGATCCACTCCATCTCACCCGAATCCCGGCCCCTACCCGAGAGCCCGACCGAGGGGCCGACGATTCCCCTCGAGTTGCCGGAGGAACTGGCGGAGGACGCATTGCGGGCCGTGGTACAGGGCGAGGTGTACCTGCGCTACGGGCTGATGGCTCGGGCCGAGGCGGCTGCCGTGGCGGCGGTTCGGAACCACCCGACCGCCTTCGCAGCCCATCGGCTCAGCTCTCAGTACCTCGAGGCCATCGAGGATCAGGCTGGAGCGGCCGCGGCGGTGATGCAGATGTACACGGTCGCCATGGACAGCGGTGACCTGCCGGTGGCGAGGCGCTGCCTGGTCGAGACGGTGCGGTTGCTGCCCGACGACCCGGGCGCCGGGGGGAGGGTATCCGCTTTTGACGACGCGATGGGAGAGCAGCTGCGGGCCTTCGAGCAGCAGCAGGTCCTCGAGCTCTCCGACGAGATCCGAACGCCGCTCGCGGTCGACGCGTCGGGCGAGATCTCCATCTCGCACATGAACGTGGGCGCCGTGGGCGCGCAGGCCTCGATGGATCCGGACGTGGAGTCCCTGGACGGGGAGAGCGTGGAGATTCTGCCCGACGAGCAGCTGCTCTCGGAGCTGGCGTTGGGCCCAGCCGCGGGAAAGGCGCCCGGACAGCAGGCTGCGCCAGGTGGCGAGGATACCGACGAGATCGAGCTGGAGGTCTCCGACGACGAGTCGACGATGCACACGCCTGGGACCGGGAAGTCCGATCGAGCTTCGGAGGATGATCCGGACACCATCGACGACGAGGTCGCCCTCGACCGGGAGCCTTCTGCCACCGACACCGACTTTGACTCGCTGCTGGACGAGATGGCCGACGTCATTGGTGGCGGGCCGAACGCGTCGACCGCTGCCGGGGCCGGCGAGGCCGCGCCCGGCGGCGGCTCGCCGGGATTGGACCTGGGGCTGGGTTACTTCGAGGTGGGGTTGTACGACGAGGCCCTCCGCGAGCTCGCAGCCGTGCTCGGCGAGGGTGTCGACGATGCCCGGGCACAGCTGTACATCGGACGTTGCAAGGTCAAGCTAGGGCGGTTGGGGGAGGCCATCGAGGATCTGCGGCTGGGGCTCGACGCAGCCCCCTCGTCGACCGAACTCGAGGCCGACCTGCTGTTCGAGCTGGCGGATGCCTACCAGGCCCAGGGGGAGGCGCGTGTGGCCCACGACACCTTTGGGGATCTGGCCCAACGAGCCCCGGAACACCGCGCGGACGAGGTCGCTGAGCGGATCGCGGGGCTCGCGCTGCAGCTGGCTGAAGAATGAGCCGTCCAGTGCCGTCCAATCTGTAGACCCGGGGTCGGGTTGCATTCGAAGGCGCCGCTGCTACAATCCGCCGCGCTGTGCCCTTCGGAAGGGCTGGATGCGGGCATAGCTCAGTTGGTAGAGCACAAGCTTCCCAAGCTTGGGGTCGCGGGTTCGAGCCCCGTTGCCCGCTCCACGCATTCGACGAGCTCCGGTCGGCCCATTGGCTTGCCGGAGTTTTTTTTGGCCGCGGCAACCCGCCGCCGGCCGGGAGCGTGTGAGGCCGGGTGAGCAGGAAACCACACCGGTGGTTACGACATCTGGTCGCCCTGGCGGCGGTCGGCGCGCTCGTTTGCGCTGGCGGGCTCGCACTGCTCCAGAGCGACTTGTTCGCACGACGCCTGCGGACCGTCATCAACGAGCAGGGTTCCCGGGCGCTCGGAGAGGACCTCCACGTACAGGCCGTGGACCTCCGGCTGTGGCCGCTGACCCTCGTGCTTTCCGGAGTCCGTGTCCACTCTCGGGACCCCCTGCGCCCCGGCCAGGAGATCCTTCGCATCGACGCCCTGCGCATCGCCGGGATTCGCCTTCAGGGTGTGAGGAGCCTGCAGCTGGAACAGGTCCAGCTGGAACGGCCGGTGCTCCGGCTGCGGGTGGGCAACGGCGAGCTGCGGGACTTCCCGGGCCTGCGCCGTACAGGGGGGGACAAGCGGTTCGAGGTTTTCCTGGCGGCGCTGGAGCTCGCCGACGGTTCGGTCTCACTGTCGGTCGACCGGCCGGATCTGTCCCTGCGGATGGACGGCATCCAGGTGGGTTTCGCCTCGTCGGGGGAGACCGAGGCAGCGGCAACCCTCGAGGTCGCGGACGCCAGGCTACGCGTCGGCTCCGTCGAGGAGCGGATCGTGGTGGAGTCGGGCACCGTGGTCCGGCGGGGTGACCAGCTGGAGCTGGAGCACTACCGCTTCGTCGGCGAGTCGGCCGAGCTGACCATCGACGGGGAACTCGAACTGTCGCCCACCGACGACAGTGGCGCGATCGTGGGCAACGTGCGGTACGACCTGGACGCGGTCTCCACGGTGGAGCTGGGCAGCTTCTCGTCGCGCAACCCGGACGTGGCGCCCCTCGAGGGCCGGATCGACGTGCACGCGGTCGTCCGGGGGACCGACGCCGACGTGAGCGTCGATGGCGAAGTCGAGCTGACCGGCGGACGGGTGGGCAAGCAGCTCGTCGGCGATGCGGATGCCCGGGTTCGTTACCACGAGCGGGTGATCGCGGTCGAACGGCTGTGGGCCGGCTATGGCGGCGGCGAGGTCACCGGCTCGGGCGCCGTCGTCCTGGGGGAGAGCATCACGGTGAGCGGTTCGCTGGACCTGCAGCAGCTGCAGCTCGCCGAGGTCTTCGAGTCCGTCGGCATGCCTCCGCCCTGGGTGATGTTGGAGGTCGACGGGCACGCGGAGATGGAGGGGACGCTGGACGGTGGTCCGCGGCTGACCGTCGAGGTCGATCTGCCCTGTCGTGACCTGCGGGTCTACGGGGGGAACTGGCGCGAGCGTCAGGGTACCGAGCCGGTCCTGTCGCTGCCCGGAGGACGGGTCGCGGGCACGTTCCAGATCCTGTCGGACCGCGCCCTGTTGAGGGACGCGGTGGTGACCACCGCGGCGTCGGACCTGGATCTCGACGTGGACTTCATCTACCACAAGCCCCTGATCCTCGACATGCAGATCGACGCCCGGGTCCTCTCGCTGGACGAGATGGAGACCATCTCGAGCGTGCCGTTCGGCGGCCGCGGACCGGCGAGCGTGCGGATCCACGGATTGTCCAAGGACCTGACCATCGAGGGCCACACCGAGGTCGCGGACTTCTCGATGTACGGCTACTCGCTCGGGCGGGCAGCCGCGGACGTCCACTGGCGGGCGCGCCAGGACCTGGTGTTCAACGCGGTTCAGGCGGAGCGGGGCGAGACGGCCTACAGCGGCGACGCCCGGCTGATGTTCGGCAAGCCCTTTCGCTTTCGGGCCGCCGTCGACTTCGACGACGGGCGGGTCGAGGACGTGGTCGGCGTCTTCACCGACGCGTTGGACATCCGGGGGCGCTTCGACGGCCACATCGAGGTCGAGGGGCCGGTCCGCGAGCTGAACGGGGAGGCATGGGTCCGGGGCAGGGACGTCCACCTGCTCTCCGAGCGGTTCACCGCGGTGGACACCCAGGTGACCATCCGGGATGGCCGCTTCACATTCCGCAACGCGTACCTGCGCAAGGGGCGGGGTGGTATCTACGGGCGCGGCTACCTGGACACCCACGGACCGCTGGACATGGAGCTGTTCACCTACGCGCTGGATCTGGAACAGATCGACCTGGTGCGTGGCTGGGAGCTCCCCTTGTCGGCCGATCTGGACGCCGAGGTCCATCTGTGGGGCACCGTTCGCCGACCGCTGCTGCACGGCGAGCTGATCCTGCGGGGAACCCGCTACGCACGGGCCTCCCTCGGCGACAGCGCCGCCGACATCACCCTGCGCGACGGAGTCCTGCGGATGGAGGGCAGCTTGCTGGGGCGGCCCTCCAACCGCGTGAGCGGGAAGCTGGATCTGGGGGGCACCGGAGAATACCGCTACCAGGTCGGGCTCACCGCCTTGCCGATGCATTTGCTGTTCGCCCCGCGGACCCTCGCCAGGATGCCCACCCACCTCCACGTCGACGGATCGCTGGAGGGGCACGGACGGCTGAAGGGGGAGCCCGAACACGTGGCCGCCCTCGAGATCACCCGCTTCGATCTCGACAGGGGCGAGGTGCGATTGGACAACGACGGCCCGATCCAGCTGAGCCTGGACGGCGGGGAACTACGGGTCGACCGGCTGCAGCTGGTGGGGCCCGGCAGCGAGCTGGCAGCCAGGGGCGGGATCGGCCCCGGAGCCGCGGTCGATCTGCACGCCGGCGGGCAGCTGAACCTGTCGCTGGTCGACCTGATCGTCCCTTCCCTCGGCGCGTCAGAGGCGCGCCGCACGGACGTGGCTTTCGATTGGACTGGAATCCGGCCCGCAGCCGCGCTGACGGCCTCGGTGTCCATCGATGGTGGTAGCGTTCGCACGATCCACTTCCCCCATCCCCTCCAGATCGACACCGCGCGACTGGTCCTGGCCGACAACCGGGTGCGGGTCGAGGCTTTCGAGGGGATGCTCGGGGGCGGGTCCATCGAGGGCTTCGTCGGCAGCCAGATCGAGCTGGTGGAGGGCAAGCCCTACGCCTACGATGTCCACGCACGCTGTGTGGACTGCACGGTTCGGTACCCGAGCTCGCTGCCGTGGAGCCGCGGTACCGCTGACCTGCGGTTGCGCGGGACCGTTCCGATGGTGGTGCTGGAAGGGGATATTGCCGTCGAGGAGATGGTCTACCGGGACGACTTCAACTGGCAGTCGTCGATCTTCTCGGCCTCCGGACCGAGCTGGGAGCGCAGCGACGACGTGTTGCCCGAGGACGAGGAGCCGGGGGGGGTGTATTTCGGCCTCGACCTGCGCATCAGCGGGCAGGGTGGCTTCGGGATCTCCAACAACCTGGGCCAGGCCCTGGCGTCCGGCGATCTGCGGGTGGTCGGCGACAGTCGGCGGGTCGGCGTGGAAGGTGGGCTGCGAACCGACGGCGGCCGCGTCTGGTTCCGCGGCCACGACTTCGATCTGGCCGAGGGAGCGTTCTCGTTCCCGGAGCCGTACGCCATCGATCCCCACTTCCACCTGGTGATCGAGACCGAGGCGTCGACCGCGGACGAGCGATACGCGATCCAGTACGTGATCGACGGTCACATGGCCGACGTGGGCGCGATGCAGATCACCGGGACCAGCGACCCCTACCTCTCCGAGGCGGACATCAACGCGCTGCTGCTGTTTGGTGTGACCGCCGATGGGCTGCAGGGTCTGGGCGGCGGTGGCGACATGGCCGCGCTCGTGGCCCAGGGCGCGAACATCGGCTTCGGGGCGCTGATGGAGCAGGTGCGGGAGGCCCGCGGTGAGCTGGGCGGCGATTCGTCGCGCTCGGCGTTGCCCGATCGGGTGGAGCTGGTCCCCGACTACTCGACCACCGGCCAGCTGGCGGGCTTCAGCGTCGTGGTCGGCAAGGACCTGATCCCCAACAAGCTCACCGGCCAGGCCTCCATCGGCCTGCAGGGCAACAGCTACGGCCTGCTGCTGGACTGGCAGGTTGCCCGCAACCTGCACATGGTGCCGTCGTGGTACCGCCGTTCCCAGAACACCCTGGGCACCCTCAGCCCCCTCGGCGACATGGGGGACTTCTCCGTGGAAATGCGATGGGTCCTCGAGGCCGACTGATCGCCACGGCGCTGGCGCTGCTGCTGCTGCCGGGCGCGGCCCGTGGCGGTCCGACCACCTACACCGGGTTCGTGGTCGACGAGATCCGCTTCGACGCGCCAGCTTCCGTGGACGCGGACGAGCTGCGGTACCTGGTCGAGCTGAACTCCGGCGACGAGCTGCGTCCGGGCGACGTGCGGCGCTCCATCGACCTGCTCTACGGGCTTGGGATCTTCCGGGAGGTGTACGTCTCGGTGGTGCCGGTGGGCGGGCGGTTGATCGTGACCTTCCATCTGATCCCCAGCCCGACCGTGCAGCGGATCACCTTCGTCGGCCTGCCGCGCCAGGTGCCTCCCGCGCTGTTGCGCGAGACCCTACCCCTGCGGACCGGGGATCCGATCTTCGAAGGGGACGAAGACACACTCGCCGAGGCCCTGGTCGCGCAGCTGGCCCGCGAGGGTTTCCCCGAGGCCGCGGTCAGCGCCCGGCAACAAGCCGCTGGCGAGGGCCGGGCACGGGTGACCCTCGAGGTCGAGCCCGGGCCCATGTATCGGCTGACCGCGGTGGAGTTCAACGCCGCCGCCGGGCTGCCGCGGTCGACGTTGCGGGCGCGCGTCAAGGCCGCGCAGCTGGAGAACGCCCGCTACCAGGCGAAGGGACTCGAGACGGCCCACGAGCAGCTGCAGACGGCGTACCGCAAGCGTGGGTTCCTCGAGGCGCGGATCCTGCCTCCCATCGTGGAGCTGGACGAGGAAGCCGCCGGGGTGACCGCGTTCTTCAACGTCGCCCCCGGCCCCGAGGTGTCCGTCGAGTTCCGCGAGACCGACGACCTGGGTCGACCAGAGGGGGACCGCCTGTTGCCACAGAAGGGGGTGGCCGCCCGTCGATTGCGTGGCGTGATCGACCTGGACCGGGAGTACCGCATCAGCGGAGGGTACGTGCAGGACGCGGTGGCGCGGCTGACGGACCACTACCGCGCCCAGGGGTACTACCAGGCCCTCGTCGACGGCGCTCTGGAGGAGGAAGGGGGCAGAAAACACCTCGTGTTCCGAGTCCTGCCCGGACCCCAGTCCGTGCTGGCGTCCCGCCGCGACATCCAGGTGAGCGGCAACCAGGTGATTCCAGACCAGGAAGTACGGCTGATGGTGATCGAACGCCTGCCCCGCCGGGCGCGACGGGGCTCGCCCGTGCGGCGTCTGCGGGTGACCGACGCCGCCTTGGAGGCCGCCCGCGACGACCTGGAGTCTCGATATCTGGGCATGGGGTACCTGGGGGCCGAGGTGGAGCTGTCGGAGGTGGACTACAGCCCACGGGGACCGGGACGGCCGGAGCCGACCTCGGTCCAGCTGCACGTCCGCGAGGGGGTGCGAACCCACGTGCGAGACGTCGAGGTGAGGGGCAACCTGCGGGTGAGCTCCGAGGAGGTGCGGCGGATCGCGGAGCCGTTGATCGGCCAACCGCTGCGCGGGCCGGCGCTGGAGGAGTCGCTGGCGGAGCTGCAGGAACTCTACGGCGAGCGCGGTTGCGTAGACGTGGTGATCCAGCTCGACGTGGACCTGTCCGAGGACGCCACCGAGGCGACGCTGATCTGGGCCATCAGCGAGGGGCTGCAGGTGCGCTACGGCAAGGTGCTGGTGCGGAGGAACCGGCACACGCGGACGCGGTTGATCCGCAACGAGCTGACCATCCATCCCGGGCACCTGTGGCGCCCCGACGAGGTGGCGCGGTCCCGGGCGCGGTTGCTGGAGTCCAGCCTGTTCAACCAGGTCCGCGTGCGGCCCCTGAACACCTCGGGCCGGGTGCGGGACGTGCTGGTCGAGGTGAGCGAACGCAAACGCTGGCGCCTGCAGCTCGGGCCGGGCATCTCCACGTCGGAGGGGCTGCGGCTGGCGGCGGAGAACCACGTCGGCAACCTGGGCGGCGTGGGCCACCGTTGGAGCACCTTCGCCCACGTCGGCATCGACTGGGAGAATCTGCGGCTGGCCCTGTCCCCGGCCGGTGAGCTCACCGGCTCCCGGGGAGTGGACGTGGAGTGGAAGATCGCGACGGGGTACGAGATCGCCCACTTCCCCCGCATCCCGCTGCGGCTCAACGTGCGCCTGCTGCTCAACGAGCGGGCGACCCAGTCGACGTACATCATCCAGAACTACGGAGTAGGCGCGGGGGCGGCCTGGACCGTCGACCTGCCACGGGACCACGAGCTGCGGCTGGCCTGGGACTTCCAGGTGCTGTGGCGTTACCCCGAGTACGTGGATCCCGCCGCCGTGCTCACGGACGCCGACGAGGTGGACGAGGACTTCCGCAACGGCTTCCTTGGGCTGATCGGCTCCGACTCGCCGCCGTCCGGCCTCCGGCGCCTGGGGCTCTTCCAGCTCACGGCTCAGCTGGATCTGCGGGACGATCCCTTCAATCCCACCGCCGGCGCACTCATCGGCCTGGACCTGGAGGGCACCGATCTCAGCCCCCTGAGCCAGGAGACGTTCGGCCGCTTCCGCCAGCGGTTCGCCTTCTACCTCCCCCTGATCCGCTGGGCCCGGGACGACATGCGCGCCTGGCCGTTCAACCTTGCCTCCAGGGTCGATTGGGGCATCGGCTGGGGCGGGCCGGGGACCGAGCTGCTTCCGGTCGAATACCGCTTCCGGCTGGGCGGCGCGACCTCGGTGCGGGGGTATCGGCTGGAGACCCTCGGGCCCACGGTTGAGCGGGACCGGGATCTGACCGGATCCGGGATGACGAACAGCGCGACCGCCGTGCCCGTGGGCGGGGACGTCTACTTCAGTTTTAACCTGGAGGAGCGGTTTCCGCTGACGCGCAGCCGATCAGTGGAGTTGATCGTGTTCCAGGACGGGGGCAACGTCTATCTGCGGAACGGGCCGGACGTGGAAGGCCTCGACCGGGGGTTCGATCCCGTCATCAGGACCTCGGCGGGACTCGGGCTGCGCGTACGGACCCCGT
Source organism: uncultured Rickettsiales bacterium (assembly GCA_964436045.1). Lineage (GTDB taxonomy): Bacteria > Myxococcota_A > UBA796 > UBA9615 > CAYRNR01 > CAYTBN01. Next base: position 9,876 of record CAYTBN010000022.1, on the reverse strand, counting down.
TCGGACCGTTGCGGCTGGACGTCGGCATCCAGCTGGGGAGCGCGTCGCCCCTCTTCGACCGCAACGCGGACGAGCCCTGGTGGCGGGGGATGGCGATCCACTTCTCCGTGGGTGAGCAGTGAGCGCGATCAGCGGATTCGCATGTCGGGGTAGGGACGCAGGAGCAATCCGTATCGAAGTCCGCGATCGCTGACGAGCATCGAGTCCACGCCCAGGTGCTCCAGGGCTCCCTGCAGGATCATGGCACCTGCCAGGGCGTAGGGCGCGCGACCCGCTTCCATCCCGGGCAGGGCGGCGATCTCGGCGACGGTCATCCGCGATCCCCGCGCCACCAGCCCCCTCAGCTCGTCAACGGCGAGCGGCACCCCATGGATCCGTCTGCCGTCGTAGGGATCGATGGCGTCTCGGACCGCCAGCTGGATGGTCGCCGTGCCACCGATGCCCACCACGACCAGGGGGCCGTCCGGCGCGGGGATTGGCCGTAACGCGGCGCGTATCATCCCCTCGAGGCGCCGGAGGTCGGCGGCCTCGGGGGGAGCGATGCCCCGCAACTCCCCCTCGGTACAGCGCAGGGCGCCCAGGTCCACCGACACACGCTGCCTCATCCGGCCGTGGCTGCCGTGGGCCAGCTCGGTGGATCCGCCTCCCACGTCGACCATGGCGAGGACGCCGCGGTCGCCGAACTCCCTGTCGACGGCCGAGTAGACGGTCGCCGCTTCCTCCTCGCCGCTGAGGATCGCCACCGAGGCGTCCAACTCGTCCGCCACCGCGTTGGCGAAGTCGCCACCGTCCGGGGCGTCGCGCACCGCGCTGGTGGCCGCGATCCGTACCTGGGGTACGTCCATCATCTGCAGTCGTCGGCGGAACATGCGCAGGACGGTCATGGTCCGGGTGATGGAGTCCGGATGGAGCCGGCCTTCCTCGTCGCGGCCTCGACCCAGAGAGGTGACGACCGCGTAGTCCTCGAGGATCTCGTACACGGGACCTGCGCCGACGCGGCCCACCACGGCCATCGAGCAGGTGTTGGTGCCGATGTCGATTCCGGCCGCGCGCGGTGGCAGTCCCAGGGCGCCGGGGAGGGGTGGGCTCACGGGTAGGTGGGCGCCCAGTCCGGGTTGGTGTACGAGCCGCGGCCGTCGCTGACGCGGGTGATGTTGCGGCCGTCGGCGGTCATCACGAACAGCTGCTTGCCACCGCCCTCGCGGTCGCTGGAGAAGGCGATGTAGCGCCCGTCCGGGGACCAGGTCGGATCCTCGTCATCCCCCGGCGACTGCGTGAGCCGGCGCAGATTGCTGCCGTCGGCGTTGCACACGAAGATGTCGAACCGTCCCTTGTCCCGACCCGCGAAGACGATCTTCGCGCCGTCCGGTGACCATGCTGGCGACACGTTGTGGTTGCCGCCGAAGGTGATCTGGGTGACGCGGCCCCCGCTGCGGTCCATCACGAAGATCTGGGGATTGCCGTGGCGCGAAGAGGTGAAGGCGATGCGGCTGCCGTCCGGGGACCAATCGGGGCTCACGTCGACGCCCCAGGAGGAGGTCAGCCGGACCGGGTCGTTCCCGTCCGAACCGTTGACCGTGTAGATCTCCGAGTCGCCGACGTGGCTCAGGGTCAGGGCGATGCGGGCGCCGTCGGGGCTCCAGTCCGCCCCCAGGTTGATCCCCGGCCGGTTGGACAGCAGGGTGTCGGCCCCCGCGCCCAGGTCGTGGACCCAGACGTCCGGGTTGCCCGCAGCGTAGGAGGTGTACGCCACCTTGCCGCCGTCGGGACTAAAGCTCGGCGACAGGTTGATCTGCCCGTTGCTGGTCATCCGGCTCGCGCGCCCGCCCATGTCGACCAGGTAGATCTCCTTGTTTCCGGTGTGGGTTGCCACGCACACCATCCGCGACGAGAACGGCCCCTTCTGACCGGTGAAGGCCTCGATCACGACGTCGGCGATGCGGTGCGCCAGTGCCTCCGGGTCCACCAGGTCGCCCGAGAGCACGTCGCCGAGGATCATCTCCTGCTCCAGCACGTGGTACACCCGGACCTCGACGGAGAGCTGCTTGCCGTCGATCTCGTAGCCGGCCTTGACCAGCCCGGCGGTGTCCAGTGTGTGCCAGTCCTCGAAATCGAACTCGCCGATTCGCAGGCCCGTGGCCTGGGCATCCTCCAGGAAGGCCGCCGGATCCATCATGCGGAACCAGCCGCTCATCTGCAGGTCGCGCCGCAGGACACGGGTCAGGACCTCGCCGGCCTCGTGCTTCTTCCCGATCTGCTTGAACTCGGACACCGCCAGCGGGAAGTCACCCTGCCCGCTCACGTCGATGTAGATCTCGGCTCCCGCGTGCTCGGGGGGGGCCAAGATGAACCCGGCCGCCAGGACCAGGATCAGCATGGAAATCCGCGGTTGTGTCAGCATGTTTCGATTGCCCCGGTTTCGCGTCGCGCCATCGGAAGAACCATCCTAGCCACCCCGTTCTTCCGACTCCAGCGGAGACCAGTCGATTCAGAACACCTTGTCCGACGCCTTGAACCGGATGAACACACCGCCCTCGGCGTAGCCCATGATCTTGGCGCTGGGGGGCGCGGGCAAGGAGCCCATCTGGCGGACGGCCCGGAAGGTCGCCGAGTCGTACTGGCGGTTGCCGGAACCCTCGACGATCTTGGTCTGTTCGATCTTGCCGTTGTCGTCGATCCGCACGCCGATCACGACGGTCAGGTCCGGATTCGCAGCCGCCACCGAGGGCATCACGTGCCACTTCTCCATGATCCGCTCCTTGCAGTCGCGGACGTACTGCGCGAGCTCGGGATCGGCGGCGTTCGTCCCGCTGCCACTGGCGTAGACGTCTGCGAGGCTGGTGACGGTGGAGTTCGGATCGGTCAGTACGTGGGTCTCCGGGCCGGGGGGGGCGTCGAACACGTCGGCCTTGGCGATCCTGTCCTCACGCCGCTGCTTGCGGGCCTCGTCGTTCTCCGGGACCTTGTCCTCGCCCAGCTTGTCCTCGGCATCGGGCGTCTCGAGCACCATCTGGTCCGGCACCACCGGGGTGTCGCGCCGGCGTCCCAGGTCGCCGGTCACCACCGGAGGCGCGACCATCACCTTCTCGGGCAGAACGTTGGCGTCCCGGTGGAGGGTGACCATCGCCACCTGCATCACGTCGTCGGGATTCAGCAGGGGTTGGGTGGGTGTGCGGAACACCAGGAACGACAGCATCAGGACGCCATGGGCCACCGCGGCGAGCGGGAGCCCCACCAGGTAGAAGATCGCGATCTGGTCGTTGGCGCGTCTCATCGTCACCGGCCGCCTTACTCGGCCTCTTCGTCCTCGTCGGTGAAACCCTCCGTCTCGGTGACCATGCCGACCTGGGCGATCCCCGCCAGCCGGGCAGCGGCCATCACCTGGGCCAGGAAGTTCCAGGTGACCGCGCCATCGGCGCGGATGAACAGCTCCTTCTTGGATCGCTCGGCGTAGATCGCGGGCAGCTTGCTCTCCATCTCCGCCAGGGTGAACTCGTGCTGGTTGAGGTAGAGCCGCCCTTCGGCGTCGATCTCCATCACCAGCGGGTGCTGGTCGTCCTCGATCAGGGTCTCGCCCCGCACCCGGGGCAGGTCCAGCTCCATGCCCTGGGTCAGCATCGGGGCGGTGACCATGAAGATGATCAGCAACACGAGCATCACGTCCACAAAGGGTGTGACGTTGATCTCCGACAGCACGGTCCCCGAGCTCTGTCCGCGACCGCCGTCACCTCCCTGTTCGACCTGCATGCCCATCGTTCAGTTCCCGAAATGTCGTTCGACGATGTTGAGGAAGTCGTAGGTGAAGTTGTCCATTGCCTGTCCGAGGCCGCGGATCTTGCCGACGAAGTAGTTGTAGAACATCACCGCGGGGATGGCCGCGAACAGGCCGAGGGCCGTGGCGATCAACGCCTCGGAGATCGGGCCGCCGACCGCCATCAGCGAGGTCTCCCCGGTGGCGCCGATCTTCTGGAAGGCGCGCATGATGCCCCAGACGGTGCCGAACAGGCCGATGAAGGGCGATGCGCTGCCCACGGTGGCCAGGAACGGTACGAGCCGCTCCAGCGACGCCAGCTGGATCGAGGTCTCCCTGCGCATGGCCCGGCCGACCACGTCCACCGTCGACAGGTGGGTCGTCGAGTCCTTGCTCTTGCTCTCCTGGGCCTTCTTCATCTCTCCGTAGCCCGACTTGAACACCGCCGCCACCGACGCGGGACCGAATTGGCCGCAGGCGCTGTAGGCGTCCTCGAAGCTCGAGGAGTTCCAGAAGAACTCCACGAAGCGGTTCGACGCCCGGCGAGCGCGGGCGATGACGATCGCCTTGAACACGATGATCGCCCAGCTGATCACCGAGAAGATCAGCAGCAGGAGCAGCACCATCTTCACCATCACGTCGGCGTTGGCGATGATCGACCACGTCCCGAGCTGCTCCTCGCCCACCGTTGCCAACAGGATCCACGTCGGTCCCGGCATTCTTCGCTCCTCCTGCCCCGGGGCGCCCTGGCTCAGGCGTCGCCCGGAGCCCGCACCACTTCGACTTCGAACGGCGCGTCCGGCCCCTTCGTATCCGGGCCCCGGCGCGCGCGATAATAGGCCATCATACGCTGGCCCGCGCGTCCCATCTGAACGTAGTTGGTCGCCCCTCCGATCCCGCCCGACAGGACGGGGACCATTCGCCCCAGGGGGGTCGATATCCGAAACGCGAGGCGCCGCACCACCGCCTGGGCCAGTCGCCAGGCGATGGGGTGCAGGGCCAGCCGGCTCCGCCCCACTTGCGCGGGCAGCCTGCGGGCCCTGTCGTCCGGCGTCCCGGTCAGATCGACCACGGCACCGACCGCATCGGCCATCGCCTTCCACAGCTCGATCTCGCCGGAACCGGCCCGGTAGTCGAAGCCGTACAGCAGGCTCATCCGCTGCGCCAGCTTGAGCAGCGCGACGACCTGACTGGCGACGTCCGGCGGTATGGCGAGCCAACCTCCCATACCCAGTCCGACACCCGAGAGGGCCGACATCCTCCTGGCGGACCGGATCTCGTCCTTGGCGACCCGATCGATGAGTTCCCCCTCCACCTCACGCAGGTCATCCAGCGTGTGGACCCGAACCCCCCGTCGACGGAGCTGGGCCAGGAAGGCTTCTGGATCCACGGACGCTACCCGGTACAGAGCGGGCAAGACCTGCTCGGTCAGCAGCGGCGCGACGTCGCGGAAGTGGGTTCGTGGAGCCATCGAGTTCGGCGTAACACCATGTGAAAACAGGCGAATTTTGCCATTGGTCCCGCTCCAGGGCAACCGCTTCGCGCGCGCGAACGACCTCTTTTGGCGAAACGCATGGTGAACGGTGGCCGAGGGGGGATTGCAGGCGTCCGCCCGGATGCTGGATAATCGACCCCGGCCGAACCATCACAACGGGCCGCCGTGCGTCCACGGGACCCGTCAAAGGGACGAACTGCCGAGCGCGATGCCGCAACTCTACTCCGACGATTTCGTGGCCAAGCTGGAGGACCTCCCGCCGAGCCATCCCTCGTTCGTAGCCACCCTCTGTACTCGACCAGAGCCGGCGATCGTGAGATTCAAGGAGCAGATCGAGACCTGGTTCCGGAGGCTGCGGGCAGACGCCCAGGACGGCTATCGCGAACGATTGTTCGCGCTGGACAACCCCACCTTCTTCCAGGCCTTCACGGAGATCGTGCTCCACGAGGCCATGCTGAACAACTCGTTGAAGGTGCTCTCCTACCCCATCGACGACCAGGAGGCGATGACCGTCGCCCTGGCGGACAACTCCGGGAGTTTCTCGATCGCGGTGCAGTCCTTCATCCCCGAGGTGCAGGTGCGGGGAAGCATGCGTCCGTTCCGGCGTCTGCTGAGGGAACTCAAGGAGATCGAGCACCGGTTCATGTTCAGCGTCTATCTCAAGCGCTGGCTGCCGACGAACTTCGATCCCCGGCCCATCCGGCGGGCGCTGGAGGTGTGGCTCAACAGCCTCGAAGACACCAACTGGGAGGGCAAGTACGCCGAGTACCGGGACGACCACATCCACCTGGAGTTCTCGATCCTGGACCGCCTACGCCAGCCCCAGACCGACCTGGTCAAGTTCCGCATCACCCCCCTGCGCACCCCCAGCGTGCTTGAGTCGCTGGGAGCCGTGCTGGAGGAGAAGGCGGCGCGGGTCGTGGCCCAGACCGGCGACGAGACCCCGCTGGTGCTGGCGTTCTTTGGCAACGAGGAGTGGGACCTTCCGGCCAATTACCTCGAGGACTTCTTCTACAACAAGGCCAACTTCTCGTTCTGCTGGACCACCCGCGGTGGGCGGCTGGAGCGGGTGAAGAGCTACAAGGCCAACGGCCGTGCGGCGGCGATCTTCGCCCGGCCCAGCGCGCGACCCATTTCGGCCGTCGTGATGGTGGACAAGAAGTGGGAGCGGGACCGGGCTGTGTTCAGCCTGCGCGTCTACCACAACCCATGGTGCAACGTGCCCCTGCCCCCCGAGGCCTTCCAGGGCTTCGCCCAGTTCCGGCCCTTCCCGGCCGGGGAGTTGCCGGGACAATCCTACCTGGGGTGGGACTGCCTCGACCGCGTTCGCTTCATCCTCCCCTGACCCCGTCCCGGCCCGCCGCCGAATGAAATGCCAGCCGCGGGCGTCCTTGACGCTGGAAACTACGGCCTGATACCAAGGCGTTGCACTCCTACGGCCCTGGTATGGAAGGAAGGCAGTGATGAGTCACCTGCGATTGCTGTGCGGCACTCTGGTCCTGATGTTCGTGGCGACGACGGCGTCGGCAAAGGCCCCCCGGGTGAGGGTCCAGGCCTCGAGTAGCTACGAAGACGGAGAGACCGACCGTGGACCGGAGATGGCCTTCGACGGACGCATCGACACGTCGTGGAGCGAGGGCCAGGCTGGCGCCGGGATCGACGAGTGGATCGAGATCGACCTGGGCCGGATGACCGACGTGGGCACGGTTTCGATCTGGGCCGGGGACTTCTCGGATGGGACCAAGCGCTTCGGTGAGCAGAATCGGCTCAAGGTCGCCGAGATCGTCTTCGTCAGCGAGGAGGGGGCGGAGACCCGGAACCTGGAGTTCGGCGACCGGTTCACCCGGCACGAGCTGCGGATTGGCAAGCCGATCCGAAAGTTGAAGGTCTCCGTCAAGGAGGTCTACCAGGGGTCGATCTTCGACAACAGCCACATCGCCGAGATCGCCCTGGACTACCCGACTCGCCTCGGCGAGGGCACGGTCAAGCTCGACAAGTGGATGGAGGGCAAGGAGCACGGGGAGCTGGCGGCCGCGTACGTGTTGGCGCGGAGTGACGCCTACGCCGGTTGCAAGGCGGGCGAGGAGTACTCGCGCAACTTCAAGTTCCTGGCCCGGGCCGCGGTTCACGGGCCGCTCCACATCGACGAGAAGGTCCAGGAGCTGGTGCCGCCCGGTTACCGCGCCAGCTTCCTGCAGTTCGACGAGGAGGCCATCGAGAAGGTCCAGCGCCTCAAGGACGTCAACGCCATCCCCTACCTGGAGACCGCGCTGGCCCGGGCCACTGGCGACGACGTCTACTGGATCGAGGATCTGGTCAAGGCCTTCCGGGCCCACGAGATCCTCATCTCGTCCCGCCGTCACAACATCCCGGCCTGGGGTACGACTGGCCTGGAGGTGGGTGCGCTCAACGGTCGCTCCGAGCCCGTCTCGATGGACGTCAACAGCGCGGGCGGTGTGGTGGTGGCGGACGTGGGCAACAACCGAGTCCAGTGGTTCACCACCGACGGCCGCTCGGAGAAGCTCATCGGCAAGGAGCCCGGTATCGCCTGGTCCTGGTTCGGCGAGGAGGGCGACCCCTACGCCACCGGCGCTGCCCCGGGTGACGGCGCCGGCGAGTTCGAACAGCCGGTGTACGCGGCGGTGGGTAACTACGACGTGCTAGCGGTGATCGACAGCACCCTGCGGGTCCAGACCTTCGACGAGGAGGGCAACGCCAAGGGGGATTGGGTGATCCCATCGTCCTTCGGCGTCCACCCGGGCCGCGGCTGCGCCACGCCGATCATTACCTGGTGGGGCGACGTCTTCTACTTCCTGCTCGGCCGCGAGGTCTGGGGTTATTCGCCGGCCGGCGACCAGCAGGTCAAGTTCGAGGTCGCCGACCAGATCCAGGCGGGCGTGGTCCTCGACGGCAAGCTCCTCGTCCGTCACGAGGGTAACGAGGTCATCGAGTACGCCCTGGTCGACGGCTTCCAGCAGGGTAAGTGGCTCAAGAAGCCGGTGGATGAGGACGGCAGCGAGGACTGGGACATGGCCACCGACGCGGACGACAACCTCTATATCGCCACGGACGCCGGCTGGTTGTACACCTACAACAAGCGCGGGAAATTCCTGCGCAAGCTGCAGATGTTCGGCAATCCCAAGGACCGCATGCGCATCGCCGTCAGTCCGACCATGGAGACCCTGTACGTGAGCGCCGGTGACGAGATCCACCGGGTCGATCTGAGCGAGTGAGCCGCAAGCGCAAGTCGGGCAGCCGTCCTCCTGGACGGCGCGCCACCCCGCCCACCCCCGCGCCGCCGACATGGGGGGATTCGCCCTACCTGGTACCGGGGATCGTGTTGGTGGTTGTGGTGCTGGGCCTGGGGTACCTGGCGCTGCGCGACAGGCTGGCCGGGGACGACACGACCCCGGCCGGGGAACCGACCCCGGCTGCGACCCCGGATCCGAGGGACCCGCCGCCGTCGGTGTGGCAGACCGATCCCGAGCTGAAGAAGCTGCGCGATGACGCCATCGTGACTCTGGAGCGGGTGGTCGACCGGTGGACCCGGGACGAAAACGAGCCGTGGCTCCTGATGCACGGCATGCTGGCCTGGGGGCCGCGCCATCTGACCGTCGACGGGACCCCCGCCGGGGTCTACCTGCTGGACAACTACCTGGAGAGCCGCGAGATCGGCGACCGCACGATCCGGGTGTTCCCCATCGACGATCCAGACGGCAACCGCATCGACGCGCACCTGGATCAGAGCATCAAGACCCTGATCGAGATGGGGATCCAGGACCCGCGCATCGACGAGCTGGTCACGGACGCCCAGTGGCGGTTCGCGTACGCACCGACCGCGGACGGGGGACCCTTCCCGGACGCCAACGAGTCTCCGTGGTCGGCGCAAGCCTTCTGCCAGAAGGCGCGGGAAGGCGAGGACAGCTTCACGACCCACACCGGGGTCGAGGTGAGCCTGGGTGAGTTGACCGAAGCCCTGGTGACCCAGCTCGAGGCGGAGTCGCGCTTCCTGGACGATATCCGCCGGGCGGGAGACACCACCTACGAGAAGCGCCGCCAGGGTATCTTCCGCTATACCTGCGGCGGGACCCATCTCTTCATGGGCGCCGATGCCTGTGTCGCCGCCGGCTTCGGCAACCAGGAGCTGACCCAGCGCCTGGCCTACCAGATGGACCTGCTGTTCTGGCGCATGCGACGCGAGCTGGAAGCCGTCGAGCGAGCCCTCGATCAGGCCCCGCAGATGGCACCGCTGCTGGTCGAGCAGCGGATGAAGTACCTGGGCCACTTCATGGAGGCGGAGGCCAAGGCCGAGCTCAACGGCACCTTCGTTCCCAACGAGTTTCATCGGAGCGAGCTGATCGTGGCCCAGCGCGCCCTGTTCCTGACCATCCAGCAGCTGCAACAGATGGGCGTCTTCGACCGCCTCGACACCTTCCGCGAGAATCAGTACGAGTACTACCTGTTCACCGCTGGGGACGCCTGCCATGCCCTGCGCGCGATCCATCTCCAGGCGCAACTCGAGGCCCAGCGGGAGGGGATCGATTACGTGGTGAAGATGCCGGAGCCCCGGTCCGAGGCCGAGGCCGAGGCCGAGACCGAGACCGAGACCGAGACCGAGACCGAGACCGAG
>CAYTBN010000021.1:7641-104233 GCA_964436045.1 uncultured Rickettsiales bacterium | reverse complement strand
CGTCCCCACCCCCGCCGACGCGGCTGATGGTGACGTGGTTGAGATCCTTGCCGGGAGCGGGGTGGAGGAGTCCCTCCAGGAGGGTGGCGACCCTCTGCCGGTCGCGGGGACGGATGCGCCCGAGGACGCTGTCGATGTCGGTGTTCATTGGAGTTCCTTTCGGGCTCGGGGAGCCCGTGGAGCTGGCGCCGGACCCGTTAGGCACACTGTGCCTAAACCGGGCCGTTCCAGGCCGGTCTGGGCCGGGAACGCGGATCCAGACTTCAGTAATTTCAGATACTTAGAGGCGTGGCCTACTTCTGCAGGGGATTCAATCGGCTGCACCCGCCATCGGTCGACGAGGCGCGGCGGTGGTGGAAGTCCGAAGGGGAGCCGAGGCTCGATTCGGGATCGATGCAGCGAACCAGCGCGCTCTCTTCTCTGCTGCCCCTGCTGTCGAATCCGCCGGACCCAACCGTACGACGGCAGGCCGGCATGGCGCGGGTGGGCCACAACCACTGGGTCCTCAAGCGGATCGAACAGGGACTTCGAGACCACTCCGGGACCAGCCGGGAGCTGAGGGACTGGGTGGAACGGCAGGTCGCGGCCTACGTGACCGCCTCCACCAGCCCATCCTGGAGGGGCGCCCTCGAGGCCGCGTGGAACATCGGCGCCTCCGCCCACGACACCCTGAACTCCTGACGACCGTCGTCTCGAGTCAGTACGGCTTCGACCCCACCCCCACCGCCACCTCGTAGTACACGGGCGCGGCCCCGTTGCGGTCGGTGATGTAGATCGCCTGGTCGTCCCAGCCGCCGAGGCCCGAGCCCCACTGCAGGTTGGTCATCCAGCCGTACCCGGGCAACTCCATCAGAACCTCGGGATCGCCGCCATCGGGGGGGTAGCGGAGCAGGCGCTCGCCCTGGTGGAGGGCGTAGACGTTGTCGCAATTATCTACCCCCATGCCCAGTAGCTCCCCCTCGTCCGGGCTGGCGGCCCAGGGGCCCAGGACCCCCACCGGTGTGCCATCCCCGTCGACCTCGACCGAGAAGATCCCGGCCAGGGTGCCGATGTAGAGCACGCTGTAGTCCGCCGAGAACGTCATGCCGTTGGGGTAGCTCAGCATCGCTGACGAGATGATGATCTCCACGTCACCCGAATACGGATCGATGCGCATGATGCCCATCAGATCCGCCAGGAAGACCATGCCGCTGCTGTGGATGTCGATGCCGGTCGGGTATCCAAGCCCGCCGTAGACGACGGTGGTCGCGCCGTCGGGGGCCACCCGGTAGAGCGTCGATGTGTCGACGTTGGCGTAGACCAGATCGCCGGTGGGCAACATCCGCATGCTCGCCGGCCCCCCCGGTCCGCCCGCGGTCACGGCGAAGGCGGACACATCGCCGGGCGGGTACTCCTGCTTGAACAGTGCGTTGGTGTCGTGGCTGATCAGGTGGCCGGCGTCGTCGAAGGCGAAGTCCTCGGATGCGTACAGGTCGGTCAGGGTGGCGTAGGGCAGGGGCCCCGCCGGGAGGGCCTCGCAATCGGCTGCGGAGGTGTCGTCGTCGCCCGTCGTGGAGTCGTCGTCGTCCGTTCCGCTGGTGTCGTCGTCCCCCGAGGTGTCGTCGTCTCCCGTGGTGTCGTCGTCCCCGGACGCGTCGTCATCGTCGCCCACCGTGTCGTCGTCCGCCGGCGTCCCCGACGGGCAGCCCCCGAGGACGAGCGCCGCCGCGAACAGGACCAGCCAGCGAATGAGACTGCTTCGCATGGGAACCCTCCCTCCTGCCAACCAGCCTCTCAGGCCAGCTCCATGGTGTCCACGAAGCGGATCGAGGGGTTCTTCTCGGCCATGTAGTCCGCGCGGAACAGGCTGTCGATCAGCAGGCAGAGGTTGCCCCGCTCGTCGCGGTACAGGTTGCTGGGGAAGGGGCGATCGAAGCGGTCCGGGGGCGCCCCATCCTCGAACAGGAGCCAGCGGCAGACCTTCAGCTGGGTCGGCTCGAAGCTGACCTCGACCTTGTACTCCTCGCGCAGCCGCGCTGCGATGACCTCGAACTGCAGCACACCCAGCGCACCGACGATGAAGCCCGAGCCGTTCGCAGGCTGGAAGAGCTGGGCAGCTCCCTCCTCACACAGCTGCTGCAGACCCTTGCGCAGCGCCTTGGCCGCCATCGGATCCTCCAAGCGCGCGCGGCGGAACAGCTCGGGGGCGAACTTGGGGAGGGCGGTGAACTCCAGGGATTCGCCCGCTGTGAACGTGTCGGCGATACGGATGGTGCCGTGGTTGGGGATCCCGATGATGTCCCCGGGCCAGGCGGTCTCGACGATGGAGCGGTCGCGGGCGAAGAACGTCATCGCGTTGCGCACGATCATCGGCTTGCCTGTGCGCACGTGGTGCAGGCTCATGCCGCGGTGGAAGTGGCCCGAGCAGACGCGGATGAACGCCATCCGGTCGCGGTGGCGGCGGTCCATGTTCGCCTGGATCTTGAAGACGAAGCCGGAGAACTGGTCTTCGTCCGGTTCGACGACACGGGTCCGGGTCTCCCGGGGTTGGGGCGGCGGAGCCAGCTCGCCGAAGCAGTCGAGCAGCTCCATGACGCCGAAGCTGTTCAGGGCCGAACCGTAGAACACCGGGGTCTGCTCGCCCCGGGCGAAGCTGGCCGCATCGTAACTCTCGGCCGCCATCTCGACGATCTCGACATCCTCGCGCAGCTGGTCGACGCTGGACTCGATCAGGGAGTCGATCCGGGGGTCGTCCAGGTCCACCACCTCCCGCTCGTTGGCCCGTCCCCGCTCGGCGGCAAGATAGAACACCACCGACCGCGTCCGCAGGTCGTACACCCCCTGGAAGTTGGGCCCGCTACCCAGCGGCCACGTCATCGGCACACAGCGCATGCCGAGTTCCTGCTCCAGCTCGTCGATCAACGACAGGGGATCGCGGGCGTTGAGGTCCAGCTTGTTGAAGAAGGTGATCACCGGGGTCCGCTGGCGGCGGCAGACCTCCAGCAGCTTGCGGGTCTGCGCCTGCACGCCGCGGCCGGCGTCGATGACCATCAGCACCGCGTCGACGGCGGTCAGCGTGCGGTAGGTGTCCTCGGAGAAGTCGTTGTGGCCCGGTGTGTCGAGCAGGTTGAAGGCGATACCACCGTACTCGAAGCTCATCACCGAGGTCGACACCGAGATGCCGCGCTCTTTTTCCACCGACAGCCAGTCCGAGCGGGTCGAGCGCTGGGCCTTCTTGGCCTTGACCGCCCCGGCGAGGCCGATGGCGTTGCCCATCAGCAACAACTTCTCGGTGATGGTCGTCTTGCCCGCATCCGGGTGACTGATGATCGCGAAGGTCCGGCGGCGGCGGATCTCGCGTTGAGCCTCGGCACTCATGGTCGGACACTCCATCGGTGCGTGGGCGAAGGACTGCGGTCCCGCGCACGCGCCGGAGCGCTATCTAGCACATCGACGGAGAAACCGCGCTGTTCTCAGGACTCCGAGCCGGTCCCCATGATCCGATAGCCGCCCGAGCGGGCATCCTTCTCCAGGCGCAGCAGGCCGCGCTTCTGGGCGTCCTGCAGCAGCTCGCTGAAGTTCCGGTAGCCGTGGGTGGATTCGTTGAACTGCGGCATCTTGCGCTTCAGCGCCTGCTTGACCATCGAACCCCAGACGGTGTCGTGGTCGGCCAGCAGCGCCTCGGCGGTATCCAGGACCCAGTCGAGGACCTCACCGTGGCTGCCCTTGTCGTTCTTGCGCGGCTGCTTCTTGCGCTTCTTGGCGACCTGCTTCTTCCGCTCGACCAGATCGTCGTAATAGATGAACTCGTCGCAGCTCTCCACCAGCAGGTTCGAGGTGGAGTTCTTGACGCCCAGGCCGACGACCCGCTTGTCGTTCTCCCGGAGCTTACCCACCAGGGGTGAGAAGTCGCTGTCGCCGGTGACGAGCACGAAGATGTCGACGTGGCCCTTCTGGTAGCAGAGGTCCAGGGCGTCGACGACCATCCGGATGTCGGCGGAGTTCTTGCCCGAGTACGAGACGTGGGGCACCTCGATGAGTTCGAAACCCGCCTCGTGCAGACCCTTCTTGGCCGACTTGAAGCGCTCCCAGTCGCAGTACGCCCGCTTGAGGATGATCTTGCCCTTGTCCAGCAGGCGCGCCAGCACCAGCGACCAGTCGAACTCCGGGTATTTCGCATCGCGGATGCCCAGCGCGACGTTCTCGAAATCGCAGTAGACGGCGATGTTGGGCGTGCGGACGTGAGTCTCGGCCATGATCCCTCCCGGGGGGGGCCAAAATACCCCCGTTGCCGGCCGATTGCCAACAGCGTCCCTATTCGGGAGCCCCGAGAGTACGCAACCACTCATGGGCCAGGCCGCTGGGATCAAATCCGGTCTCGGCCTCGATGTGATCCAGCATGTCCTGCATTCCGGCGGCGTCGCCGACGTATTGCTCGAAGAAGCTGCCCAGCACCGCGTCGAGCTCGTCCGCACCCACCTCGTCGGCCACGGCGAGGTAGAAGAAGGCGCCCTTGTAGTACGGCGACAGGGAGAACAGCCCGTCGGCCAGGATGTCCACCTCGCCGCAGCCCTCGGGCCAGGCGATCCCGTCCTCGTAGGCCAGCACATAGTCCAGGGTGTCGACGTAGTCCAGCCACACCGCGGCCCCTGCGGCGGGTCCCACGGCTTCCTCGATGGCCCGGGCAGCCAGGTAGGTGACCGTGCCCTCGGAGAGCACGAAGTCCTCCCAGCAGGCGATGCGGATACCGCCGCCGAACCAGCCGTGGGCCGCCTCGTGGACCTGGGTCACCTCGTCGTCCAGCGACGGGATCCCCACGTGCCACAGGGGGTGGTGCTCCATCCCGCCGTAGGCCCCCGGCCCCCAGTTCACGCCCACCGCGCCCGCCCGGTCGCCGAACGGATAGGGCCCCACGGTCTGCTCGAACCACTCGAAGATGTCGGCCAGGTTGGCCGTGCCGACCGCGCCCGCCGCCGCGTCGTCCGGAGTCGTCCACAGCTCCAGAGCCGTGCCGTCGACGGTGGTGCCCAGCTCGGTCAGCACCAGGTCTCCGTGGAACCACGCGATCTGGTACGACGGCGCCTCGCCCGGGATGGTCTCGGGGTAGACCACCACCTCGCCGTCCGGCACTCCGTTCACGGTCAGCTCGAAGGTCAGCCCGTCCGCCGGCTCGGAGTGGCAGGGAAAGAGGTTGCCGCAGTAGTACGGCCAGATGAAGGTCATCCCGTTGTTCATGTAGCCGTCGTAGCCGTTGCCCTGCTCGAAGCCGTATTCGACCACGATCTCCGCGGCTCCCTCGCTCGCCGGCACCCCCACGTCCAGTCGCCCGCCCTCCACCTGGAACTCGAGGGCGCCGCCGTCGGCGTCGGTCACTGAGCTCACGTCGAGCCCGTCAGCCTCGAAAGAGGCCGACGTGGAGGAGTCCCCGGCCAGCCGGATCGCCGCCGTCCCCTGCAGGGTGTCCAGGTCCACCTCCAGCGTTGTATGCAAGATATCCCGCTCCCAGTTCTCCCCCACGGGTGGGGGCGACGTGTCGTCGTCTCCGGTGGCGTCGTCGTCGCCCGTGGCGTCGTCGTCGCCCTAGGTGTCGTCGTCGTCACCGTCCACCACCGGGTCACAGGCGGAGGGGGTGATGAGCAGCAGAGCCAGCAGGAACGAAGCCAATGAGGAGTCACGCATGAGCCGAGCGTACTCCGGCAGCTGCGGCGGAGGGAAGGCGGGCAGCTCGGAGTAGGCCCATGAGGTGCTCGCCGGGGCGCGGGGCTCCGGCGCCCTTCAGCGTGTCGTCGCCCTCCGACCGCGCCGCGCCACGTACACCACGTGCCGCTGGGATCCGCGTCCGGGGTGCTTCTCCGAGACGTCGCGGAATCCCGCCGCGGTCAGCCGCCCCGCGAACCGGTCGTCGTGCTCCTCGGCCCAGACGGCGAAGGTGCCGCCGGGGCAGAGGGCGGCGAGGGTGCGGCGGAGGGCGGGGGTTCCGTAGATGGGGTCCTGGGCGCCCTGGTTGCCCCGGTGAGGGCCGTCGTACAGATCGATGGCGATGGCGTCCCAGCGGTCCCGCGCTTCGGCGATGACCGCGGAGACGTCGGCCACCCGCGCCTCGACACGGGGGTCGTCCAGGGCGTGGTCCGACAGGCCAGCCAGTGGTCCGCGGCACCAGCGGACCACGGCGTCATGGAGCTCGGCGGTGCAGACCTGGGCGCCGGGGGGCAACACATCGAGGGCGGCGCGGAGGGTGAACCCCAGACCGAGGCCGCCGATGAGCAGCGCCGGCCGCTCCTTGCCCGCGACACCCGCGCAGGCCAGCGCCGCCAGCGCCTCCTCGGAACGGGTGGCTCGCGAGGTCATCAGCACCTGGCCGGCGACGGTGAACAGGAACTCGCTGTCTCCACGCTGCCGCAGCTCGAGCGGGCCGTTCGCGGTCTCCACTCGCTCGAGGGTCTTCCAGGGCTGCCGCATCGGTTCCTCGATCCTGCCCGCGGCCGGAGGACGTCAATCCACGGGAAACTCGCGCAGGTGGGCCGCCAGCCGCTCCAGCCCTTCGTCGGTGGAGACCCGGGGTTCGAACCCCAGGTCCTGCCGGGCCGCGGAGATATCGTACCAGTGGGCTGTGGAGAGCTGGTGGGCCGCGAAGCGGGTCATGGGTGGCTCGTCACCCAGGGGCAGCACCCGGTAGACCAGCTCCAGCACGCCGCCGGCGAACGAGGCCATCCCGGCCGAGATGGTCCGGGTGCATGGGGGCTCCCCGCCAGCGGCCAGGATGCGGTCGATCATCTCCCAGTTGGGGACCGGCTCCCCCTGGCTGATGAAGTAGGCCTTGCCAGCGCACACCGAACCGGGCGCCAGCCGGTCCAGCGCCAGCAGGTGGGCGGCGGCGGCGTTGTCGATGTAGACCACGTCGATCATCCGTGGCTCGCTGCCGATCCGGCGCAGGCGCCCGGCCCGGGCGCGGGAGATGATCTTGGGCACCAGGTGGTTATCCCCCGGACCCCAGATCAGGTGGGGGCGCAGGGCCACGGTCGCCAGCTCGGGGCCGTTGGCCTCGAGCACCATCTTCTCTGCGATGGCCTTGGTCTCCGGGTAGGCCGCGTCGAAACGCTCCGGGTAGGGCGCCGACTCGTCGACCCCCTCCACGTCGCCACCCGCATGGATCACCGACGGCGTCGACGTGTAGACCAGCCGGTCGATGCCGTGCTCGCGGCACGCGGCGATGACGTTGGCCGTGCCCTCCACGTTGGCGCTGTGGTACTCGGCGCGGGGACCCCAGTCGCCCGCCTTGGCTGCCGTGTGGATCACCGCGTCACAGCCTGCCGTGGCCGCCAGCACTGCCGCGGCGTCAGCCACGTCCCCCCGCCGCTCGTCGATGCCGTGCTCGGCCAGCTCCGGATGGGAGCCCCGGGCCAGGCTGCGCACCTCGTCGCCCCGTTCGCGGAGCTGGCGGGCGACGGCGAACCCCAGGAACCCTCCACCGCCGGTGACCAGGATCCTCATCCACTCCTCCCCTGCGCCCACTCCCCCAGCTGCTCCCGGTGGATCTTGGCGTTGTGACGAATGTCCACCGGGAATCCGGGATGAAAGAGCACGCTGCGGATGCCGGCGGTCATCTCGACGGTGGCACCCAGCGCGAGCAACTCGTCCCGGAGCCGCCCGTGTTCGCTGGATGCCACGCCGGGTTCCAGCTCGATGCAGATCGCGGGCTCCACCTCCCCGTCCCGCGACACTCCCACCAGGGCCGATCGATAGACCTCCGGGTGGCGGTTGAAGATCCCCTCGCAGCGCACCGCAAACAGCGGGCCAGCGGCGGTCTCGACCCGGTGCACCTTGCGCCCGCAAAACCACACGCGGCCGCGATCATCGAAGTAGCCCAGGTCCCCCATCCGGTGCCAGAAGGTGTCGCCGTCGACGATCTTGGCCAGGGCGGTCTGCTCGGGCCGGGCGTGGTACTCGCGGGTCACCGTCGGTCCCCGGACCGTGATCTCGCCCACCTCGCCGTCGGGCACCCGCAGCGCCTCGTCCCACCGCTCGATGGCTCCATCGTCGATGCGGATGATCGCCACCTCGGTGGGAGCGACGGGGCGGCCGACACAGACGCCGGCTCCCTGCTCGGTCCTCGCCGCGGTCTCCGACAGGATCTCGCCGCTGCCGATGGTGCACACCGGCAGGGCTTCGGTGGCGCCGTAGGGGGTCACCACCTCCACGCCGTCGCCCAGCATCTGACTGAAGCGCTCCTGAACAGCTGCCGAGACCGGCGCGCCGTTGGAGATCACCCGGCGCAGGGTCGGCAGCTCGACGCCCCGCTCGGCGCCCCAGCGGCCGACGGTGTTCAGCAACGACGGCGAGCCGAACAGGTTGGTGACACCGAAGTCCTCGATGGGTTCGACGATGTTGCGCGGGTCGACGTGGGCCGGCTTGGTGAAGTCCATGTCGGGCACCACCGTGGTCATGCCTAGCGCCGGGTCGAACAGGGCGTAGAGCGGGAAGCAGGGCAGGTCGATCTCGCCCGGCTCGATGCCCAGCATCTCCCGCAGCATCTTCACCTGTTGCACGAACTGCCCGTGGCGGTAGATCACCCCCTTGGGGATGCCCGTGCTGCCCGAGGTGAACACGATCGCCGCCATCTCGTCGCCCCGGGTGGCCGGCGGCTCGTAGGGCTCCTCCGACTCCCCCAGCGCCCGCACCTCGGCCAGGGTGTGCCCCCCCCACAGCCAGCGCCAGCCGCCCACGGTCACCAGGGTCTTGATCGTGGACCGGCTCCAGCCGAGCAGGACCCGCGCGAGGTGGGCCTTGGGGATGCCGATGAACGCCGCGGGCTCTGCTTCGGCCAGACAGGTCTTGAGGCTCTTGGTGCCGATGCCCGGATCGATGAGGATCGGCACTGCGCCCGCCTTGAAGATGGCGAACGTCAGCGCGAAGAACTCCAGGGACGGCTTGACCATCAGGGCCGTCTTCACCCCGCGGCCGATGCCGATCTGCTCCAGGCCACGGGCGATGAAGTCGCTCTGCTGATCCAGCTGGCGGTAGGTGTAGTGGGTGTAGGCGACGTTACCCAGGCCGTCGCGCCCCTGGGGGACCATGATCGCCGGGGTGTACGGTTGCTGCGCGGCCATCTCGGTCAGCGCAGCGGCGATGTTGACCCGGCCCGGATCGTTCACTCGACCTCCCGGGGCAGCGGATTGGCCGCCAGGAACTCCTGCACCAGCGGGACGATCCGGTCCGCCGCGTCCTCCATCACGTAATGGCCCGCGTCCTCGAAGCGGTGGACCTGGGCGTGGGGCCAGCGCTCGGTCCAGCCGGCCAGGAAGTGGTCGTCGAAGACGAAGTCCCTAGCGCCCCAGCAGATCAGCACGGGGATGTCGGCGAACAGGTTCAGCTTGCCGTCGACCTCGGTGATCAGGTCGTAGCCGCGATCCGCCGGCTTCAGCGGGATGTCCTGGACGAAGCGCAGGGTGGCGATGCGGTTGGACCAGCTGTCGTAGGGCGCCCAGTAGGCCTTGCGCACCTCGGCGGGCACATCGGACTGAAAGGCGATCTTCGACGCCCCGTAGGCGAACGCGTTGAGCCCGCGCACCAGCAGTGAGCCCACCGGAGTGTCCCGCACCAGCCACAGGGGCCGGGGGAAGGGCTTGGCCTCGGGCAGGTGGAAGGCCGAGGTGTTCAGCAGCACGATGCGGCCGATGCGCTCGGGGTGGCGGACCGCGTAGGTCATGGCGATCATGCCGCCCCAGTCGTGGACCACCAGGGTCAGCTTCTGGGGGGGATCGAGCTGGTCGA
This sequence comes from uncultured Rickettsiales bacterium, assembly GCA_964436045.1. Lineage (GTDB taxonomy): Bacteria > Myxococcota_A > UBA796 > UBA9615 > CAYRNR01 > CAYTBN01. Next base: position 94,483 of record CAYTBN010000021.1, on the reverse strand, counting down.
TCAGCCGCTCGAGGTCGTCGGCCCGCCGCGCGAAGCTGTACTCGTAGCGCGCGTCGTCGGGCTTGTCCGACAGCCCGCAGCCGATGTGGTCGGGCACGATGGTGCGGTAGCTGTCCCGCAGTGCCAGCACCAGCGTCCGCCAGTAGAACGACCAGGTGGGGTTGCCGTGGACCATCACCACCGGCTCGCCCCGCCCCTCGTCCAGGTAGTGGTATTGCAGCCCGTCCAGGTCCAGGTACTGGCCCTCGAACGGGTACAGCTCAGTCGGTACCCGCATCTCGTCTCCGTGCTGGGAGGAGAAGGAGCCTACCAGATCACCTTGGCCATGGTGCTGTTGAGGCCACTACCGATGCCCATCAGTGCGATGGTGCCGCCGCGCTCGACCTTGCCCTGCTCCACGGCCTGGTTCAGCACCACGGGGATGCCGGCCGGGCCGATGTTGCCGTACTCGGGGAAGATCGTGTGGACCATACCCAGATCGAGCCCGCCCAGGGCGGCCCACTGCTCGGTGTGGACCTTGCTCACCTGGTGCATCACGACCAGGTCCAGGTCCGCAGGGCCCCAGTTCATGGCCTCCATCGAGCGGGCCCAGGTCCTCCCGGCCAGCTTGAGTCCTTCGATCAGCAGGGGCTTGGTGTCCGTGACCATCTTGTCTGGCTGCCCCAGACACAGCCGGTTGTGCTCGGTGGCCGCCAGGGAGACACCGCCGAGGTAGCGGTGGGCCTCGGGGTGGCGGTCGGTGCGGCACAGGATCATCGCCGCCGCCCCGCTGCCGAGGGTCAGGGTGGCGAAGTTGTCGCGGAAGTCGACATCGGTGTTCCCGGGCTGGAGTAGCCGCTCGATGGTCGATTCGATGGCAAAGCGGCTGCCCTCACCGTCGACCACGATGCCGTAGTCGATATCGCCCCGCTCGATCATCGTCCCCACCAGGTCCATACCGTTGATGAAGGCCAGACAGGCGTTGGCGACGTCGAAGTTCAGGCAGTCGGGAGGCAGCTCGAGGTTCCCGTGAACCAGGCAGGCCGTGGAGGGCTCGATGTAATCCCTGCAGACGGAGGTGCTGATCAGCACGCCGAGCTGCCTTCGCTCGATCCCCGCAGCAGCGATCGCCCTGTTGGCCGCCATCGTGGCGACGTCCGATGGCTGAACTCCCGGATCCCACCACTTGCGGGCAACGATGCCGGTCAGGTCCTCGAGCAATGTCGGCGGGATCCCCAGCCGCTCGGTGGTCGGGGCCAGCTGCTCCATGATCCAGGCGGAGGTGATGCGGTGGGGAGCATCCTCGCGCTCCACGCTCAGGATCGAGACGTTGTCGAACAGCATGGGTCGGTCCTCGGGGTGGAACGTTGCGATGCCGATCCGGCGCACGGAGAGTCCGTCCATTCGGCACGAGAGCGGAGTTTCACACAATTCTGAAAATTAAGAAAGGTACTCACTCCCGATCGGGAACGCGGCCGAACCCAGACCCCAGCACATGAGGAGAAGCAGTCTACGCGGGCTCACGATCCCCCGGGAGCGGGGGCCTTCTGGATAGCTAGGTACGGGGAGCGAGGCGTGCACGGATTCGCAGCACGAACAGCGCCAGCAGGGGAAACACCGCCAGCGTCGTGTCCGATCCCCCACCGCAACCGCCGTCCTCGGGGGGCTCGTACTCGCGCACGACGAAGGTCGTGATCTCACTCTGGGGACCCGCGCCCCAGGCGTCGGTGGCCCGGACCCAGAACGACACGCTCTCGCCGGGGGCCACCAGGCCGGTCAGATCGAAACGGGTGTCGTCGGCCTGCTGGATCGCCACCGTCGACGGCTGCTCGCCCTTCCACCACGCCAGCTCGTAGCCCAGCCAATCGCCGTCGGGATCCGTCGCCGGCTCCCAGCGTAGCCATACCCGGTCCACCCACGCCTCGCCCGCCGGCCCGAGGACCACCGGGGGCTCGTCGGGCAACTGGTTGGCGACCGCCAGCACGGCGGCACCCGCGTCCACCCGCCCGAACCCGTAGTACGGCGACCAGCCATCCTCGTCGTATCCCGCGTTCTCGATGTCGATGCGTTTGGCGGTCTGGCGCAGGACGTCCCGCGCCTGGGCGGCGGTCAACTCCGGGTTGGCGCCGATCATCAGCGCGAGAACGCCGGAGACGACCGGCGCGGCGGCCGACGTGCCCGAGAAGTAGCCGTAGTAGTCCGGGTCGCCGTCCCAGTCGCCGTAGCCCGGTTCACCGGTCAGATCGGTGGTCAGCACACCGCCGGCGGGCCCGGCGACGTCCACGTGCTCGCCGAACGACGAGTACCCCTCCCGGTCGTCGTTGCCGTTGGTGGCGGCCACCGAGATGGCGGTCGGGTACCCCTGGAACAGGTCGTTGGAGATGTCGCAGTTGCCGTTGCCCGCGCTGAGCACCACCACCGCGCCGCGGCCGTCGCGCCCCTCCTCCTCGGCGTGGACGAGCGCGTCCTCGAGCACCCCGTAGAGGGGGATCTCCGGGCAGTCCTCGCCGAAGCTCCAGGAGTTGGACAGCACCCACGCGCCCGCGTTGGTCGCGTCGACGAAGGCATCGTAGATGTCGTCCAGGTCCGTGTCGCCGCCGATCAACCGGATCGCGTACACAGACGAGTCGTAGGCGACGCCCGCCACTCCGAGACCGTTGTCACCGACGGCCGCCGCCAGCCCGGCCGAAGCCGTGCCGTGTTTGCCTGACTCGGTGGAGAAATCGGGGTTGGGATCGTCGTCGTTGTCGATGTAGTCCCAGCCGGAGATCACGTCCAGGTCGGCGTGATCGGTGTCCACGCCCGTGTCGATGATCGCGACCATGCCGCCCGCCCCGGTGCTCAGCTCCCAGGCGATCTCGGCGTCGATGTCGACCCCCGGGGTCCAGCCGCCCTGACCCGTGTTCTCCAGGTGCCACTGGTCGGTGACGAAGGGGTCGTCGGGCAGCGCCGTCGGCACCAGCTCGACCCGCAGGTTGGGGTGGGACCAGACCACATCGTCGCGTGCCCGCAGCTCGCGAGAGAGCACCACATCGTCGATCCCGGGCCGCGGGACGATTCGCACCACGTGGCCATCGCCGGCGAGCACCTCGACCTCGGCCACCTGCAGCAGCGCTCGCAAGGCGGCGGGATCCTCCACGCGCGCCAGCAGCTCACCCGTCCGCGCCACCCGCACGCCGTTGACCGTCGAATCGGCCTCGATCACGACGATCTCGGTTCCCCGCCCCGGATGGAACCACACGGGCTCGACCGCAACCATCGTCGCCATCAACAAGATCACCGACATGTCGCGCATCCTACCCCAAAACCAGCCCGTCCAACCGCCGTCAAAATCCTTTAATCATTAATACACGACCCTAATGACTAATGATTCGACCCTAATGACTAATAATTTTCCCCCTTTGCGCCTTTGCGCCTTTGCGAGAGGTCTTCTTCTCTTCCGAGACCGAGACCGAGACCGAGGCCGAGGCCGAGGCCGAGCCCTTCCCCCTCCCAATCCATCTGCATCAGCGGTTCCATTCCCCATCCTGGAGTATCCTTGCGCGATGCGCTTCCTTCCGTGGTTGCTGGCGCTCGCCCTGGTGTCCTGTCAGCCGGACTTCGAACCCGTGCCGCCGGGATGCGGTAACGGGCTGGTGGATCTGGGTGAGGAGTGCGACGCCGGACCGTCCAACAGCGATGACGAGCCGGACACCTGCCGATCGAGCTGTCTGCTGCCCGTCTGCGGCGACGGAGTGGCCGACAGGGGCGAGGACTGCGACGACGGCGACGAGTTCGGCGGGGACGGCTGTACGCCACTGTGCGAGATCGAGCACGGCCAGCTGGAGGACGAGCCCAACGACGAGCCCGACGAGGCCCAGGACTGGGAGCTGGTCACGATCCACGGCGGGCTGCCCGAGGGCGACGTGGACTGCTTCTCCCTGGAGTTGCCCAACTGTGCCGCGGTTTGGGCCAACCTGGTGGGTGAGTGTCCGGCGCCGGCCCTGCTGGCGTTGCACGACCCGGAGGGGAACCAGGTGGCGGTGGGCTCGCCGGACGCCAGCGGATGCGCGGCGCTGGATCCCGCGGCGGCCCCCGGGGCCCGGTTCGTGGCCGAGGGCAGCTGGACGGTCTGCGTGAGCGCGCTGCTGGATGGACCGGTGCCCTACTACGCCCTGGAGATCGGGGTGGTCCAGCCCGAGGATGCCTCGTACACCATCGACGAGGCCGACGATCCGGACGGCGACGGCAAGCCCGACAAGTGCGACACCGACCGGGATGGGGACGGGGTCGAGAACGACGGCGACAGCTGCCCCGACGTCCCCAACGGCCCGGACAGCGAGCCGCTGACCCCGTCCGACGACGGCTTCCTGCGGGTCTGGCTGTCCGCCGGCCCCTACACCGGGCTGACCAGCGAGCAGGACTGCCTACCCACCGCCGACAACCTCGTGGCCGAGGTGGACGCCGACGCAACCCCGGGCCTGGGCGATCCGGCGGGCGGCGAGATCTGGACGGTGCTGTGGAGCGGGGGCGACCGGCTGGAGTACCTGGACGACTACGGCCACGTGGATGCGCCGCGCGAGGTCTACAACGCGGTCTATCTGTACAGCGGCACCGAGCGCACCCTGACCCTGGGCCACGGCCCCGACGACGGCGCCCGCACCTGGTTCAACGGCGAGGAAGTGCAGACCATCGACAGCTGCCAGGGCACGGTGGTCGACGCCTTCCCCGTGGACGTCACCTTCGCCGCGGGCTGGAACCGGCTGATGACCAAGGTCTACGACCAGGGGGGCGGCTGGGGGAACTACGTCCGTTTCCTCGACGGTGGCGTGCCGGTCACGGACCTGGAGGTCTCGCTGGATCCCGCGGGCCCCTGGATCCCGGACCAGACCGACAGCGACGGGGACGGCGAGGGCGACGTCTGCGACGATACGCCCTGATCGCCCGCCGGAATCCCGGCCTTCACCATGAATTTCATCGTGCGCGAGCGGTGCGGGGAGAATGTCTGCTGAACCCGGGGTAGACACACCTCGACTGGCGGGTAGGCACGATGTTCGAACCCAGGAGGCAAAGGCCCAGCGCGAAACCGAAAGGGGATATTCGGGAACGTATCCTCGAGGAGGCCTCCCGCCAGTTCGGCGATCGCGGGTTCGGAACCCCGATCGAACGGATCGCGACGGCGGTGGGCATCCGCAAGTCCTCGCTGCTCTACCACTTCGGCTCCAAGGAGGGGCTACGGGAACAGGTCGTCACCCGGATGATGCTGCGCTGGCAGGCGGAGATCCCGCTGCTGCTGACCCGCGCCGAGACCGGTGAGGACCGCTTCACCACGGTGATCACCGCGGTGATCGACTTCTTTGCGGCCGATCCCTCCCGGGCCCGGCTCTGTGTCCGCGAGGCCATGGACCGGCCCGAACACTACGGCGAGACCACCCGCCACCACCTGCGGCCCCACCTCAAGCTCATCACCGACTACATCCGCTGGGGCCAGAGCGGCAGCGTGATCCACGGGGACGTGGACCCGGAGATCTGGGTGATCATCGTGCTGCGCGAGATCATCTGCATGGTCGCCTTCGCCCCCGTCGCCCAGGCGATGACCGGCTCCACAGCCGACGACCTCACCCGCCGCCAGCGCGACGAGTTCGTCCGCATCGCCCGGCGTTCCCTGTTGCGGAGCGCCGACCCGCAGTCGTGATCCTCGCGGTCGGGGCTGGAGCCGGCTACTCGATGTAGCCCAGGGCCCGGAGCTGGGCCTTCATCGCCTCGTCCATCTCCGGCGCGCCGCCCTCGACAGCGGCGCCCACCTCGGCGTCCAGCTGGGGCATACCCTTGAGCGTCAGGATCGCCTCCAGCTCGCCCTCCAGCTCCTGGCGGCGGAACATGGTCATGGCGCCGTTGGCGATGTCAGTGGTCTCGCCCGGATCGCTGGCCAGATCGAACAGGTGGGTCGAGAACTTCCCGTGCTCGTAGTGCTGGACGAGCTTGATGTCACCGTTGCGGTAGGTGCGGTAGCGACCCCAGGGGCTGACCAGGGGTCCGTTGCCGTTGGCGGTGCCCGGCTCGAAGCGCGCGGAGAGCAGCTCCTCCTCGAAGCGCTCGGCGATCACGGGCTGGCCCACGACAAAGGGTTGGCCCTCGATCCGCGGTTCCAGCGCGGGCAGCAACGATCCCACCTGCAGGGTGTCGGGCGCCTCGAGGTCGACCAGGTCGTAGATCGTCGCGAAGGTCCCGAGGGTGGAGATGGGCTCGGGGACCCGGCTGCCGGCCGGTATCTTGGCCGGGTATCGGATGGCGAACGGCACCGCCAGATCCTGCTCGTACACCGATGAGACGTGGCCGAAGGCGCCGTGCTCGCCCACGTGCTCGCCGTGGTCGGCCAGCACCACGAACACCGTGTCGTCCAGGGTCCCCCGTACCCGCCAGGCGTCGATGATCTGGCCCAGCAGATGGTCGGTATACATCACCCCGCCGTCGTACATGTCGACGATCGGCTGGTGGATCCGGTCGAACTCCTCGTCGGTCAGCTGGCGGCCCATCTGGACGCCGAAGGCGATCTGTCCCACCGCCCGCAGCTCGCTCAGGGGCAGGTCGGTGTACTGGTAACGGAACTCCTCGGGCAGCTGGTGGAAGGGGAAGTGGGCCTCGAGGAAGTTGACGAACACGAACGCGGGCGGCGCGTCTTCGGGCCGCGACGCCATCCACGACGCGACGTTGTCCACGACCTGGCCGCCACCCTTGTCCTTGGCCGTGAAGCCCAGGGAGTCGATGATCCGGTAGATGAAGCTGAACCCGCGGCCACCAGCACCCGTGATCCAGGCCTGGTCCGACCACTCGAACCCGCGGGTCAGCCCGAAGCTGGGGCTGACGTGGGGGTTGGCCGTGAAGCAGCGGGTCTCCCAGCCTGCCGCGGCCATCTCCTGGGCCAGGGTCGGCAGCTTGGCGTCCAGCCAGCGGGTCTCGCCGTGGGCGTTGTGCACCGACGGGAACGTGCCGGTGAACAACGATGCGTGGGCGGGCAGCGACCAGGTGGCCGGCGCCGACGCCTGCTCGAAGAGCACCCCCTCGCTGGAGAAGGAGTCGAATACCGGCGTGGTCTTTCGTTCGTAGCCATAGGCGGAGACGTTGTCGGCCTTGACCGTGTCCATCACCACGAACACCACGTCCGGCGCGTCCGGCGGCGGGGTGCCGCGGGCGGCGGTGGCCTGGATGTCGTACCCCCCCGACATCGCGTGCTCGATGCTCGGGACCGCGATCAGCACCACGGGCATCAGCGCGGCCAGGACCACCACCGGCCAGCGCTTCTTACCCGCGACCCAGCGGAACAGCACGAACAGCACCAGGGCCACCACCGACGGCGCGACCCACATCTGGAGCTTGGTCGGGTCCACGGCGACGTAACGTTCCAGGGCGATCCAGGTCGCGGCCAGCGCCAGGGGGTGCAGCCAGCGGCCGGGCCCCAGGAAGAGGAGCGGGGACCAGAGCAGTCCGACCAGCACCGCCAGCGGAACCTCGATCAGGATCGACTTGGCGACGAAGCCCGGCATCGGCGGCATGCCCAGCGAGAGGATCAGGCCGACGCCGATGGCCAGGTGGACGATGCCCACCGCCATCCCGTAGCCCAGCCCCCCCATCAGGCCGTCGCGCAGCAGCTTCACAGACGAGGTCTTTGACATGGGTCGTCCCAGCCTCCCGGCCCGCGCAGGGTACCTGGTTCGCGGTCGAATCCCAAACAGCCCGGGAGGCGGTTCAATTCCCGCCGACGATGCGCTTGACCGTCGCGTAGTCCGACGCCGACACGGCGCCCACGCGGATACAACGCACTCGCTGGGTGGGATCGACGAACAGGTGGATCGGGATCGCCGCCCCCTCGTCCAGACCCAGGGTGGTCAACCAGGGGGCGACCGCGGCCTGGTCGGCAACCCGGGGGCCGGTCGGCGCGTCGGGGTGCTTGCCCCGGTAGGTCGCCAGGTCCTCGGCCGATGCGTCCACCGATACGTGCTCGACGGCCACGGGCAGCCCCGCGCCCCGCAGCTTCTCCTCCCAGGAGCGCATCAGCGGGACCTCCTCGACGCAGGGGCCGCACCAGGTGGCCCAGAGGCTGACCCAGGTCCAGCCGTCGGCCGCCGCCGGGGCCTCGCCGTCCAGCTCGGGCCAGCTCAGGGTCAGCCCGCCGCCATCGGCGGCCAGTACCTCGCAGAACGCATCCAGCTTGGGTCCCTGCTCGGGTGTGGCCGCCACCGCGTCGACCCGCGAACGGGTCGGGGCGGGCGGCGCGCCGGGGTCCCCGCCCCCGCAACCGGAGGCGACCAGGCCGCCCAGCAAGACGAGCAGCGTGGGTGGACGGAGGTCGATCATCGGCATCTCCTCGGATCCCCGTAGGGTCAGATCTGGCAGTCGATCCAGGTGACGAAGGCCGAGCGGTTCAGCTCCTTGGACTTGCACAGGCCCGAGTCGCCGCTGCGCTGCCAGGAGCAGAACTGCTGGTCCAGCTGGGCGAACTCCTCACCCAGCCACAGCAGCCCGACCTCCCGGTCCAGATCCGGGTCGTCGAAGGTGGCGCGCAGGTGGTGCAGCACCGCCTCGCCCCGCTGCTGGGACAGGTTGCGGTTGTGGACCGCCGAACCGTCCGGCGACGCGCGCGCAACGACCAGGAAGTAGCTGGCGCCGCGCTGGTCGGCGAACAGCGTGTCCAGGAGCGCCTGGTCACCGATGTCCAGCTCCGCCGAGTTGGAGTCGAACTGGATGATGCCGGCGCGCTCGGCCAGCGGAATGAACAACGCGTTGAAGTCCGAGCCGCTGATTGTCGCGACCTTGCGAGCCTCCAGCGGCTGGCAGCCCCGCACCTCGCCGCTGGCCTGCAGCCCACAGCTCTGCAGCACCCGCCGGAGGATCTTGCGCAGGTCGGCGTTGCAGTAGTCCTCGTCCGAAGCCGCGGCCAGCGCCACGGCGGGCTCGGCGTCCGGATCCGCGGCCTCGAGCCGGCGTTCGGCGGCGGCGATCCACATCGCCATCAGCACCACGGGCACGATCAGACAGGCGGCGCCGATGGCCGCGTGCAGCGCGTATCTCACGGGCTCACCTCCGTTCTCCGGTGACCGACCTCGGCCGACGGCGCCGACGCGCTGGCGACCGGCGTCCCGTCCAGCAACCGTGAGAGGGCGAAGTCCAGGCCCAGGTCCGTATCCTCGTCACAGAGCTTGACGCCCTCGACGAACACCTGGGGCATCATCACCGGCAGCTGGTTGGCCACCGCCCAGCGCATGGAGCGGTTCAGCCGCGAGCGGACCTCGTTGGACGACACGCAGACCGCCAGGTCGGGGAACTGTTCGACCACCATCCGTCCGGCTGCTCCGCCGTCGAGCGCCGCCGCCGCACGGATCGCGTCCTGCTCGGCGAAGGCCCAGTCCAGTACCCGGGTTGGATGGTCGCCGGCACAGAGGACCGCCGCACTGACCGCGCAGGCGCCGGGGTGGAGGGCGGAATTGACCATCCAGTTGCACTCGTCGTCCAGGGGGAACAGCAGGGCCTGGCGATGGACCCGCTCGTCGAGGCCGGAGGCGGCGAATCGGCGCTCGAACCCGCGGCAGGCGGGGCACATCGGGTCCAGCACCTCGATCATCGGCACGCCACCGCTGTTGCTGTCCAGGGGTACCAGCACGCCATAGGGGTCATCGGGTTTGGTCAGCTCACCGCAGGCGCCCACGTAGACCGAGAAGTCGGGGGCCAGCACCACGTACAGGACCAGGGGGATGGCGACGAACAGCCCCAGCTCGACGGTGGCGATCAGCGACTGTGGGACGAGACCGTCCGCTGGCGAAGGCTCGTCGTCATCCTCCTGGTCGGGCTCGGTGACCTCGTCCCAGCGGTCGCGGCCGCCCCCCGATCCGGCGCCGGTCCAAGCCCAGATGGCAGCGCCCAGCAGGGCAAAGCTGGACAGATAGATGCCCACGCAGAGCTTGCACAGCTCGCCCAGGGCCACGATCGCGATGGTCCCCATGACCAGTGAGGTGATCACGGGCAGCAGGGCCAACAGCACCAGCAGCAACGTCGCGTCGCGGCTGTCCTGCCGCCGGCCGGCGACCAGATCCACGCCCCGGAACAGCAGGAACGCGAACACGGCCATGCCCGCCAGCGAGACGGGGAGGCCGCCCCAGATCCAGCCGCGCAGGACGGACGAGTAGGGGCTCATCAACGCCGCGGCACAGCCAGACGCCCCCGACGCGTCCAGGGATCCGAGACCGGGGATGAACGAGCAATGGATGCCGTGCAGCTGCCGGTCCAGGTGCTGGACGAAGTCGTAGGTCGACACCGCGGCGAACAGCAGTCCGGCGGCGGCGGCGACGATGAACAGAACGCTGGCCGGTCGCGGCGTCATCGTACGAATCCCTGCCCTCCCCCGGGCAGAGGGTAGCAAAAAGCCGAACCGGGGTCAGAAGGTCTCGGCGTCGAGGACCACGCCCCACTCCACGGCGGTGAAGCCCGAGCGGAGGAAGGGGCTGATCGAAGGGGCGGGTAGCGGCGGGCAGGACGGGGCGCCCTGGACCACCAACCACAGGCGCAGCAGGGCATCGGGGACCGGGTCGATCAGCAACCCCATCGTCATGTCGATATCCGCCTCCTCCTGCGCGTAGATCAAATAGCACGGGGAGGGCGGCAGATGGATCGTCCAGAAGGTGAGGAAGTCGTCGGTCTCGTCCGCGGTCAGCCCGAGGGCCGGCAGCTGTGTCTCGAACCAGTCGAACACGTCGGCATCCGCCACGGCCCAGCCCTCGGTGGTCTGGAACACCCACTGCACCGAGGCCTCGTAATAGAGGTAGTCGTACTGGCCGTCGAGCAACCCGGACGGCTCGGCCATGACGCTCCAGCCACCGTTGTAGGCCGGGAACGACGTGTGCACGGCGGTGCCTGGGGCCGGCAGCAGGGTGACATCCACCGCCTGGGTCGCCTCCGGGTAGAGGTAGACGTAGGGGGCGTCCACGTCGTCCATCAACAGCAGGATGTCCAGCTCCACGGATTCGCCGTCGCCGATCACCACCCCGGTCTGGGTCTCCTCGTAGCCCCATACGGTGGCGAAGATGGTGTAGGTGCCGGCGGGCAGCTCGATCTCGTAGGCTGCGGTCTGGGGATCGGAGGTCACCGGTCCGAAGCTGTTGCCACCCGCGTCCGTGGCCAGCACCAGGGTCCCCGGCGCCAGGGTCTCGCTCTGGGGCACGCCGTACCAGGTGTAGGTGATCCCGTACAGCGTCCCCGTCCCACCGCCCGTGGTGTCGTCGTCATCGCCGGTGGCGTCGTCGTCCCCGGTCGCGTCGTCGTCGTCGTCCCCGGTCGCGTCGTCGTCGTCGTCCCCGGTCGCGTCGTCGTCGCCGGTCACGTCGTCGTCGTCGTCACCCGGGCACCCGGGCGCGAACGCCAGCGCCAGCGCGATGACCACTCCGATCCATCCGTCTCTGTGTCGCATGATCCCTCCTCGGTCAGGATAGAACCGACACCATCACAAAGGGGTGAAATTACGCGGGCCGGGAACCGGGCCGTCCGCGGTCAGAGGCCGGCGGGGCGGCAGCGGCCCGCGCGGATCTCGGCAGTCAGCTCGGCCATCGCGCGGATCGGGCGCTCGAAGCGGGTGGGGTGGGTGCCAGCGCTGCCGCGGAAGTGGGCGTCGCTGCCCGCCGTGCCGACCAGCCGCAGCCGGTCGTAGGCGTCCAGGCCGGCGGCGTTCTCGCCGTCCATCTGCTGGCCATTGATCACCTCGACGGCATCCAGCAGGCGATGTCCCAGGGTCCGGTCGGCGGGCTCCGCGCCCCAGCGGAACGGGTGGGCCATCACCAACGCAGCGCCGGGGTGGGCACGACGGATGGTCGCCGCCTTGGTCCCCACCGGATAGGAGCAGTCGGCGCCGTAGACCAGCAGGTCGTGGAACTCGCGGCTGTAGACCTCCTGCCCCGACAGCAGCACGAACTCCCCGGGTGCCCCGGACCACCTGTGCAGATCGGCCAGATCGGCATCGGACCACAGGTGGTGATGGTCGGTGATCACCAGGCCGTCCATCCCGTGCTCGAGGGCCTGGCGAACGTGGTCCACGGCCCGCACGCTCGAGCAGGGCGAGTGCTCGGCGGTATGGCAGTGCAGCTCCAGCAGCATCAGGGATCCACCGCAATCCCCTCAGGGGATAAAAACGAGCGTTCCGTGAACAACCACGCTATTATGCCCAGCCGTCGCCCGCGGACAGGGACGAGTACTGGAGGCCCACATGGGAAGCAGAAGCGGGACTTCGATCCAGAAGCGCTTGCGCGAGGCTGCAAAACGGCAGCGGAAGATGGATCGCCAGGCCAAGAAGGACAGACGAGCCGAAGAGCGCGCTGAGGACAAGGAACTGAATCCCAAGCCCGAACCCGTGGGCGACGAGGATCCGGACATCGCTGGCATCGTCCCTGGCCCCCAGCCTCTGATCTACGACATCGAGGACTGATCACTCCCCCTCGACGAGCCCATTCACGTACTCCTCGTAGACCTCTCGACCCCGCGCACGGTCAAACCCCGTGATCGCCAGGCCCGCACCCCTGCCGGGCTCGGTTGGCCGATCGCCCTCGTACACCCAGCGGACCTCGGCGGTCATTCCAACGAGGAACACAGCGCCCTGATCGGGAATGGCGAACTCCACCCGGATGATGGCTCCCACCGGGGGTAGGTCCTCGCCCTGGTACACCGCTATGAACATCCCGCCGCGGCTGAAGTCCTGCACCATGCCGGCCCGGTGGCGGCCCGACGTCTGGTAGGCAGCGGGTGAGTTGGCCAGCACCCGCGGTTCGCGCGCGGCCTGCGCCGATTCGTCGGCCGCCGACGGGGCCCACGGAGAGGTAGCCTCATCCCGCCGCCCGGCGGCGCGACGTACATCGCGGGCAACGCTCCGTCGGCGTTCATCGACGCCCGCAGCGCCCGCCCGGCGTCCGGATCCATGGCTCCCAACGCGAGGCGGGTCGCCTGTTCCCGGGTGAGCTGCGACGGCGGCTCGCCCCCCGGGACCGGGCACCGGCCCGAGAGCTGCGCGGCGGTGGCACCGATGCGGGTGACCGACACCAGCTCGATCTCACTTCCTTCCACCAGACGGCCCGTGAAGAAGCAGGGAGTCAGGGGACGGGGTCGCGCGCTGTCGTTCATCGCTGGTCTGCCTCCGGCACCTCGGGATGGGCGGACCGCCAGGGTACCATCCGCTGGGTTCTCCGGGCCCGGATCAGTCCTCGGCGTCGGCGCAGCAGCGGAATCCGGTCGAGTAGTCGTGGTAGACCGGATCGTGGGCCGTGGTGACGTAGGTGCACCCGGGTCCATTGAGATTCACGTCCACGTAGTAACCGCCGCGGAAGGTCCCGCCCGCATCCGCCACCCACTCGTGGAGGTTCCCCACCAGGTCGTAGACCCCGAAGGCGCTGACACAGCCGGCGTGGGAGCCCGACGGGGCCAGGGTACCGGCCTGCAGATTGATGCCAGGGTCGTTCATCTCGGAGTAGCCCCAGATCCACGACTCATCCGTGCCGTAGTAGTCGATCACGGGATGGCCGTCGTAGTCGTCGTTACATTCGCCTGGCACCCAGGTGTCACCGTAGGGCCAGATCTGTTCGTCCGGACCGCGGCAGGCCAGCAGCCACTCGTCGGACTCGCAGAGCCGCTTGCCCCCGTTCAGGCACGCCTCGGCCGCCTGCTCGCCGCTGATGTAGGCCTGCGGAGTGGCGCCGTCTTCGGCCGCGGCCGCGACGACCACCCCTTCGACGGCGTGGTAGGGCGACCACGGGAACAGGGTGCCATCGTCCTGGATCTCGTCGCAGCGGGCCTCCCAGCGATCGATGCAGAAGCGCGCGGCCTCGTGGTCGACCAGGACCATCTCCGGGGGGCAGGACGCCGGCGCAGTGGTGTCGTCGTCACCCGTGGCATCGTCGTCGCTGGTGGTGTCGTCGTCCCCCGCGCTGTCGTCGTCCCCGCTCACGTCGTCGTCACCGGCATCGTCGTCGTCGCTGACGTCGTCATCCGCCTCGGATCCCGGGCAGCCCACCAGCGCCAGCGCGAGGATCAGACCCACCCACGGCACCCGTGCCTGCAGTCGCGTCTCACGTTCCATGTCGTCCTCCCGCCATCGCCCCTGCCCCATGTCGGTCACGGGCAGACCCAGTCGTCTCCCTGCTGGGTCGGCACGACGCCGCCCTCGCCGCAGCTGACCGTACAGGTCCAGGGAAAGTCGCAGTTGTGCACCACGCAGCTGGCGTCCGGGCAGTTGACCGTGCAGGTCGTCTCCCGGCAATCGACTTCGCAGAACGCGGAGCCCGCGCAGCTGACCGTGCAGTCGCCGCCCTCCCCGCAGTCGACGGCGCACTCGCTGTCCACGTCGCAAGACACCGCGCAGCTGCCGCCCACGTCGGGCTGACAGTCGATATCGCAGCACTCGTCATGGCAGGCGCAGGCGTGGTCTGGAGAGAGGTAGACGAAGTCGCCGTCGCTACAGGCGTCGTCGTCGGCCGTCGAGTCGTCGTCGTCACCGGGCTGGCTGACACCGAAGATGCAGCCTCCGATCGCCAGGGCGACGAACATCGACAGCACCAGGAATCCTCGCACGCCTCGCATCCTCGCCTCCCGGTTCGACCCGCCCATCATCGCACCCACCCTCCAGCCGTACCAGCGGCGGCAAAGCCGGCTGTTGCACGCGCACGACGGGTGATTACGGTTTCCTGAGCTACCTTTGACGGGGCAAGCTAACGCATCTTGGAGGACCGCATGCCAACCGCCACTCCCCGGTCCCTCGTCTTGCCGCTCGGCCTCTCGCTGACGGCGCCGGCCTGTACGCCTGCGGACGACGACGACGCCTCGACCCAGGCGGCGATCGAGGAGTTCAACGCCGACCTCTAGGATGGCGCCCTGCTCGACGCCCGGGTGCACGTGGGACTCAACTGCGCGTCCATCGGCTGCCCCAACCTGCGCGGCGCGAGCCCGCCTTTCGCCTACTTCGCCGACGGCATCGACGCCCAGCTCACCGCGGCTACACAGGCCTACTGCGACCACGCCTCCAAGGGAGCTGGACCCGACGGCATCTCGCGGATCTTCCAGTGGTTCGGGGGAGACTTCGTTCCCGAATACGGCGACGCCGCCGGCTTCATCGAGACCTACCGGACCGACGGACTCGACGGCGTCGACACCGACGCCTGGCTGGACTACGACTGGTCGCTGAACATCGGATCCTGACCGGGATCAGAGCTGTCCGAGGGCGCGGCGCACCGCGTCGATCAACTGCGCGTAGGTGTACGGCTTGCGCACGAAGGCGGCGAGGCCGGTGCCCGCGAACCGTGAGTTGGCCTCGTCCGCGTCGTAGCCGCAGCTGAGCACCACCCGCACGTCCGGGTCCAGGCCGCGGAGCTCGCGGAAGGTCTCCTCGCCGTTCATCCTCGGCATGGCCAGATCGACCAGCACACAGCAGCAATCCTCGCCGTGGTCGCGGAAGATCTCGACGGCCTCGTAGCCGTCCTGGGCCGTGAGGACGTCGAACCCGGCACGCTCCAGCATCGCCCGGGCGACGTCGCGGACCATGAACTCGTCGTCCACCAGCAGCACCGTCCCGCGCCCGATCCAGCTCGACAGGGAGTCGGCGGCCAGTTCCTCCTCCGACGGCTCCGGCAGGAAAGCCGGCAGCAGGATGCGGAAGGTGGCGCCCTCCCCGGGAGTGCTGAGGGCTTCGACCGCCCCGAGGTGGGAACGGACGATACCCAGGACCGTCGCCAGGCCGAGGCCGCGGCCGGTGAACCGGGTCGTGGAGAAGGGGTCGAACAGGGTCGTGGCCTCCCCCTCGAAACCCGTCCCGGTATCCCGTACCTCCAGCACGCCGAACAGCCCGGGCTCCACCTCGTCATCGACGAACATCTCGCCCAGCTCGTCAGCGCTGCACTCCCGGGCCGCGGTGGAGATGGTGATGGTGCCGGCGCCATCCTCGAGGGCCTCCGACGCGTTGGTGACCAGGTTCATCAGCACCTGGCGCAGCAGGCGGGTGTCGGCCAGCACCTCGGGGGTGTAGTCGTCGAAGTCCAGCCGCAACCGCGCCTTCTTGGAGATCGAGCTCTCCAGCAGCGAACGGACCTCGTCGACCGCGTTCCGAAGATCCAGGCGTTCGGGAGAGAACGACTCCTCGCCCGAGTATGCGTGGAGCTGACCGGCCAGATCCGCCGCCCGCCGGGCGGTGTTCTTGATGCTCTCGACCTTGGCGTAGGCCGCGGTACCCGGCGCCAGGTCCATCAACGCCAGGTCGGCGTTGCCCAGGATGCCCACCAGCAGGTTGTTGAAGTCGTGGGCCACGCCGCTGGCCAGCACACCCAGGCTCTCCAACTTCTGCTTCTGGTGCATCCGCGTGTCCAGCCGCGCGCGCTCGTCCGCCGCCCGCCGGGCCTCGGTGACGTCCAGCAGCATCACGATCATCCGCTGGTGACCGAAGGGGCTCGCCCGGAACTGGATCTCCTTCACCTCGCCGCTGGCGCAGACCACCCGGTAGACCACGTCGCGGTGCATGTTCTCGGGCGTGACGTCGTCGTCCCAGTTGACCATCACCTCGCGGCGATAGTCGGGATCCGGATACGCGCGCTCGATCCAGTCAGCGACCGTGGGGATATCGTCCAGGGTGTACCCGGTGATGCGGGTGAACTCGGCGTTCATGTACTCACAGGTACCCTCCACCGCAGTGGAGGTCACGATCGCACCCCAGGGAACGTGTTCGAGGATGTCGGCGTAGAAAGCCGAGCCGCGCGCGTCGTCCGGGTCGCTGGTCACCCGTGGTCCCTCTCGGTCGAAACTGGCTGGTACCAGTGTACCGTGTCCACCCGCGCGATGGGTCAGGGAGCCAGGGTCCCGCTGCCGGTCACCTCGAAGTCCAGATCGACGACCACCGCCAGGTCGTCCTCGGCGAGGGCCAACGAGGCCCCGGCCAGCTCGATGAACGCGTCACAGGCCACCTCGCCATCGTGTGTCGAGTGGATCTCCAGCTGCCCGCTGAAGCTCTCGGGCCACGGGGCGTCGTCGTCCGCCGAATCGTCGTCGTCCCCGGGACATCCCGTCAGCGGCGCGGTGATCAACAGCACTGCCAGCCAGCGCGCCGCGCCCGGTCCACTGTTCGCCGTCATCGAATCCTCCGCTCCACGCTCACAGCTCCTTCACCTGGACGGGGATCCGTTCGGCCATGTAGGCGCCGGCCAGCTCCCCCTCGTCCGCGCCAGACAACTCCATCCCCCAGACCCGCTCTCCGTCCGGGGTCACCTCGAAAATCCGCGTGCGGCTGTTGTCGGAAAACAGGCTGCCCGCGGTGATCAGCGTGTTGCCGTTCGGCAGCCGATCCGCATCGCCCATCGCGGCGCAATACCAGGGATCGTCGGCCAGCTCGCCCGGGTACTCCCAGAGGATCCGGGACGTCATCGCGTCCTCGTCCAGAGCGTACTCCACAACCCGCGTGAATCCCCGCTCGGCGCCGCCGTTGTCGTACAGCAATACACCGCCCCCGGGCTGCAGCTCGGGGGCGTGGGCCCCGGTGAACCACGGGACGTCCGCGTCCGGGTCGGCGGAGAAGTCGCCGCCCTGGCCCAGGGCCCACAGCACCTCGCCGCCCGCCCTGTCGACCTGGAACAGGCGATCGGCCATCCGGGCGTTGTAGTACGCGACCCCGCGTTCGTCGTCGACCAGCGCCGCGTTACCCCACGGGTAGACGGTGATGTCGTCCGGCAGGTGTTCGAGCCCGCTCCAGCTCCAGACCACCTCGCCGTCCGGGGACAGCTGCTCGATCACGTCGAAGATCTCGCTGTCCTTGCCGTCGTAGCGCAGGGACAGGTGGTCACCCCCCGCCAGCCGGCCGAAGGAGTGATGCATCTGACCCGGGGTCAGTAGCTGGTCCCCGGGGGGCTGGACCGGTCCCTGCCAGTGCTCCTCGCCAGCCAGGTCGACCTCCACCGGCGCCGTGCCTGCCGCGACGCTGCCCCCGATGAGCACCCGCGAGTCCTCGGTCCAGCTGACCTCCACGTCCACCAGCGCATCGCCGCCCCCGAGTTGGTGGTACCAGACCGGGTACCCCTCGGCATCGAAGATCACCGCCGTGGCCGGGTAGTTGACCCCACGGACCGCCACGTTGGTCAGGGTCCAGCCGGGTTCCATGGCAGCGGCGTCGAGGTCGGTGATCTCGGTCACCAGATCGGCGAAGGGCGTCGGTCCGGTCTCGAACGGCAGGGGCGCCGAGCTCAGCTGCTCGCCGTCGTCGGTGAACGAGACGGCCCAGAGGGTGTACGCGGTGCCAGGCCGCATCCCGATCACGGTCACCTCGTGCTCGGTGCCGCTGGCATCGCCGTCGACGAACCAGCGCGGTTCGTCGCCGTCGCCGAACTCCACCCGCGCACTGGCGGGTTCGTCCGTGGTCCAGCTGACCACGCAGGCGAGCTCGTTGGCGGTGTGTTCGAGGATCTCGGCGTCGTCTATCGGGGGAGATTCACACCCGCCAGCGATCGCCAGCGCCAGCGCGATCGCTGGTAGCCGATGACATCGGCGGTCCGTCATTCCGGCTCGACGTCGTCGGACGGCACATCCACGCCGCGCTCCAGCAGCCAGCCACGCATCTCGTCCTTGTCCAGCGCCTTCTCCATCGCCGCCGCCGCGTCGACCACGTCGTCGATCACCAGCTTTCGCAGGCTGTGATCCATGGCGATCATCCCCAGCGCCTTGCCCTGCTTGACGTAGCCGGAGACCTGATGGGTCTTGCCCTCCCGGATCAGCGCCGACAGGGCGGACGAGCCGAACATCAGCTCGACGGCGGCGACCCGGCCGCCCTGCTTGCGGGGCAGCAGCTGCTGGGACAGCACCGACTTGAGCACCGCCGACATCACGCCGCGCACCCCGTCCTGGGCGTCGGTGGGGAACACGTTGATGATGCGATCGACCGTCTTGCCGGCGGAGTTGGTGTGCAGCGTGCCGAACACCAGCAGCCCGGTCTCGGCCGCGGTCAGCGCCATCGTGATCGTCTCCAGATCGCGCATCTCACCGATCAGGATGCTGTCCGGGTCCTCCCTGACCGCAGCCTTGAGCGCCTCGGCGAAGGACAGCGAGTGCTGCCCGATCTCCCGCTGGGTCACCAGCGACTGCTGGTTGTTGTGCACGAACTCGATGGGATCCTCGATGGTGATGAAGTGCATCGATCGGGTGCTGTTCATCGCGTCGATGATCGCCGCCAGCGTCGTGCTCTTGCCCGAACCGGTGGGGCCGGTGACCAGGACCAGGCCGCTGTCGATCTGGGTCAGCTTGTTGCACGCCCGCGGCAGCCCCAGCTGGTCGATGCTCATGATCTTGGTCGGGATGATGCGAAACACGGCGCCGCGCCCCCGCACCTGCTTGAACAGGTTGACCCGGAACCGGGCCACTCCGGGCACCTCGTAGGCGTAGTCGCAGTCCCCCTCGTCCAGGTAGCGCTTCCAGAGCCGCTCGGGGGTGATCGGCTGGACCAGCCGCTCGAAGTCGGTGTCGTCGAGGATGCGATAACGCACCGGCTCCAGCCGGCCGTGGAGCCGCAGGATCGGGGGGCGCCCCACCGGCAGGTGTAGATCGGAGGCGCCGCGGTCGTTCATCAGCCGCAGGAAGCGGTCGATTCGATTGCCCCCACCCACCAGGGTCGTGGTCGCGTCCCGGGTCTGTCCGCCGACGCCGCTCACGACCCGTCCTCCTCGTTGATCGCGGCGCGGGCGTCCGCGACGAACTTGGGGGTACACAGGGCCTCGAACTCGCCCGGACTGAGGGCGCGGGTCCAGGCCAGCTCCGGCGTGATCAGGTCCGACTCGACGAGGTCCATCAGCGCATTGTCGGCGGTCCGCATGCCCACCCGGTAGCCGAGCTGCATCAGGTTGGGGATCTGGTAGGTCTTGTCGTCGCGGATCATCGCGGACACCGAGAAGGTGTTCTTGAGCAACTCGAACATCGCCACTCGTCCCTGTTCGTCCTTGCGCGGCAGCAGCGCCTGGCAGACCACGTACTTGAGGGTCTCGGACAGGGTCATCCGGACCTGGGGCTGTTCCTCGGGGGGGAACGCCTTGATCAGCCGGTCGATGGTCTGCACCGCGTTGGTGGTGTGCAAGGTGGCGATCACCAGGTGCCCGGTCTCGGCGGCCATCAGGGCCATGCGGATGGTCTCCGTGTCCCGCATCTCGCCGACCATCACCACGTCCGGGTCCTCGCGCAAAGCAGCACGGATCGCCTTGCCGAAGGACTCGGTGTGGGTGCCCACCTCGCGCTGGTTGATCAACGCGGACTCGATGGGGTGCGCGAACTCGACCGGATCCTCGAGGGTGATCACGTGGACCGGCTTGCTCTCGTTGATCAGGTTGACCAGCGCGGTGAGGGTGGTGCTCTTTCCGCTTCCAGCCGAGCCGGAGACCACGATCATTCCCTGGTGGTAGTCCAGCAGCTCGGTCAGGTGTCCGGGCAACCGCAGGTCGGCGAACGAGGGCGGCGAGTTGGGGATCACGCGGAAGGCCGCGCAGGGGCCCTTGCGCTGGATGTAGGCGTTCCCGCGGTAGCGGCCGACCTCCTCGACATAGTGGCAGAAGTCCGCCTCGCCGTTGCGGTTGAGCAGCTGGCGGTGGCGCTCGTCGAGGATCGAGGTGATGGCCTGGGAGCGGTCCGGGCGTCCAGGGGCTTCCAGCCCTCGAGCCGGGACAGCCGGCCGTGGATCCGCACCAGCGGCGGCTCGCCGACGGTGACGTGAAGGTCGCTGGCCCCCATCTCCCGGGCCTCCGCCAGCAGCCGGTCGATGGGGCGCTTGAGCTCGCTGGAGGCGACCGAGACGCTGTCCTCCTCGATCTCCATCACGTCCAGGTCCAGGCGTTCGGCCATCTGCCGCATCGCATCGGCTGCCTGGGAGCGCACCGCGGTCACCGGATCGCGGTCGGCCACGTGCTGCAGCAGGTCGTAGCCCCCCGCATTCGCCAGCCGGCCGAGGGCACGCACCACCTCGACCCGCACCTCGGGCCGCTTGTCGGTGAGCAGCCGCGCCAACGGCTCGATGGCCTGCTCCGACCCGATCTGGGCCAGCGCGCCGATGGCCGCCCAGCGGCCCTCGTCGTCCTTCAGGGCCCGGACCAGGTAGGGGACCGCGTCCTTGTTCTTGAGCCGGCCGAGGGTGTCGCAAGCGCTGATCCGCAGCCACCAGTCGGGTTCGGAGAGCAGCTTGCAGACCGGCTGGACGACCCGGGGATCGTCGAAGCGCTCGGCAAGCACCAGCGCCATCGTGCGCACCGTCTCGTCGGGGTGGTTCAGCAGCTTGATCGCCGGCTCGAGGATGTCGTCGCCCAGGGTGAGCAGCGTCTCCATGATCCGGTCGCGCAGCCAGCCCACCAGGTTCCGGGCGAACTCCAGGACGCCCTCCAGCACCTCCTCGGGCGTCGACGTCACCAGGAGCAGCTCGATGGCCAGGTGCCGCAGGGCGTCGTCCCCGCCTCCGAGCAGGGACATCAGGGGCTCACGGACCAGATCGGGCTGGTTGGCGGCCGCGTTACGCAGATAGGTCATCGCCCGCGAACGGCTGGACGCGTCCCCGGCCGACAGCTTCTCGATCATCAGTTCGAGGACCTGGGAGTCGGGTACGTCGCCCAGCTGCTCCAGGGCCGCCTCGGCGACGGTCCCATCCGAGTCCGCCGCTCCGGTGAGCAGGACGTCGACCGCCTCCTTGGTCTTCTGGATCCGCGCCACCCGTTGCATCGCCAGCACCCGGGTCGCGGCGGGCGCCTCCTCCAGGGCCCGGCGCACGTAGGGGAGGCGCGCATCGCCCGCCAGCGACAGGGAGAAATCCCAGGCCAGCCGGCGCACCTGCGAGGCCTTGCTGGTCAGGAGCTCGTCGAGCCCCTTGGCGGCGATCGCCGGCGGGATCTTGCCCAGCAGCTGGGAGCCCAACCCCCTCGACGGCGCTCTGGACGCGGACAGCTGGACCACCAGCTCGCGGAGGTCGGCGGAGGCGGGCTTGCGGACGAACAGGTCGATGCCGACCGCGCGAACGTCCGCATTGGCATGGCAGATCAGCGGGATCGATTGGCCCGACGACAGCCCCGACCGCCGGACCTCGTCCAGCAACTGCTGCTGTTCCCGCTTGTTCGCCCAGTCCCCCTCGATCACCCGCTGGACCGAACGCCGTTTGCCGAACAGGGCTATCGATGAGCCTCCGCAGCAGGTCGCCAACCGAACCAAAACTGTTCGGTGAAGTATGCCACGCGATTCGATCAGCCCTCCAGCCCGCGATTGACCGGCCGGTTCCTCGCTTCCTATGATCGCTGCGAGGTGGGACCCGGATGGCGACACCGCCGATGCAGGAGGATCCTCTCTCCCGCTCGATTCCCCCGTCCCGCCAGCGGGGAAGCCCCTCCCGCGCCTCGCGCCTGATCCGGTTGTCGTTGTTCGTGATCGCGCTGATGTTCGTCGCCTGGACCGTGCTCCAGCTCTACGAATCCTGCGGAACGACTCTCAATCAGGTCAGCGACGCACCCGCGGCTCCGGAGACGGGCGCCCGCGCCGAGTCCGCCAGCGGCGCGGGGGACGTCGAACCCGCGTTCGTGGCGTCGGCGGCCAGCCACACCCTGTTCGTCACCGACGCGGCCGGTCGGCGCTACATCCTCCGCCACGCCCACCGGGGGCCGGTCTACGCCCTGGCCCTGTCCACCCGTGGCCAGCACCTGGGAACCGGCGATGCCGACGGCCAGGTCCGCATCTGGTCGGTGGCCTATCTGGGCCTGTCCTCGGACCGGCCGGTGCTGGTGGACGAGCTGCACGGCTCGTTGAGCTCGGTCGACGCGATGGCCTTCACCCAGGACGAGCGCTACCTGGTGGTGGTCGGGGACGACGACACCGCGGTCGACGTCTGGGACGTGGACCAGCGCAAGCTGCTGCACACCCTTTCCCTGTCCAAGCTGGGTCCCGACGGGGCCGAGTCGTACCGCGTGCGGCTCCACCTGGCCGCCGACGGCAAGGTGCTGGGCATGACAGCGGCCACGGCCGTCCTCGAGTACGTGGTCGGAGCGGGCGGTGCGCCCGAACCACTGCCCGTGCTGATGGACGGCGCGTCCGGTGAGATCGTCCGCTTCCACGGCGGGATCGAGAGCCACAGCTACAACCCCGCAAAGGGGCTGAGCTGGAATCCGGACGGGCGGTACTGGGGCTACTCGGAGGGGGACGAGGTCCGGATCTGGAAACTCTGTCCCCGCGGACAGTGCAAGCAGGTCGACGTCGACGGCCACCTCTACCTGGAATAGGCGTCGGGCAGCGGGCGGCGGGCGCATCTCCCCTGATACACTCGCTTGAACCGGGGCGATCCGTGATTAGGCTTGACTAACGAAGGGCCGCAATGCCGCCGCACAGACCCGTCGCCGCCCCCGCCTGGGCGATAATCGTCCTGCTCCTCGGCTGTCCGGATGATCCGGTGGGGCCGGACGACGACACGGCCAGCGACGACGATACCGGCGACGACGATGCCACGTTGCTCGGCCCGACCGATCCCGACTGGAACACGGACCTGCTGGGGCCCAACCTGTCCTGGACCGGCGAGCTGGAATCCGAACACGTGGACATGTTGATCGGGGGCGCAGCCGCCGAATCCCAGCTGGGCGACTACATGCTGGGCAACTCCCTGGGACGAACCGTGCTTCGCGGAATGCGCGAGGGCAACGGGTACGTGGGCACCCCGGGGGCGATCATCGACATGGACCTGACCCGCCCCGACAACCAGCCGGGGGGCGACGGACTGGTCGAGGCGGTCACCCTGCTCGGAGACGGGCGGGTGTTCGTGGCCCAGTCGTTCGAGGTCGATGTCGCCGGAGGCGAGGTCGACCTCCCGGCGGAGCTGGATCTGCTGGGTACCGACGCTCCGCTGCATCTGCTGGAGGCGGCGATGGAGGCCCCGGGCACCCATGAACCGCTCGGCCTCGAGATCCGCCAGAGTTACACCATCCACCCCCAGTCGCTGGTGTTCAAGGTCGAGACCTGGATCCACAACACCACCGACCAGTCCCTGACCATCCCGGTGGGCATCTTGCTGCTGGTCGACCGGTCGGTGTTCGAGCCCTTCGTACCAGGGGTCGGGTTCGGCTCCGGCGACCTCAGCGGCACGTACCCGCTGGCGGGCTACCAGGCCTGGAACAACGACCAGGCGATCGCGCTCTTCTATCCGGAGGGTGAGGTCCAGGTGTCGAAACTGGAGGCGCTGGGGGACGACATACCCCACATCGTGGTCCGGTTCGGCACCCTGCAGATCCCACCGGGGGGGAACGACTCGCTGGTGCACAGGATGGGGGTGGCCCGCGACGTCGCGGCCCTGGACCATTTCCGCAAGATCCAGGGCTCCGGAGTCTGGTCGACCTGGATCGAGGGATTCGCCCGCTACGAGGGCACGGATTCGCGGATCCGCAGCACGCGTGTCTTCCTGCGCGAGCCGGACGGCACACCGTTGACCGTGGCGAAGACCGACACCCTGGGTGGGTATTTCGTGGCCGGAGACGACGGGACCCACCTCGCCACTTGCACGGCTGACGGGCCCAACCGCTGGGTCGACCTGGCGCCCGGCGTGGGCGCATACGGAATCTACGCCGACCCGGGCCGCAACGAGCTGGCCCTGCGGGGGTGGGAGGACCCCACCTCCGGCGCCCTGCTACCCCTGGCCGATGGCCACCCACCCCCCGACTCGGCCACGGTCGAGCTGGAGCCGGGCCGCTACTGGCAACCCTGGGAGGTGGAGCAATCCGCGACCCTGGCGTTGCGGGTGGTCGACGAAAACGGCGCTCCGATCCCGGCCGTCGTGCGGATCGAGCTCCCGGGGGCGGACCCCTACCCTCCCCGCGCGGAACTCGGCGAGCAGCGGCCGGCGCCGGGTGTGCGCAAGGTGGCGTGGTTGCTCGACGGCGAGGCGGACGTCCCGATCCCCGCCGGCAGCTACGACCTGCTGGCGCACAGGGGGCTGCAGTACGAGACCGATCGCGTGGAAGGTGTGGATCTCGGCCCCGACGAGGTCCGCGAAGTCACCCTGACGCTGGAGCGGGCCTACGACGCCACGGGGTACCTGGCCGCCGATCTCTCCAGCCACGCGTCGCCGTCGATGGACAGCCTGGTGACGCCCCAGCGACGCCTGGTCATGGCCGCCGCCAACGGCATCGAGGTCCACGTGGCCGCCGAGGCCGACCAGGTGGCCGACTACCGGCCGCTGGTGGATGTGATGGGGATCGATGGTTGGCTGACGACGGTGCCGGGCGTGGAACTCTCGGCCATACATCGGGGTCGCTTCCTGGCCTTCCCCCGGGAGCCGGATCCAGCGGCCCCCGGCGGCGGCGCCGTCCGCTGGTGGGAGTCCGGCGGCACCACCGCCGCGCTGGTGGACGACCTGCGCGAAGGCCACGGCGGCGGCGCGGTCGTGGTCGCAGCCGGCCGATCGGACCGGGGAATGTTGACCCTGGGCGGGTACGAGCCGGGCAACGGCGCCCCGGCCGACCCCAGCCGCCACACGGAAGACTTCGACGCCCTGGAGCTCGTGACCGGCGCGGCCTCGGCCGAGACCGGCGAGCTGCTGGCGGACTGGTGCTCGTTCCTGGACCGGGGCTTGACGCCGTCAGCCGTGGGCTCCAGCGGCGCCGTCGACGGCAATCCGGGCGGCACCCTGGCGCGCACCTTCCTGGCCCTGGGGGACGATCCCACCCAGGTCGCGGGCGATGACGTGGCCGCCGCCGTGGTGGGTGGGCGCGCGGTGGTCTCCGCCGGCCCCTTCATCGAGCTGACCGCGGTGGATGGCGGCGGCAACGACGCGGGCCCCGGCGGGACCGTGGACGCAGGCACCGTCACCCTGTCGATCCGCGTGCTCGGGCCCAGCTGGGTCGGAATCGACCAGGTGCGCGTCATCGGCCCGGGCTGCGCGCCCGTGGCCACATTTGCGGTCGATCCAGGGGACTACACGTCTCCGGTATGGTTCGAGGACCAGGTGGAGGTCTCCGGGAGCGCGGGCGACTACTTCCTGGTCGAGGCGAGCGGCAGCGCGGGGATGGATCCCGTCTGGCCCGACGCCACACCCTACGCGGTCACCAATCCCGTCTATCTGGCCTCCCCCTGATCCGTCGCGCCTCGCCGCGACCGCGATTGAGCCTGCCGGGCGCCGGCAGTACGATGCACCCACCGTGCCCGAGCTACCCGACATCGAGGTCTATCTCCACGCCCTCCGGCCGCGGGTGATCGACCAACCGCTCGACGGAGTTCGGCTGGGTAGCCCCTTCTTGCTGCGTTCGGTGGAGCCGCCCGTCTCGGCGGTGGTCGGTCGCCGAGTGCGCGGAGTGCGGCGGCTGGGCAAGCGGATCGTGTTCGACCTCGATGGGTCGCTGTTCCTCGTGCTGCACCTGATGGTCGCGGGCCGCTTGCGCTGGCGGAAGCCCGGCGTGGCCGTGCCCCGGGGGCGCGGGCTGGCGGCCTTCGACTTCCCCGCCGGCAGCCTGCTGCTGACCGAGGCCAGCAAGAAGAAGCGGGCGCGGCTCCACGTGGTGCGCGGCGAGGACGGGCTGGCGGACCACGATCCAGGGGGCATCGAGGTGCTGGACGCGGACCTGGACAGCTTCCGCGGCGCCCTGACCCGGGAGAACCACACCATCAAGCGAGCGCTGACCGATCCCCGCCTGTTGAGCGGCATCGGCAACGCCTACTCGGACGAGATCCTGCACCGGGCACGGATGTCGCCCTTCAAGCAGACCTCACGGATGGACGAGGACGAGTTCGCCCGGCTCTTCTACGCGACGGACGCGGTGCTGCGGGAGTGGACCGAGCGGCTGCGAACCGAGGTGGGCGACGGATTCCCCGAGAAGGTGACCGCGTTCCGCGACGAGATGGCCGTCCACGGACGCCACCGCCAGCCCTGTCCCGCCTGCGGGGCACCGATTCAGCGGATCCGCTACGCAGACAACGAGGCCAACTACTGCGCCCCTTGCCAGACCGGCGGCAAGCTGCTGGCGGACAGGGCTCTGTCCCGCCTGCTGAAGAAGGACTGGCCACGGACGCTGGAGCAACTGGAGCAGCACATGACCGACCGGCGCGCGGGCGGCGGCCGGGGGGGAAGCGATGAGGTCGACCGCATCGAGCTGTACCACGTGGACGTGCCCCAGGACCCGGGCCTGGGAATCCACCTCGACGAGCGGGCGTTGAGAAGGTACGGTCGCCGTTTCTACGTGGCAACGCCACTGCGGTTGGCGGTCAAGACCATCCGCGAGAAGGGGCTGAAGACGGCCCTCGAATTGAAGAAGAAGGAAGCCGCGAACTGACGGGTTCAGGGCGGCAACGAGGCAATGTCATGAACCACCGACTCCTGCTTGTTCTGTTCGCCACCCTGTTCGTGGCCGCCCTCGGTTGCCCCCCCCCGGAGCCATCCGACGACGACGACAACGACGCCAGCGGTGACGACGACGACGCCACGGACGACGACGACGCCACGGACGACGACGACGCCACCGATGACGACGACGACGCCACGGGGGACGACGACACCACCGGGGACGACGACACGACGGGCGATGACGACGCCACCGGAGACGACGACGCCACGGGCGACGACGACGCCACCGGAGACGACGACGACAGCACTGGCGCCGTGGACAACGATGGCGACGGCTGGGATTCGGACGAGGACTGCGACGACGCCGATCCGCTGATCAACCCGGCCCAGGGCGACACCGTGGGCGACGGCATCGACAACAACTGTGACGGCGTCGACGGCACCGACGGGGACGGGGACGGTTTTGCGTCCGTTGCCTCCGGCGGCACGGACTGCGACGACGGCGAGGCCGCGGTCAACCCGGGCGCCGCCGAGACCGACTGCGACTATCTGGACAACGACTGCAGCGGCAGCCTGCACGCCAACGAGGTGGATAACGACGGCGACGGGCAGGACGAGTGCCAGGGGGACTGCGACGACGGCGACGCGACCATGTACCCCGGGGCCGTCGAGGCCTGCGACGGCCTGGATCAGGACTGCGACGGGGTCGCAGACGACGACTGCGTCACCACCATCTTCGACGTCCAGGGCGGCATCGTCCCGGACGGCAGCGCGGTCAACCTGCAGGGGGTGGTCGTCACCACTCCGGTGACCGAGCCATTCTCGTACTGCACCCGCCGGGGTTTCTGGATCCAGGATCCCGCGGGCGGCGAATACAGCGGCATCTTCGTGCTGTTCGAGGACGCGCTGCTACCGGGGTTCGCGGTCACACCGGGCGAGGTGGTCGACCTGAGCGGCACGTACACCGAGTACTACGACCTCAGCGAGATCGCCCTGGCCGACGCCGCCGACCTGACGGTGGTGGCCACGGGTGCGGCGCCCGCGCCCGAGGTGATCTCAGACGTGTGTGCGGTGGGCGACTGGGAGCCCTGGGAGGGCGTCTCGCTGTCGCTGGAGAGCCTGACCGTCAGCGCTACGATCAGCGACATCGGCTACGGTCAGTTCGAGGTCAATGGCTGCCTGCTCGTCAATTCGCTGTTCTTCGAGTACAACGACTGCGGGATCCAGGATCTGACGCCGGATCCGCCCCTGGGCCAGTCCATCACCAGCATCACCGGCCCGCTGACCTACGGCTTCTCCGAGTACAAGATCGAGCCCGTCGGCTCCGGCGCCTTCGTCGGCTGGACGCCGTAGCCTCAGCGCTGGCGACGGTGATGGGCCAGGGTGGCCAGGCAGGCGAGGCAGAGCAGGGTGTTGCCGGCCCAGAGGCCGCGGATCCGGCGTGAACGGCCCGCGTCGCAGGAACCCTCCTCGCACGACGCGTCCTCGCCGCAACCGGCGGCCTCGCCGCAGCCGCCCTCGCACCCGCCACCGCCGTCGCCACAGCCGATGCCGGCTATCTCGCAGCTGGCGGTCGGATCGACCACGCCCAGGGCCGTGAAGGCGCCCATGTAGCCGCCGGTTGGCCCTGCGGGCACGAACTCCAGCGAGGTGATACCCAGACCGCCGAACGCATAGGGGCCAAGCGCCAGGTCTCCGACCACACTGTCGAGGATCGGGTCGACCATCCCGCTGACCAGGGCGCCGAACTGGCTCTCGATCTGGTCCGAGATCGGCCACAGCATCTCGTCGTACTCGACCGCCGGGGCGAGCTGGGCCGTGTCCAGTGCCACGTCGATCCCGAGGCTCCCATCGCCGAGGGCCTCGATGTCCAGCCCGGCGTCCATGTCCAGCCCCATGCCCAGCACCCGCGCCTGGCGGTCCTGGGTCAGGGCGAAGAAGTCCAGCCCCAGGTTCTCGACCCCGATCATCAGGTCGTGGTCGCCGGCGTAGCGCAGGTAGGGGGGTTCTTCGGGCAGGGTGGCGATCATCAGCGGCTGGGACTCCCCCAGCCAGATCTTGTCGATCAGCGCGCGGTCCTCCTCCTCGACCATCAGCCCCAGGATGCTGGTGTCCAGCGGCAGTCCCAGCTCGGCCGGATCGACCTGGTAGCACAGCAGCCCACCCCGCCAGACCGTGTACAAGGCCGCGTCGAACAGGTCCTGGGAGACGTATGCGGACAGGTGGTGATGGGCCGTCGGGTCCAGGTCGGGGGGCACGATATCGCGGAAGGGCGAGCCCATGGTGTCGAACTCGGCGATGCAGTCGGCGGCCGGGGCGAAGAAGGCGCCGTTCATCTGCAACCGGATCCCCTCGTCCTCGATCATCAGCCCCCGGGGCTCCAGCGTCAGATCCAGCGGCACGCCCAGCACGTCGATGCTCTCGTTGACCGTCGCGCTGTCGAAGCTGTCCTCGATGGCGGACTCGATCTCCTGGGGCAGGTCGTTCTCCAGGAAGGCGAACAGCTCACCGGATGCCTCGTCCAGCAACATCTCGATCATGTCCGTACCGAAGAACCCGAGGATATCGTTGATCGTGGCGATCAGGCAGCCGGACAGCCCGATGTGGTCCGAGGTGATCGCCGTGCGCAGGTTGTGCTCGGGGGTCGAGACGATGGCATCGATGAAGGCCGGCGCGCCGCCGCCCAGGTCGACCACGTCGAGCCAGATGGCCATCGACAGCGACACGTTCATCGGCTCGATCCAGACGTCGCAGGTCTCGTCCAGCAGGCCACAGATGCCGAAGATGCCGCCGTCCAGGTCGATCCCGAGGGCGAGGGGGGCGGCGCTGCTGTTGATCGAGATCGTCAGCCCCAGCTCCAGGTCGAGCCCGTGGGAGATGGGCGTGATCTCCAGGTGGTTGAAGTCCACGTGCGCCATCAGGTTCGAGATCGTGATCGTGGCGTCACAGCCTTCGTACTCGCCCAGGTTCTGGGTCATGGGCGCCATCGGCAGGTCGATGCCGTCCATGTGCAGGGCCAGGTTCTCGACAAAATCGAGACCGTCGGGCGTCACGTCCACCAGCACGCCGTCGAGGACCGTTCCCCCCGGCGGCACCCCGTGGTTGGGATAGTTCACGCCGTCGTCGTCATCGTCGTCGTCGGTGTAGGGGTCGGTGAAGTCGACGTCGTCGTCATCGTCATCATCATCGTCATCCGGCGGACCGTTGGGATCGTCGACCAGGTCCACCGGAGAACAGCTCGCCCCCAGCAGTCCCAGGATCCCGACCAGAGCCATCCATCGCGACACGATTCCACCCGCTGGCAGCCAGTGTATCCCGTCCGGGCGCACTCCGCCGTGCCGCCATCTCGCGCCCGCGGGCGCGCAATCGGTGAACCATATGGTGAACCTCGCGCGGAGGGTCCCGACGCCCGGCGGATCGGATCATGGTCACCCCGCGGCCGCCTGACCGCGCTACAGTTCTGCGGTCCTCGAATGGAGACTCCGATGAACCGACGCACCGTGCCGATCACCCTGGCTGCCCTGTCGATCACCGCGCTGGTCCTCGCCCTCGGAGCAGCCCCCCCGCCTGTGCGCGGACGGGCTGGCATCGTCTCCGCCGACCACCCGCTGGCGTCGGCCGCCGGGGCGCAGATGCTCGAACGGGGCGGGAACGCCGTCGACGCGGTGGTGGCCGCGGCCCTCTCCGCCGGAGTGGTGCAGCCCGCGGGCTCGGGGCTCGGCGGCGGTGGATTCGCCGTGGTGGTGCGGGGGGACGAGCGGGTCGTTCTCGACTTCCGCGAGATCGCGCCCGCGGCGGCCCACCGGGACATGTACCTGGACGACGCGGGCAACGTGATTCCCGGCGCGAGCACCGACGGCGGGCTGGCGGTGGGCGTGCCGGGCGAACCGCGCGGACTGGCGGAGCTGCTGGATCGCTTCGGCAACCTGTCCGCGAGTGCGGTGGCCAAACCCGCCATCGAACAGGCCTCCGGTGGATTCCCGATCGGCGCGCACCTGGTCAACTGCCTGGGCCGATATCCGGAGATCACGCCGCGGCTGCTGGACGGCTGGAGCGCGGTCCCGGGCCAGGCCGAGCGGGTACGCCGCAAGCGGCTGGCCCGGACCCTCGGCGCCTGGGCCCGCTCCGGGGGCGATGCCCTGTACACGGGACCGATCGCCGCGGACATCGTCGCCGCGACCCGGGACAGTGGCGGCGTGCTCACGGCCGAGGACCTGGCGGCCTATCAGCCCGTCGAGCGCCCGCCGCTGGTGGGCAGCTACCGGGGATACACCGTCGTGACCATGCCCCCACCGTCGTCAGGCGGCGCGGTGCTGCTGCAGGTCCTCGGCGTGCTGGAAGCCTGGGACCTGGCCGAGCTGGGTCACAACTCGTCGGAGCACCTGCATCTGCTGGCCGAGGCCTTCCAGCATGCCTACGCCGACCGGGCGCGGCTGATGGGTGATCCGGACTTCGTCGACGTCCCCGTCGACCGCATGCTCGACAGCGCGCGAATCGACGAGATCCGCCGCTCGATCTACCCCTCCCGGACCTTCGAACGGAGCTACTACGGCCTGGATGTCGGCATCCCCGAGGACGGCGGCACCCACCACATCGCGGTGATCGACAGCGATGGCATGGCCGTGGCGCTGACCACCACCATCAACACCCTGTTCGGCGCCAAGGTGGTCGCCGAGCGCAGCGGGATCCTGCTCAACGACGAGATGGACGACTTCGTGGCCAAACCCGGCGTACCCAACGCCTTCGGTCTGGTGGGCCGCGAGGCCAACGCCGTCGAGCCGGGCAAGAAACCCCTGTCCTCGATGACGCCGACCGTGGTGCTCGATCCCGACGGCGCCGTGGTGATGGCCGTCGGTGGTTCGGGCGGTCCCTACATCATCAGCTCGACCCTGCAGGCGCTGTCCAACGTCATCGACTTCGGCATGGACCCCGAGGAGGCGGTCTCCGCCCCCCGGATGCACCACCAGTGGGTCCCCGAGGTGCTCCGCGTCGACCAGGGCATCCCCGCCGACGTCCAGGCCAACCTGATCGCCCGCGGCCACACCGTCGAGGTCAAGGAGTTCTACTCCGCCGTCCAGATGGCCCTGGTCGACGGCGACCACTTCACCGGCGCCTGCGATCCCCGCAAGGGCGGCGAACCCGCCGCGCCGCGCTAGCCCACCGGATGCGCGCCTGGTACGGTGCTACAGCCTGCATATCTCACCAGGTGCCGTGATGATCGCGCAGGCTAGCAGAGGGAGATTCGCCCCATGACTGCACGACTGCTCGTCACGCTGTTCGCGTCACTGACGCTGACGCTCGGCTGTCCCGCCGGGTTCGAGGACGACGACTCGCTGGCGGACGACGACGCCACGGGCGATGACGACGTCACGGGCGACGACGACGACGACGTCACGGGCGACGACGACGCCACGGGGGACGACGACGCCACCGGGGACGACGACGCTACCGGAGACGACGACGCCACTGGAGACGACGACACCACCGAGATCACCGTGGCAGGCTGCTACGAGGACGCCTTCATGAGCCCGCCGCCGATCGGGCCCGACTACGACCAGTTCGGGCCGGTGGTCGGATCCCACTGCCAGGGCACCAACCACCAGGACATCCTCGGCATCGAACGGGTGGTGTTCGTCGGCGATTCGGTCACCGTGGGCACGCCCCCCTTCCTGCCCGACGACTACTACCGTTCGCTGCTGGCCGACGAGTTGGCGGTGCAGTTCGGCCTCGAACCGCCCTCCTACCTCTGGAAGGCGGTGAACATCATCGACGGAGTCTCCCTGCTCCAGGAATCGGGCGACTTCGCCTCCTGCGCCAAGTGGGGAGCCAAGACAGACGACCTGATCCAGGACAACGATCAGATCGAGGACTGCTTCCCCGAGGACCAGCGAGACAAGGTGACCCTGGCGATCATGACCGTCGGCGGCAACGACATCGCGAGCGTGGCCCAGGACGGCCTCGACGGGATCGACTACGCGCTGATCTGGGACGACGTGGAGGGCTTCGTCCAGCTCATGCGCGAGGCGATCGAGTGGTTCGACGATCCACCGGGCAAGTTCCCCAACGGCGTGTACGTGCTGTTCTCGAACATGTTCGAGTTCACCGACGGCACCGGCCACACCGAGGCCTGCCCGCTGGCGGGGCTGGCCGGCTACGGCGCCGACTGGGACGATCCCACCGTCCTGGCTGACATGGTGATCTACGCCAACGAGCAGTACGCCTCGATCGCCGTCGAGACCCAGACCGACATGATCTTCATGCTCGAGGAGTTCTGCGGCCACGGCTTCTACCACGACAACCAGCTCGCGCCGTGCTACCGCGGCCCGGGCACCCAGCTATGGTTCGACACCCTGTCGTGCATCCACCCCAACACCCTGGGCCACGACTACATCTCCCAGATGTTCATGAACGTGGTCAACGAATAGTCGGAACCGAGCGGTCCCGGTCAGCTCAGCGAGAAAGCGTCGATCGTCACCCGCGCCCGAATCCGGCGCGAAGGACGCCTCGCACCCCTTCCGCGCGCCTGTTACCCTCCTCCGTTCAGATGTCCAGGTCCCTCCCCCCCGCCGTGCTCGTCGCTGCCGCACTCACGCTGGCGATCTTCGCCGCTCCGGCCGTGGCCCTGGAACGGACGCCGACCCACGTCGCCCTCAGCTGGCCAGGGGATCCGCGGACCACCCAGTCGTTCTGCTGGCGCACCTTGCCGGAGATCGAGGGCACGGTGGTGCAGCTGACGCTGGCCCTCGGGTTCGATGGCTTCGAGCGGGGCGCGCGGATCCAGGTCGAGGGGGCGAGCCGCGCCTGGGAGCCCATCGCCGGGGACGGCGGCGATCCCGCACGGATCCACGAGGCGGAAGTCAGCGGCCTGTTGCCGGACACCGCCTACATCTACCGCATCGGAAGCGGCGCGCCGGACGAATGGGGAGAGCCCGCCACCTTCGTGACCGCCCCGGACCCGGACATCCCGGTCACCTTCCTGCACCTGACCGATCCCCAGAGCCGCGCGCGCAAACATTTCGAGCTCTGGGCGCGGCTGCTGAGCCGGGCACGAGGTGACCATCCCCAGGCCCGCTTCATGCTGGTCACGGGCGACCTGGTGGACCAGGGCTACGTACAGCGCCAGTGGGACCTGTTCTTCGACACCGCCCAGCCGGATCTGGCGTCCTTGCCGATCGCGCCGGCCATCGGCAACCACGACGTGCTCAAGGACAAGACCGCCGAGCACTACCGTTCCCACTTCCACCTGCCGCGCAACGGACCCGAGGGAATGGAGGAGGAGGCCTACTCCTTCGACTACGGCCCGGTCCACGTGGCCGTGCTCGACACCGAGCGCGAGCTGGCCGCCCAGGCCGAGTGGCTGCGGGAGGACATGGCCGACGTGGATCGCCCCTGGAAGGTGGTGGCCCTGCACCGCGGTCCGTACGGCAGCAAGTACGACAGCCATCACATCCGCTCTGCCTGGTGCCCCGCCTTCGACGAGCTGGGGGTGGATCTGGTGCTGGCCGGTCACGACCATGCGTACGTGCGCAGCCACCCGATGCGGGACGAGCAGCCGGTGGAGGAGGGGCACGGCGCGATCTACGTCTGTGCGGGCTCGGCGGGGCCCAAGTTCTACCCCCGCACCTTCCGCCCCTGGCAGAAGCGGGTGGTCGACCAGGAGATCCAGATCTACGTGTCGGTGGCGGCCACCGACGAACGGCTGTGGCTGCGGGCGTTCACCATCGACGGGCTGCTGGTGGACAGCCTGGCGATGCGCAAGGCCCAGGCCCCGCCCCCCGAGGTCTCGGGGTTGGTGGCAGTGGCCGACGACCACAAGGTGTCGCTCCACTGGACCGCTCCGCAAGGGCGCTGGGTCGAGAAGATCCAGGTGTTCGTGGCCGAGCGAGACGGGGAGCTGCCGGCGGAGCCGGTCCAGGAACTCGATCCGAAGGTGGACCACGTGGGCATCCGCTCGCTGAACAACGGGGTCGACTACGACTTCGTGGTCCGCGCAATCAGCGCCGAGGGAGTGGCCTCCGCGGGCGCGGGGGTCACCGCCACCCCGCTGCGCCGGGACCCCCACTGCGCCGACGTCACCCTGGCGGCGGTGATCGTCGACCGGGATCGGGACCAACGCCACGACCGTCGTGTCGAGGTGGAGATCGGCGAGGACGAGATTCGCCTCTCCGCACCCTTCCGGCTCGACCTGGACCGCCGCGATCTGAACGTGATCGCCGCGGACCCCCGGGCCAGGGTGCGAGTGCTCGCGGGCGGCGACGGCCTGGCGGTCGTGGTTCGCGCCCGGGACGGTACCCGCCGGATGTACCCGGTGGTGGTGGACGGCAGCTGACCCAACGGAGTGGGGTGGAGGGGCTCAGTCCCACTTCAGCGGATTGGTGGCGGCGCCCCAGAAGTCGTGCCCGGGGTTGGCGATCACCGAGGCGGCGCCGGTCTCGTAGTCGATGTCGAGGATCTCGCCGTCCCGGTTGAACCCGTACATCGTCCAGTCCGCGAACCCGACACCGAACATCGAGCCGTGGCCGGTCTCGCCGATCTCGGTCGTGGTACCCGTGGCCGGGTCGTAGACCACCAGCGAGGTACTCTCGGCCCAGTGGTCCGAGGGCCAGACCAGGCAATACAGCAGGCCGTCGGGCAGCCCGACCATGTCGCCGGCGAACTCCCAGTTCCCCAGGGAGTCGAAGTAGTCGACCTGCCCGGTGGCCACATTCACCTCGTAGATCGCGTCGTCGCTGCCCAGCAGCATCGTCCCGTCGGCGAGGGCCGTCATCGCGAACAGCGATGCATCGGCCAGGGTCGCCACCGACGTCAGCGCCGCCGTCAGCGGATCGACCTCGAACACCTCGTCGAAGGTCACCGCATACATCCGGCCATCGATGTCCACCGCCAGATCGGTGATCTCGTCCTGGGAGAAGGTCCCGATGTAGGTCACGTCGTGGGGCGGATCCTTGTCCACCGCGAACAGCTCGTCGGTGGTCTGGGCGTACATGTACTCGGTGGCGCCACCGGAGTCGTCGTCCCCGGTGTCGTCGTCACCCGTGTCGTCGTCGCCGGTGTCGTCGTCACCCGTGTCGTCGTCGCCGGTGTCGTCGTCACCCGTGTCGTCGTCGCCGCTGGTGTCGTCGTCACCGCTCGCGTCGTCGTCGTCGGGCTCGTAGGGCGGAGCCGGGCAACCGACGGTCAACGTCAGGATGAAGAGCCAGGTCAGCGGGCGGAGTCGCAACATGGTGTCTCCTGCGAAGCGACAGCAGTGTAGCCAAATCCCGCCGTCTGCGACCTTTCGCGACGGCGCGGTGGTGAGACATGCAGGTTAGCACCCGGCGCCGGGGTACATCGCGGCGTCCAGGTCGTCGCAGTCCCAGCCCTGGCCGGGGTAGGCCGCGGCATCGTAGGGGCCGGGCTGCCACCAGCCGGGGTAGCCGTCCCGGTCCAGGTCCGCCGTCCCGGCACCCGGACCGCCGTGGACTCCCGGGTCGGAGGAGGATCCGTCCGGGTCCTGCAGTGCGCCCCAGCCGGCGTCCACCAGCGCCGAGGCCGGCCCCAGGTGGAGGTCCCACCCGAGGGGGTCGGGGCCCGCAATGTCGAGGAACGCGGGCAGCACGGAGACGTTGCCATCCGAGCCGGTCGGATCGCTCAGGCCATAGAAGTTGTCGGGCAGGTTGCCCCACGTGTCGCAGTGACTGAGGGTGGGGGTGCCCGAGTACAGATAGATGCCGCCACCGCCCCAGTTCGGAGCCACGTTCTGGGTGATGATCACGTTGGTCAGCGCCGGGTCGGAGTTGAACAGGTTGATCCCACCTCCGTACTGGTCGGCGACGTTGCCGCTGATGAAGCTGACCACCGATCCGGCGTACCCACCGTCGATGACCGTGACCTCCGGCCCGTCGGTGCCCAGCACGCGGACGTCCTTGCCCACGAAGTCGAGGTTCTCGGGGTAGGTCCCCGCGTCGACGCAGATCAGATCCCCGTCGAGGGCGAAGTCGATGGCGCCCTGGATCGTCGGGAACGCGGCCGGTACGAGCCGGTCCGTGGCCCCGTCGCAGTCGTCGTCGAGCCCGTTGCAGATGACCTCGACTGCGTCCGGGTGCACGGCCGGGTCGTTGTCGTCGCAGTCGCCGGCCGCCAGGCTCCAGCCGTCGCCGTCGGCGTCGGTGGCCTCGGTGGTGTCGTCGTCGCCCGTGCTGTCGTCGTCCCCGGTCGCGTCGTCATCCCCGGTCGCGTCGTCATCCCCGGTCGAATCGTCGTCACCGGTCGCGTCGTCGTCGCCCGTGCTGTCGTCGTCCCCGGTCGCGTCGTCGTCCCCGGTCGCGTCGTCGTCCGCGGGCTCTTCGGTCGGGCAGCCGCCGAGGATCGCGAGGGCGGCGAAGACGGCGAGTAGCTGGACGGGTCTCATCGACGGAACCTCCAGGGAGAGCCGCAGCGTGTCAGAGCCCGGGCGCGTGGGGGCGAGGGCGCCGCCGGCCAGCGCCCCACGACGGCCGACGAGGAGAGGGGGAACCGCAGACGGGTCTGATAACATGGCCGGGCCATGCCTCGACCGTCCGCCCTTGCCCTGACGCTGATCTGGATGCTGGCCCCGGCGGTCGGCTGCCAGGCGGTGTTGACGCCGGACGGCGCGGCGCTCGACGATCCCGAGCCACCGACGGCGGACGACGACGACTCCACCGAGGGCGAACCACCCCTGGAGCAGGTGCCCGAGGCCGACCCCGGTCCCGAGGCGCCGCCCGGGCTATGCAGCGTGGTGCTCGACTGCGACGCTGAGATCGTCGACGAACCCAAGGTGCCCTGTCTGCTGTCGCTACAGGACCGCCAGGGGCAGACCCAGTACGACGGCTGGGCCGGGGTGGAGTTGCGGGGGCGCTCGTCGCTGGCGTTTCCGAAGCACCAGTACAACATCGAGCTGTGGGAGGCGGGGCGGACCCTGATGCCACCCGCCGGCAGCTGGCGCTACCTGGACACCGGCGTTCCGCCGGCCGGTGACTGGACCACTCCCGAATTCGACGACGGCGACTGGAGCGAGGGGGAGGCACCCCTGGGCTACGGTGATGCACAGACCACGTGGATCTCCTACGGCGCCGATCCGGCGGACAAGCACCTAACGAGCTGGTTCCGCCGCGAGCTCGAGGTCGAGGACACGACCACGTCGGGACCGCTGACCGTGGGGCTGCGGCGGGACGCCGGCGGGGTGGTCTACCTCAACGGCGAGGAGGTGCTGCGCGCCAACCTCCCCGCCGGACCCGTCGTACCGTCGACGCTGGCGGAAGCCCCGGTCGAGGGGATCTACGAGCTCAAGTACTTTCGCGGCGAGGTCGATCCGGACCTGCTGGTCGACGGAACGAACGTGGTGGCGGTGGAGGTTCACCTGGCTCATCCAGCCAGCGACGACCTGAGCTTCGACCTGTGGCTCGGGGACGTGGGCGGACGCCGCTCGGTCGACCTGTTCGAGATGGGGGGAGAGAGCGACTGGATCCTGGGGGGCAACTATCCGGACCGGGCGTTGTTCCGCAACAAGCTGTCGGTCGACCTGTTCCAGAGCTTCGGCGAGGTGGATCGGTACGCCCCCGAGATCGTGCTGTGCGAGGCGGTGGTGGACGGCGAGTGGCTGGGGGTCTTCACCTGGGGCGAACGGATCAAACGTGACGACGACCGGGTGCCGCTGCAGCTCGACGAGCTGGAGCTGGGACGGAGCTTCATCGTCAAGAACGACGACGGCGGGGGCGGCATCGTGGAGAGCCCGTCCGGGTACGGCGAGTGGTTCCCGGTCTACCCGCGGATCGACGAGCTGAACGACGTGGCCGAGCAGGGCATCGTCGGGACCCTGGTGGCATGGGAGGGGGCAGCCCTGGGACCCGCGCCCGGGGACCCGGACAGCGGTATCTTCGCCTGGATGGACATCGCCAGCGCCGTGGACTGGGTGCTGCTCCAGGAGCTGAGCAAGAACAACGACGCCTACTTCCTGAGCATCTACGTCTCCCAGGACCTGGACGGTCTGCTGCACTTCATCCCGTGGGATCACGATCTGGCCTACGGGGGTTACCCGACCGGCAACTGCGCGCCGAGCGACTGGATCGCCTACCGCTCCCCGCTCATCGAGGGCATGACCCAGGTGCCGGAGTTCCGCGCGCGGCTGTCCGAGAGGTGGGCCGAGCTGCGGGCGGATCAGCTCTCGGAGGCCAACATCCTCGGGCTCGTCGAGCTGTACAACGAGACCATCGGCGATGCAGCCTACGCCAACTTCGAGGTCTGGCCGATGGACGAGATCGAGTTCAGCTGGGACGGCATCAACTGGCTCTGTCCGGTGGCCTCCGTGGACGAGGAACGGGCCCGGTTCGAGGACTGGATCCTGGCCCGGCTGGAGTGGATGGACGCCAACATCGACGAGTACTGACCCGCGCCGCGGGCGGGAAAAGGACCGATGCGCCGCAAGCTCCTGTCACGGACCCTGCTGGTGGTGGGGTCGACCGCACTCGCCCTGTTCCTCGCCGCCCTGCTGGCGGAGGGGTTCATGCGGCGGCGTGACCCGTACTCGGCCCATGGGGCGGCCGTCGAACTGCCGTGGATGCGCGAGAACCCCTACGACCTGACCAGCGTGTTCACCGTCGATCCGGACTTCGGCTTCCGGCCGATCCTGGGCAACGACTACTACAACGAGTACGGCACGTTGCTGACCGATTACCCGGTGGAGAAGCGACCCGGACGGACGCGGTTGCTGTTCCTGGGCGACTCGGTCACCTTCCGCGGG
The DNA here is from genome assembly GCA_964436045.1 of uncultured Rickettsiales bacterium. Taxonomy (GTDB): domain Bacteria; phylum Myxococcota_A; class UBA796; order UBA9615; family CAYRNR01; genus CAYTBN01. Next base: position 54,464 of record CAYTBN010000021.1, on the reverse strand, counting down.
CGGCTGATCGACGCCCTGAAGGCGACCCACGGTGAGGACCGGTTCGAATACTGGAACGCGGGTGTGGAGTCCTTCAACACGGTCCAGGAGGTGGACTACTACCAGCGCTACAACGCAGCGCTCCAGCCGGACCACGTGATCCTGACCTTCCACCTCAACGACCTGGAGACCACGCCCATCGCCTTCGTCCAGGACGGCAAGCTCGTAGTCTACGCACCCAACCGTCCCCTGCGGCGCGTCAGCCAGCCCCTGTTCGAGCACAGCCACCTCTACCGCTGGTGGCTGGGGACGGCCCTGGGCGACGGCGCTCGCGACGAGGAGGCCATCTTGGCCGATGTCCACGACGCCCTCGCCGCGCTGGCGGATCGAACGGGACGCGACGGTGCCCGGCTGTCGGCGATCGTCCTACCGGTGTTCGCCCGGCCGGAGGCCTGGACCGACCAGCAGCGGAGCCGCCGAGAGGAAATCCTGTCCATGCTGGAGGACACGGGCATTCGCCACTTCGATCTGGCTGCCACGGTTCGCGAGGCCATCGAGCGGGGAGTCGAGGTCCAGGATGTCCCCGGGGACGATGCGCATCCGAGCGTGGCAGTGGCCCGCGAAATGGCATCGTTCCTGGCCGACCGAGGGCTCTTGAACTGAATAACGACGGACCTTTTTCTTTTCCGACCAGTCCGTCGAGTTCACGACTGACATAGGCACGCCCAACCATTTCGCAAGCCGTGCTCTGGTACGATGGGCGCGTGAGCAGAACGCCCAGCCACGTCCCGCTTCTGGCGCTGACCGCCGCCTTGTTCGCGCTCCCGTCCGCATGCCACAGCCAGCGCCCGTGGATCGACAGCGACGGGGACGGCTGGGTCAACAAGCTGGACTGCGCCCCGGCCAACGCGGCCATCAACCCGGACGCCGACGAGCGCTGCGGCGACGGCCTGGACAACAACTGCAACGGCATCCAGGACGAGTACTGCTCGTCGATGGGTGACATCGCCTTCCACGAGATCTGTGGTGTCAACGCCCGTCGAGAGGTGGTCTGCTGGCACGACTCGACCTGCGGCACCAACGACATCGGCGAGATCGTCTGCTGGGATCCCTCACTGAACCTGCCGCTGCTCGACCCCCGGCTCTCGATGTCCGAACTCGAGACCTGGGCCAGCTTCACCTGCGGACGTTCAGTCTACGGCGACGTGACCTGCACCAGCCCCATCCGGCTGGCCTCGACCCAGCTGCCCGACGGCGAGACCCGCTTCTTCACGTCCTGGGAGATCTCCCCCGCCTTCCGCACGCTGACGCCGATCGTCGAGGAAGAGCTGGGGCTGGAGATCCGCGCGGCTGCCGAGGTACCTCGTTAGCGACCAGGTTGCGGCCAGCTCCCCGGATCCATCCGGTAGTAGTCCTGGAGCACACCGTAGAGTTCGGGTCTGTGCTCCCGGAGCTTGCGGGGGCGCTCGAAGAAGGCCTCGGTGGCGACGGCGAAGAACTCGGCGGGGTTCGTGGCCCCGTAGCCGTCGAGCACGGTCTGGCTGTCTTCATCCAGCCGCCGCTGCAGATCCTCGAACGCGGCGGCCAGGACCCGCGACCAGCCGACGTAGGCGCCGGCCGAGTCCAGCACCGGGGCACCGTCGGCCTGACCGTCCTCCGTGTCCAGCTGGTGGGCGAACTCGTGGAGCACGACGTTTTCCCCGTCCCGGGGGTCGCGCGCGCCACGCCGCACGTGATCCCAGGCCAGCACCACGGTACCCACACCCCACGACTCGCCCAGGTGGACGGCCTGTCCCTCCACCGGCCGCCCGCCCACTTCGCGGTACTTGCGGCCCACGTAAGCCCCCGGATAGACCACAACCGAGACCAGCCGCGGGTAGCAGGGGGCCTTTCGTCCCAGCAGCAACAAGCAGGCCTGGCCGGCGATGGTGACGCGGATCTCGTCGTCCATCTCCAGTCCGCCCGCGCCCTCGAGATTGACGGTCCCGACGAACTCGTTGACGTAGCCGTGGAGCCGCTGCCGGAACGCGTCGGGCAGGCGACGGTAGAGGGCCAGGTTACGCTCCAGGATCGGCTGCCATCCGGCGGGGAGCGGCTGGGAGCGCAGGTGGCGGCGGCGGGCCCGACGCCGATGGCGGATCCACCCCGCGGTGGCCACGGCACCGGCCGCCACCAGGATCAGGGTGAGCCAGGGTAGCCAGGGAGGAGAAGCGATGATTGTTATGATCGCGCGCACGTGTTCTAAACGTCGTTCCAGAACAAGCATATGCCGACAGCAGCACCACCGCGAGCCGCGGCAGGCGGGCGCTCCTTATTCGTCATCTCCCTCGCCCTGTGCGCGGCGGTGGCCGTCTGGGGGATCGCCGACCCGGACGGGCTCTCGGCCGCAGGGGCCGCGTTCCAGCGCACCGTACTCGACGCCCTCGGCTGGTTGATCATGGGCGCGGTCACGGCCTTCCTGGTGCTCGGGGTCGGACTCGCGTTGAGCCGCTACGGTCGGATCCGCCTGGGCAAGCAGGAGGACCAGCCCGAGTTCTCCACCCTGTCCTGGCTGTCGATGCTGTTCGCCGCAGGCATGGGGGTTGGGCTGCTGTTCTGGGGCGTGGCGGAACCCGTGATCCACTACGCGCACCCCCCCGTGGGCCCTGGCGGGACCCCGTCCGCCGCGCGGGCGGCGATGGTCCAGACCATGTTCCACTGGGGGCTGCACGCATGGGCCGTGTACTCCATCGCCGGGCTGGTGCTGGCCTATTTCGGCTTCCGGCGCGGCCAGCCCTACCTGCCGGGCGCGCCCCTGCGCGCAGTGTTCCGCGGCGCCTGGGTCAAGCCCGTGGCGGCGACCGCCGACCTGATCGGGGTCCTGGCAGTCGCCGCTGGTGTGGCCGGCTCGGTGGGCATGGGCATCTTCCAGCTCCAGTCCGGCCTGGGCGTGGTGATCGGTGTACCGAGCGGCTCGCTCTGGGTCCCGACGCTGATCCTGCTGGCCCTGTTCGCGGCCTACACTGCCTCGGCCACCACCGGCCTGGACAAGGGCATCAAGTGGCTGAGCAACATCAACATGGCCACCGCGGTCGTGTTGGTGGTGTTCCTGGTGCTGGCGGGGCCCACCTCGTTCCTGCTGGACGTGTGCGTCACCGCGGCTGGCGACTACGTGGCTGCCCTGCCGCGGATGTCGTTGCGGCTGTTCCCGTTCCGTGATCTGGACGCCTGGACGAGCAGCTGGACGCTCACCTACTTCATCTGGTGGATCGCCTGGGCACCCTTCGTCGGGGTGTTCATCGCCCGGATCAGCCGTGGACGGACCATCCGCGAGTACATCATCGGCGTCACCTTGGCCCCGACGCTGCTGTCGGTGCTGTGGTTCGGCGTCTTCGGCGGAATCGGCATCCACGAGGAATTGTATGGGTCCGGCGGAGTGGCCGACCTGGTCTCCGAGGACGTGACCACCGCCCTGTTCGCCCTGTACGAGCGAGTACCCCTGACAGCGCTGTTGTCGGGCGTGACCCTGGGCCTGCTCTTCATCTTCCTGGTCACCAGCTGCGACAGCGCGACCTACGTCCTGGGGATGCTGACCAGCGGCGGAGCGCTGGTTCCACCGACCCGTCGCAAGATCCTCTGGGGAGTGGTGATCGCGGCGCTTGGCGCGGCGTTGATGCTGACCGGCAACATCGAGGTCCTCAAGGCGGTGGTGGTCACCGGCGCTGTGCCGTTCACCTTCGTGATGCTGCTGCAGGTGGTGGCCCTGCTGCGCGCGCTGGGGGAGGAGAAGATCCCGCGGCGACCGCCAGAAACGGCGCCCGGACGGACGGGGGCGACGCTGCTGGTGCTGCTCGCGCCCTTGCTGCTGCAGGGCTGCGGCGGTGATGTGGCGCCAGTCCGGATCGGCGTCAAGTCGTTCGCGGAGCAGGAGATCCTCGGAGGGATGGTCCACCAGCTGTGCGAGCAGGCCCAGATCCCGGTGGAGCCCGTGGTGGAGTGCGGGGACACCTACGGCTGCCAGGCGGCCCTCCGCGGCGGCGAGATCGACCTGATGATCGAGTACTCGGGGACGGCCCTGTTGTTCGCCGGCGAGGATCTCCGGCGCGGGGACGCGGGCGTGGACCGGGCACGGGAGCTCTACCAGACCTGGGATCTGGAGTGGCTCGAACCCCTGGGCCTGGACAACGGCTACCTGCTGGCGATGCGCTCGGATCGGGCGCTGGCCATGCAGGTGCGTTCCATCGCCGACCTGGCCCTGATCGATCCGCCGCTGAAGGTGACCAGCCCGGGTGAGTACTTGCGTAGATCCGCCGACGGGCTGCCGGCCCTCTGCCGCCGCTACGGGTTGCGGGCCGAAGCCGACCCGCTGGTCCGGGAGAGCCCGGCTGCACGGCTACAGGCGTTGCTGGTGGGTCACGCCGACGTGGCAGTGCTCTACGCCACCGATGGAGTGATGACCGACGGACGCATGATCGCGCTGGACGATCCGCTGGACTTCTTCCCGCCGTACGAGGCCGCGATCCTGGTGCGGCGGGATACGTTGACCCGCCACGGTGAGCTGCTCGACGTGCTGGCCCCCCTGTCGGGCAGGGTGTCCAACCAGGCCATGCGCGAGCTGAACTTCGCCGCCCAGGAGGAGGGGCGGGCCGTCGATGTGATCGCCCGCGACTTCCTGACGGAGCAAGGGCTGCTGACCCCCGCAGAAAGCGCGATGGTGTCCGAACGGGCGCTGTTCCTGGCCGTGCACACCGAAGACGATCTGGACGACATGGCCACGTCGGGCCTGCGCGCGATGCGGACCGTCTACCCCCGCCGCAGCGTCCGGCAGCTGCCCACCCTCGATCCCCTCGCCGCGGTCCAGGGGGGGGAAGCCCGGCTGGCCGTGCTCGGCGCAGAGCGATTCTTCCGCCGCGACGGCGACGGTGGCGTGCACCGTGAGGAGGGGATCGAGGCGGTGGCCGTGGTCGGAAACCGAAGCGTCCACGTGCTGCGCCGCAGCGCCGAGGTGGGGACCGATCCCCTCGCCGGACGGATCGGGATTCCCGCCGGGGGCGGCCGGGCTCGCATCGCCGAGGACATGCTGGCCGCCGCCGGGCTGGTCGCCAGCGCGAGCCGCTCCGCCGGGGAGCTGCTGTCCACTCTGTCCGAAGGTGGCCTGGACGCGGTGATCCTGACCGCCACCCCGGGTGACACCGCCGTGACCCGTGCGCTGCGGGACGGCGGACTCGTGCTCGCGGGACTCGACGGGTGGTTGACCCCGCCCCGTGCCACTGCCCTACCCTTCCTGCTGCCGGGCAGGATCCCGGCAGGCACCTACCCCGGACAGCCCGAGCCGCTGGCCACCCTCGACGCCCAGGTCCTGCTGGCCGGGCCCGCCCCCGGCGAGGCCCCCATGGGCCAGGCGGGTCCGGCGGCAGCGCTAGCCGCCCGCGGGCAGCCGGTGGTCCGGGCAACCGCACTGGCCCTGGCCGACGCGATCGGCCACATGGAGGCGCCGGATCCCGCGCTGCCGTCGGCCTGGCGACGGGTCGCTGCCAGCGGAGAAAGGTCGCGGGATCAGAGCGGAATCGACACCGTCCTCAACCTGGCGGCGCTCGCGTTCCTGGGCTGGCTCGGCTGGCTGGGATTCCGGCGATCCCCCGCCTGAAGAACCCCCGACCGCAAAGGACTCTTTCCCTTCCGTTGACATTTGATAGACTGGGGCTCAGGGATGGCACAGTCCGAGACAGGTGACTGAGGTGAGGGGATGAGACAGGAGGAGATCGAAGTCCTCGAGAGAGCGATCCTGTCGGGTATCGAGGTGGTATTCGAGAAGCTGTACGCCGATTCGCCCGAGTGGCGGAGGAAGATGCGCAGCGTCGACACCGGCGTTGTGATCCAGGCGACGGCGGCCGGTTTTGCCACGGCACTGGACAAGATCCTGCTGAATCCGTTCCCGCGACGGGGTCAGCCGAGGGCCATCATGAACCACGCGCGGCCGTTGATCCGCAGCGTCCTGGAGCAGGAGCTGCTCAAGCTGCTGTAACGCATCGCGAGAGGGACAGCTAGGGGCCGCTCGGGGCCGGACTGCACGTGCAGTCCGGCCCCATTTTCTTCCGGCCGGAATCAACACAGGAAGGCGCGGATGTCGGCTTCCGACGGATCGTCGCCGCTGGCGGTGATCACCACCGCCTTGCCGCCGACCACCACGGTCACCGCCTCGCCCAGGCTCACGTACTGGGCCAGCTCCGGCCGGATCCGCAGCAAGGCGAAGTAACCATCGGACAGGTAGCGGACCGACAGCGTGCGCATCGATGTGTCATACGACTCGTCGACCCAGGCGCCACCCCGGTAGTGGAACACCTTGTCCCGCACGACCTGGCTGAGGGTGTCGTCGTCGGCCTTGTCCTTGGATTTCAGACCGCCGATGGCCTGGCTGGTCCGCACCGCCGCCTCACCGGAGCTCGACCCGAATCCCTGCATGCTCAGGGACTCGCGGGCAGCCTTGCGGGCCGCGCCACCCCCGCTGCGACCGCTGCCTCGACTGCGCGGCGGGTCCATGCGCGACTCCTCCTCGGACTCGCGCAACAGAATCTCGTCGGCGGCATCGAAGCCCGCCGCCCCGTCGAAGTCCATCTCCCCCCCGGTGCTCCAGGTGCTGCCGGTCGGGACCGCGACCATCGGCCCATCCGTGGGCGGCGTCAGGCCGGCGACCGGAGTGTCCTCCACCACCAGGAACGAGGTGTAGGGCGTCATGATGCCGAAGCGCTTGGACAGCTGGATCACCTCGTCGACCAGCTCTTGCTGTTCGCCGTTGCGCCGCATCTCGTCCAGCAGGAAGCCCACCTTGCGGCTGGCCCACATCCGCGGGATGAACGCCCGATCCACCCGCTCCTGCTCGAAGGTCACGGTGGTGGCAAAGGCGCGGGCGTCGCCCCCCGAGCCACCGGCCAGGGTCACCTTGTGGGAGCCGCTACCCTTGTACCGCCCCATCACGATCAACTGGCTGCCGCTGAACAGGTCGGGCAGCTGCCTCGGGTACACGTCGTAGGCCAACGCCCCCCCCAGTTCCAGCGTGACGTCGGCCAGCACGGGCCGGGAGACCTTGCGGAAGAACGAGCTGATCTTGACCTCCAGGTCCTCCTCGGGAGCCAGGTATTCGGCCATGCCGCGGTTGTCGCTGGCCAGGGTGTCGAGCAGGTCGGTGTTCACGTCGTAGCCCACGCCGAAGGTGAAGAACCGGGTCTTTCCGCCGCTGGCCACCGTACGATCGGCGACCCGGGACAGGATCGCGTCGGCGCTGGTCACACCCACCGTGGGCAACCCGTCGGTCATGAACACGATGTAGTAGGGCCGGCTGCTATCCACCGGATGGTCGAGGGCCACATCGAGCGCCTCGCCGATATTGGTCCCCCCCAACGCCTCCAGGCCCTCGGCGAACTGCAGGGCGCGGCCGACGTTGTCCGGGGACGCGGCCAGCAGCTGGCCCGAGAAGGGCTCGACGCCGGTGGAGAACCGCACCACGTTGAAGCGGTCCTCCGGCGACAGGGATTGCAGGCAGAAGCGCAGGGCGTCACGGGCGCCCTGGATCTTCTCGCCGGCCATGCTGCCGGAGGTGTCGAACACGAAGGTGATGTCCTTGGGCAGGGGCGCCACGTCCTCCTCACCCGGCGACGCCATCATCAAGAAGTAGCCGTCCTCGCCACGGACCCGGTAGGTCAACAGGCTGACCCCCACCGGCTCCCGCGACAGGGTGTAGTAGAGCGAGAAATCCCGGTCGAAGCGGGCGCCGCTCTGCTCGAATCCCGCCAGCGTCGTTTCCCCCTGGGGCACCACGTCGACCTCGTGGGTCGGCGAGTAGACGGTGCGGATCGGGATGCTGCTGTGGATCTCGGCCTTGACCGTCAGGTCGCTGGTGGTCCCGGAGAGCGACCGGGGCGCCTTGAGGGGGTAGCGGACCTCGGCCAGCTGTCCGTCCACCTCCACCAGGGATTCGAAGATGACCTGCACCTGCTGCGTACCCCGGGCCGGGATGGGAAAGATCCGCGCCTTGATCAGGTCCTTGCCCACGTACTCGAGGATCCCCGGATCGACCATTCGCCGGACGATCTCCTCGTAGACCTGCACCGCCTGCTCCCGCTCCAGGAGCTCACCCTTGGTCTTCTTGCCGTTGATCCACATCGAGAACTCGGAGAGGCTCGCGTCCTCGGGAAGGGGGAAGTAGAAGGTCGCCTCCAGCTGGGAATCGGTGTTGTTGCGGAACACCTGATCCACCTGGTACGACGCCACCCCCTCGTCGACCGCGATCAGCACGCGCTGGGACTCCAGCGAGAACGTGGTCCGCGGCTGGTCGGTGGGGGGCACCAGGAATCCCTGGGCCGAGGCGCTGCCGGCGCCCAGGGCGGCCAGCAGGACCGCAGCGGCGAGCGCCACCACGGCGATGGGGGACGGGGACGCCAGAGAGGCTGTTCGGACGTGGACCATGACTCCTCCTCCGCACCGTTCGACACGCGCGCGATGGCTTTGTTCCAGCGGGGGATCTAGCGCGGTGGGGGACATGCGGGCTAGGGACGAACCTGGATGGTGAGCGAGAGGATCACCGGGGCGTCGTCCCCCAGCCCGCCGAGGCTCTCGGCGCGAACGTCGAGGGCACCCAGCCGGCCCAGGGCCTGCTTCCACGAATCGTAGGCCCCGCGGGACAGTTCGATGGTGACCACCGGATCGCTGGCATCGTCGCCCGTCGCGGCCGCGCCTGTGCCGCCGGCCACGAACCGGCAGCTGACGGCGGTGGTACCGTCACACAGGGTATCCAGCTGCGCCAGCACCTGGTCGTTGGTGGTCTGCAGGGTCCATCGAGCGCTACCGCTGGAGCAGGCGTCGGCGTCGGCGTCCGCACCGCAGTCGGCCATCTCTCCGGCCTGGGCCACACTGTCCCGGGCCGGCGTGGAGGCGAGCGCGTCGACCTCGTCCTCGACCATGGGCTCGGGGGCGAACTCGGCGTCCTCGGCAGCGGGCGCCTCGGCGGTCTTCTTGGCCTTGCCAGGCCCCCCGCCCCGCCGCTCGTCGCGTTTGTCGGCCGAACGGCGACCGGAGCTCCGCGACACGCTCTCGGCGCGGGCCTTGCGCGCCTCGCGTTCTTCGCTGATCACCTCCACCGCGCGTTCGGCCTCCTCGGTCTCCTCCTCCGCGCGGAAGTCGCCGTCATCCTGGTCGTAGCGGCTGTACTCCCCGTCGTCCTCCTCGTCGGCGTACGTGCGGTACCGGTCGGCGTTGCCCTCGTCCTCCGACACCGCGGCGCTCGTGTCGACGATCCCGTCCATGGCCGCGCCCAGCTCGTCCGGTTCGACGGTGACCTCGGGAATCGGGGAGAAGCCGGCGCTCTCGGGGGGCCCGGGGTCGGCCGCAGGCGCGGCCGTCGCCACCTCGTCACGCGGCTTCTCGGTACCGACCCGCGGGTCGGAACCACCGTCAGCGCCCCCGATGTCCTTGTAGAACCCGTCACCGCCGAGGATCTCGCCGCCGGTCAGCTGCTGCCGCTCGGTGGCGGTAGGCGCCGCGGGCACGTCGGCCAGGCCGTCCATGTCGGCGCCGCTGCTCTCCTCCCAGGGCACGAAGCGGCTGTCCTTGGCCCCGGCCGCCCCGGTCGGCGCCGCCGCGCTCCCTGCCCCACCCCGTCCCCGGGCCGAGCCCGTCGCGAGGCCGCCGCTGGACACGCCGCCCAGCCCGCTCTCCAGCGCCTCGGTGCTGGCCGACTCCCGCTCTGCGAGCCGCGGCTCCGCCTCGACGGGGGCCGGCATCACCTCCGCGGCCGCCAGCGCGGCCTCGGGGGGGCCCAGCTCCTGCTTTTCCCGGGCGCGGCGCAGGACGTCGGCCTCGTTGCCGATCTCTTCGGGCTCGGCGGCGGGGGCGTCGGCGGCGGCGTCCCCGTCGGCCGACTCGAACGACCAGCCGGAGGCCGCGGCCTTCTCCTCTTGCTCGGCGGCGTCGCCGCGGGACGCGACGACCCCCGGCTCGCCCGCCTGGTAGCGGGGCGCCAGCCACCAGACCATGCCCACCATCAAGACCGCCGCGGCCGCCAGCGCGGCAGGCGCCGCCATCAGCAGCACGGGCAGCCGGCGGCGGAGGGGCACGACGGTGGCCCCCACGGTGGGCGCTTCGGCCAGGACTCGGTCCATCACCGCGTCGGCGAAACCGGCGGGGGCGGTGAGCTCGGGCAAGCCGTGGAGGGCATCGAGGGTCGCCCGCAACAGCGCCAGCTCCTGCTGGCACGCCTCGCAGGTCGCCAGGTGCTCGTCGACCTGCCCACGCTCGTCGGCGGACAGATCCCCGTCGAGGTAACTCGACAGCAGTTCCTGGATCGCCTCGTGACTCATCCTGCCGGCTCCAGCGACATGAGCAGTCGGCCCACCCGGTTCTTGAGTTCTCCGCGCGCCCGGTGCAACCGCGACTTCACCGTGCCCTGGGCCACCCCCAGGGTCTCGGCGATCTCGTCGTAGGGCAGTCCGTTGAGATCGCGCATCACGATGATCGTCCGCTGCTCCTCGCTCAACTCGGCGAGCCCGGCATGGAGGATCCGCTGCCGCTCGCGGGCCAGCGCCGCCTTCTCCGGACCGGGGTTCGAGCTGGGCAGCTCGCGTTTCACCTCGCCGCCCTCCAGTTCCTTCGGTTGATCCAGGGACTCGTGCTGCTTCTCCCTGCGGCGGTAGCGATAGGCCTGCTTGTTCTTGCAGTGGTTGACCACCACCCGGTAGAGCCAGGTGGAGAACCTGGAGTCACCGCGAAAGCGATGCAGGTTCTTGAACACCGCGACGAACACATCCTGGGCCACCTCCTCGGCCAGCGTTGGCGACCCCAGGATGCGGGTGCACATGGCGTACACCTTGTCCTGGTGACGCCGGACGAGCACGGCGAAGAGCCCGCGGTCCTCCGTCTCGAGGTACCGTCGGATCAGCTCCCCGTCGGCCCATGTCCGGGGGTCGTCGGTCGCTTTACTGTCCATCGGTACTGACAACACGGAATCCCTGTGGTTCCAATCCCGCCACGATTCTTATCCGTCGCTCACTCGGGATCCCCCCCCTGGGAGGGATCGTCAGCCGGGTCCGCTTTCTTCCGAACCGCGGGCATCTTGACCGTCTTCTTGAACGAACCACTGGCCTCGGAGTCCCGTGAATCGCCCGAGGAAGGTCCGATCTCGGAGGTCTCGTCGTCCTGCTCCTCGTCCAGGGTGTTCTCCAGAGGATCCCGCCCCGTGTCGCCCTCCACCGGGACTTCGCCCATCCCCACGACCCGCGGGGGCTCTCCGCGCTGGTAGAGGGGGATCTGCTGGGTGCTGCCCGGTGCCTCGCTCACGGTGTCTCCGCTGAACGACTGGGAGCTCGAGTGCTGGGTGATGGGCAGCGAGACGGTGAACTCGGTGCCCTTGTCCAGCTCGCTCCTGACCTCGATGGTGCCACCGTGATCCTGGATGATGTTGTGGGTGATCGACAGCCCCAGACCGGTCCCTTGGGTCTCGCTCTTGGTGGTGAAGAACGGCTCGAAGATGCGGTAGAGGTGCTCCTCGGCGATCCCGCAGCCGTTGTCCCGGATGCGGACACGGACGTACTTCCCCGCCGCCTTGACCTGCAGCCAGATGTCCCCCTCGCCCTCGATAGCCTGGGCCGCGTTGCCCAGCAGGTTCATGAACACCTGATTGATCTGGCTCGGGTTGCACTCCACGCTCGGGACCTTGCGATAGTCCTTGTGGATCGTGATCCGGTTGCGCAGCTGGTGGGCCAGCAAGCTCAGCGTGATGTCGAGACCCCGGCGCAGGTCGACCGGCTTGTAGACCGTCGGCTCGCTGCGGCTGAAGATCCGCAGGTTCTCCACGATCTGGCTCGTCCGCTCGGCCCCGTTGGCGATCAGCTCCAGGGCGGAGTTGACGTCGTCGAGGACAGCGTCGAAGGCCATCTGCTTCTTGTACAGGCGGATCTTGCCGATCCGCGTGACCATCTCGTCCGCCTCCAGAATCTCGGCACTCTCGTACAGACGCAACACGTTCTCGATCTTGGCGGTGACCTGGCGCAGGGGCCGGACCGAGTTGATCAGGAAGTTGACCGGGTTGTTGATCTCGTGGGCGATGCCCGCCACCAGCTGACCGAGGGTCGCCATCCGCTCGTGCTGCACCAGCTGCGCCTGGGTCGCCTTCAGCTGCAGGTAGGATTGCTCGGCCTCTTCGTAGAGGTCGGCCAGCTCCTGGTTGCGCTGTGCCAGCTCGGCCGTGCGCTCCGCCACCCGCAACTCCAGGGTCCGGCTGTACTGGCGCAGCTGGTCCCGGGTCCGCTTGAGCTGAAGCGTCATCTCGTTGAACGCCCCGGCGAGCTCGCCCAGCTCGTCGTCACTGTGGTGGCGGATCTGGTGGTCGAGGTCGCCGGTGGACACGACCTCGATATCCTCGATCATGCGGTTGACCGGCCGCTTGAAGCGCAGGCTCAGCGAGGCCGCGACCGCCAGCATCAACACGCCGCAGACGCCGATCACGCTGAGCATGAACCAGGTCCGCAGGTTGCGGATGCGCCGCCCGGTGGTCGCCTGGGCTGCACCGAACACCTCGCCGATCTCGTCGCGGCTCTGCTCCTGCAGGGCGACGAGGGAGGCGTTGGGATAGGAGAGCACCAGGCTCCAGCCGACCGTCGGGATCGGGGCGTGGGCGAAGTAGCGCGTACCTTCGGGTCGCAACACGCGCCGAACGCCGGAACCGGCGGCGGCGATCTCCCCGAGCAGGACCTGCTCGTCATCACCCCGATGGTCCAGGAAGGGGGTCGGCTCGAAGGCCTCGTGCCAGTCCCCCTCGCGCCGGGAGTAGGAGCGCTGATAGACCACCTGGCCGCCGACATCGACCAGATAGGCGCGGAAGTCCTCCTCCGCGGCGAGGGGCACGAGCCACTCCTGCAGGACGGTCAGGACGAGGTCCAGGCCGACGACACCGGCCACGTCGCCCTGGGCGTCGTGGAACGCCCGGGAGCAGGACATCGTCAGCCGGCTGGTGGCCACGTCCATGTACGGCAGCCCCCAGACCACACCCTGGCCCCCGCTGGCCACCGCCGCGCGGTACCAGTCGCGCTGGGTTGGATCGTAGGTGGACTCGTCGGCGAAGGACGCGTTGCCGGGGACCAGCAGCAGGGTGCGCGAGGGCAGGCCGACGTAGCTCCACAGCACGTGCCCGTGGCCGCGGCAGGCGGCGACCATCGTGTCCCTCAGCCCGCCATATCGGACCACGTCGCGGCGCACCGACGAGTCCGGCGCCCCGGCTGCCGAATGCCACGCCGGGTATTCCCAGGACACCTCCATGTTCCGGGTGCGGTCGTACTGCATGTCCGGGGGTCGTTGGGCGGCGTCGGCGAACGCCGCCGCTGCGAGGGCTCGCAGACCGCCGCCGCCCTGTCCATCGAGGGCCGCGGCGCGGGCGGCCACCTCGTTGACGCTGGCCTCGACGTCCGCGAACAGCAGGTCCATCACCTGGGCCTGCTCCCGGGCCTGGGTGGCGTAGGACGTCTGGCTCTGTTCCTCGATCACCCGGCCGGCGGTCTGGGCGATCTGGTCGCCGATCTCCCGGGTATCCTCGGCGAAACGATCGCTCATCCGGCCGATGATGGTGTCGGTGAACACCAGCAGCACGAACAGGATGCCCAGCAGGAGCGCGACGAGGAGTAACAGCACCCGCGAGGCCAGGGAAACACGCGCCCGCCGCAGGGGGTGTTGCTCCCCCTGGTCCACTCTCTGTGTTCCCGACTCGCTGGGTTCTCGGGGGTCCATGGATAGGCTAGTTCCCGTCCCGAAACGGCCCTTTTCCGCGATCTCGGCGTCAGGCCGCCGGTTTCCTTGTACGACGTACACGAGTACGTCTCCGCGGAATCCCTTGCCTTCCTTGACCTCGCGAAAAATGACGCATTCCGGCCTCGGGAACTCCGCAGTCTCCATCCCGCATTTCGGGATGGAGACTAGGCTAGATTTTGCTGGAAATGCTCGTAGGGATTGTATAACCTCGGTCAACTTCGCGGCAAGCGTGTGAAATCGTTGAAATACCAGCCCTTTCGAGGGGTTGCGGGAGGAATCGGATGCGGAACTGGCTGATAGCGTCGATCGCGGTGTTCGCGCTCGTGGCGTGGGCCGGTTGTCAGGCCCCTTGTGACGCCATGTGCGATGCCAAGGCCGACTATCTCGAGGCCTGTATCGATGCCACCGCAACGGCACTCAACGAGGGTCTGACCCCGCCCGAGGGGTGGGATCTCTACGACGATCCCCAGCAGTGGTGGACCGACGGCTACGGTGTCAGTGGGGCCGAAGAGTACGCCGAGACCTGCAAGGCGGACGCGGACGCGGTCCTCGCCGGGGACGTGGACAAGGCCCTGTGGGAGCAGGAGTGTGACGACGAGGCCCGTCTGTACGAGCTGTCCCTCGACACCGAAAGTGTCTCCTGCCACCTGAACCCCTAAGGGCCCGTCAGGAATAACTCCACCGACAACTCGACCCCCCACGTCCGCTGGCCGCCGAGCCACGGATCGATGCGCCCGCGGTGATACCGTCCCGGCGACGGCGGCGGAGATCCCATGAATCGCTTCCAGCTGAGCACCGATCTGGTTCCCCGGGGGGATCAACCCGGGGCCATCCAGGCCCTGTTCGACGGGATCGAGCAGGGACGCCGCCAGCAAGTGTTGCTCGGCGCGACGGGCACGGGCAAGACGTTCACGGTCGCCCAGTTGATCCAGCGCGTGCAGAGGCCGGCGCTGGTGCTGGCCCACAACAAGATCCTGGCCGCCCAGCTCTACGGCGAGTTCAAGGAGCTCTTCCCGCACAACGCGGTCGAGTACTTCGTCAGCTACTACGACTACTACCAGCCCGAGGCCTACGTCCCGTCCACGGACACCTACATCGAGAAGGACAGCCAGATCAACGACCGCATCGATCGGTTGCGGCTGGCCGCGACCCGCTCGTTGCTGACCCGCCGGGACGTGATCATCGTCAGCTCGGTGTCCTGCATCTTCGGCCTGGGATCGGCCGAGGCCTACTACGACATGATCGTGACCCT
Source organism: uncultured Rickettsiales bacterium (assembly GCA_964436045.1). GTDB lineage: Bacteria > Myxococcota_A > UBA796 > UBA9615 > CAYRNR01 > CAYTBN01. Next base: position 39,463 of record CAYTBN010000021.1, on the reverse strand, counting down.
CGATCGGGGCCAGGAGGCCAACCGCGACGCGGTGCTGCGCAAGCTGGTGGACATCCGCTACGAACGGCGGGACATGGACTTCCACCGGGGCACCTTCCGCGTCCGCGGCGACGTGATCGAGGTGTTCCCCGCGTACGAGGACCAGCAGGCGATCCGCATCGAATTCTGGGGCGACACGGTCGAGAAGATCAGCGCCATCGATCCCCTGCGGGGGCAGGCGGTCGAGGATCTGGACAGGGTGGCCATCTTCCCCGCCACCCACTACGTGACCCCGGAGGATCACCTTCGGGTCGCCCTGGGCCACGTCCGCGACGAGCTCGGCGAGCGGCTGACGCTGCTGCGAGACCAGGGGCGGCTGCTCGAGGCCCAGCGGCTCGAGCAGCGCACCCTGTTCGACCTGGAGTCCCTCGAGGAGCTGGGGCACTGCCACGGCATCGAGAACTACTCGCGGCACCTCACCGGCCGCGCCGAGGGCGAGGCGCCGCCCACCCTGCTGGAGTACTTCCCCGACGATTTTGTGTTGTTCGTGGACGAGAGCCACGCCTCCATCCCCCAGGTCGGCGCGATGTACAAGGGGGACCGGAGCCGCAAGCTGACCCTGGTCGATCACGGCTTCCGGCTCCCGTCAGCCCTCGACAATCGTCCGCTGACCTTCGATGAGTTCAACGACCAGCTGAACCAGATCGTGTTCGTGTCCGCCACCCCCGGCGACTACGAGCTCGAGCTGACCGGGGGTGAGGTCGTCGAACAGGTCATCCGGCCCACCGGGCTGGTGGATCCCGAGATCGAGATCCGGCCCGCCACCGATCAGGTCGACGACCTGCTCGCCGAGATCCGCGAGCGTGCGAAGCGCAACGAGCGGGTGCTGGTCACCACCTTGACCAAGCGGATGGCCGAGGACCTCACCGAGTACTACGAGGACCTGGGTGTGAAGGTCCGCTACATGCACGCCGACACCGAGACCCTCGAGCGGATCGAGATCATTCGCGACCTGCGCCTCGGCGAGTTCGACGTGCTGGTGGGCATCAACCTGCTGCGGGAGGGTCTCGACCTGCCCGAGGTCTCGCTGGTCGCGATCCTGGACGCGGACAAGGAGGGTTTCTTGCGGGCGACCCGCTCGCTGATCCAGACCTTCGGCCGGGCCGCGCGAAACGTCGGTGGCCGGGTGATCATGTACGCCGACACGATCACCCGGTCGATGCGCAACGCCATGGATGAGACCGATCGCCGGCGGGCCAAGCAGGTTGCCTACAACCGGGAGCACGGCATCACCCCGGAGACCATCCGCAAGGACATCCAGGACATCATGTCGTCGGTGTACGAGGCGGACTACGTCACCGTCCCGGTGGCCGCCGACCCCAAGGACCCGTTCAAGGACCTGGCCCCCGAGGACATGCCGCGGGTGATCGAGGAGCTCAAGGACCGGATGCTCCGGCTGGCCAAGGACCTCAAGTTCGAGGAGGCCGCCGAGGTTCGCGACCAGCTGATGGAGCTGGAGCAGCGCGACCTGGGGATCCCCGGCCCGTCGCGGACCCCTGCACGGCGTGGGCGGGGTCCGGGCCACGGCTCCCGGCGCGGACGGCGCCGCTGAACTCGCAGCGTCCACAGGGCCCCTCGGCCCGACCCTCCAGCAGCGCGCGACGCCACCGACGATAGGCCTCGCCGTTCCACAGCTCCGCCAGCGGTTGGCGGCGCGCGTCCCCCAGGATGCGCCCGTAGCGCCAGTCCTCGCAGCACCCCACCAGCGCGCCGTCCCACCGCAGATAGGCCTTGGCGAAGGGGCGAACGCACACCGGATCGGGTGCCGGACCGGCGGTGGTCACGCCCAGCTCGGAGGGGGCGACATCGCCGGTCCGACAGGTGGTCCGGTAGCTTTGCAGGGGTAGGTCCAGCGTCCGGCAGGCGCGCCGCAGCCGGCCGCGGCCGCCCGGCGGGAGCAGATCGGTCAGGCAGGTCGCCACCAGCGAGGTCCCCTCGTCGGCCAGCTCGCGGCGTCGGCGCGCCAGCTCGCCGAGTCGTTCCGCCAGGGGGCGGGCGTCCCGGGGATCGATGGACACGTAGACCACGTCCAGCGCACCGCCCCATGCCCGCTCGATTCGCGACGAGAGCGCGGCCCGCTCGTGGGTCGAGACCGCCAGCGTCGCCCCGGGGCAACTCCGCCGCGCCCTGGCCATCAGCCGTGGCAGCCGGAGGTCGTCCAGCGGCTCCGCGTGCAGGTAGAACTCGAGGAAGACCGCGGCTCCGGCGCCGCACTGGTCCATCAGATCGCCGAACAGCCCCTCGTCCATCCGCTCCAGGGCCGCGCCCGGCCCGGGATGCGGACACCAGGCGCAACCGGCCGCGCAGGCGGTGGTGGTCTGGATCTGCAGTCGCGGCGGGAACGAACAGGGCCGCTCCGCCAGCCGCACGGGCGGCGGACCCGCGTCCGACAGCGCCGACGCCAGGTCTGCGATCCGGGTGAGCGGCGCCGACCAGGGTCGCGGCGGCGGATCGGTGCCGGGCAACAGCGCGATCCCCGCCAGCCAGGGCCGGTCCCGATACCCGATCCGCGGGCTCGGCGGGACGGGGGCGTCTCCCAGCAGTGTCACCGCCCCCGGACCCGTCGCCCCGGCCCGGCGAAGCAGATCGTGCAGGTGGAACAGGGGCACGCTCGCGCCGACCAGGGCGTGATCGGCGGGATCCATGGCCGCCAGCGGTTCGCGCTCGCGGCCGTCCAGCACGGTCAGCCGCAGTCTCCCCGCGGCCGCCAGCCCGCGCGCCTCGTCCAGCGCGGGGGATCGGTCCCCGATCACGACGACGTGCAACTTATGCTTCGCCCCGGACCCTGGCCAGGTAGCGCCCGAGCACGCCGTCGAAGTAGCCCTTGATCGCGTCGTCTTCCGGCATCAGCGCGGGCCAGGGGATCCGGGAGAACTCGTCGTCCCAGAACCCCTCCTTGCGCAGCCGGAACTTGGCGAGCATCCGATAGCCGAGGTTCACCGCCGGGGTCCGTTCCCGGGTGGCGGGGAAATGCGCGGCCAGGAACCCTTCCTGGTAGTGGGCGCGCTTGGCGGCCGGCGGACAGATGGACTGTAGCTTGACGATCACCAGGCTCTCGTCCACGTGGTACGAGATGCTGCCGTTGACGTGGGGCAGACCGAACGCCTGCAGGATCGCGTACTTGCCACGCCCGCTGCCGGTGGCGAAGCTCGCCGCCACCCGCAGGGACTGGGTCAGGTCGATCAGGGGCGTCGGGCAGACCTGATAGTGCTGGAGTAATGCCCAGCGCAGCTCCGGGTAGCGGCCGATGCGCTTCCACGAGCCGAAGTGGCCGCTCCCGCGGTAGCTCGCCGCCACCTCGTCGGCCAGCGCGTCGAGTTCGTCGAAACGCTCGGTCAGCAAGGCCCCGGGGATGGTCTTGTTCCCCCGCGGCGGCCGGTAGATGGATGGCAGCACCGAGGCGATGCGGCTGTGTCTACCCTGGCTGGGGATCGTGTAGTCCGCGCCCTGGCCCCGGAAGAACAGGTTGTGGCGGCGGTTGGCGTAGCCCACCGAGGCCACCGCCTCCACCAGCGCCGGGAAGCTCTCGATCTCGTAGCCTCGGCTGGCCATCACATCCGGGACGGCGCAGCGCTGGAGCGGGACCGTCCCGGGCAGGAAGGACCACACCTTGCGGTCGATCTTGTCCATGGGGGCATGGTACGGCGATCGGCCCGTCGGCGTCACGGGCCGGGGCGCGCCGGGGAGGGGAAGGGGGCAAGGGCAGGGTGTCAGAGGCGGCTGATGGCGTCCTTGTAGCGCTGGACGTGGGCCTCCATGAAACCCCGGCGGCCGGCGGTCTGGATCGCGTCGGTCGGGCAGATCCAGAAGCAGGAGAGGCAGGAGATACAGCTCTGCCCCTGCTCCTGTGCGCCGATGTACTCCCAGGGGATGCTCATCGGACAGACCTCCGCGCACCGTCCGCAGCGGGTGCAGAGCCCCTCGCGGCGGAAGAACGAGGTGATCCCGTCGTCCTCCGCGGAGTAGCGATCCTGGATCACGCCCAACCGGTAGGCGGCGCCGCTGACAGCCGGGTTGTCCACGAAGGGCCGCACGGCGAGCTTGAGCGGGCGCAGCAAGCGGTGTTCGCTCAGGGGTGCGAGCTTGCCCCGCGGTGGCGCCGCCTCGATGGCCCGCTGGACCGGAATGGCGGCCGCCACCCGCGTCGGCAGGTCGGCTGCCAGATCACCGGCCTCGATGGCCCGCACCAGCGGCGGGATCCGGGACACGGGATGATCGACCAGCCGGGCGGCGGCCACGTCCACTAGGGCGGTGTGGCGGCTCGCGACCAGGGTCTCCATCCGGAACGGGGTGCCATCCCCCGGGCCGTTGCCCTCCATGCCCACCAGCCCGTCCAGCAGGATCAGGTGGGGTCGGATCACCCGGCCGAGCGCGGCGATGTTCCGGGCCAGATCGTGGTGGACTTCCCGCTTGTGCTGCGCGACCACCGATCCGACCCAGATCTTCATCGCCAGGCTCAGTCCGGCCTCGGCGTGGGTCTTGATCTTCGGCACCGCGATCAGGAAGGGCGCGTCCAGCACCTCCCGAGCCACCTGGGTTGGCCCCGTGGCCAGACGAACCTCCCGCCCCTCGCTGCGGTTGAGGTCGACGGTGCGGGCGCCGTGGTGGCGGGCCAGCCGATCCACCCGCAGGCGGCGGAAGCCGTCGATACGGCGGCGCTCCATGCCCACGTTGTGCCCGTCGGCGATGGTGAGGTCCCCGTGACCGCGATCCCGCAGGACCCCCAGCAGCGCGGCGAGCACCCGCAGGTCCGTGGCGTTTCCCGACAGGGGCGGCAGGTCGTTGTTCAGGTTGGGCTTGATCAGTACCGGTTCGCCGGCCGCGGGCAGGCGATCCCCGAGGGTCCCGAAGACGTCCTCGATCCGGTCGCGGACCTGGGCGGCAGTCCAGGCGTGGCCGACCCCGATCCGCCCTTCATCGAACCCGTACCACTTCACCGCCGCCTCCTCGCCTCGTGGTTCCCCGGACCTTAGCCGCTCAGCGGACGATAGAGAACAGGACCTCCCGGTAGCGCGCCCAGATCGCGTCCCAGGAGAAGGTCTGTTCCACCCGCCGCCTCCCGGCGCGCCCCAGCTCCGCGCAGCGCTCCGGCGCCCCCAGCAGTTCGACGACCGCCGCAGCCATCGCCGACGTGTCCCCCGCGGGCACCCCCACCGCGGCGCCCGTGCAGGCCTCGTCCACCGCGGCGCAGCGGAAGTGGACCACTGGCTTGCCACACGCCATCCCTTCGGCCGCCGTGTAGCCGAATCCCTCCTCCATCATCGTCGGGAACAGGATCACGTGGGCGGACCGGTAGTGGGGCACGATATCCGCCACGTCGGTATGGAAGCTGACGTTCAGGCCGGCCGCCGCCCGGCGCAGCTCCGCCAGGTACTCCTCGTCCGCCACCGCGCCGACGATCCGCAGCTCCGCGCGCTCCCGCCAGGGTTCGGGCAGCCGGGCAAATGCCTCGATGGCCAGGTGCTGGGCCTTGCCGGGCAGGATCCGGGAGGGATACGCCAGCACCGCCGGCTCCCCCCGCGGAGGCAGGGGTGGGACCTCGGGATCCGGCCGGAATCGATCCACGTCCACGCCCGGATAGATCACCTCGAGCTTGTCGGCCGGGAAGCCGCGCTCGATGGCGAACCGGCGGGTGGCCTCGGAGATCACGACCACCTTGGCCAGCCGTCGGGACTGGAACCGGTAGAACGCGCCACGCAGCCGCGCGGTGGCCAGCCGCTGTGAGCTGCCGAAGTTGAAGTCGTAGACGATGGTCACCGTCGGGGCCAGTCCGGTGGGCGTCTCGATGGAGTTGGAGAGCACCACGTCGGGCCGGAAGATCCGCGCCTCGTCCGCCGCTGCCCGGGCCAGGCGCGCCCAGCCCACGGGCTTGGGCGCTCCGGCCAGCTGGACCTTGCGGGCGTCGGCCGGGAGCAGGGTCGGGTCCTGCTGCCAGCCCGCGACCAGCCGCACCTCGTGGCGGCGACGCGCCCGCTCGACCACGTTGGCGATGACGGTCTCGGTGCCGCTGAACTGATCCGGCGGATAGCGCCGGGACACGACCATCAGACGCATGGCGGGCTCGACTCGCTCAGAGGTTGTGAAATTATCCCCGGACCGAGTATCGGGCCCGAGGCGTGCCCGGATGCAAGCACCGGCGACAAGGCGATGTCTCTCCATCGCCGCGAAGCCGGGGAGCAGCAGATGGGTGCGGATCGGGTTCGAGACGACGGGAGTGGGATATTTTCACAACCTCTCACGGTTCCTCCGGGGGCTCGGAGGGTTCCCGGGGGCCGTCCACGTAGCCCAGCGCCCGCAACCGCTCCTCGAGGGCTGCGTCGCCACCGTCGCCTCTGGCGGCCGCCAGGAAGCGGAAGCCAGCCAGCAGATCCCCGTAGCTGTCCGGCCCCCCGTCCACCGACGGCGCGGCCTCGAAGGCCTCGTCGAGGACCCGGCCCTCCATCTCGGCGGAGGGCGGCACGCCGAGGGCCGCGAGCACGGTCGGGGCGATGTCGTACAGGTCCGCACCGTCGATGGTGGCGCCCTTCTGTACGCCGGGCCCGGCCATCAGGATCACGCCGTCCTCCCTGTGCACGCCCGAATAGTCGGCGCGCATCCTCAGGAAGTTCTCGAAGGGCACGGTCGATCCGTCGGGCAGGCTCACCTGCTCGGAGGCACGGGCGCGGGCGTCCCCCTCCACCGCCAGGGTCAACCCGAACACCCCGGTCGAGAGATCCTCGAGGGAGAACAGCGGGCGGCCACCGAGGGTGAACTGGCCCAGCAAGCCGGCCACCTCGTCCGAGCCCATCGCGCTGCCCTGGGCCACCGCGACGGTGACCTTCATCCCCAGCTGCGAGACGTCCACCGCGGCACCGGCCGCGTCGAGGGCCGCCTCGACCTCGCCAGCGCGGAGTCCGAACACGGCCACCCCTCCCTCGCTGCCAGCTGCGGTCATGCCGTGATCCGAGATCACCATCAGCAGGACGTCCTCGGGGAGCCGGCGGCGCAGCTGGGCCAGGGTCTCGTCCGCCTCCCGGTAGGTGGCGGGGACGGCATCCCAGTAGTGCTCGGTCGCGGCGTCGACGCCGCCGAACTGGTCCGGCTCGTAGTAGCGCCACATGCGGTGTGCGACCGCGTCGGTCGGATAGTAGGTGAACGTGGCCACGTCCGGGTCGAATCGGGTCAACAGCCCGAAGAACAGATCGCGATCGATCCGGGCTCGCAGCGTCTGGATCGCGACCATCCGGTCCTCGTCGGCGGGTGGGCGCAGCTTGCTGCCCACGCTGAACCACGCGAGATCGACCAGGGTGGTCAGCCGCAGGCCGTGGCGCACTCCCTGGCTGACGTACCGCACCGGTCCGACCGTCTCGGCCGCCGGCTGTGCGGGTTGCTGGCCGCCCGCGCCCCGGAAGCGCGCCTTGCGGCTCTGCTCGAAGGCACGGGCGAACGACAGATCCACCGGCACCACCTCGGGCCCGGTGGCCAGCCAGCCGGGGACCATGAAGCCGCTGACCTCACGGGGGGGGTAGGTCACCAGCCACTTGTAGGTCCCGACCACCATCCCCCGGTCCTCGAGCACGTCCCAGAACCGCGCGGACTGGCACTCGTCGTTGTTCACGTGGAAGCCGGCGATGCCATGCCGGTCGATGCCGACCCCGCTGGCGATGGTCGTCCAGACGATGGGGCTGAGCATGGGCTCGATGGAGCGCAGTTCGCCGGACGCACCCTCGGCTCGAAGCTGCTCGAAGGCCGGCAACATGCCCAGGGGCTGGATGCCATCGATCACCGACCACGTGGCCCCGTCGACACCGTAGACCACGAGCTTGGTGTGCAGCCGCGCTGGTGGCGCCAGCCCGCTGATCGACGTCAGTAGCAAGGCCACCGCACCCAGACTGAGGGCGCCGCGCGACAACCAGCGTCCCCCGACGCCGATCTCCCCGGGGCTTCGGCGGCCGACCAGCCCCACGAGTAATCCCACGAAGCTCGCCAGCGCGGCGCCGGCCGCGCCCGGGACCACCAGCAGCAACAGCACCCCCCAGCCCAGGGAGTCCACGAAGCCGAGCTGATGGGGCAGAGTCCACCCCAGGGCCACCAGCGCGATCGACCAGCCGAGACCCGCCCCCGGGAGTGGCCACCGTCGGATGCCGTCGCCCATGTCTGCCCTACTCCCCTCCCCCGGCCTCGTCGTCCTCGATGTACCCCAGCTGTCGCAGCCGCTCCTCGATGCCGGCACCCAGCGCACCGGACGCCCGATCCTGGGCCCCCGACCCGGCCGACGCCAGGACCTCTTCGGCTTTTTCCGACAGAGTCTGGACCAGGTATCCCTGATCGGCCTGGGCAGCCAGGTTGTGTTCCTCGCCGGGGTCGGCGGTCAGGTCGTACAGCTCCTCGGGCCCCTCCTCGCGATAGACGAAGGACATGCTCCCGGAGCGTATGCCGACCCGACGGTAACGCATGAAGGCGTCCTTCGCCTTGTTGGCCTCGCGATCGAAGCAGATCGTCCAGGCCAGATCGTCCCCGTCCGAGCCCCCTTCGATGACCGGCGCCAGGTCCGACCCGGGGAGCCCGGGTGCCGGGGGCAAGCCCAGCATCGGCAGCAAGGTCGGCAGCAGGTCCACGTTCTCGACGATGTCTTCGACCACCACCCCCGCCGGTACGCGACCGGGCGCCACCAGCACCAGCGGGACCCGGGTGGAGGGCCCGTAGAGGTGGGCGCCGTGGTTGAGGTAGTAGTCGTGCTCGACGAGGCTCTCGCCGTGGTCGCCGACCACGAGGACCGCCGTATCCTCGTCCCGCCCCCCGTCCGCGAGCGCCTTGAGCAACCGCCCGAGCTGCCGGTCGGTGAACGCCACCTCTCCCTTGTACTGGGCCACCGGCCACGCCAGGTCGGTGATCCCCGCCAGGCTGGGCTTCATGTACTCGGCGACTCCGGTGACCTCCGCCAGGCTGGTGTGGGCCGGATCCCGGGGATCGCCCTCGTAATACGCCCCGTCGAACGGCGGCGGCGGCTCGTAGGGGCCGTGGGCATCGAACAGGTGAACCCACAATACGAACGGCTCGTCACCGTCCAGGGACTCGAGCCAGGCGACGGCGTCATCCACCGTCTGGTCCCCACTCCGTTCGACGTCGGAGATGCTGCCGAACCGCACCCGCAGCTGTTCCCAGACCCGCATCGTCGACAGATCGTGGACTCCCTTGGGCTCCAGCAGGGCGTCGTCGTACACCTGGAATCCACGCCCGTAGCCGAACACGCCGTCGAGGACAAAGGCGCTGACGAAGGCCGCGGTGCGGTAACCGGCGGCCAGGGCGATCTCCGGGAGCACCGGGACCGACTCGGGCACGGCCACCCCGTTGGCCATGGTGTCGTGGGTCCACGGGTAGGTGCCGGACAGGATCGACATGTGGGAGGGACCGGTGATCGGGATCTGGGAATAGGCCCGGGTGAACAGGGCACCGCGGCGGGCGAGCTGGTCCAGGTTGGGGGTCGGATCGCCCGTGGCACCCAGGGCTCCCACGTGGTCGGCGCGGAAGGTGTCGAGGGTCACCAGCAGCAGGGAGGGCGCGCCCTGGGCGGCTGGCGCGCCATCGGGCACCTGGAACGGCGGCCGCGGGGTGAACCAGATCACGAGCACCAGCACCACTGCCCACAGCTTCCACAGGGCAAGGGCCGGGATCAGCCGGCGCCGCTCCAGCAGCAGCACGGACACCAGCGGTACCAGCCCGGCTGCCACCGACACCGCGGCGGCCGTCGGCACTCCGCCGGGAAGGAGCTGTACGTCGCGCCCCAGCACCGGCTCGCGCACCAGGCGTGCGACCGCCGTGATCACCGTGATGGTCGACAGCGCCAGGGCGCCGGAGGCCAGCGGTCCGCGCAGCCGTCGAAGGATGCCCGCGGCCGCGCCGACGGCCACGCCGAGGCTCGTTCCGATGCCGATCCCGACCGCGAGCAGGGCCGCCACCTCGCCCGCGCGCAGGAACAAGGCCGTCCGTTCCCAGGTCGCCAGGCCGTCGAGGAGGCCCCAGACCGCGCCCACGCCCGCGGCCGTGAAGACGGCGGAAAGATAGGGCCTGTAGGGGGGGGTCGCCATGGTGCTCCCCAGGGTGGCCGAGGGTCTGGAGCCTGTCAATTTGGGCCGCGGCCGATCCGCGCTTGCCTGCGCGCCCGCTTGTGGTAGATTCCCCCGGTTCCCGGGGCAGTCGGGAGGCACGCGTACGCGCGCCGCGCGAAAGGCACCCAACCCCGGTAACTCTATGGTGGCTCGACCGTTTCACGGGTGTGCGGCCCGAAACGTCCGCCAACACGGAAGAGAGGGAACGCTCGATGAAGTCGAGATCCCAGCGCTGGTTGATCCCTTCGCTGCTCGCCCTGTGCGCGTTCGCCCACGCGCTGCCCGCCACTGCTCAGACCTGTGGGGTGCTGGAGCTGACCGGCGGAGGCAAGAAGATCACGAAGAACGTCGTGGTGAACATCACCTCGCTGATCGTCAGCGAGGTGGACATCCAAGGCGACTTCGAGTTCACGATGCAGCACGGAGCGGACGAGTTCGACAACGGCTGCCCCGCGAGCTCGAGCTGCCTGAACAAGTTCGCCGGTGACAACGGCTACCAGCGGCTCATCGTCGGCTCGGTCACCGACGGCACAGCGGACACCCAGTTCAAGCTCAAGCTGCGGCTGTTCGACCCCACCGACTCCAGCTACGAACGCACCGTCACCGAGGAGGTCCAGACCTCCCCCGAGTCGATGCTGACCGAGATCCCGCCGCTGGTCTCCGAGCTGCTCACCGGGGAGCGGCCGCGGACCGCGGCCGCCGTGGCCGCCGAGATGGCCACGGAGGACGATACCCCGGCCCTGGCCATGGAAGACGATCTGCTCGGTCTGGACGACGACGACGACGACGCGGAATACGACTTCGGTGACGACGAGGATCTCGGGATGGTCTACGACCTGGACCTCTCCGAGGAGGAGATTCGCCGCAAGCAGGAGGAGGAGCGCCTGCGCCGCGAGGAGGAGGAGCGCCGCGAGGAGGAGCGGCGGGAGCGAGAGGCCGCGGAGCGACGCCGGGCGCGCGATGACGATGAACGGCGCGAGCGGGAGGAAGCCGAGGAACGGGAGCGTGAAGAGGAGGAGCGCCGGGCCCGCGCCGCCGCGCGCCGTGAGCGTGAAGCGGAGGAGGAGCGCCGTCGGTACGAGGACGAGGAAGAGGAAGACGAGGACGTCATCATCATCAGCGACACCGACGCGATCATGATCGGCGATGAGGAAGACGAGGACGACGGCTACGGATACGGACGCTACGAAGACGACGAGGAAGAGGAAGACGACGAAGAGGACGACGGCTACGGGCGCTACGAGGACGAGGAAGAGGAAGAAGACGACTACGGCTACGGCAGCTACGAGGACGAAGAGGACGAGGACGACGGCTACGACTACGGGCGCTACGAGGACGAGGAAGAGGAAGAGGACGACTACGGCAGCTACGAGGACGACTACGAGGACGACTACGAGGACGACTACCGCAGCGCCCGCGACGACCGCCGCCCGGTGGAGGACGACCGGGACCGCTACGACCCCCGCGACGAGTACCGATCGAGCGGCAGCAGCCGCAGCGGCGGCCGCGCGACCTACACCGGCGACTCCGATCTGGCCCACGTCTGCCTCAAGGCCTCGGTGGGCGGCGCGTACTACTACCAGGGGTTCTTCAGCTACGGCGGTGACATCGGCATCCACGTTCACCGCAACGTGCTGATCGACATCCAGTTCAAGGGCTGGACCGCGGGCGGCCCGACCAGCCAGCAGGAGCAGAACAAGGTAGCGACGCTGATCCCGCTGGCCATCGGCGCCAGCTACAAGGGCATGCGCGGCGTCGTGCACCCCTACATCGGCGGTGACGCGGTCTTCGTACTGTACTACGTCGACCCGAACATCGGTGCCCTGTTCGCGCCCGGCTTCAAGGTCCGGGGCGGCGCCGACTTCAAGATCACCGAGAGCTTCGGCTTCTTCGTGGGGATGAACCTCGGCTTCGCCCATGCCAAGCGCATCCGCGGCATCGACAGCAACTACAGCGAGACCCAGCTCATCATCGATGGTGGCGCCGGGATCATGATCCAGCTGTAGGGGAACACGGCGCCGGGCGCCTACCTCTGATGCTTCTGCACCATCCGATTGTGCTCGGCGTAGCTCGTCGAGAAATGGTGGGTGCCGTCGTTGCGGCTGACGAAGTACAGGTAGCGGGTCTCGTCCGGATGCAGGACCGCCTGGATCGCCTCGCCGCCGGGGTTCGCGATCGGGCCCTTGGGGAGCCCGGGGTGGACGTAGGTGTTCCACGGGTGGGGGTTGCGGATGTCGCTCTTGTGGATCACGCCGTCGTAGTTCTCGATGCCGTAGACGATGGTCGGATCGCACTCCAGCTTCATGCCGATCCGTAGGCGGTTGTGGAAGACGCTGGCGATCTGGGGCCGCTCGGCGGGTGCCGCGGTCTCCTTCTCGACCAGGGACGCCAGGATCACCACCTCGTGGCGGGTCATCTCCAGCTCCTGGGCCCGGGCCATCTCGGCCGGTCCCCAGCTGGCCTCGAACTCGCCGAGCATCGCCTCGATCACGTCCCGCTCGTCCGCGTCGCGGGCAAAGCGGTAGGTCTCCGGAAGCAGGTAGCCCTCCAGATCGTCGGCGGTCACCCCCATCCGCTCCCGCAGTCCGGGATCCTTGACCAGCATCAGGAAGGCGTCCGCCGACCAGCCGCGTCCCGCGGCCTCCACCCGCTCGGCGACCTCCAGGAAGCGCAGCCCCTCGGGCACGGACAGCGGATAGGTGACCTCGGCCGCGTCGTGGAGCGCGGCGATGACCTCGTCGGGCGTCCAGTCCGTGCGGAAGGCGAACTCTCCGGCGCGGATGCCAGGGACAGCGTCGCGGTATCTCAGCAAGAGGTAGAAGCGGTCGGCGTCGGTGACGATCCCCTCACTCGCCAGCAGCTCGGCGACCGAACGTCCGCTGGCGCCACGGGGAATCGCGACCACCCGCTCCTCCCCGGTCGCCGCCGGCACCCCTCCCAAGAAGGCCCGCGCCTGCAGGCCGATCCAGAGGGCGGCGCCCCCCGCCAGTACGAGCGCGAACAGGGTCAACGCACCGAGGATCTTCGCCAGCCGCTTCAACGGACCTCCTAGGCTACAATCGCCGGATCATGCCAGTTGCTCAGATTCTTTCCCAGGGAAACGAGATCGTCACCGGACAGCTGGTGGATACCAACGCCGCCTGGCTCGCCGAGCAGCTCCACGAGCGAGGATTCAGGGTGAGGGGTGCCCTGAGCTGCGGGGATCGCCGCGAGGACATCGTCGACGCCCTCCGCCACGCGTGCGAGCGCGCGGATCTGGTGATCAGTACGGGGGGGTTGGGTCCCACGGACGACGACCTGACCTCCGAGGCCGTCGCGGTGGTCGCCGGGGTCGAGCAGGCCCTCGACGCCGAGGCCCTGCGCCAGGTGCGGGCGGCCTTCGAGAACCGCGGCCGGGAGATGAACGAATCCAACCGCAAGCAGGCGATGCTGCCCGTCGGCGCCCGCCTGATCCCCAACGGCCGCGGGACGGCGCCCGGTTTTGCCGTCGAACTGGGGGAGACGCTGGCCGTCTTCCTCCCCGGCGTGCCCACCGAGATGAAGCAGATGTTTGCCCCGGCGGTGCTGGATCTCATCGGGTCCCATTGGCCGGTTCATCCGCCCCTGAGCGCCTCGCTGCGGGTCGCCGCCCTCGGCGAATCCGTGCTCCAGGAGCGCCTCCGCGGCTTCGATCCCGGCGATCCCCGGATCTCGCTGGGATTCCGTACCTACATGTTCGAGAACCACATCAAGCTGCTGGCTCAGGGCGACACACGCGATCCGGAGCTGATCCGGGCCTTCGAGGCGGCCCACATCGCGCTGCGGGAGCGGCTGGGCATCGACTGCTATGGCGAGGGCGACGCGACCCTGGCCGTGGTGGTGGCGCAGCTGCTGCGGGAACGGGGTCAGACCGTGACCACCGCCGAGTCGTGTACCGGCGGGTTGGTGGCCCAGACGCTCACCGCGGAGGCCGGTGCCTCGGACGTCTTCCAGCGCGGATTCGTGACCTACGCCAACGAGGCCAAACAGGAGATGCTCGGTGTCCCCGAGGCGTTGCTGATCGAACACGGCGCCGTCAGCGAGGAGGTGGCGCGGGAGATGGCAGACGGCGCACGACGGGTCGCGTCAGCCGACTGGGCGGTGGCGCTGACAGGCGTCGCGGGCCCGGGTGGCGGCACGGCCGACAAGCCGGTGGGACTGGTATTCGCCGCCGTCGCCGGCCCCGACGGAACCCGCGTGCGCAGGCTACAGCTGTTTCGCGACCGGGCCCTGAATCGACAGCTGGCTGCCCAGGCGGTGCTGGAGATGCTGCGCCGTGATCTGGCCCGGAGTGCGGGGTGAACGACGAGCGGATCCGCGCCTTCATCGCGGTGCCTGTCCCTGCAATCCTCCACGAGCGCCTCGCCGGTGAGCAGGATCGTCTACGACCCCTGCTGCCGAAGGCTTCCTGGGTGCGTCCGGCCGCGATCCACCTGACGCTGCACTTCCTTGGCGACGTGTCCCCCGGGCTGGCAGGCCGCCTCGGCGATGAGCTGGCGGTCGCCTGCGCGCCCCAGCCCCGGTTTGCCATCGACGTGGGTGGATTCGGTCTGTTCCCCGGCGCCACTCGACCGCAGGTCCTGTGGGTCGGTTTGTCCGCGAACGAGTCCCTGGCGGCGGTCCACCGGGCCTGCCGGCGCGTGTTGACCCGCCGCAAGCTGAGGGTCGACCGGCGGCGCTGGCGACCTCACCTGACCCTCGCGCGCTTCCGCCAGCGGCCGACGCCCGACGGAATCGCCGCCCTCGAAGCCGTCGTCGACGAGCCGCCCACGCGGCTGGGCACCCTGCCGGTGGACGAGGTGAACCTCTACCGCAGCGTGCTGGACCCCGGCGGAGCGCGCCACCATGTCCTGGCGCGGGCACCGCTGGCGGATCACCTTGCATCCCCCGCGCGCACGTTGTAGAAAGAGATCGCTCGACACTGAACGCCTGAGCAGTAGCGGAGAGCCGATGCCCCCCAAGAAGAAGTCCAAACCCGATTTCCCGACCGAGTCCGGCCCCCTCGCCCTCAGCATGGCCATCACCAGCATCGAGAAGATGTACGGCAAGGGTTCGGTCATGCGTCTCGGTGACGGTACGGCCATCACCGACGGAATCCAGGTGATCCCCACCGGTTCCCTGGGGCTGGACGTGGCCCTGGGCACGGGCGGTGTCCCCCGGGGACGGGTGATCGAGATCTACGGACCGGAGTCCTCGGGCAAGACCACCCTGGCCCTGCAGATCGTGGCTGAAGCCCAGAAGCTGGGCGGGATCGCCGCGTTCATCGACGCGGAGCACGCCCTGGACGTGCGCTACGCCCAGAAGCTGGGGGTGGTCACCGACGATCTCCTGGTCAGCCAGCCGGACACGGGCGAGCAGGCGCTGGAGATCACCGACACCCTGGTTCGCTCCGGTGCGTTGGACGTGATCGTGGTGGACTCGGTGGCAGCGCTGGTGCCCAAGGCCGAGCTGGACGGCAACATGGGCGACAGCCTGCCCGGGCTCCAGGCCCGGCTGATGAGCCAGGCCCTGCGCAAGCTGACCGGGACCATCAGCAAGAGCCGGACCTCGGTGATCTTCATCAACCAGTTGCGCATGAAGATCGGCGTGATGTTCGGCAGCCCCGAGACCACCACGGGGGGCAACGCGCTGAAGTTCTACGCCGCGGTTCGGCTGGACATCCGCCGCATCGGGACCATCAAGAAGGCCGACCAGGTGGTGGGCAACCGCACCCGGGTCAAGGTCGTCAAGAACAAGCTGGCGCCGCCGTTCCGGGATTGCGAGTTCGACATCATCTACAACAAGGGCATCAGCTACACCGGCGAGGTGGTGGACCTGGCGGTCGAGGAGGGACTGCTCCGCAAGAGCGGGTCCTGGTACAGCTTCGGCGACGAGCGCATCGGCCAGGGCCGGGAGAACGCGATGCTCTTCCTCGACGAGGACCCCGACCTGCTCAGGGGACTGGTGGAACAGATCCTGGAGGCCAAGGGAATCAAGCCGCCGACCGGCGGCGGAAACGGGGTCGCCGCACCAGAGTGAGCTACCGCCGTGAGCACCGGTAAACAGCTCCACCGACGTGACACCTTCCCTCCCCGAGCGGTGTGCGGCATGATCGTCGGGCCATGGGAATGACCTTCGACGAGATTCTGCAGATCGCGGTCAAGAACGGCGCCAGCGACATCCACATCCGGGTCGGCCTGCCGCCGATGTTCCGGGTCAACGGCTCCTTCCTGCCGCTGAGGGACTCGTCCCGCTTCGAACCCGAAGAGGCGGGCAAGCTCGCCGCCTCGATGATGTCGAAGATCCAGCGGGACCGGTTCAACCGCCAGAGCGAGCTGGCCACCTCGTACGGCGTCAAGGGGCTCGGGCGGTTCCGGGTCAACGTCTTCCGGCAGCGGATGACCGTGGCCATGGCCGTGCGCTCGATCCCGGCCCGCATCGCCACCTTCGAGGAGCTGCGGCTACCGCGGGCGCTCAACCGTATCGCCGAGGAGCGCTCGGGGCTGGTGCTGGTCACCGGACCCGCCGCCTGCGGCAAGACCACCAGCCTGGCGTCGATCGTCGACCACGTGAACGGTCACCGGGGCGGACACATCCTCACCATCGAGGACCCCATCGAGTTCATGTACCTGGACAAGCGCTGCATCATCAGCCAGCGCGAGATTGGGGTCGATGCCTCGGACTACGCGTCGGCGCTGCGCTGCGCCCCCCGCCAGGACCCGGACGTGATCGCCGTCGGCGAGTTGCCCAACGACGAGACGATCCAGGCCGCCCTGTCCGCCGCCGAGGGGGGGCGGCTGGTGATCGCGACCATGGCCACCCCCAACGCCGAAGAGACCATCCATCGGCTGACCGCGGCCTTCCCCAAGGACAACGACCGGGCCGCGCGGCACCGGATCGCCCAGACCTTGCGGGCCATCGTCAGCCAGAGGCTGATCCACCGGCCCGAGGGGGCGGCGGTGCTGCTGCTGACCGAGGTGCTGGTCAACAACGACAAGATCCGCGACCTGGTCGCCGATCCCGACCGGATCCACGAGCTGCCCGACGCCCTGAACAGTTCGTTCGAGACCCACGGCACCCAGACCTTCGACCAGTCGGTCTTCTCGGCCTTCCGCGACCAGCTGATCAGCCAGGACGAGGCCCTGCAGTACTGCCGCAACCCGGACCACTTCGCCCTGCAGGTCGCCTCCTCCGACACCACCGGCCTCTGGCAACCCACCGCCGAACTCGACGACTAGCGCCCCGCCAATTGACCCGGCGGGGTCGCAACGCTAGAAATCTGCTGGCGACACCTCCGTGTCCCGATGCGAGGCAGTCATGAAGGTCCACGAGATCCGCCAGCGATTCCTGAAGTACTTCGAGGACCACGGGCACACGGTGGTTCGCAGCAGCTCGTTGATCCCGGCCGGCGACAAGACGCTGTTCTTCACCAACGCCGGGATGGTCCAGTTCAAGAACGTCTTCTCCGGTGAGGAGCGGCGCGACTACGTCCGCGCCACGTCGGCGCAGAAGTGCATGCGGGTGTCGGGAAAACACAACGACCTGGAGAACGTCGGCCGCACGCCTCGCCACCACACCTTCTTCGAGATGCTGGGCAACTTCTCGTTCGGCGATTACTTCAAGAAGGAGGCGATCGACCTGGCCTGGGACTTCCTCACCCGGGACATCGGCCTGGATCCGGACCGGTTGTACGCGACCGTCTATCGGGACGACGACGAGGCCTACGAGCTGTGGAGGCAGCTGGGTCTGCCCGCCGAGCGGATCGGCCGCTGTGGTCGCAAGGACAATTACTGGTCGATGGGAGACACCGGTCCCCATGGGCCCTGTTCGGAGATCCACTGGGACCTGCAGTCGGGGTTCGCCCTCGACAACGAACCCGACCCCTGGGGTTTCGGTCACGACGCGGGCCGCTACATGGAGATCTGGAACCTGGTCTTCATGCAGTTCTTCACCCACCCGGACGGCACCACAAACGACCTGCCCCGGCCCTGCGTGGACACTGGCATGGGCCTCGAGCGGCTCGCGGCGGTGACCGAGGGCGTGAAGACCAACTACCAGACCGACGAGCTGGCGGCCCTGGTGCAGCGCGCGGCCGAGCTGGCTGGCGTCGACCCGGATGCGGATCCGGAGCAGCTGGTTTCCCTGCGTGTGCTGGCGGACCACGGCCGCGCCAGCGCCTTCCTGCTGGCCGACGGTGTGCTGCCCTCCAACGTGGACCGCGGCTACGTGCTGCGGCGGGTGATGCGACGGGCGATCCGCCACGGGGTCGAGCTGGGGATCGACGAACCGTTCCTGCACGAACTGACAGACAAGGTCATCGAGCTGATGTCGCCGGCCTACCCGGAGCTGGCGCAGTGGCGGGAGAAGATCCTCCGCTACACGCGGATGGAAGAAGAGACCTTCCGCCGGACCCTGCACCGGGGTCTCGAGCTGCTGGAGCAGACCTTCGCGCAGCTTCAGTCGGACGGGGAAGCGGTGGTACCGGGACAGGTGGTCTTCCACCTGCACGCCCGGGACGGTTTCCCCCCTGACCTCACCCGGGTGATCGCCGTCGAGCGCGGTGTGGCCATCGACGAAGAGGGCTACCGCGAGCTGATGGCCGAACACCGGCAGGTCTCCGGCGGCATGGGAACTGGCGACCAGGCCAACTCCGGTGCGCCGGGGACTGGCGCGGGCTTCGGCGGCATGGCCACCACCTTCGGCGGATACCAGAGCGACGCGGGAGAGGGAGAGATCACCGCGATCCGGTCGGAGGGCGCGCGGGTCACCGCGGCCACCATCGGAGATCGGGTCGAGGTCGTCACCGACAGCACTCCATTCTACGCGGAGAGTGGGGGTCAGGTGGGCGACACGGGCACCCTGTCGTGGGACGGTGGCGGGGCCAGCGTGCGCGACACCACCCGCGAGGGCGACGCCGTGGTCCATCATCTGCTCGTCGACGAGGGGGAGCTGACCGTCGGACAACGGGTCCAGCTGGTGGTGGGCGGCGAGCGCCGCGGCGACATCCGCCGCAACCACACGGCCACCCATCTGCTCCACGCCGCCCTCCGGCAGGCGCTGGGAGATCACGTGGCCCAGCAGGGGTCGGTGGTCGACCCCGCCCGGCTGCGCTTCGACTTCAGCCACTTCCAGGCCGTCACCGCCGACGAGCTGGCCCGGGTCGAAGCCCTGGCCAACGCCCAGGTGCGCCGGGACGAGCCGGTCCAGATCGAGCAAATGACCTATGACGACGCGGTGGCGCGCGGGGCGATAGCCCTGTTCGGCGAAAAATACGGCGATGAGGTGCGCGTGGTGGAGGTGGCAGGATTTTCCACCGAGCTGTGCGGGGGCACCCACTGCGACCGGACCGGCGAGATCGGTCTGATCAAGATAGTGTCCGAGGGCAGTGTAGGTACGGGAGTGCGCCGCATCGAAGCCCAGACCGGCCGCGGGGCCGAGGCACACGTACGCCGGCTGGAGGCAGAGCGGGTCGAGCTGGCCGGGGTGCTCAAGGCCCAGCCCCAGGAGGTGGTCGGCCGCGCCCGCCGCCTGGTCGAGGAGAACAGGGCGCTGCGCAAGGAGGTCGAGGGGCTCAAGCAGCGGCTCTCCAGCGGAGATGCCACCGCCCGCATCGAGCGCTTCGACATCGACGGCGTGGTGCTGGTGGTGGGAGAGGTGGAGGCCAACGCCCGCGAGCTGCGGGACCGGGCCGACCGCCTGCTCGAGCAGGTCCAGTCGGGGATCATCGTACTGGGTGCCCGGGACGAGGGCGCAGCGCGGCTGGTGGTCAAGGTCAGCAAGGACCTCACAGACCGCTTCCACGCCGGAAAGCTGGTGGCCACCCTGGCCGGGGTCGTCGGCGGCCGGGGAGGCGGACGGCCCGACATGGCCCAGGCAGGCGGCAAGGCTCCGGAGAACCTGCCGGATGCGCTGGCCGGGGTGCCGGATCTGCTACGCACCGCCTGACCGGCCACGACCAGGGGAACGAAAGACCCGCAACGGGTGTCCCAGTAATATTCCCGCTCAGGAGGTGCCTCGTGCGTGCGATTCCATGTCTCGTTGTTGCGTCGATCCTGATCCTCACTCCGCTGTCGGCTGCGGCCCAACCCTTCGGTGTGGCCGGCGGCACCACAGCCGATCTGTTCCCCGAGCTGCAGGGGACCATGCAGACCTCGCTGCCGTTCACGCTGTCTGACGGCCTGGGGTATTCGTGGGACATCCAGTACGACGGGTCCATCGGAGACGGGCTCAACGATGCCTTCGACGGCGCCATGACCGTCGAGGTCAACGGTTCGTCGGCGAGCTTCGCCGGGTACGGCAACATCCTCGAAGGCGGGCGTGAGATCGCTCTGCCACCCGTGGGCGTTGGCGGGGGAGGACTGATGCTGGCGAGGCGGGTTCTGATCGCCGCCGACGACGGCTACGCCCGCTTCGTCGAGCTGCTCTACAACCCCGGCTCGACGTCCATGACGGCGACCCTGACCCACAACATCGCCCTGGGCAGCGACGACGGTACCGTCGTGGTCACCACCACGGACGGGGACACCATCGTCGGCCCCGACGACCGGGGCTGGGTCACCGACGACGGCAGCCCGGGCGCCGACGATCCTTCGGTGGCGGTGATCTTCGGCGACGACGGCGCCCAGACCGCCGGGATCGCGACCCTGATGGGTGGCAGCGACCTCCCCAACATCCGCTACTCGGTCGAGGTGCCCCCGGGCGACACCACCGCCATCGTCCTGTTCGTGGCCATGCGGACCATCCGGGAGGAGGGGAGCCAGTGGCTCGGCTCCTTCGACACGGGAGCGGCACTGGCCGATCTGCCCTACCTGGTCTCCAACTTCACTGGCGGCGGGCGCGGCCCCACGTTCCGCGTCTCCGGACTGTTGCGCGGCGGTGAGCGCGACATCGTCGAGCTGCGCGACGGCAACCGCCTCGAGGGAACCCTCGGCGACAAGAAGTGGACCATCGAGACTCCCTACGGCGCGCACGAGGTCAAGCTCAAGGACATCGCCGGTGTCATCGCCGGCGGTCCCGGGCGGGTGGGCGACACGGTCGTGCTGCTGTCCGGCGAGGTGTTCGTCGGCGACCTGACCGCCGAGACCGCGAACCTGCGGCTGCCGGGGGGAAAGGCCGTCGACATCCCCCTGGAGACCATCGATCGCATCGGCATGCACCAGCGTAGCGAGGCCGAAGAGAGCTACCAGTCCACCGCCGACCGCGCCGTGCTGCGCCAGGGGGATCGGCTCGAGGGCAAGATCCTCGGGGACGCCTTCCAGCTGGCCACGGCGATGGGAACCATCCGCGTGCCGCGCAACAAGGTCGCCAGCCTGGACCTGCGTGCGGACGGCGGCGTGCACCGCATCGTGCTGGCCGACGGCTCGACCCTGTCCGGGATCCTCCTGGACGAGACCGTGGTCTTCCGGCACCGTACGGGCCAGGAGCTGACGCTGGAACAGCGGCAGCTGGTGAGCCTCGAGGTCCCCGGGTTGTTGCTGGAACCTGCGGTCGATCCTGGATCCCCTGTGCTCGTGCTCTCCAACGGCGACCGCTGGTTCGCGCGACCGACGGCGGGCTCGCTGCCCGTCGAGACCTCCTTCGGCGAGCTGGCCCTCAAGCTCGACGAGATCGCGGCCATCCGCTTCGACCAGCCCATCGCTGGCGCGGTCTCGGTCAAGCTGCGCGACGGCGGCTCCTTCGTCGGCAAGCTGGGCACCGACGCGCTCACCCTTCGTCTGGGCTGCGGCATGGAGCTGACTGTGGACGCCGCCTTCCTCTCCGAGCTGCGGATCGGTAACGTCCGCCGTACCAGCGGCGGCGCCGGTCTCGGTACCCTCCCGATCCAGATCCGCTGACCTCCGCTCAGCTGCACGTCGCTCCTCCGCCGCGTTTTGTCCTATGCTGGTAGGGTGCCGGTGCGCCGTCCGGCCGGAGAGGGAGCGATCCGATGCGCCCGTTGTTGCTGCTGGTCCTGATCGCGCTGGTGCCCAGACCGGCGCACGCTGCCGAGGCCCAACCTCCGCTGTTTGTCCGCGAGGAGATCGATCTCCCGCTGACCCTGGCCTTCGGCACGGTCTGGCTGATGACCGAGCTGACGCTCAAGGACGAGTTCAGCGCGGGGGCGTTCGACCCGCTGACCTACGACGCCATCGGTCAGGCCGATCGGGGCGCCATCGGGAACTGGAACCCGTCCGCGGCCGAGGCATCGGATGTCCTGCTTTACGGCGCCTTCGCCTTGCCCTTGCTGATCAACGGCATCGACGACATCGCTTGGGGCTCGTCCCGCCACGCCCCGGGTAGCTGGTTCTGGACCGACGCCGTGATCGCGATGGAAACCCTGTTCTTCGCGGGCGCCCTGACCAATCTGACCAAGTGGGCCTTCACCCGGTACCGACCCTACATGTACATCCTCGGCGCGGATCCGGAGACCCATGCCTCGATCCTGGCGGGCTCGGGGGCCGACCGGCTGGCCTACGAGGAGGCCCTCGAGGATCCCGACGCCGCCCTGTCGTTCTGGTCCGGACACACCGCGCTGGCGTTCTCGGCGATGTTCGCCACCGCCAGTCTGCTGACCTACAAGCACCTGGACGACCACCCCGGGCCGCTGTTCGTCATGTGGGGCGGCGCCCTGGCGATGGGCGTCACCGTGGGGATCCTGCGGGTACAGTCGGGCAAACACTTCCCCAGCGACGTGATGGCCGGCGCCATCATCGGCGCCGCCACCGGGATCGTCATCCCCGCCCTGCACCGCCGCCGGGGCAGCCCGCCGCCAGTGGTGTTCGCTCCCCACGCCGGACCGGACGGTGGCGGCCTCTCGGTGATGGCCCGCTGGTAGCGCTATACTGCGGGCGGACGGATCGTCTGCCGTCACAGGGGGTCACGAACGTCGTGACATGAGAGGGATCGAGCGGAGGGTCGCGCGTGACCCTGAGTCCCCCCGGCCACCTCGTCACCCTGTCGATGCTGTTGTCGTTCTCCGTGACGGCCGGTTGCCGCCCGGCGGGCGACGACGTCAGCGCGCGGCTGGCCGAGACTGCCGGGATGGAAGCCGAGGAGGCTGCACGCACGGTCAACGGCATGGCCAACGAGGTGGAGCAGCTGGCCGCCGTCGAAGCCCTCTTCCTCCAGCACGGCACCGAACTCGATGCCGCTCTGTTCTGTTCCGAACTCGACCGCGACCCGGTACAGCAGCGTTGTACCTCCCTGCGCGAACGCCCACACCTGCTCGCGGCCAGCGGCGAATCCGGCGGGACGGAGGACGGAGCCCGATCGCGGCGCTGCGACTCCGAATGCCTGCAGCGCGAAACGCCCCTCGCCTGCGCGCCATCCTCGGCACCATGACCGTCGAGGACATCTACAAGAACCGGGACGCCTTCTCCAACCGCGTCCAGGATGTGGCGGCCAGCGACCTGGCCAACATGGGCCTGCAGATCGTCTCGTTCACCATCAAGGACATCCGCGACAACCACGGCTACCTGGACGCCCTGGGCAAGCCGCGCACCGCCATGGTGCTGCGCGACGCCGAGATCGCCCGCGCCGAGGCCAAGCGTGACGCCGACATCGCCAAGGCCGAGGCCGAGCGGGACGCCACCATCCGAGGCGCCAACGCGCGCCAGGCGGGTGAGACCAACCGCTACGGCGCCGAGACCAAGATCGCCGAGTCGGCCCGCGACTACGAGATGAAACGTGCCGACTACAACGCGTCGGTCAACGAGAAGCGCGCCGATGCCGACCTGGCCTACGACCTCTCCAAGCACAAGAAAGAGCAGCAGGTGAAGAAGGAAGAGGTCCAGGTCGAGGTGGTGGAGAAGCAGCAGCGGGTTCTGGTCCAGGAACAGGAGATCCTGCGCCGCGAGAAGGAGCTCGAGGCGACCGTGCACAAGCCGTCGGACGCGAAGCGATACCAGATCCAGACCGAGGCCGAGGCCGAGCGCTTCCGCCTCGAGGCCGAGGCCCGGGGCCGCGCCGAAGCCGAACGTCAGCGAGGCATCGCCGAGGCGTCGGTGATCGAAGCCACGGGAATCGCAGAAGCCGAGGCGGTCAAGGCCCACGGAATGGCGGACGGCGAGGCGATCCGCGCCAAGGGGCTGGCCCAGGCCGACGCGACCAAGGCCCAGGGACTCTCCGAAGCCGAGGCGATGAACAAGAGAGCCGTGGCCTGGCACCAGTACGGCGAGGCGGCGCTGATCCAGATGGTGGTCGACGCCCTGCCCAAGATGGCCGAGGCCGTGTCGGCTCCGCTGTAGAAGACCGACCGCATCACCATCGTCGGTGGCGGCGGTGCGGGCGGGGCCAGTGCCAGCAAGGTCACCCAGGACGTGACCGACATCGTGGCCCAGGTGCCACCGGTGGTCGAGTCGCTGACGGGGCTCGATCTATCCAGCATGCTGAACAAGGTGGCGCAGCGCCTCCAGGGCGAGACCATCGAGGTCACCGGCGAGGACGACGACGCGCCCAGCGCCCGGTCCTGATCGATGACCGACTCGACTTCCCAGTTCGCGGTGGTGATCACCACCTCCAGTCCGGGGTTCGCCTGGGTCTGCCTGCGAGCCGCCGGACTGGAGCCCCGTCGCACCGCCGTGCTCACCACCCCCGGGGCCTCGATCCCGGATCTGGAAGACTCCCTCGGGCGCACCCTGGCGGCGATGGCAGGTCTGACCGGTGTCCAGCAGATCGTGGTCCTCGGCCACGAGGCCGATCCGGCCTACCGGCTCGGCGTCGAGGGCCTGTCGGAGCGGGCGTGCCGCTGGGGGGCGGACCCCCGGCGTGGCGGCTGGGGCAACGACATCCCCTTCCCCCGCCTGGCCAAGACCGCCGACAGGACCGTCGCCCGGGCGGTCCAGACGCTGGCGCGAGCCCCCTGGCTCCCTGCCCAGTTCTCGGTGGTCGGGATCGTTGTATCCGCGGACGGTTCGGCGGACACCGTGGCGATCGAGGCCAGCCCGGACGTGGCGGCGCAGACCCTCCCCGAGTCGGCCCGCGAGGTCATCCTCGAGCCGGTTCCCGAGGCAGCAGTCGAGGTCCCGGTCCGGCCCGCCGATCCCGTGGCCGCCGGGCCAGCCCACCTGGATGATCCGGCGGCGGGCGAAACCGCCGAACTCGGCGAAATCCAGCGTGGTGGCCCCACCGACGGTGGGGGACCTCTGCCCAGCGGACCGGTCGATCTGGGCGGGCCCGTTTCGAACGGACCGGCCGATCTGAGCGGGCCCGTTTCCAGCGGACCGGCCACCCTCTGCGGCCCGCTGGCCGGTGGCCCGGTCACCCTGGGCGGACCGATCGCCAGCGGAGCGACCGCCCTCGGTGAGGTGGTGACGGGCGGACGGGCGGATCTCGCCACCCCGGGCGGAGCGGCGCCGCGGAGTGTCTTCGACGCGCTGGAGGTCGCCCCGGTCGCGTCGCTCCAGTCCGTCCCGGTGGACGTGGGTACCTCTCCGGCCTCCACCGACCTATTCGGCGAGCCCGTCTCCGGAGACGACTGGCTGAACAAGAAGCCCAAGAAGTCTCGACGCGCCTCCATCGCTCCCGAACCCGCGACCGCCCCCCGGCGCCAGCGCGCCCCAGCGCGCGGGGAGGAGTTGGACGAACGGATCCGCCAGTCCACCGCGATCCTGGCCCGGTTCGTCCACGAACACTGCCAGCACCACCCCCTGCGGCGGGACATGAAACACCTGCTCCGCACCGGCGCGAGCCCCGAGGCCGTGATGCGCAACATGTTCGCGCTGGTCCGGGACCTGGGGCGCGACCTCCCCGAGGTACGCGCCGGCTTCGGGACCCTCGAGATGGCCCAGTCACTCGTCGATCGTGCGACCCACCAGGCCCTGCTCCGTACGATCATCCTCTGATCCCGGCGTGACCCGCGCCCTCGGAGCGCCCGCTGGCTGGTATCCTTGCGGCCATCCGACAAGATGGAGGATTCCATGCGTACGCTGCCGTCGGCTGTTGTCGCCCTGCTCTTTGCTGGCCTGTGGCTCTGGACCCCGGTCGCCGGAGCCCAGACCGTGATCATGGAACAGAACTTCAACGGCGGTCAGATGCCCAGTGGCTGGCTCCACTGGCCCGGTGGCACCAATCCGTTGTGCTCCGAGGTCGACTTCTCCGAGGTCGGGCTGTTCGGCTCCTCGCTGAACCTGGCGTCGAACGACGGCGCCGGTTGCGATCAGGCAACGGGCGTCCAGTCCATCGAGATCGACGTCACCGGCTGCACCACGATCGGGATCAGCGGCTGGTTCATGGACCTCGGGGACGACAGCGACCTGTGTGTCGCCAGCTGGGCGCCGGACGTGCCCCCCGACGGTGACTGCCTGGGGTACTCCTTCGACGGTACGACCTTCGACCTGCTCGCCGATCTGGTCGACGAGCCCGAGGACACGCTGCTCCCGCTGGTGGATACCTTCGCCAACCCCGGAGAAACGTCCCTGTGGCTGTACTTCGCCGAGGCCGACGAGTACCCGGTCCCGGATCAGGGATTGGCATTCGACGACCTGCAGATCATCTGCGATCCGGCGGCACACGAAACGGACTGCAACGACGGCACCGACGAGGATCTGGACGGGCTGACGGACTGTGAAGACCTGGACTGCAGCACCGACCCCGCCTGCGTGGGCGGAGGCGAGATCTGTGACAACGGCGTCGACGACGACCAGGACGGCCAGGAGGACTGCCAGGATCCGGACTGCTTCGGCGATCCGGCCTGTGTACTGGGTGAGATCTGCGACAACGGTGTCGACGACGACGGCGATGGGTTCCTCGACTGCGACGACTCGGACTGCCTGATCCACCCCGCCTGCACCGGCGGCTCGGAGGACTGCTTCAACGGCGCGGACGACGACGGCGACGGGGCCGCCGACTGCGACGATCCGGACTGCGTGCTCGAACCGGACTGCATCGGCGGCGAGATCTGCGACAACGGGGTAGACGACGATGGCGACGGCGCGATCGACTGCGACGACATCGAGTGCGGAGTGGACCCGATCTGTGCCGGCGGCGAGATCTGCGACAACGGCGTGGACGACGACGGCGACCAGGACGTGGACTGTGACGACATCGAGTGTGTGATCGATCCCGCCTGCGCCACGGGCAACGAGGTCTGCGACAACGGCACCGACGACGACGGCGACGGCCTGGTCGACTGCGACGACCTGGACTGCGGCGGCGATCCGAACTGTGGCGGCGGCGGGGAGGTCTGCGACAACGGGATGGACGACGACGGCGACGCACTGGCCGACTGCGACGACTTCGACTGCTTCTTCGACCCCAACTGCCTCGCGGGCGAGACCTGCGACAACGCCGTGGACGACGACGGCGACGGACTGGTCGATTGTGACGACGACGATTGCGACATCTTCCCGGCCTGCGCTGGCGGTGCCGAGCACTGCGGCAACGGCTTCGACGACGACGCCGACGGGCTGATCGACTGCGACGACCCCGACTGCTCCGCGGATCCGATCTGCTCCGGTGGCGAGGTCTGCGACAACGGCGTCGACGACGACGGCGACGGCTGGATCGACTGCGGAGATCCGGAGTGCGTCGCCGATCCGGCCTGCGTCTTCGAGGACTGCTTCAACGGGCTGGACGACGACGGCAACGGCCTGGCCGATTGCGACGACCCGGCGTGCTTCAACGAGCCGAACTGTGACAACGAGATCTGCGACAACGGCGTGGACGACGACGGCGACGGGCTGATCGACTGCGACGATGGCGACTGTGTCCTGCACCCCGACTGCGCCGTCGGCGAGGTCTGCGACAACGGCTTCGACGATGACGGCGACGGGCTGATCGACTGCGACGACACGGACTGCTCGCTGTTCCCCGGTTGCGGCGGCGTCGAAGCCTGCGACAACGGCGTGGACGACGACGGCGACGGCGACGTCGACTGCGCGGATCCGGACTGCTTCCTCGACCCCGTGTGTGGTGGCGAGGACTGCGCCAACGGGCTGGACGACGACGGCGACGGACTCTTCGATTGTGACGATCCGGACTGCACTGGCGATCCGAGCTGCGTGGGCGAGGACTGTGTCAACGGCGTCGACGATGATGGGGACGGCGACGTGGACTGCGACGACCTGGACTGTGAGGGCCACCCCGACTGCAGCGGAGAGATCTGTGACGACGGCGCCGACAACGACGGGGACGGGCTGGCCGATTGCTGCGACGGGGACTGCGTCGACCACCCGTATTGCGCCGAGGAGTTGGACTGCATCGACGGCCTGGACAACGACTGCGACGGTGCCACCGACGCGGAGGACGACGACTGCCTGGTGGAGGACTGCATCAACGAGATCGACGACGACGGCGATGGCCTCGTCGACTGTTGCGACTCCGACTGCGACGAGGTCATCGAGTGCATCAACGAGCTGAACTGCAACGACGGGCTCGACAACGACTGCGACGGTCTGGTGGACGAGGACGACGAGGACTGTGCCGGGGGCGACGACGACACCGGCGACGACGACACGACTGGCGATGACGACTCTGCCGGGGACGACGACGCGACCGGGGACGATGACGCCACCGGAGACGACGACGATATCGGGGACGACGACAGTTCCGCCCTTCAGGACGAAGATTGCAACTGCCGCAACGACACCACGAGGTCGGCCGGCGTGACTCCGACTGCGCTGATGGCCACCTTGCTCGGTCTCTGGCTTGCCGTCCTCCGCCGCCGCGGGTAGCTGCGGGCCACCTGAACCGGGAGGCTGAGTGGCGGAGCGGGCGCCGGGGGAGAGCGCGAAGGGCGGCTGGATTCCGGCACTGGCCGGATACGCCGCGCTCGCGTTGGCGCTGATCGGACCGGCGCTGCGCCACCCCCTGCGCCTGGTCACCGGTCACCCGGACTCGGACATCTACAAACACCTCTGGCACCACTGGCTGGTGCGCGACGGTCTGACCGATGGAATGGTCGGCTGCTATCGCATTCCGTGGCTGAACGCCCCGGACGGAGCCTGTCTGTTCGATGCCGATCTGGTCAACAACCTGGCCGTGTTGCCGGTCGCGGCGCTGTCGATCCCGCTGGCAGTGCACCTGGTCGTCGCCGGCCAGCTGATCGCCGGGGCCGCGGCGGCCAACCTGCTGGCGCGGCGGGTCACGGGCGACCGCCAGGCGGCGTTCGCGGCGGGCTGTGCGTATGCGTTCTCGTGTTACGTGCTGTTCCACCCGATCGCGTCGGGGGTCCACGAACGCCTTCACCTGGCACTTCCGGCCCTCGGTCTGGTCCTGGCCCTGCGGGTCCGCGATGGAGGCGGCTGGCGCCCCCTCGCGCTCCTGGGCGCGGTGATGGCGATCCTGGCGCTGGCCAGCCCGGCCTACAGCGTGTTCCTCGGATTGGCCCTCGCGTTGGTGGTTCCCCTCGACCTGGCCCTGGCGAGCGGTTCCGCCGCCGGCCCTTCCCGGGGTCGGGCTGCGGCGCGCTGGGCGGCGGTTGGCCTGGTCACGCTGCTGGCCTTCGCCGTCTCCGGCGGGCTCACCTCGCGCTGCGTGTCCGAGGAGTCCCGGGGCGGGGCCGGGTTTGGCGGCGCCCCGGACTCGCTGTCGACCTGGCCATCCACCCGCGACCCCCAGGAGCTGGCCGGCAAGATGGAGACCCTGCCGCTGGAGTGCTTCTTCTCGCCCGCCGGCCTCGAGGCCTGCGCCAGCCGGGACGCAGACTTCCTGTACCGATTCCCCTATCCCGGCTTCCTGCTGCTGATCCTCGCCCTCGCCGGCGTGATCGCCGGCCGGTCCCGCCGGGCGCGCGCACTCGGCGCGGTGGGGTTCTTGCTGCTGCTGATCTCCCTGGGCCCGGTCATCCGCGTCCACGCCGGCGATCCGGGATACTGGATCGCCCACCCGACGCTGTGGCTGGCCCGGGCGGTGCCCTTCGTCCATCGGATCCACATCTGGCAGCTGGTGCTGCTGGCCCAGCTGCTGCTCGGCATCGGCGCCGCCGAACTGATCGCGGCGCGGATCCCCGGCCGCTGGCGTGGGGTGGCAGCGGCGGGCATCAGCCTGCTGATCTTCGCCGAGGTCGCCGTCGCCGGCCGGGGCGCGCTGCCGCTGGAGGTGGCCGACACCCGCGTCCCTCCCGTCTACGAGGAGCTTGTGGTCCATGATGGGCAGGTCCGCGCTCCGGACCAGATCGTGCTGGATCTGCCGGCCCACGCCGCCAACCCACGCATCGGCGGTGGAAGGTACGTCTGGTACCAGTCCAGTCACCAACGTGCGGTCCCCTATGCCATCAACCCCGGACGCTTCGAGGGAGACCCGCTGGTCCGGTTCGTCCACGACGGTGTCGGGAGCACGGACGTGGCTGCCAACGCCGTCGATCGCTGGCGGACGGACGGGGCGAGCTGGGTCGTTTTACACCTGGACCACGCGTCGGAAGACGAGGCGGGTCGAGCGCGCGCGGCGCTGTTCGCCGCAGGGGCGACGGCGGTGGACGTGAGCGGGGATCACGAGCTGTTCGCGCTGATCCCGCGCGGACGGTGAGCAGACTCAGGGAGTCGGGGTCACGTCGGCGGCGGGGGCAGCCGCGGAGGGCGCGTCCGCGGGAGGGGGCGGATCCCCCGGGGGCGGTTCGCCGGCCGGACCGCCCCCGGGCGTGCCCTCCGGCTCATCGACGTGATCGTCGGGCGGGGATCTGTCTCCGCTGGGCTGGGGCGGCATCTCCGGCGCGACGCCGGCGTCCGGCGGCTCGTCCGGGAACGCCACCGCCATGTCCCCCAGTTCGGCACCCACCGACAGGGCGATCTCGACCCCGTCGACGCCTGCGCCCTGGATATTGAGCATGCCCAGGTGGCGGCCGCGGGGGTCGTCACCCACCGGGCCGTCCCCGCTGACGTCCAGGAACGCGACCAGGGCGACCTGGCCCATGTCCGCGGGCAAGGCCACCTCGAAGGTGGTCCGGTCACCGCAGATGAAGTGATAGATGGTCTCCCCGGTGGAGCCCGCCGGCACCACCTCCAGCAGCATCATACCCACGTCGATGTCGAGGCCATCGGGCTGGCTGAAGGTCCCGGCGACCATCACCGGCTCGCCCACTCCCCAACCCGGCGGTTTCTCCATGCCCGGGACCAGCGTGCACTGGGTACCCTCGGGCGCCTGCAAGGTCGGTGCGGCGAACTCTCCGCCCCCACCCGAGGGCGGCGCGCCGCCCTCGCCGCCGCCATCACCGCCCTCGCCGGGGCCGCCGGGGCCACCGGGGCCGCCGCCGTCCTCGCCCCGGGTGCAGGCGGTCATGGACAATCCCAGCGCCAGCGCCAGCACCAGCACCAGCACCAGCACCAGCGCGTACCTCATCCACGCGTCGTTCCGTGTCACCACAGGAGTCCTCCCCGCTCCGGCCGCTGCCTGGCGGACGGAGCGTGCCGTCAGTCTTCCACTCGCCCCCGCTGTTAGCAAGACACCCCGGCGGCCGTCATTGCACCCTGTACAGCGAGACCTCGCCGGATTCGCCGTGGAACGAGCGCAGGTCCACCACCGCCAGCCGCTGCAGTGAAAGGCAGGACAGGAAGGGGTCTTCGCGCATCGAGTGACGGTGCTCCTCCACCACCGGGAGGACGACGTAGTCGTAGGAGGATTCGGTCCCCCAGCAGCCCTCCCCGTGGACCAGACCCGGCTCGAACAACCCCTCGACAAAACGCTTGGGCCCGCCGTCGGTGACGGCATTGACGAAGATGAGGACCGGCGCGTTCAGATCCCCCTCCAGCCGGTAGTAGCGGTCGTGCACCAGGATCTGGGCGGTC
>CAYTBN010000021.1:0-7541 GCA_964436045.1 uncultured Rickettsiales bacterium | reverse complement strand
GTTCAGATCCCCCTCCAGCCGGTAGTAGCGGTCGTGCACCAGGATCTGGGCGGTCCCGGAGCCCTTCCAGTCCCGCTCGATGCGGTCCACCAGCTGTTCGAGGAAGGCCGGATTGGCAGGTTCCCGCCGGGCCAGATCCAGGCAGACGGTGGCCAGCGCGGCCGTGGCCAGCGCGATCCCCAGCCCCCGACGCAGCCCGGTCCGGCTCCAGGCGCGAACGGCGGTGGCGGTCAGCAGCGCCATCGACGGGTAGAGCATCAGCGCATAACGCGGTTGTTTGGGGGGCAGCCAGGTCAGGAAGGCCAGCCCGCCGAGCAACAGAAACAGCGCCGTGCGGCAACGGGAGGACCGCCACACGGCCGGGTGGGCCAGGGCAGCCAGGGCCGCCAGCGCCAGCGGGATACCCGATCCGGCGGTGGCGATCAGGCCGGGATAGAACACCAGCTGCGACAGCCAGGGGATACGAGTGGGTTCGGCGGTCACGTTGCCCGCCAGGGCGCCCACGTCCGCGCGGGTCACCAGCCAGAACACGAAGGGCATCGCCGCCAGCACGCTGGCCCCCAGCAATCCCGCGAACCGCCCGATCCGGGCGCGGCGGCCGTTCCGCGGTCCCAGCGCTGCCTCGCCGAGGGCGACGGCCACGACCACGGCCGGGACCAGGGCGAAGGTCCAGCGGGTCAGCCAGGCCGCGGTCGACGCGGCGGTGAACACCGCCAGCCCGGCCAGCCATGCGCGCCCCCGGGGGCTGGCCAACGCGGCAAGCACCACCGCGATCAGACAGGCCAGGCCCTGATCCAGGTAGATCCCGGCCGACGCCTCGCGAAATCCCGGGTAGGCCGCCAGCACCCCCGCCGCCGCCAGCCCATTCCACCGATCACCCCCGGCCGAGCCGGCCACGAAGACCCCCACCAGCGCCAGCAGGGAAAGGGGCAAGGTCAACCACAGTACGGCCGGATAGGCGATCCCGGCGACGCGAAAGACCCAGGCCAGCGAGTGCATCAACAACGGCGGATAGTAGCGGGTGCTCAGTCCGTCGCCGTACGGGCTCAGGTCCACCAGGGGTGTGGACCGCCCCTGGTCGACGATGTCCAGGGCGCCGATCATGTAGGTCGCCTGGATCATGTCCGGGACGCGATGGAAGACCGCGTGTTCGGCCAGCACGGCCGCGGCGAAGCCGGCGAGCAGCAGCGACAGCAGCAGGAGCGGGCGGCGGCCCGGCTTCCCCTCGGTGGAGATGTCGTGCATGGGGGAGGACGAGGGCTCGAAACCAGGGCGAGTGTACTATGATCGCCGAGGCCGGTCACCCGATGCCGACGACGCCTATCCCCTCCTCCGCCATCGCCTGGATCCGAGCGCGAACGCCGCGAGCCCTCGGTGCCCTCGTCGCCGATCTGGGGTTCCCTGCCGCCGGGTACGCCGCCCTCGCGGTGATCTACAACGAGGTCCTCGTCCAGCGCATCGACCGCCTGCTGGCCACCTCGCGGATCACGCTGATGCCCAACGACCTCAACGGCACGCTCTGGCTCTACTGGTGGGTCCACCGGGCGCTGGGCAGCGACGCCGCGGTGCAGCACCCGGACGTGCTGTGCTGGCCCGAGGGCGAGGCGCTGGGCACCAATTTCCCCAACGTCATCGACGCCCTGCTGGCGGCGCCGTTCGTGGCGCTGTACGGCATCCCCGCGGGCTTCAACGCCTTCTTGCTGGCGATCCCGGCGCTCGGAGCGCTGGCCGGCTACCTCTGCCTCCGGACGCTGACCCGCCACCGGGCGCTGGCCTGGTGCGCTGGCGCGTTCCTGGGATTCAACGCGTACACCATCTTCGAGATCCGGATGGGCCGGCCAGCCACAGCGCTGCTGATCACGCTTCCGCTGTTCGTGGCGGCCTGGACCCTGGCCCTGCGGACCCGGGGCCGCCGCGGTTGGATCTGGGTCGCGGTGGCGGGACTGCTGGCGGCGCTGGCGACCTACCACTACATCCCGTTCGCCATCTGGCTGGGCCTGTTCGCCCTGTTGACAGCCGCCGGGCGGACCGCCTTCCCCGGCCGCGGACTGCCCCGCCTCCGGGCGCCGCTGGCGCTGGCAGCCGTGGGCTTGCTGTGCCTGGTGATCTCCCTTCCCTACCTGCTGCGCACCCGCAGCATCCAGTTACGATCCGAGGACAACACACCCGGCGCCTGGAACGGAGAGCAGAGCCGCGCGGAGGACGGGGTCGGCGAGGGGCTGCGGAGCTTGTGGCAGGACCTGCGCCAGCCGGCGCGGCCGGGCCCCACCGGACCGCCGGGGCGGGACGAGAACCTGGAACGCCTCCAGCGCACGGCCATGCCCTACGACTACCTCTGGCGGGAGCGGGGCCAGTACGACCGGGAGCTGGAGCTGCCCGTGCCGTGGCTGCTGCTGGTCCTGACCCTCGGGGCCGGCTTGGCGGGCGGCCGGCGGGCACGAGGCTGGCTGTTCTGCGCGCTGCTGTTCTGGACGTTCACCCTGGGGCCCCATGTCAGCGCCCAGGCGGGCAACGAGCTGGCCCCCGTGCGGATCGGCGGCGGGCAGCTGGCCACGCCGATGTGGTTGCTGGCCAAGACCGTGCCGCTGGTGGGCCACTTCCTGTGGCCGTTTCGCGCCGTCCCGATGATGCTCCTATGCCTGGCCGGCACCCTGGTGGTCGCGGTGGACGTGACCGTCGGACGCCTGCTCGGTGACCCCGGCACGCCCCGTCCCCCGATCAGGAGAGCGCTCCCCTGGGTGCTGATGGCCGCCTCGCTCCTCGCACTGGCGCTGGGGCTGGACGCCAACCGTCGCCAGGGTTTGCTGACGCTCGACTACACCGACTGGCGCCCCCACCCCTTCCTCTCCCACCTGGCGGAGGAGGGCGGCGACCTGCAGGTCATCGACCTGCCACTGGGGCTGGGAGAGGGCACCGCGCTGCAACAGGTCATCCACGGCCAGCCCCGCCCCGAGGGGATCCGGGGGGAGCTGATCCGCAACAGCCAGTCCGCGCCGACGGCCTTCGAGACCTGCCTGGACGACGCCTTCCTGCAAGCCCTGTGGTACCTCGGCCGCGACGGCTCGACGGCCGAGCGGGCGCGCGCCAACGGGCTGACCC
This sequence comes from uncultured Rickettsiales bacterium, assembly GCA_964436045.1. Classification (GTDB taxonomy): domain Bacteria; phylum Myxococcota_A; class UBA796; order UBA9615; family CAYRNR01; genus CAYTBN01. Next base: position 4,442 of record CAYTBN010000021.1, on the reverse strand, counting down.
GGCAGGCGGCATTGGAGACCGCTGGAGGGCGCACCACCTTCGTGCTGATCCACGTCGCGGCATTCAGCGAACTCCGCCGCGAGCAGCTGTTCGTCAACCCGCGCCGGGTGGCCAGCGAGCTGGAGTCCCTGCTCGGTTCGCCGCTGGTGGACGACGCCGAGCTGATCGCCTTCCAGATCCCTCCGGAGTAGGATCCCCAGGTGCGTCGCCTGAAGAACCCGCTAGTGCTGGGCATGTTCGCGCTGCTCCTCGGGGCCGCGGGGGTGCTGATCTGGCAGCTCGCGCGCCACGCGCGGGTGGCCACCCGCATCGAATCCGACACCCTCGACCAGCAGGATCCGGAGCTGGGCTACAAGCTGCAGCCCAACGTCCGCGGGGCCCAGATCGTGATCCCGGCGATGCCCTTGCCGCCCTCGTTCCACGGCGACCTGGATACCCGGCTGGCGGCCAAGGACGACATCAAGCGGGTGCTGACGTTCACGGTCGACACCAACAACCTGGGCCTGCGGGGTCCCGACGTCCGCGAACGGAAACCGCGGCGCACGTACCGGGTGCTGTGCCTGGGCGACTCGACCACCTTCGGCTGGGGCGTGAGCGACGAGGAGTCGTATCCCCGGGTGGCGGAGGCCACCCTGGCCGGACAGGAGGGGTTGTTCGGACGCCACTGGGAGTTCCTGAACGCGGGGGTGCCGGGGTACACCCTGCAGCGCATCGATCGGTATCTGGAGCGGGACCTGCTCGCGCTCGAGCCCGACCTGGTGACCCTCTGCAGCTGGGGCGAGCTGGACCGGCCCCAACCGGTGGGACTCTATCGCCAGATCCTGGAGCGGCTGGCGCGGCTGTCGCGGGAGCAGGGATTCGACCTGGCGCTGCTCTGCCCGCCCCGCAGCTCCTTCGACCTGCACCCGCTGACCGAGGAGTTCCGCCAGACCATGATCCAGGTCGCGGCCAAGGAGGACGTGCTCTTCATCGACTTCGCATCCCACCTCGAACGGGCGGGCCAGGACCGGGGCATCCAGCTGCGGGTGGACGGCGATGTCCAGCGTCTGGTCCAGCTCGGCGACGATCCGCCCGAGACGCTGCTGGAGGTCTCCTATACGCGGCCGCCGCGCTCCCAGGACCGGGTCGCCCCGGAGATCTACGCCTACCTCAACGAGGGCGACCTGTCCGAGGCGCTGATGCTCGACGACGGGCACCCCAACGTCGAAGGCCAGCGGCTGATGGGGGAGTATCTGGCCCGGCAGCTGTCGACCTGGGCGGCTGCCGCGGATCCGGAGGGCTAGTCCTCGTCGCCGCCGTCGGGCGAGCGCGAGCCCTCCAGGGTCCGTCGCTCCGGGGGCGGTCCGCCCTCGACCAGGGGCTCCGGCGGCCGCTCGATCCACGGCTCGAAGCGGGCCCGCTGGGCCGGCGTCTTGCCCAGGGACCGGTACCAGCGGGCGCGCAACTCCGCGCGGTCTCGGGGGGTCAGTCCGCCGCCCTCCCCATCCCGCTCGCGGAAGCGGCGGCTCAGCTCCCAGATCGAGATCGCGGCGCTGACCGACACGTTGAGCGAGCCGGTGAACCCGCTCATCGGCAGATAGAACCGCCGGTCCGCTGCCGTCCGCAGCTCCTCGGACAGCCCCTCGAGTTCGCTGCCGACCGCCACGGCCAGGCGCGGGGGCAAGGGCAGCTCGTCCAGCGGGCGGGAGCCCGGCGCGACGTCGGCCGCCCACACCTCGAATCCATCCGCGCGGGCCGCGGCGAGGGCGGCCGCGGGATCGTCGAAGCGGCTGACGGTGAGCCAGCGGTGGGCCCCCTGGGTGACCTTGCGCGAGATGGGTGCCGAGGCGTTGGTCTCGATGCGCAACAGGCGCTGGACGCCGAAGGCCTCGGCGGACCGGATCACCGCGTCGATGTTGTGGGAGTCGTGGAGGTCCTCGACGATCAACGCCAGGTTTGCGAGCCGGCGGGCCAGGACCGCCTCGGCGCGGCGCAGCCGGCGGGGCGGCGCCTCGGGATCAGACGCCATCCGTCGCGGCCCCGGCGTCGTCGCTGGTGCCGCCGGTGCGCTCGGCCTCGACCCGTCCGATCCAGCGTTCGGCGCGCCGGGCCTGGGGAGTGTCGGGGTGCAACTCCAGCACCTGGCGCAGCACGGCCTCGCCCTCGTCCGGTCGCTCCAGCTTGACCAGGCAGACCCCCAACCGGTAGCGCGCCCGCGGCACCACCGGGCTCTCGGGATAGTCCTGGAGCAGATCGGCGTACCGCCGCTGGGCCGCGGTGTAGGACTTGCGCCAGAAGTAGAAGTCCCCCACCTGCACCTCGGTCCGGGACAGCCGGACCAGGCACTTGCCGCGGATCTCGAAGACCTCGGTGAGGTAGTCGCTCTCCGGGAAACGATCCTCGAAGCCCTCGAGGCTCGACAGGGTCATCTCGGTGTAGGTCTGGTCCTTGGCCGGGATCCGGTTGGCCTGCTTGAAGTAGGCGCGCCCGACCCGCAACTTGGCGTAGTCCAGCTCCTCGTGGCGTGGGTGCAGGCGGACGAACTGCTGGTATGCGTCGACTGCGGAAATGAAGTCCGCCTTCTCGTAGAGGCAGTCCGCCACCCGCAGCTCGGCCAGCACCGAGTACTGGTTCAGCGGGAAGTGGTTACGAACCTTGTCGAAGCTGGTGACCGCCTCGTCGTAGTAGCCACGCTTCATCTGGCGCAGCCCCTGGTCGTAGAGCTTCTCCGGCGTCTCGCGACGCGGCCGCGCCTCGGCAGTCTGGGCCAGCCCAAAAGCCAGGAAGATCACGAGGAAAATCGATAACTTGCGCACTGTATGCGGTCCCTTCCGGCGCCACCTTCATACCCCCTCCCGGCTTTCTTGACAACCCTCCGGCGGCTGATTACATTTCCGGCGGAGTCCGAGAAAAACACGGAAAAACAAGACGTTACGAGCTTTCCAGCTCGCTGGAGTGGCCGGAATGAGCGACGAAGAGGGCAAGGGATTCAAGGTCACGGATCGACGTATCGCCTCGGAAGAGGAGGACACGCCGGAGACCGTCGGGAACGAGGAGGAAGCCGGCGCGGCGTCGGACGCTGCGGACGCACCCGCGGAGGACTTGCCCCCGGCCGACCCGGCCGGCGAGCCGATCCCCATCTCCTTCGCTACCTTCATCATGTCCCTGGGCGAAAGCGCGATGGTCCACCTGGGTGTGATCCCCAACCCGATGAATGCGGAGGCCGGCGTCGACCTGCGATCGGCGCGGCAGACGATCGACATCCTCGGCATCCTCGAAGAGAAGACACGCGGGAACCTCGACGAGGAAGAGGGCAAGCTCCTGATGGGCCTGCTGTACACCCTGCGCATGCAGTACGTCGAGGCCGGGTCGGGAGCCGGCAAGGAGTAGCGAATGGCGATCCGGTTCGACAAGTTCACCCTCAAGGCCCAGGAGGCGATGGCGGAGTCCCAGGACATCGCCGGACGCCACGACCAGCAGGAGGTCGAGGTCGAACACCTGCTGATCGCCGTGCTGCAGCAGACCGACGGCGCCGTGCCGCCGATCCTGCGCAAGCTGGGTGTGCGACCCGAGGATCTGGCGGCGAAGCTCGAGGAGGTCATCTCCCGGCGGCCCAAGGTCGAGGGAGCCACGGCCCAGGTGTACATCGGCGCGCGGCTCAAGCTGCTGATGGACCGGGCGTTCAAGGAGCTGGCGGCGTTCAAGGACGAGTACGTCTCCACCGAACACCTGCTGCTGGCCGCGGTGACCGACCAGGGAGACGCGGGCCGGATCCTCGGCGAGATGGGGATCAACCGCGAGCGGCTGATGGGGGCGATGCAGGAGGTGCGCGGAAGCCAGCGGGTGACCGACAAGAGCCCCGAGGAGAAGTACCAGTCGCTGGAGCGGTTCGGTAAAGATCTGACCGACCTGGCCCGGCGCGACAAGCTGGACCCGGTGATCGGGCGCACCGAGGAGATCCGCCGTGTGATCCAGGTGCTCAGCCGGCGGCGCAAGAACAATCCGGTGCTGATCGGCGAGCCCGGCACGGGCAAGACTGCCATCGTCGAGGGGCTGGCGCGGCGCATCGCCGAGGGCGACGTGCCCGAGGGCCTCAAGGACAAACGGCTGGTCGGACTCGACATCGGCTCGCTGGTGGCCGGCGCCAAGTTCCGCGGCGAGTTCGAGGAGCGTCTCAAGGCGGTGCTCCAGGAGATCGAGGACTCCGACGGGCAGATCGTCCTGTTCATCGACGAGATGCACACCATGGTCGGCGCTGGCGGCGGCGAGGGGTCGATGGATGCCTCGAACATGCTCAAGCCCGCCCTCGCCCGCGGCGACCTGCGCTGTATCGGCGCCACGACCCTCGACGAGTACCGCAAGCACATCGAGAAGGACTCCGCGCTGGAACGCCGCTTCGCGCGGGTGTACATCGACCAGCCCTCGGTCGAAGACACCGTAGCCATCCTGCGCGGACTCAAGGA
>CAYTBN010000020.1:16327-105546 GCA_964436045.1 uncultured Rickettsiales bacterium | reverse complement strand
GGCAAGTGGCAGATCCACAGCATGTTCTGGGACACGTGGCACATGCTCAACATGTTCCGGGGCGGCCAGATGGTCTGGATCAACGAGCTCGACGCCAAGGAGATCGAAGTCGAGGACAACGACTGGGTCGAGGTCTACAACCAGAACGGCATCTCGGTGGTGCGAGCCGTCGTCAGCCCGACCATGCCCAGGGACAGTGTCTTCATGTACCACTCCTCGGAACGGCATATCAACGTGCCGTTCTCGGCCCTCGCCCGCCAGCGGGGAGCCAGTGATCTCCGGGGCGGGAACAACAACGCCACGACCCGGATCATGATGAACCCGGCGACGATGATCGGCGGATATGCCAACTGGACCTATTTCCTCAACTACTGGGGTACGAGCCCGTCGGAACGGGATTGCGCCGTCCTGGTCCGGAAGATGCCTCTGGAAAGTGGCCCCAAGAAGGTCATCTACCAGGAAAAGGACCTTTAGTCTCAACCACTCGAAGGGTGAGCCCGATGCGCGTCAAACAGCAAATGAGCATGGTCTTCAACCTGGACAAGTGCCTGGGGTGCAACACGTGCACCCTGGCCTGCAAGAACGTGTGGACCAATCGTGAAGGCGCGGAATACATGTTCTGGAACAACGTCGAGACCAAGCCCGGGATGGGCTACCCCAAGCAGTGGGAGAACCAGGACAAGTACCACGGAGGGTGGCAACACCGCCCGACAGGTAGCGGCCCGCGCCTGAAGATGGGCTCCCGCCTGTGGATGATGTTGAACCTGTTTTACAACCCCGTGATGCCCCAGATGGAGGAGTACTACGGCAAGGGACCGTTCACCTTCACTTACGAGGATCTGCATTCCACCAAGCCGACCACCCGCTCGCAGCCCGTGGCCCGCCCGAAGTCCCAGATCACCGGCGAGGAAGATATTCCGATCGAGTACGCGGTCAACTGGGAAGACAACGGCGCAGGTACCACCGAAGATGGCTCCGGTGGGCTCGACTACAACTTCAGCGACATGACCGAGACCGAGAGGCGTGCCTTCCTGAAGTTCAGGGACTCCTTCATCCTGTACCTTCCCCGGATCTGCAACCACTGCGCCAATCCCGCCTGCGTCGCGGCCTGCCCCAGCGGTGCGGCGTACAAGCGCGAAGAGGACGGAGTGGTGCTCATCGACCAGCACCGCTGCCGGGCCTGGCGATACTGCATCACCGCGTGCCCGTACAAGAAACCCTACCTCAACTGGCGCACAGCCAAGATGGAGAAATGCCTTCTTTGCTATCCCAGGATCGAGGTCGGCCAGCCGCCAGCCTGCTTCCACGCCTGTCCGGGTCGAATCCGCTACATGGGGCCCTTGTTGTACGATCTCGACGCCGTGGAGCGGGCGTCCAATGTCGCAGAAAAAGACCTGGTCAACGCCCAGCGCGAGCTGATTCTCGATCCCGCAGATCCGGATGTCATCGCAGCGGCGAAGGCCGAGGGTATCAGCGATGCCTGGCTCGAGGCCTGTCGCCAATCGCCAGTCTACAAGATGGTCGTCCAGTGGAAGATCGCACTGCCCTTGCACCCGGAGTTCCGTACGCTGCCGAACCTGTTCTACGTACCCCCGGAGAGCCCGGTTCGGACCGTTGCAGGCAGCGATGCCTGCTTCGACATGGAGGTTGGTGACGGCGTCCTACCGACACTGGACAACTTCCGCATTCCCATCAAGTACCTCGCCCGCCTGCTGGCGGCGGGGAACCAGGCGGAGGTGGAGCAAGCGCTGCGCAGGCAGCTGGCCCTCCGCGCCTTCCGACGCTCCGAGCGGGTCGATGGGCAGGCGGACACCGCTGTCCTGGACGAGGTCGGCCTCACGGTCGAGGACGCCCGCGGTATGCATCGCCTGCTATCCCTGGGTCATTTCCACGAACGGTTCGTCGTGCCCACCACCCGTCGCGAGCTGACGGCAAGCTCTCCCTATATCGAGCGCGGTTTTGCCGGGTTCTCCGAGATGCGACCCACGTCGGTACCCCACCGGCGAGGCGAGTTCCACGGTGGATCCACCGAGGTCGGGAGCTGAAGCATGAACGGAAACGACATCACGACGTGCTACCGCCTCGTCAGCGAGCTGTTGCTGCACCCGCGAGAGAGGGACGCCGCCCGTGTGGGGTTGCTCCTGGAGCAAGCCAGCGGTGCACCGGCCCCGCTCTTGGAGGCCTTCCGCGGCTTCCTGGGCGATCCGCAAGGGAGCTCCAACGCCGAGTACATCCAGACGTTGGAGCTCACGCCACCCTGCCCTCTGTACCTGGGTTCCTACCTGTTCGAGGAGCCCACCAGCTGCCGGGGCGTTGGGGTATCGGGCCGCAACCTCTACATGATCGAGCTGAGGAACATCTACCGCCACTTCGGCTTCGAGATGGTCGCCGGGGAGCTTCCTGACTTCCTTCCGATCGTGGTGGATTTCCTCTGGATCAGCGATGACGCCTCGCATCGAGATTCCATCGGGCTACGACGCTACTTCATCGAGCATTTCGTGAATCCGGCTCTCGATCCCCTGCGCTCCAAGCTCGAGGAGTACGAGAGCGTCTATGTCCTCGTGATCGAAGCGCTGATGGTCACCATCCACCACGATCTCCTCCGGATGGCGGAGATTCCCGCCTGGGTACCGCCGAAAGCGGCCGCCCCGGACGGGCAGTCCAACCTTTGCGAGCACGGATGTTCCGCCGGAAAGCCCGAGCTGTCAGGCTCGGAAGGGTTGCCATCGTGAGTCGCTTTCTCTGGGGCGCGGTTCCCTACGTCTGCATCCTGTTGTTCTTCGTGGTCCCGGTCATCCGGATGGCGACCCGACCGTACGAGTGGAGCACCCGCGCCAGCGGCCTGTTCAATCGCCAGTACCTGGGATGGGCCTCGAACCTGTTCCACTGGGGACTGGTGATGCTCATCGCGGCTCACCTGATGGGACTGGCCGGGGGTGTGCTGGGAATCGGCTGGTTCGTCGATGTCTTCTTCTATTGGGTCGGCATGGTCGGTGGCTTCATGACCCTGACCGGCTCGGTGATGACCCTGATTCGCCGTTTCACGGTACCCGAAGTCCGGGCGATGAGCCAGAGCGACGATTACCTGGTCCACTGCTTCATCATCCCGATCATCGGGCTGGCGCTTTACCAGGTGCTGATCAACCGCATCTTCGGTGTCTCCTTCACGGCGTCGGCCTGGATCGCCAGCCTCTGGACGCTCTCTCCCCAGCCCGAGCTGATGGCGTCGGCCAACCTGCTCAACAAGTTACACGTGCTGCTCGCGCTGGCGTTCTTCGCCTACCTACCGTTCACCAAGATCGTGCACGTCTGGACCTTTCCCATCAACTACTTCGTGCGTCCCTACCAGTCGATGCGGACGGTTCGCAACCGGTTCAAGAAGCAGTGGGAGTTCGGGCTGCGCACCGACAAGTCCTTCTTGATCTATGCGATGGGGCTGCTAGCGGCGACCTTCCTGGCGGCCGGGACTCAGCTCGGCAGAGCCGAATCTGCGACCCCCCTGGCATCGGTGGAGGATCGTGGAAACGGCGAGCACGACTCTCCGACCCATCGCCTCATGGGTGGGGCGCTCTATGTGAGCCAGTGTGCCCGTTGCCACGGATACTCCGGCGAGGGGGACGGTGCCGGCGCCAAATCACAGCTCTTTGCGACGACTCCACGGGACCTCACCGCGGGCCACTTCCACTTCGTCGGCACCGACAACGGCGTGTCCTCGTCCGAGGACATCTCGACCGTCATCTCCCTGGGCCTGGTCAGCGCGGGCATGCCCGAGTTCTCCCAGCTTCCCCAGGAGCAGAGCCGATCGCTGGTGGCGGTGGTCGAGCAGCTCTGGGAGGAACGGCCCGAACCGGGCCAGGCCGTTTCGGTTCCCCCCCGTCCCGCATCGACGGGGATCTCGGACGTGGAGGCAAGGCGCGTGTTCGAGATGAACTGCATGGCTTGCCACGCCACCGACGGCCGCGGTGACGGCCCCCTGTCCACGGTGACCCTGGACTGGCAGAACGACCTGGTTGCTCCTGCCGACCTGGCCTCGGGCGCGGTGAAGGTCAGTGACGATGGGGATCAGCTCTACCTGCGGATTGCAGCGGGGATCGGTGCCGGCTACACCGGCTACCTGATGCCTTCGTTCGACGAGGCTCTCTCGCCCGAGGAGATCTGGGCCCTCGTGGGCTACCTGCAGTCGGAGATTTTGCCCGACTAGCCCGCACCCAACCGCTGCGGCGTGGACTGGACGACCGATGGCTCGCATCAAGCACTGGGACGTGGAAGCTCCGAGCTTCTTGGAAGGGGCGAGGCAAACGCGTCGCGTCCCGCAACCTCCTGGTCTCGATCCCCAACCCGCTGTGCGGGTTTGCGGTGTGGGAGATCCGATGCTGAGGGCGAGGTGAGTGATGCGCGAAGCACCCGGAGCCTGGCGCATCCTGGTCTTGAACACCCTTGCGTTCACGGTGTGTTTCGCCTGCTGGATGGTCAACGGCGTCCTGGTGACGTTCCTGGTGGAGAACGAGGTGTTCGATTGGGACGTCGCTCAGATCGGCACCCTGATCGGAATGCCCGTCCTCACCGGCGCCCTGATGCGGCTGCCCCTGGGCATCCTCACCGACAAGTTCGGCGGCAAACCGGTGTTCGCCGCCTTGCTGCTCTTCTGTGCAGTACCGATGTTCCTGCTCAGCCAGGTTCATTCCTATCTCGGCTACGTGCTGTGCAGTCTCGGTTTCGGGATGGTAGGCGCGTCGTTCGCGGTGGGGATCGCGTTCTCGTCGGTATGGTTCAGCAAGGGGCGGCAGGGAACGGCTCTCGGCATCTTCGGAGCCGGGAACGCCGGAGCGGCGCTGACGGTCATGGGAGCCCCCGGAATTCTCAAATGGCTCACCGCCGATGGGGTGAACCTGGAGGGCTGGCGCACGCTTCCGATGGGGTACGCCGCGCTCCTGGTGGTCACTGCGGTTCTGTTCTTCCTGTTCACCAGCAACAAGCACCCCGCGTCAAGGCGAACCCTGCTACAGATGCTCAAACCGCTGCGAAGCCTGCGCGTGTGGCGGTTCGGGCTGTACTACTTCCTGGTCTTCGGCGGTTTCGTCGCCCTGGCCCAGTGGTTGATGCCGTACTACGTCAATGTCTACTCGATGACCATCGTCACGGCCGGGTTGATGACCTCCATCTTTTCCCTGCCGTCGGGGGTGGTCCGGGCCCTCGGAGGGGTCCTCTCGGACAGGTTCGGCGCCCGGGCCGTGATGTACTGGATCCTGGGCACCACGGTGCTTTGTTGTTTCCTGTTGTGTTTCCCCAAGATGGAGATAGAATCGCCTGGCAGCGGGATCATGGCCCGCAAGAGTGGGACGGTCACGGCTGTGACCGAAACCGAGATCAAGGTGGGAGACGTCTCCTACACCCTCCTTCCTCCGGTGGAGATGGAGTTCGAAGACGACAAGGCCCACCTGCTGCCGATGATCCGGTCCTGGCACAGACCGGCGGTGAAGATCGGCGCCCAGGTGAAGAGGAAAGAGCTACTGGCCCGCGGCGAGACCCATATCTTCTTCCAGGCGAACGTGGTCGTATTCACCATTTTCGTCTTCGTCATCGGGATCACCATGGGTATCGGCAAGGCAGGTGTGTACAAGTACATCCCGGACTACTTTCCAGACGAGGTGGGAGTGGTCGGGGGCATCGTCGGGGTCATGGGTGGACTCGGCGGGTTCGTCTGCCCGATCCTCTTCGGCCACCTGCTCAAGGCCCTCGGGCTGTGGACCTCCACCTGGATGTTCTTTTTCTGGCTCTCTCTGGCCTGCCTGATCTGGCTCCACATCGTCGTGCGGAAGATCTCGGTCAAGGAGGTCCATATCGAATGACGGGCAATAGCCAGGAAACTGCGGAGCGCAGTGCCGAACTGCGCCTCGGACCACAAAGACCAACGCACCATGGAGGTGTTGTGGCATGAAAGCAATCTCGAACGGTACCGGCACCATTCTCGCCGGACTCTCGACCCTGTTTGCCATGGCGATCACCCTCGCCGGGTGTGGCGCGGCGGCGCCACCCAGGGCCAAGGAGGTCGTCGTTCGTTCCGACTTCCGCGAGCAGCTCCACGGCGCGGAGCGGGGCGAGTACATCTTCGGTGCCATGGGCTGTTTTTCCTGTCACGGACATGGGGGGAAGGGGGGGATCGAGAATCCGAACTACCTGCAAGATACCATCCCGGACCTGGATGGGATTGCAGAGCGAATGATGCTCTTCGACGAGGAGGACGCCGAGGTGTTCATCGAGATGCTGGAGCAGGGCGATGACCTGCAGTCGGCCTCCCCTCCTTTCAGGACGTACAACCGAACATTGGCCCAGTACGACGCCATCTCCAAGGCCATCCAGGAGGGGCGAACGGCAGGTAAGAAAGACCCCGACGGCCCGCAGCCCGTGAACATGCCGACCTGGGGCGAATGGCTGACGGACGAGGAGATCGACGCGGACATCGCCAACCTGATCCGTATGTACGACTGGGACTGAACGACTGCACCTACCGGGCGGCCGGCGGTCGAATGAAAAGGGGCCGAAGCCGTCCGTCGTACCAAGAGGAGCCAGGGAACGACGGCGCTGCCGAGTGCTGGACTCGGAAGAGCGCCCACAGGAAAAAAGAAATGGAGGAGATCATGTTGGAGAGAACAGGATTCCTGACGCATGCCCTGCTGGGTATCGTCCTTCTCGGGGTTCCCGGAGCCGCTCTGGCGGGTAACGGATCGATCGCGGGAAAGGTGACCGCCGAAAAGGCGAAGTACCTCGAGAACGCCGTGGTCTATCTCGATGAGGTGAGCGGCACGCATGCGCCGACGAGTTCTGCGCACATGGACCAGGTGGGACAGGTGTTCACCCCATTCATCCTTCCCGTCGTGAGGGGAACGACCGTTCAGTTCCTCAACAACGACAACACCGAGCACAACGTCAACTCGCCCGATGGCGCGGCCTATGACCTGGGGACCAAACCGAAAGGCGAGTCGGCGACGCACACCTTCGATACCTTGGGTGTCTACACGCAGCTCTGCAACATCCACCCCTCGATGATCGCTTACGTGGTCGTCCTGCAGAACCCGTACTTCGCCATCACGGGCGCCGACGGGACGTTCCAGATCGCTGACGTTCCGGAAGGCACCTACACGATCAAGATCTGGCACGAGCGCCGCGAAGGGGATCCGGCATCGGTCACGGTTGTCACGGGCCAGGCGGCGGATGTGACCATCGCCCTGCACAAGTGAGGGGCGAGTCATCGGGCATCTTCGATGCTGATTTCGAATTGATGACCCCGGAGGCAAGACGATGAGCCAATCCGGCCAGCCGAGCGACCTTCCATCCGCGACCCGCCGTGCTTGGCTCAGGAGGGCCGGATGGGTCGGTGTCTGGGCACTGATCGGTGGATGGTCCGTCGCAGGGGCACGCTTCTTCTTTCCCCGCGTGCTGTTCGAGCCGTCGCCGGTGTTCAAGGCCTCCTACCCGTACGAGTACGGGGTCGGGAAGGTCAGCACCAAGTACCAGGAGTCCAACAGCGTGTGGATCGTGCGCGAGGCCGACGGTTTCTTCGCGCTGCTGGCTGTGTGCACGCACCTGGGCTGCACACCGGTGTGGATGGAGGGGGAAGGGAAGTTCAAGTGCCCGTGCCACGGCAGTGGTTTCGACAAAGAGGGCATCAACTACGAAGGGCCGGCTCCCCGTCCCCTGGACCGGGTCAAGATCACGCTGGCCGAGGACGGTCAGCTGTTGATTGACAAGGGGATCACGTTTCGCTACGACCGGGCCGAATGGGGCAAGCCCGGCTCCTTCCTGAAGGTCTGAAAGGCTGGCGAGGGCATGATGAAACGACTCATCGACAAGGTCAAAGAGACCCAGGTCTTCAAGTCGATCTTCCGGCATGATTTCGAAGGCACGGTGCGCAACCGCGTACTGTTCGTCCTGTCGAACGTGTTCCTCCACCTGCACCCGGCCAAGGTGAAACGTCACGGCCTGAAGATGAACTTCTCCTGGTGTATGGGGGGCATCACGTTTTTGTTGTACATCGTGCTGGTGGTGACGGGCGTCGTCCTGATGTTCTACTACCATCCGGACAAGGCCAACGCCTACCAGGACATCAAGTTCCTCGAGTACGACGTGCCGTTCGGGATCTTGATGCGAAACATGCATCGCTGGGCAGCCCACCTGATGGTGATCACCGTGTGGCTGCACATGTTCCGCGTCTTCATGACCGGTTCGTACAAGCCTCCCCGGGAGTTCAACTGGGTGGTGGGTGTGGTGCTGCTGGTGTTCACCATGTTGCTGAGCTTCACCGGCTACCTGCTTCCCGACGACCAGCTGGGCATGTGGGCCGTCACGGTGGGGACCAACATGGCCCGTGGGACGCCGTTGGTGGGGCACGAGGGGCCGTTTGGCGAACAGCTCGGTCTCACGGCGTACAACGATATTCGATTCGCCCTCCTGGGAGGCTCCCAGGTGGGCGGCAACGCGCTCCTCCGGGCGTATGTGTGGCACTGCGTCGGGATCCCGGTGGTCATGACCGGGTTCCTCATCGTTCACTTCTGGCGAATCCGCAAAGACGGGTTCTCAGGGCCGCTGTGATGGAAACACTGCTCAACACATGGACCATCGCGAGCAAGCCGGACAACATCCCGATCGTCGGGTTGATGTTCCTGGTGTTCTTCTTTACCTACCTGGCTCTGCGGCTGGCCATTCGAAACGACCGGCTCCGGTCCCGGAACGTCGTGGATCCGGCGGAGGGTGCCGGTGCCACGAAGGGCCAGCTCGTCGACGTTCGGGACATCGTGTTCGACGAGGCAGAGCAGGGGCTGTCGGCCAAGGTGCTGACCTGGCCCCACCTGGTCAAGCTGGAGCTCCTGGTCACCCTGTTCATGATGGTCCTGTTGATGGTCTGGTCCATTCCCATCGACGCCCCCCTCGAAGAGATGGCCAACCCGGGCCTGAGTCCGAACCCGGCAAAGGCTCCCTGGTACTTCCTGGGCCTGCAGGACATGCTGGTGTACTTCGATCCGTGGATCGCCGGGGTGCTGATCCCGGTGATGATCATCGTGGGGCTGATGCTCATCCCGTACCTGGATCCCAACCCCAGGGGCAGTGGGTACTACACGCTCAAGGAGCGGAAGGCGATCATCGCCACGTTCTTCTTCGGCTTTCACGTCCTGTGGATCCTGTTCATCGTCATCGGCACCTTCTTGCGGGGTCCGGGGTGGATGTGGTTCTGGCCCTGGGAGACCTGGGACGCCCATCGGGTGGTGTCCGAGACCAACGTGAACCTCAACGAGTTCGTGGGCCATCTCCTGGGCATCGAGGCGATCGCCGCACCGAAGGCCGCCTTCGCCTTCGGCCTACTCGCTGTGGGGGGATACTACGCGCTGGGCTGTCTCGTCCCCTACGGGTACCTCCGCCGGCAGCAAAGCGAGATCCTCACCAAGATGGGGTGGATCCGCTACGGGACCATCGCGTTCTTGTTCTGGTCGATGATGGGACTTCCGATAAAGCTATTCCTGAACCTGTTCTTCCACATCAAGTACATCTGGGTAACACCGTGGTTCAATATCTGATTCGCACCACGACCCCTTGCACCGGCCCGCGCTTGCCCGGGAAGAAGCCATGGCTGTACGTGTAGACAAAAAAGATCCTTTGGACACGAAGTCCCACGCCGGTCTATTCGCGATCGCCGTCCTCCTGCTGGTGATCTCCTCCGGCTGGGCCGTCTGGGACGAGGTGTATGGGCGGAGACCCTGGAAGGCGTTCCAGGCCACCTTCGCGGAGCAGGCCATACCGATGCTGGAATCGGAACTGGCCTCGGCTCGGACCACCCTGGAGGAGTCCGAGGAGTACAAGGGGATCCAGTCCCGACTCGAGGAGGCGAAACAGGCGGCCTCGTCCTCCGAGGAGTACCCGGCGATCCGTGATGAGCTCGACTCCATCGAGGGGCAGCTCGGAGAGCTACGGGACGAGTTCACCCGGTATCGGGGCGACTACCAGGCCGATGTCTATCTGATGGAGCTGACCGACGACGAGGGGGCCCGGAGGAAGCTCCTGGCGTCCGTGGAGCAGCTCGAGGAGCACGCGTCGTCGGTTTCCGGTCAGATGCACCAGCTGACGGAACGCAGGAGCGAGCTCCGTCAGAGACAACGGGAGCTGCGCAGCGACACCGAGGAGATCGAAACGGAGCTGACCGCCCTGGAGGAGCCGGTGAGGATCCTCGAGCGCCGCCTGCAATCGGTCCGCACCGACAAGGTGGAGATCCGGCAACGGATCAACCCGGCCCTCGGGATCATCGACCGCTGTGAGGTCTGCCACGTGGCCGCCGCCCGAGAAGGGTTCGAGGAGATGGACCAGCCGTTCCAGAGTCATTCGGACGTGGTCACGCTTCCGTCCCTCGACCAGGGCCCTGACAAGAAGCTCCTCTCCGTGCACGACGTCGAGAGGTTCGGTTGCACCCCCTGTCATCGAGGGCAGGGCTACGCCACGACCACGACAGAGAAGGCCCACGGCGCCGTACATCACTGGAACGAGCCCATGCTCGAAGGGCAGATGATCTACGCATCGTGCCTGGACTGTCACCTGAGGGAAGCCTACGTAGAGGGGGCCGATGCGCTGAATGAGGGACGGTGGTTGGTGTACGACCTCGGCTGTTTCGGCTGTCACAACTTCGGTGAGTACGTGGAACCGTTCGGTACACCGGAGCAGATCGGTCCGAACCTGCAAGAGATCAAGAGCAAGGTCAATCCCGACTGGCTGATGTCGTGGATCGAGGATCCGAAGGGGTACAACAAGTACACGAAAATGCCGGATTTCAGATTCGAAGAGGAGGACATCAGGGCCATCTCGGCGTACCTGTGGCAAGCCAGCGACACGACTGCGCCGACCCCGGATCAGCTTCCACACGACGAGGCCAACATCCCCGACGGGGATCTGCTGTTCGCCACTCGCGGCTGCCTCGGATGCCACGAGGTGACGGGGCCAGGCGAGGACTTCGCACCGGATCTGTCGCGCGCCGGTGAGAAGCTGAACTACGAGTACCTGGTCTCGTGGATCCTCGATCCCCGCCACCTGCAGCCCAGGGGCGAGATGCCGATGCTGGTATCGGACCCGGAGGAAGCCGCGAAGATCGCCGCCTACCTGCTCTCCCGGAACGAGGCGCCCGTTCCCGATGGATCGCGCCCATCCGGGGCGCGACGATCGGTCTCCCTGGAGGGTGAGGATTCGACGGCAAGAGGCAAGCGCCTCGTGCGGGTCTACAACTGCTACGGCTGCCACGAGACGCCGGGGTTCGAGGATGCCGAAACGGTGGTTCCGGACATCTATACCATCGGTAGCAAGCCCATCGAGCGCTTCGACTTCGGTCTGCTCGAGGAGCAGATCCTGCACGACGGCGAACTGCACGACCCCAAGGAGAACGTGGGCAAGGCCCGCGAGCTCTGGATCCGTGCCAAGCTCGAGGACCCACGGGTGTTCGATCAGGGCAAGTACAAGAAACCGGACGAGGAGCTCAGGATGCCCGACTACCAGCTGTCCGAAGAGGCCGTCGGTCAGCTGACCACGCTCCTGGTCGGGATGACCGGCGAGACGGTACCGGAGTCCTATCGCCGGAGCCCGGGCCGGGTCGAGAGGGTCGCCGACCACGGGCGGATCACCTTCCGAAACCATCGCTGCTACGCCTGCCACGGGGAAGGTGGAGCGGGGGGGGTCATCAACCCGGACTACCTTGCCGAGACGATACCGGCATTGAACGCCCTGGCCGAGGTGATGAAGCTGTACGAGAAAGAGGATGCGGATTCGATCGTCGATATCCTGGAGCGGAAGGTGCCTCTGGAGGCCATGCTGAACGATCCGCCCGTGCGGAGGTTCGCCGTTGTCGTGGCCCAGAACGACGCGATCCGGGAGACCATCCGCAAGGGCAGCCGCGCCGGGAGGGCGGATTCCGAGGGACGCGACCCGATGTACCACATGCCGTCCTGGAACCGGACCCTGTCGGAAGGTGAGATCAACGACCTGATGGTCTACCTGCTGATGGAATACCCCTGGGAAGATGAGTGACCTGGCCGTCGCCAGGAGCGCACAGCGGGTCCCCCCTTCGAAGAGGTCAGACAGAGCGAGGGTCTGGGTGATGGCGTTTAGGATCGGAGAAACGTGCAACGGTTGTGGTCTCTGCGCTCGCAGGTGCCCGACGGGTTGCATCACCGGCAACAAGAAGGAGCGGCACGTCATCGATGAGGCGAGCTGCATCGACTGCGAGGTGTGCGGCAGCTACTGCGCCTTTGACAGCGTCTACGACGGTGCCGGAAACCCGACCGTGTTCATCAAGCCCAAGCTGCGCCCCAGGGCCGCAGTGGACCCCGACCTGTGCTCCGGGTGCGCCAGCTGCGTCGACATCTGCCCCTTCGACTGCCTCGAGATGACGCCCGACGAGAGGTCCAGTCATTTCGAGGCGGCGACACTGGTCCTGCCCAAGAAGTGCGTCGCGTGCCAGCTCTGCGTCCTGGTGTGTGGCGGCAAGGAGGCGATCCAGGTCCGCTGGCCGGACGGTGAGCTGTGCGTGTCCCTCGACGACCGCAAGGAGCTACCGGTGCCCGAGGCACGTCCGAGCTCGACGAGGTAGGCCTCCTTCGAGGCCTCGAAGGAGGCGCGTTCGCCGACGGCGAGCTGCTCGACGGCCGTCCGGTAGACGTCGACCACCGCGGCCACGTAGAGGGGGGAGCGCGTGCGCCCCTCGATCTTCAGTGACGACACGCCCGTCGCCGTCGAAGTTCCCCGCCTGGCTGCGCAGCGAGATCTGCTTCAGGCCCAGGTAGACGGCGTCAGCCCCGAAGTGCAGCGCCGTCCGCAGCATCGCGGGCGTGCCTGCAGGGGCGAGGATCTCGGGGCGGGGCGGCATGGGGTTCGACCCGTCACAGGGAAGTGGGATCCCGCATCCACTCGACGATCTCGATCATCGGCACCACGCGGACCTCGGGGTGGCTCAGGGCGTGGTCGAGGAAGGCCTCGATGGCGGCCTGGCGCTCCTCCAGGGTGGCGTTGGGAGCGGCGGTGTACAGGGACGAGTACTCGGCGCTGTGACCGCCGAACATCATCGGCGCGCGGTTGCCCTGCATGCGCAGGTCGAAGCTGTACAGGAGCGTGGCCTCCACCTCGGCCCCGGTCATCTCGAACTCGACCCAGAGCATGTAGTCCATGCCGAGGATCTTGCCGTCGTCCGGGTCGAACGACGGATAGACGTCGTGGAGCCTGTCCCGCAGTCCGGAGGGGACGCCGTAGTCCGCGCACAGCTCGTCCGGGGGCACGATCACCACGTGCAGGGGCAGCTCCCACAGACCGGCGGGGTCGTCGAGGGTGTAGGGCCAGGTGAAGTTCGTGCCGTCCTGGTCGAGCTGGAAGCCCTCGCCGAGGCTGCAATCGTACGTGTACCCGAGCTCGTCCAGGGCCTCGAACGTCGCGTCGTTGTAGTCGAGGTACGGTGTGCGGAAGCCCACGATCTCCTCGAGGGGGATCCCCACGCCCGTGGACGGATCCGGTTCGATCTCGGCGGGGTCGTAGGGTCGAGTCAGCCAGTCCTCGCAGGTCTCGATCTCGTCGATCCACTCCTCGGTCGAGAAGGCACCCCCGGCGGGGTGGTTGTGGGTGTGGTTCGCGATCTCGTGGCCGTCGTCGTACGCCGTGCGCCAGGCGTGCTTGAGCAGCGCCGACCACTCCAGGTTCAGGGTCGTGTTGTAGAACGACACGAGCACCGGGCTGCCATCGGGGTTGGTGCGCTCGCGACACATGTCGATGGCCCAGGTCATCCCGCCGCTGCCGCCGCTGCCGGGCAGCCCCGAGTCGTAGTTGTCGTCGAAGCCGATGGTGACGAACAGCGGCACCTCCTCGACGAGCAGGCCGCCGGGTGGCTCCGGGGACGGCGGAACGTCGTCCGGCGGCGTGTCCGTGTCGTCGTCGCTGGACGTGTCGTCGTCTCCCGTATCGTCGTCTCCTGTCGCGTCGTCGTCCCCCACATCGTCGTCGTCGCCGTTCCCAACGGTCGGGGGGCAGCCGGCGAGCAGCAGGAGAAGCCCCGCGATGACGAATACGACGACGGCTTGCACGGCTCACCTCCTCGCGGCTTCGCCCGCATTATGGCGCCGAGGGCGCCCGCGCGGACAGGGTCGGGGGGCGGGCTACCGAGTCGTCGGCTGCCCGTGAGATGTATAGTCGGATCCCGGGAGCTTCGATGAACCTTGCCCGCGCGCTGCTGTCGATCCTGCTGATCCTCGCGGTGAGCGGCTCCGCTGCGGCCCTCGAACCCCGCGTGCCGCTGGCGAAGCACGCGGTCGTGGCGCCCAAGCTGCGGGTGGACTCGCCCAACCCGGCGCCGCTGGGGGGGCTGGAGTTGGTGGTCAAGTTCGTCGATCGGGCGCGGGTGCGGGCCACGGGCGACGGCGGGCCCGACTCGGAGGCTGGGATCGACCTGACCGACGTCCGCCGGCTGGCCGAAGAGCACGGCCTGACCTTCGCGCCCCTGTTCCGGCTCGATGGCGCGCTGCTGACGGATATCGAACAGCGGGCGGCCCGGCGGTCGGGGAGGGAGCAACCCGACCTGGCGGGTTTGCTGCGCGTCTCCCTCGGGGGCGCGGCCGGCGCGGCGCGGCTGGAGGAGGCTGGAGAGGCGTTCCAGCGGCTGGAGATCGTGGAGTTCGCCTCGATCCACGCCCTGCTGCCGCCCCCGCCCACCGACCTGCCGCCCGAGACGCCGGACATGGTCGCCCTCCAGGGCTACCGGGGGCCGGACCCGGGGATCGACGCGGAGTTCGCCTGGAACTACCCGGGCGGTACCGGGGAGGGCGTCCGGCTGTCGGACTGCGAGTACGGCTGGGACCCGGAGCACGAGGACCTCAACGACATCGACCTGCACCTGGAGCCGGGGCAGACCGTGCACCCGGAGGTCTTCCAGTACGAGTTCGACCACCACGGCAGCGCGGTGCTCGGCGAGACCTCGGCCCAGGACGACGGTTACGGCTGCAGCGGCCTGGTGCCCGACGCCCATGTCCAGACCTTCCCCGAGTATTCGGTGGAGGACGGGGTGCGGCGGGTGGAGGCCATTGCATCGGCCGTGGCCGCGTCGAACCCGGGCGATGTGGTGATGCTGGAGATGCAGGACCTGGGCGCGGGCGGCGACTACGGTCCGGCCGAGGTCTGGGAGCCGGTGTGGATCGTGACCCGCGCGGGGGTGGACGCCGGCGTGGTGATCGTGGCGGCGGCCGGCAACGGCGACCAGGACCTGGACGCCCCGGTCTACGCCCCCTACATCGACCAGGGCGACAGCGGCGCGATCATCGTCGGCGCGGGCACCGCCGACCTGTCCCACGACAAGATGTACTTCTCGACCTACGGCGCCCGGGTCAACGTCCACGGCTGGGGCGAGGCGGTCCGGACGCTGGGCTACGGCGACGGGGGGATGCTCGGCGGACCAGTGGACAAGCACCAGTACTATACTGCCGAGTTCGCCGGTACCTCGTCGGCGACCCCGATCGTGGCCGGCGCCTGCGTGGCGATCCAGGGTATCGCGCTGGCGCAGACCGGCACCACCCTGATGCCCGACGAACTCCGCGAGCTGCTGGCCGTCACCGGCACGCCCCAGGGGACCGGCGGCCACATCGGCCCGCTCCCCGACCTGGCCGCCGCCATCGCCTACCAGTTCGAGTGTGTCCCGGTCGACGAGGTCTGCGACGACGGGCTGGACAACGACTGCGACGGGCTGTTCGACGAGGACGATCCGGACTGCGCGGGCGATGACGATGACGACACGGGTGACGACGATACCGGCGACGACGACACGGGCGACGACGACACGGGTGACGACGACGTCTTCCTGATCGAGGGTGAGGGTTGCTCCTGCTCGCTGCCCAGGACCCGCCCCAGCGTCGCCCTGATGCTGGCACCCCTGCTCGCCGCCCTGGCCTACCGGATCCGTCGCCGCAGTTGACCCGAGTAGGCCAGCTCCACCCCCAGGATCGTGCTCAGGCCGGGCTTGGACGTCTCATCGACCTTGCCCCGGTACCCCAGCAGGTCCGCGTAGACCTTGAACTGCAGGTTGCCGAAGATCAGCACCCCGAGCTCGGAGCGCAGGTTGACCGAGATCAGCAGGTCCTCGTTCGTGTCGTGTTCGGTGGGGAACCAGCCGTAGACCTTCAGCGCGTTGGCCCAGGTCAGCGGCCGCCGGGTGATCTGCTGGTTGATCTCCAGCGAGATCCCCGACTCCAGCGCCCCCTCGGTGGCCGAGAAGTCGTACTCCAGGAAGGAGCCGGCCTTCATCGACTTGACCGACGGGATCAGGTTGGTGGCCGTCACTCCGGCCGTGCCGCGCAGGTCCTTCTGGCGCGGCAGCTTGCCGATCGCGGCCCCGTCGTCGTCCGTCTCGTCGGCGCGCAGGAACTCGGTGTCGTACGCGGCCTGCACGAAGGGATAGACGGGGACCGAGCGCACGCTGAGGCCCTTGAGCCCGGCGTCGAGCGCAAACTGCAGGTCGTCCTCCAGCTCGGTGGGAGGCTCGTCCCCGACGGTGTTGACGCTTAGCGCCGCCTGCGAGCGTGTCTCCAGCACCAGGTCGCGGGTGTCGACGCCGAGGGTGCCGTCCCAGCGACCGCCGAAGGTGAAGCTGGCCGGGGTGGTGACCCGGCTCTCGCGCACGTTGGCGTACGCGTCCTGATCCCCGGTCACCAGGTAGCGAGTCAGGGTCAGGCCCAGGTTGTCGGCCCGGATGTAGAACAGCGGCCAGCTGCGGTCCCCCCGGTCCTGGAGCCAGTCCGAGACCTGCGTCCGGTAGGCCTCGCCGAACCCCGCGTCGTCGTCGCGCGCGGCTCGCAGGCCGCCCAGAACCTGGCTGCGCAGGGTCACCGGGTGGCCGCCCGGCATCGGACGAAATCCTCGGCCGGAGTGCCGGAAGCGGATCCGCGGCTTGATGCCCGCCAGGGCCGCGTCGACCCCGGGGTACTGGCCGATGGCGCTGGTCGTCAGCACCCGGTAGACCTGACCGGTACCCAGGGGCCGCCCGCCGACGCGGGCGTGCTTGCTGTCCAGACCGGCGATCCAGGGCGCCCCGGTCCTCTTCTCTGCGTCCAGATCTCCCCGGACGGCGGTGGAGCGCCGTCGGCGGGCGCGCTCGTTGCGGGCGTCTCCGGTGATCCGCAGCAGGTCGCGCAGCTGAGCGCCGCTGATCTCCAATAGCTGGAGGCGGTCGGGCACGGCCAGATAGCTGGCCGCATAGAGCTCCCGGGTCGGCCCGCTGAGCTCCAGGGACCAGGGCATCGGCGGCAGGATCACCACGTCGACAGCCCCTCGCTCCCGCAGCAGGTTGCCCGACAGGTTGTGGAACAGGTCCCGGGTCATCCGCAGCGGCAGCCGCTCCACCTCCAGGGTGCCGGCGGCCAGCTCCTGTTCCAGCAGCTCGCGGTAGGGCTGGCCCGCCATCAGGAACTGCAGCCGGTTGACGTCCTCGGCCACCAGCTCCCGCAGGTCGGGGATCAGCACGGACTCGCCGTCCAGGTAGATCCCCTGGCGGGCCTTCATCGTCCTGCGCAGAACGCCGCTGTCGATGGGCCGCAGCTGGTCCACGGGGTGGGTGCGCAGGATGAGCTCTTCGAGGCCGCCGTCGCCCGTCCGGCCCTCGAGCTCTCCGACCACCGAGCCCCCGGCGTGGACCACCAGCAGCGGGCGCCTGTCCAGGTCGTCCAGGGACCGGCGCGGCGTCGCCGGGCGGACGGAGATCTCCTGGCGCTGGGGCGAGGGCGACGAGAAGTCCCCGAGCACCACGTCCACGTCGTCCACCTGCCGCACCAGCTCGCCCAGGGTCGCCGGATCGAAGGCCGCCAGCAGGACCACCAGGTCGGGCTTGCGGCCGGTGCGTGCCCGCAGCGCCGCCAGCGCCCGGGCGACCGCCGGGCCGGGTTCCTCGAAGGCCAGCTGGCTGCGGACGCTGGCCTCCAGCCGCTCGCCGATGGTCGGATCGACGGCTCCGACGAAGGCCACCGCCGCCGGCCCGATCTCCACCAACTCGGCGCCCGGGAAGGGCATCTCGCCGCGGGTGTCACGCAGGTTGGCGGCCAGCAGTCCGACCCGGGCGGCCCGCGCCTCGCCGTCCAGCTTGTCGATGCCGCCGAGCAGCTCCGCGTGTCCCGGCGCCAGCAAGCTCAGCCCCGTGTCGGCGTACGCGATCCAGCTGGCCGGCCGCAGCAGGCTGAAGGGCTGGCCCTCCACGTACGATCGCCCCTCCACCGCCCCGCCAGCGCTCACGTAGATCGCCGGCGAGCTGCCGTCGGCCAGCAGCTGCTCGACCAGCACCTTGCGCCGGGAACCCTCGCCGGACATCCGCGACAGCTGGTGCAGGGTGCCGCCCCGGCCGCCGAACTCCACGTCCACCGTCTCCTGGCTGCGGATCTCCCACTCCAGCGGATCCGGTGGCAGCATGGTGTCCAGCGGCGTGCCAGGCCCCTGGGCGACCCAGGCCTCGGCGCCCACCGCGTTGCGCACCCGCGTCAGCACCCCCTGCAGCCGCCGCGGCTCCCCGTACTCGGGCAGCGCGATCATCGACTCCTCGATGAAGTCCAGCAGCGCCAGGTCCGGATCGTCGACCCCCTGCAGCAGCACCGCCCGCTCAGTCCGGATCAGGGGTGCCGGCTGGATCTGCCGCAACACCTCGAATCCACCTCCGTCGATGAACTCGATGGCGCTGGACAGCATCCCGTCGTCGGTCCACACGTACCGCCCCTCGCGGTACAGCACGCCGAGGCTCGACTGCACCCCCAGGATCCGCCCCCCCTCCTGCTCGAGGAAGGAGAACACCAGGTCGCCGTACCCCAGCTCCATCCGCCCGCTCGACACTCCGCCCGTGTTGCCGTCGAACACGATCCGGAACGAGTCGGCGGCCTGCGCGGGCCGGGGAGCCAGCGAGGTCAGGGCGAGGGCGAAGGTGGCGACGGCGAAGCAGCGCATGGTCAGAACGTGTAGCCACACTCAACGAACCGGGTGACGCGCTGGGAGCGAGAGACGGCGATGGCGGTGGTTAGCGGGAGCTCCATGTCGCAGTCGCCGTGGCGGGCCTGTACGTAGGCGTACACGCGCTGGTCGACGCACTCGCGGAACCAGACCGACTGTTCCTCGGCGGCGCAGCCGCTGCCCAGGGATCCGACGGCGACGATCATCACCTTGCCCCAGTCCGGGGGCTCCGGGGACTCGCGTGTGACCGTGCAGTGTTCGGTCAGCAGCTCGTTCCACTCGGTGTCGTCGTCGATGGTGACGGTGAACAGGGGCTGGTTGGGCGTGCAGAAACCCAGGGGGAACACCTGGAAGGGGATGTCGATGCAGTCGCCAGCGGCGTGGTCCTCCGGGGCACAGTCCTGGACTCCGGTGTCGTCGTCGTCGCCGGTGTCGTCGTCGCCGGCCGTGGAGTCGTCGTCACCCTCGGCGCTGTCGTCATCGGGTCCGCCGGTCAGGTCGTCGTCGTCGTCGCCTGGACAGCCTGCCGCCAGGAGGCCGACCGCCGGCAAGAGGATCAGCCCCCGCCAAAGTCCCATACCCTTCAGGCCTCCTCCTGCACCCGCTCCAGCCAGGTGCGCTCGAACGCGTCCACGTGGTCGAACCGTAGCACGTCCGCCAGGGTGGTGGGGGGCGGCCGGATGGCGTAGGCGGCTCCGCCCAGCAGCTTGCCGACCCGGGCCATCAGCTGTTCGAAGTTGGCGGCCTGGATGTCCTTGGCCCGGCGGAGCAGGATGGCGTAGGGCTGGCTGTCCGACAGCAGGCGCACCGCCTGGACCGAGAGCGCGCCGCCCGCGGTGCGCCGGGCGCCGTGGATCAGGTCGCAGACCATCGATTCGTGGGTCTCGCCGCCGGCGTCCCGGTAGGCCAGCCGGCCCACCGCCCACCAGCGGATCTCGGCCAGCGGCATTCGGAATGGAGTGCCCTTGACGTCCTCGAAACCCAGGTGCTCGTCGGCGATCCGGGTGAGCTTGGCCAGGCGCACCTCGACCTGCTGGGGGGCGTCTGGCGGTGGCGGTGCGACCACCGGAGCGGGGGTCGGCCTGACCGGTTCGGGAGCCACGGTGGCGGGCGATGCGTTGAGCCGCGCCCGGTGTTTGTCGCGCCCGGCGAGCACCAGATCGGTCCGCAGCTTGGCCTCCACCGGGCGTTTCTCGCGGCCCATGGGGGCGTCGATGGCCGTCTCCTCCGAGGTGGGCGCCAGCAACCACTGGGGTTTGAGCTTCATCACGACGGCCGCGACCGCCGCGCCGAAGGCAAAGCCGCCCACGTGGGCGCCGTAAGCGACCTGATCGCCCATGGCCATTCCCCACAGGAACACCTGCCACAGCAACCACATCGGCAGGGCGAGCCAGGCCGGCGCGAAGAACGTGCCGGTGCGCACCGACAGGAAGAGCCAGAACAGGTAGAGCAGCTTGATCCGCGAGCGGGCGAACAGCACCAGGTAGGCGCCCATCATCACGGCCACCGCGCCGCTGGCGCCCACCAGCGGTTTCAGACCGAGCTCGCCCAGGAACAGCAGCTGGAAGAGGCCCGCCGCCGCGCCACCCGCCAGGTAGAAGCCGACCAGGAACCCCCGGTTCCAGACATGCTCGATGGACGACATCGCCAGCCACAGGAAGAGCAGGTTGCCCAGCAGGTGCATCCAGCCGCCATGGAAGAAGGCATAGGTCACCAGGGTGTGGAGCTTGAAGCCGTCCCGGGAGAGCCCCAGTCGGACGAAGGGCTGGGCGTTGTACGCCTCCCAGGCCTCGGCCACCGCCACGTCGAAGCGCTCCTGCGCCACCGGGTCGGGTCCGGCATCCTCCTGCCCCGTGACCGACAGCAGCTCGTCGAAGAGCTGCGTGATCTCGGCGCCGCCTGCCCAGTCGGGAATCTTCAGGTGCTGGTCCAGGCAGTCGGGATCGCCGATGCCGGCGCACAGGGCCACCATCCGATCCGTGTCCAGCGCCTCCTGGCCCCAGGCGAGCTCGACGGCATCGTAGTACGCGGCCTCGAAGCGCGCCTGCGCCCGGATCTGAGCCCCCCCCGTCGCCAGCAGACCCAGCAGGCACAGCCCCATCACGCCGACGGTGACCACCGGCAGGCGCATCACGCGCTGCCGATCGGTGAAGTAGGGGATCAGAACGAACATCAGCGGCATGGGTGGTCCCCAGCGAAGGTCTACTCTTCCATTTTATCGCCTCCTCCTCTATGGGCTTGAGCCCCACGACATTCCATCGTGCGGCAGCCGCCCGGAAGCTCTGGTAGCATGACCGTTGCACCGCTCTACGGATCGGGGGTTCCAGGTGTCGTTCCTGCTGGTCACCCATGGCTACCATTTCGGTGTCCAGTTCGAACTGGCGGGCCGCTGCACGATCGGCCGTTCGTCCTCGTGCACGATCCAGCTCCTGGACGAGAAGGTCAGCCGGGTCCACGCCATCCTCGATGCAGACGGCGACGGCTACCTCCTGCGCGACCAGGGCAGCTCCAACGGCACCGGGCTCAACGGCGAACTGATGCTGGAGCCGGCCCGGCTCGAGCCGGGTGACGAGCTGGCCGTCGGCAACAACCTGATGCTTTTTGATCCCAGCCTGGAGATCCTGAGGGACCGGGGCGGAGTCGGGGCCGTGGTGCTCGCCGACAGCGGAGACGCGGATGCGGTCGCCGAGGTCTCGGCCGTCACCCCCGAGTCGATGGACTCCGTTCCCTTTTCGCCGGCGAACCTCGTCGCCGCTGTTTCGAGGGTGTTGGCGTCGAGCCGGTCGACGGGGTTCTCATGGCTGCTGCTCGAGGCGCTGGCCCGCGGGCTCGGCGCGGAGCGGGCTGCCCTGTTGCGGATCCGCAGCGAGGGGCTCGCGCCCTACGGGCTGCTGACCTTCCCGGCCCAGAGCCGCCTGGGGATTCCCCGTGTGCTGGTGGACACGGCGCGGGAGCGGGAGAAGCCCCAGCGCCTGGACGACACGATCACCGATCTGAAGGTTCGGGGCGGCCGCACGCGCATCGAGACCCACGCCGGGACGGCGCTGTGCATCCCGCTGTCCCGCCGCGGTCGCGTCGAGGCGTTGCTCTACGTGGACAGTCAGGTCCGGCGTGCGTTCCACGGGATACCGCTGTCGCTGATCGAAGACACCGCCACCCTGATCCTGCCCCTCTTCCTCCACTCGTTGAACATTCCGCTCGCCGACGGCCCCCCGCCGGATGCCGGCCACAGTCCCGTGGCCGAAAGCCTGGCGATGAAGCAGGTGGTCGAGGCGGCGGAGCGTTTCGCCGACACCGATCTGCCGGTCTTGCTGGTGGGCGAGGCCGGCTCGGGTCGCGAGGAGATCGCGCGCTACATACACCGCCGGTCTGCGCGGCGACATGGCCCATTCGTCGCCATCCACTGCGACGGCCTCTCCCGCGAGCGCATCGAGAGCGAGCTGTTCGGTCACGAGAAGGGGACCTTTCCCGACGCCCGCTTCCGCCGGTTCGGTGGGCTGGAGGAAGCGGACGGCGGCACCGTGCTCTTGCGGGGGCTGGACGAACTCCCGCTGGCCGTGCAGGCCAAGCT
The DNA here is from genome assembly GCA_964436045.1 of uncultured Rickettsiales bacterium. Lineage (GTDB taxonomy): Bacteria > Myxococcota_A > UBA796 > UBA9615 > CAYRNR01 > CAYTBN01. Next base: position 82,997 of record CAYTBN010000020.1, on the reverse strand, counting down.
GCAGCGAATGCTCCAGGAAGGCCGGTTCTACCGGCAGGGCGGCGGCCGCCCGGTGGTCGCGGATGTCCGGTTCATCGCGGGTGTCCGCCGGGATCTGACCCGCAAGGTCCGCCACGAGGAGTTCCGCGAAGACCTGTTCCACGCGCTCGAGGCGCAGAGCGCGGATCTGCCGCCGCTGCGCGAGCGCGGGGCCGACCTGCAGGCGCTGATCGCCCGCCTGTTCGATCGCTTCAACGCCACGGCCAACACCGAGGTCTCGTCCATCGAGGAGGGGGCCCTGGAGTTGCTGCAGACCCACCCCTGGCGCGGCAACCTGTGCGAGCTCGAGCAGATGCTGCGCAAGGTGTTGGTGCTGACCCACGGCGAGCGGGTGACCGAGGCCGCGGTTCGCACGGTGCTCGAGACCCAGGTCGACGCGGCCGGCGTGGACCAGAGCCTCACCCTCGGCCAGGCCATCCGGGGTCTGGAGGGCCGGCTGCTGGTCGAGGCGGTGGTCAAGGCCACCGGGCGAAAGAGCCATGCCGCTCGAATCCTCGACATCTCCCGCGAGGAGCTGGACCGCAAGCTCGCCGAGTACGGCATCGACCTGGCCCGCGAAGTGGGGCACACCATCTATTGACGCCGGCCGCCCGGATGGCCGGGCGTACGCGTTCCCGTGGGGGGGGCGGCGTGGAGGACGACCATGAGGGATCTGCAAAGGCTGGATGACGCCCGGACCATCCCGGAGCTGTTCTACTTCGCGGTCCGCGAGCGCGCGGACGGCGAGGCCCTGCGTAGCAAGGTGGGCGGCCGCTGGGAGTCGCTCAGCTACACCCAGTGGGAGGAGAAGGTGCGGGCGCTGGCGGCGGTTCTAGCCGACGACGTGGCCCCCGGCGACACGGTCGCGTTGATGGCAGAGAACTGCCCGGAGTGGACATTCGTCGACCTGGCGGTGCTCAGCCTGGGCGGCATCCTGGCCCCGATCTACCCCACGAGCACGCCGGCGGACGTGGCGTACATCGTCAACGACGCGGGCGCCAGCCAGCTGGTCGTCTCCGACGCGGCCCAGCTCGAACGGGTGCTCGCCCTGCGGGACGCGGGCGAGATCGACGGGGTCGAACGGTTCGTCGTCATCGAGGATATCGCCGATCCCCCCGCGGGTGTGGTCACCCTGGGAGCCCTGCTCGAGCAGGGCCGTGGAATGGGCAGATCGGTGGTCGACGAGCGCTGCGAGTCGATGGATCCCGAGTCGATGGCCACGCTGATCTACACCTCGGGCACCACCGGCGTACCCAAGGGAGTGATGCTCTCCCACCGCAACTTCATCTCCAACATCCACGCGGCGTTCAACCGGCTGGGCGAGGAACGCTTCCGCGAGACCCTCTTCCTGTCGTTCCTGCCGCTCTCCCACTCACTGGAGCGCACCTGTGGCTACTACATGGCCCTCCGGGTGGGCGGGACCATCGCCTACGCCGAGAGCATCGAGAAGCTGGTGGCCAACATGGCCGAGGTGCAGCCGACGGTGCTGATCAGCGTGCCGCGGATCTACGAGAAGGTGTATGCCAAGGTCCGGTCCCGCGCCTCGTCGGGGTTCAAGAAGTCCGTGTTCGAGTGGGCGTTGCGGATCGGCACCGTCAAGGCGATGGCCGAGGCGGAGCACCGGCCGGTCCCGGCGCTGGCGCGGCTCATGTACCCGCTGGCGTTCAAGCTGGTGTTCTCCAAGTTGCACGCCACGCTGGGCGGGCGGGTGGAGTTCACGGTGAGCGGCGGAGCCCCCCTGTCCAAGGAGATCGCGATCTTCCTCAAGGCTGCCGGGTTGACCGTGCTCGAGGGGTACGGCCTGACCGAGACGGCCCCGATCTTGACCATCAACGGGCCGGACTGGGTGCGCTTCGGCGCCGTCGGCCAGGCGCTGGAGGACATCGAGCTGCGGATCGACCCGGAGGAGGGGACCGAACGCGACGACGAGGGTGAGATCGTCGCCCGCGGTCCGAACATCATGATCGGGTACTACAACAAACCCGACGCGACGGCCGAGGTGCTCGAGGACGACGGCTGGTTCCGCACGGGCGACATCGGCTACATCGACGGCGACGGATTTGTGTTCATCACCGATCGCAAGAAGGAGCTGCTCAAGACCTCGGGGGGCAAGTACGTGGCGCCGTCGCCCATCGAGAACTCGCTGAAGCTGAGCCCCCTGATCGAGCAGGCCTGCGTGATCGGCAACCGTCGCAAGTTCTGCTCGGCGTTGTTGTTCCCGGATCTGGCCGCCCTCGAAGCCGCCGTCGAACGTTCCCTCCCCGACGATCATCGCCAGCTCGCGGAGCTGCCCGAGGTGCGCTCCGCGCTGCAGGCGGCGGTCGACGCCGCCAACGAGGGGCTGGGCCGCTGGGAGCAGGTCAAGACCTTCGCGATCTTGCCGCGCGAGCTCTCGGTGGACGACGGTGAACTCACCCCGACGCTGAAGATGAAGCGTCGTATCATCGACGAGCACTTCGAGGAGCTGATCGACTTGATGTATCCGGGCTGATCCCGTCGCGGGGCGGCCTGGCCGGAGGAACGACGAAGGAGCAACCGACCAGCGGCCGTGCTCTGCTGCCACGGCTTGGACCCCTACCAGCGGGGATGGGCCCCATCTGGGCGCTGCAGATGGTCACCGCCTGGCTCCTGCTGTGGCCGGCGAGCGCCAACCCCTGGGCGATGATCCCCGGGGCTCCGGCATCGGCCGGTCCGGCGTCCTCCTTCTACGTCCACGCCCTCGTCCACGCCCGCGGGCTGCTGGGGGCGACCCACGCCCGCAGCCTGCTATACCCCGCCGGCACCGATCCGTTCGTCCTCTGGGGATTCCCGCTCGACGCGCTGGCCTCTCGACCGTTCGCCGCCGTGCTGGGCCAGCCGGCTGGTTACACCTGCTTCGCGGTGGTGACCCTGGCTGCGGCGGGTGCCGCGATGGCCTGGCTCGCCGGTCGCTGGTGGCGCTCGCGGGCCGCAGCCCTGGTGGGCGCGGCCGCCTATCAGACCGGCGGGCTGCTGGCCTGGGAGTTGACCGACGGGCACCCGGGAACCGTGCTGGCGGCGGCGTTGCTCCCCCTCGCGTTGGGGCAGCTCTCGCTGGCCCTGGTCGATGGACGGCCGTGGCGTGCGGCGCTGGCCGGTCTCCTCGCCGGCACGGCCGCCCTGTCCTGCTGGGTGGCCGGGGGAGCGGCGCTGGTGGCGCTGGCGATCCTGGCGGCGCTGGCCTGGCTGGAGGGACGCCTGCCGTGGCGGCCGGTGTGGATCGCGGCGCTGGCCGGTCTGGCACTGGTGGCGCTGCCAGCCCTGCACGTCCTGGCCGGGGCTGGAGCGCTGCAGGGCATCCCGGATGATCCGTGGGGTACGGTGGAACGGGCAGGCAGTGCAGGCACCTGGGCTGGCTGGATTGCGACCCGGGGATTATCCCTGGGGCAGGAGGGGAGCTTGATCAGTCTGCGGCCCACGCTGGCGCTGCTGATCGGCGCGGGGCTGTTTGCAACCCGCGTCCGCCGCTGGGCCGCCCCCGGGCTATGGGCCGCCGCGGGCGCCGTGTTGGCCATCGGTGTGTGGCTGCCGTTGCCCGGAGAGACAGCCCTGCCTGGCCCGCAACTGGCCGTGGTCGGATTGCCCCTGTTCGAGCAGCTGACCCATCCCTACCGGGCGTTGTTGTTGACCCTCCCCGCGCTGGCGCTCCTGGCCGCCGGGGGTGCCGCCGTGCTGGAGGCCCGACTGCCGGCCTCCGCGCGCCGTCTCGGGGTCTGGCTGGGGTTCGTCATCGCCGTACTGCTGGTGGTCGAGGGGATCCTGGTGGGGCCGCACCTGCCGGTCGCCGCCACGAAGATCGGCGCCTCACGGGGCACACCCGTGCTGGCCCAGCACAGTGGGCCAGCGCTGGTGTTGCCCTTCGCCGCCGGCCCGCTGCGCGCAGGCGCCTCGATGGTCATCGACCAGGTCTTCCATGGCCGTCCCCTGGTCAACGGCCCCTCCTATCCGGCCGACACGGTGACGCCCTCGGCCACTTTCCAGACGCCCGCGGAGGACGCGATCGCCTATCTGGCGGGGTGCGAGAAGGCCTCGAACGTGCCCCCGGTCCCCGACCGCGCACAGCTCCAGGCCGGCTTGCAGGCCGTGGGTTTGACCGAGGTCTACCTGGATCTCGGGGTGGCCATGGCTCAGCCCCACGGCGAGCGATATCTGGTCTGCGTAGAGGAGGCGCTCGGTTCGGAGTTCACGGTCAATGCGCCGCTGCGGATCTACGAACTGGGCGCGACCTCCACGCCCTGATCGGTGCGGATCACCAGCCGTACCATTGCTCGATGGCGACCTGGCGAGGCGCCGGATCGGGCACCCGGAACACGACGATGTACTCGCCCGCGTCGAGACTGGCAGCGACGGGCTGACCGAGGGCGGTCACCAGCCCGTCCCCGATGGCCTGCCGGTCCGCCGGGAAGAACAGATCCGGTCGCCAGACCACGCTGCCCACACCGAACACGCCGAGCCGCCAGGCGATCTCCCGATCCGAGTCCCCGCGCAGCAGCGAGCTGCGCAGCCAGGCGCCGGTCCGTACGTTGGGGCCGGAGCGTCGGCCGGTCTCGACGCAGGCGTTGAGGATCGGACGTCCGTGGTCGATCTGGTAGGCGCACTCCAGGTCGTTCAGCGTACGTTCGGCGATGGTGCTGTAGCCGCCGAACTCCGGTAGCAGGGCCAGTACCGCCCCGTCGGGTGACGTCGAGCGGTAGGCGCTGGGTACCTCCCAGGGCAGATGGGCTCCGCGGCCCGGCATTCCGGTGACCACCAGCACGTCCAGCGCCGCGATCACCAGCAGGGGCGCCGCGCGGCGGGGCGAGCGCGTGGCCAGCTGGCTCAGGACCGCCGCCGACACCGCCCCCCAGGCCAGCGCAGTGACCCACGCCAGCCTCACCGGGAAGCGAAAGAACCCGAGGGGACCCCAGCTGACGAGGGACCGCAGGAGGGGGGACTCGTACCCCGGCTCGAACCAGTGGCGCCCCGGCGGTCCCAGCGCGATGGCCAGGGCGATCGCACCCACCACCAGGCACAGCTTCCAGGGGCCGCGTTCGGGCCGCACCCATCGCAGGCAGACCAGTAGCGCCAGCGGCAGGAAGCCCAGCGCCGGGCCGACAGAACGGTTCGTCGTATCGAGCCCGGGTAGCGGACCCGCGAGGGCTGCCAGCGATCCGAAGCCCGAGCCGATGCCACTCCCCGGCGTCCCGGGAACCCACATGTCGGCAGCCTGGCCGGCGGAGCCACTGGTGAGGAACAGCACGGTGTAGCCCAGCCCCAGCGGTAGGATCACCGCGGCCGCTGCATGCGCTATCCGTTTGTTCGCGAGCCACCTCGGTCGCAGCCTGACGGCCCAGACCACGATCCACAACGAGGCCGCGATTCCGCTGTAGGCCGAGGTCGCCAGGCACAGCGCCCAGAGCAGACCCGCCAGCAAGCCGTGGTGCAGCCGCCCCTCCGCTCCGGTGGCTCGATGCCATTGCCACGCCATCAGCGGAAGCCAGGGATTCAGGAGGGGGTAGACGTGTCCCTCCAGCACGCTGGCGGCGGCCAGGCCCGAGAATCCGTAGGTCACGCCGGCCACCAGCGACCAGGGCCAGCGGGCGCCGAGGACGCTGGCTGCGAAGCGCTCCGCCGCCCAGGCCGAGAGTACGGGGCCGAACAGGACCATCCAGCCCAGCAGGGTCCACGGGCTCACGAGCCAGCCGATGCCCCGGGCGAGCAGGAACAGCACCAGGCTGTCCAGCCGCTGGAGCCCCTGGCCGACGGGCCAGCTGGCCATGCTCGTGGTCAAGCCGCCGTCCCAGTGGGCGCCGAGCATGGCGACCCAGGCGGCACAGAACTGATCGAACTGGCGGTGGACGTGCAGGCTGCCGGGCGACGTGAGCAGCGGCCAGCTCCAGACCACCGACAACCCGACGAAGATCAGAACGGTGGCCAGGTTGCGCCGCGCAGGGGTCGGAGAGCCGCTCACCCGTCGCCATCCCTCCGGGTCGGCTGGCCACGGACAACCCAGACCACCAGGCCGATCACGAGCGCTCCCCACAGCATCGCGATCACCGTGGGCATCGCGTCGGCCGACGCCGCGGCGCGACCAGGATACGCCGCGGCGGTGGCGGTGGCGTTCCAGGCTCCGTACTCCTTCCCGAGGCGCCACGAGGCCGCGTCCTGACGCGCGTCGGTCGTCTGCACAAGCCCCTCGAATGCGAGCTGCGGGCTGGCGTCGCCATCGGTGACCATCAAGCGAACTGGCAGCAGGCGTGTGTAGGGTCCCCGGTCCCGGCCCGTGTAGATGCCGTCGTGGGGCAGGTCGCCCGCCACCGTTCCGTCATCCACCAGCTTGACCTCGTAGGGTTCGCCCGAGCGCTGGAGCTCGGCGGTCACGTCCTCGAGCACCGTGCCGTCCGGGACCGACAGGCGCAGCAGCAACTCCTGCTCGTCGTCAGCGGCTAGAGCCGGGCTCGAAGCCGCGGCGAGGGCAACGGCGAACGCGATCAGCCCCGCCCGGCGCGACGGGTTGGGGCGGCTCACGGGGACTCCTCGGCGGTGGGCCAGCGCGCCCAGTCCCCGGGGCCGTCGACCACCCACAGGGGAAAACGTCCGCCGACACGGGCGGCGAGGGCCTCGACCGCTGGCGCCCGGCCCGGGCGGTCCAGCCGCGCCGCGTCGGTGACCAGCAGAGCCGGCCTCGGACCTTCGGAGGCCGCGATCCCCTCGACGGCGGCGACCAGCTCGTCGGGTAGCGGCGCCCGCTGCTGGCAGCGGATCAGCCCCCCACGCTCGTCCGGGATCGGTCCGAGCACGATCACCCTGTGCCCCTCCAGGGGCCCGTCGAGGGCGCCGTCCACGTCCCGGGCTCGCAGGCGGATCGGCGCCACCGTGCCGGTTGGCGGCTGGGGATCCAGGGGGGCAGGACCCCGGTTTCGGCGGCCCAGCCAGGAGGGGGCCAGCGCCAGCCCGGTCCCCAGCAGGGCAAACAGCACCGCCCACAGGGTCAGCCCGGGCGCGAAGCTGGAGGGGCGCTCGGCGGCGCGGGTGGGATCGGCGACGGTGCTGCGGTCCGGCACGATCGGCTGGTCGGAAGCGGGGATCGGATCGGGACGGGAATCGTCGCCCCCGCCGGGGATCGGATCGCTGCCCCCGCCGGGCCCGGGGTCGCCCCCTCCACCCGGACCGGGATCGCCACCCCCGGCCGGTGGCGCCTGTCCATCGGGCCCACCGGTGATGAGGGTCGCCTCGGCCGTGCCGTCCGGGGACAGCTGGACGGTCACGCGCGAGAAGGGCTGCGTGGAATCCAGCGCGATCGACGTGCTCCACTGGCTGTCGCCGGCGATGATCGCGAGGGAGACGCTGGCGCCGGAGAACGAGGGGATGTGGGCCGTGTAGATCTCGTCGCCCCCGGTGGCGTCCGGGGGGACTCCGTCGTCCCGCGGGCGCAACTCGAGGTCGTCTCCGCCAGCGGCGGTCAGCGTGACGACCGGCGGACTGCCGATGGGCGCGGCCGGTGAGGTCAGCTCCAGCAGGAAGCCGCGGGGGCCATCGCCCTCATCCTGGGCGCCCGCGGGCATTCCCGGTGCGACCAGCAGCGCCAAACCCAGCGCCAACTGCTGCGGACCCGTCGCCTTCACCGATTCACCGTCCACCCGTCCGCGCCCGATGGCGCCGGATTTTGTTGCTAACCCTGCGGTCTGCTGGCGGAAATCATCGTAGGTGGGCCGCGACGGGGGGGTCAAGCGCGGCGCGGGGGCGCGTCCGGTTGTAGGATCCTCTCGATGAACCGCCTGGTCTTCAAACCCTTGTGGTTGCCCGCGATCGCGATCGTTCTTGCCGCTGGCCCTTCGGGCTGCGGGGGGGGCGGCGAGCGCCCGGGCATGGTCCAGATCGCGGGTGACGACGGTGGTTTCCACATCGACCGCTTCGAGTACCCCAACCGGGCCGGCGAGATCCCACGTCACGAGACGACACTCCAGGGGGCCGCCGAGGCCTGCGCCGCCGAAGGCAAGCGGTTGTGCACCGACGCCGAGTGGCGTCGCGCCTGCTCCGGTCCGGAGGGGGATCGCCGGTATGGCTATGGCGACAGCTACGAAGATGGCCGCTGTTTCGCCGGCGTGCGGCCGGAGTCGGGACACTCGGGGATGCCCAACGAGGCCGAGGTCCTGGCCGCGGCCGGCTCCTACGACCGCTGTGCGACACCCGAGGGTGTCCACGACTTGGTCGGCAACGTCGAGGAGTGGGTACTCAGCAACTGGCAAGGGGGGGAGGGCGCCCTGGAGGGGGGCGCTTCGTTCACCGCTTCGTGGTACGCCACCTGCGACGGCCGCTACTCCCGCCAGCCCCACTACCGCCTCGACACCCGTGAGGCGATCTTCTCGGCGGGATTCCGCTGCTGCTGGAGCGAGGACGCGCCCACCGCGGCGGAGCTGACGGCGGACGACCTGGCGGTCGACACCCGTGCTCGGATGGCCGCCGCGCGGGTCGGCGCGTCCGGGGGGCCGTACCGGGCGGACGACGAGGTCGAGATCGCCACGGGGCTGTTCGTCGACCGCCACGAGTATCCCAACCGGCCGGGCGAACGTCCGCTGGTGGGGATCCCGTGGACCGAGGCCAGCGAGCTGTGCGGCCAGGCCGGGAAGCGACTGTGTACGGTGGCGGAGTGGGAGCGGGCCTGCGCCGGTCTCGCGGGCCGCCCCTATCCCTACGGCGACACGTTCCAGCCCGCCAGCTGTGCAGTCCAGGTGGATGACCCGGTTCCGGCCGGGACGTTTTCGGGTTGCCTGACCCCGGAAGGAGCGGCGGACCTCGTGGGCGGCGCCTGGGAGTGGACGGGATCGGAGATGGCGCGCCCGGAGGGATTGTTCGCAGGCGACGCCGCCCTGCGAGAGGTGCGTGGTGGCTCGTGGTTCGCCGATGCGATGGATGGCGTCTGCCGACCCCACCTGGGGTACACCGCGGCGCCCCAGGACGCGGCCTTCCCCGACGTGGGTTTCCGTTGCTGCCGCGGCTCGCTTCCCGCGGCCGATCCGCTCCCGGGCTCCCCGTCCGTGGCCTGTCCGGAGGACATGGCGCCGGTTGGGGAGGGCTGCGTCGATCGTCACGAGTATCCCAACCGGGCGGGCACCCTGCCGGCCTGGCAGCTGGATCTGCCCGCCGCGACCGCGGCCTGCGCCGGGGTGGGGAAGCACCTGTGCAGGGAGTCCGAGTGGGTCGAGGCCTGCGGCGGGATCGCCCGGCGGCGTTGGCCCTACGGAGAGACCCTGGCGACGGACGCCTGCAACCTGCTCAAGGGAGAGGCGGGCATGGGGGATCGGCGGGCGGCCTCGGGCAGCTTCCCGGATTGCGCCTCGCCGCAAGGGGTCCTCGATCTGTCGGGCAACCTGTGGGAGTGGGTGGCGACGGACACGGACGGCGGCGTGTTGCTGGGTGGTGGATGGATCGCCACCGCCGGGTTCGGAGCTTGCGATACCCGCGCGGAGGCGGATCCGAGCTACCGGACCGCCCAGACAGGCGCCCGTTGCTGCGCCAGCGCCGCGGAGGCGCGGCTGCTCCTGGCCGGCCCCCCGCCCTGAGCCCGAACAGGCGGATCGGAAAGCCAGTGTTCCATCCCACCTCCCCTCGTGACCGCTCCGAGGCACGGGGATAGGACAGCCCTGGCTACCAGAGGATGTAAAAGCTATTTTTCGGAGCCCCGACCCTCTTCGTCCAGCTCGTTGGCCTCCTCCTGGGCGCGGGCGACGAGCGCTGCCATGGCGCCGTGGGCAGCGCTGAGGGCGCCTCGGCCCCGCAAGGGACCCGCGTCCTCCGCTTCTTGCAGGTGGCCCAGAACCTCGTCCAGGCCGCGGGTGAGATCCTCGTCGTCCGCGTACGATTGGCGGATCTCCTCGATGGCGATCTTCACCCGCAGGATGCTCGTGCGGTGACCTCGCTTCAGGGCGCCGAGGAGGAACCACAGCAGAACGGCGACAACGTTGAAGCCGACCACGAGGGCCAGCCAGTCGACTGCGAGCAGGGCGAGGATCGGTGTCACGGCTCCCCCACGAAACGCCGGAGGTAGGGCCCGGCGGACAACGCCGAGCCGGTGATCTGGCGGAGGGTCTCCTCCCAGTGGTGTCGCGCCCCGGCCGCGAACAGCTCCCGGAAGAATCCGCCGACTGGCCTGCCGGCGAGGAGCGCCCCCGCCTGATCCCCGCTGTGTCCGAGACGTTGGGAGAGGGCTCCGTGGAGCTGGGAAGCGACCAGCTCACCCAGCACGTAGTTCTGGTAGTAGACCGGGTAGCAGGCCACGTGGATCTTGGCGGCCCAGTCGGCACAGGTGTGGCCCTCCGGCCGGCGCAGCCCCTGGAATCGTTCGACGAGATCCCACCAGACCGCGTCCAGATCCCCGTCGGGGCCGGCATACAGCGCCCGCTCGAAATGGACGACCACCATCGCCCAGCGCAGGAAGAGGATCTGGTTGGTGCGCAGGGTCGCCGCCGAGGCCTCCGCGAGTCCCGGCGGCACGCCCGCCACGGCGTCCAGCCAGCGTGGCTCGTAGACCAGCCGGCCGAAGAACATCGCGACGCCCTCGGTGACCAGCGAGTGGGCGGCACCGCGCATCATCAGGGGCAGGGCCGGCTCCACGTGACGGTCGTACAGCGCATGGCCGAACTCGTGCAGCGCCGTCGACATCCAGCGTGTCCCCAGCACGAGGTTGCACAGTACGCGGACGTCTCCGGGGACCTCCACGGGCAGAGAGAACGCGTGCTGGTTCTTGCCCTTCCGGGGCAGCATGTCGCTGGCCTCCCAGAGGTCGTCGATGGGCAGACCCAGGTCCGCGAAGTAGGAGTGGGCGATGGCCTCGATCCGCTGGACCGGGAAGTGCCGATCGAGGGATGCGGTGTGCTCGTCCGGGGGCAGATGCTGGAGGAAACGTTCCGGGTAGTGCCATGGCTGCAGGTCGTCGCGGCCGAACTGGCGCTGCAGGTCGGAGTCCAGTTCACGCTTGATCTGCGCGTAGACCGGGGTCGAGCGTCGCTCCAGCTCACCGAGCAGCTCCATCAGCCAGTCCGGATCGAGCTCCGCCGCGTCGAGGGCCAGTTCGTGGAAGGTGGGAAAGCCCAGGTGGTGGGCCTGGCGGTTTCGGAGGCGGGCCAGCTTCCGTACCCGGTCGGCGACCTCATCGCCCACCTGCCGGGTCGCCAGCCAGGCCTCCCGCCGCCTCGCCTCCCGTGGCTCCTCTCGCAGGACCTGGTCCAGCAGTCCGTCGTTGACTGGCCCGCCCTCGAAAGTGGCCCGGAAGGTGCCGTAGACCTGTTCGATCTCGACCCCGAGCTGGATCAGCTCCTCGCGCAGGGACGCCGGGACCTGATGCAACAGCGCCTGGCGGCGATAGAGCCGGACGCGCCTGCCCTCCAGGGAGGTGGGGTCGCTCCCGTCCAGCGCCGCTTCGACGGTGGCGAATCGTTCGGGGTCGGAGAGCAGATCGGCTGACCGCCGCTCCAGCTCGGTGACCTCGCGGGCGGCGGCGGTGTCCCCCCTGGTGGCAAGCCGCCAGAGGGCCAGCGCGTGATTTCGCCGGATGGGTTCGTACGCGTCTTCGAACCGATCGAGGGCCGCGCTGGCGTCCGCTGCGGTCATGGGCGACGTCGCCGTATCAGGGCCACCAGAGCCAGCCCGGTCATCACCAGTGGGTTCGCCCCTCCTGGGCTCCGGTCCAGGCGGCAGGCACAGTCGTCGTCGGAGCCGACCAGCACGATTCCGCCGTCATCGTCATCGTCGTCCGCGGCGTCGTCATCGCCCGCGGTGTCGTCGTCGCCCGCCGTGTCGTCGTCGTCGTCGTCGTCGTCATCGTCGTCCGCCGTGTCGTCGTCGTCGTCGCCACCGCAGTCCGTATCCGCGTCGTCGATGGCCCCGTCGCAGTCGTTGTCGGCACCGTCGTCGCAGATCTCGTCTGCGTCGGGGTTGGACGCCGCGTCGTCGGGCTGGCAGTCCTCGTCGTTGACCCAGCCGTCGCCGTCCCCGTCGAGGAGCTGGAGCACCGGAGCCCTGAACCCCACCAGCGCCGAGTAGCTGCCCATCTCGTAGGCGTAGAGCCCGAACGCTCCGGCGGGGAGCGGGTCGTCGTCGGTGAACTCCAGTACCACCTCGGCCACAGACCAGTTTCCGGATTGCTGGTCGGAGTAGTAGGCGGTGACCGTTCCGCCGACCGCCTCGAGCCGTAGCCGCTGGTAGTCCACCTGTCCTTGATCCTGGACGTAGGGGGCGTGCTCGTTGGCCGCGGCGAGTTCGGCGATTCCGCTCTCGACGCGGTACAGGTAGGAGCCGTACAGGGCCACGGCGTCCCCGCCTCCGCCCAACGCGGGGGCCCAGTCGGTGGTCATGAAGAACAGGTAGAAGGTCGCGTCGTCCGACTTGCGCAGGACCAGTCCGAGGGTGTCGTTGTCGTAGATCGCCACCTGGGCCTCGAACGCCGCATCGGCCCAGCTGCCGGCGTCCGTCTGGATCAGATGGTTGGCGGTGGCCGAAGACTCGGACCAGTGGCCGCCGCCCTCGTCCGTTATCGGATTGACCTCCTCGGGGTAGGCGTTGGTGGTCCAGGGGTCCTCGTCCCAGCCGGCGATCCAGCCATCGACTCCGGAGAACGAATCGACCTGTACGGATCCGAAGTCGTAGCTGTAGGTCTCCACCCACTCCTGGGCGGCGGCCGTCGAGGGGATGGCGAGGGCCAGCCAGCACGCGCACGACGCGGCGGCCAACCGCCGAAGTTCGACCATCACGATCTGCTCCACGATCCTGACTCCTCCCCGGCGGGGCGGCGGCCTGCGGCATTCAGGGCGGGCCGTAGGCCTCCTGACGGTAGTCCTCGACCAGCTCGTTGTAGGCCTCGAGGAATTCGATTCCGGTGTCCGGCCCCAGCTCATCACCGATCTCGGCCGAACGTTTGAAGATGTTGGTGGCGGTCTCGTGATGGTCGCGCAGGACCGTTCGATAGCTGTCGGGGTTCAGCGGACGCGCGGCCTGGAAGTCCGACTCGAGGGGATCGAACCACTGGGCCGCCTCGTCTTCGACGGTCCAGTTGTCGTCCATCGAGGTGTCGATGCCCAGGCTGGCGCCGAGGTAAGCCATCGGCAGTTCGGTCTCCGGATCGACGAGGCCTTCGTCCGGATCACCGGACACTCCGTCGCTGCCGTCGGCGACCTGTCCTCCACCAACCACGTCGACGGTGACCCCCGCTCGCTCCCTGGCGGAGGCGCCGTCGCCCTGGTCGCCATCGGTCGCGCCACGGCTGGCGCGGCGTCCGCCCCCTGTCCGCGGCCGGGAGGTGGAACTCGAGCCGGCGTTCACGTGCTCGATCGCTGCCTCCGCGCCATCTCCGGGCACCCCGGGCGCGTTCGCCGCCCGGCCGCGGGCGCGCAGCAACAGCAGGCCCGCCACGACGAGCAACAAGACGACAATAAGGATGGCAATGGAGCCCCGGCGCATCGGCCACAAGTATAGCGTCTGGCCGGTCGCCGGGCACCCGGCGACGTTGCGGATCACGGGGTAGGGGAGGGGGAGATCAGTCTTCCCAGAACAGGATCTCAAGGCGCCCGGATTCCACGTACTTGCGGACCTGTTCGGCGGCGTCGCCGTCCAGGTCGATGAAGCGCAATCCCATGCCCGGTGGTAGGCCCCCGCCCGTGTCGGGGCGGATCCAGCAGACCACGCAGCGCACCGGCACCTGGCCCAGCTGCTTGCCGAGCATCAGGTTGACCGTGACCTTCTCGCCGAGCTCGAACGGAGCCGAGGTGGCGACGAAGATCCCCCCCTCGCTGATGTCCTCGGTGAACCCCGCCCAGAAGCCGTGTTCGCTCCGCAGGCCGACCTTGACGGTCACCCGCTTTCGCGTATGGCCCCTGCGCTCGTCGGAATCGATACTTTGCTTGATGTCGCTCATGTCGTCAGGATCCGCCCTGCTAGAGCCCCGGAATATCCCGGTGAGAACCCGAACATGCTACCCCAATTCGGAGACAAATGCGCCCTCTCGGTGCGCGCCGCAAGCCGGTCGCCCGACCCCCCGATCCGCTATCATCTGGACCCCACCCGGATCGAGACAGAAGATGGGAGCTGCCGCGATGTCGCAACTGAGCCGAGGCTGGCCCGCACTGGCGGCGCTCGTCCTGAGTCTGTTCACCGCGAGCGCGGCGGCCGCGCCGGGGGCCGAAACCGACGATCCCGTCCTCCGCGCGCTGGTCCTGGAGATCGGGCGGGCGATGGGTGAAGCGGTGACCACCGACCCCGCACCCTACTTCCTGGCGGCGGAGGTCACCGAGACCGAGTCGGTCCAGATCTCCGCCGAGGAGGGCGCGCTGCAGGGCTACGCGCCCAAGCGCGGCCGATGGGTGGACGTGGACGTGCGGGTGGGTGGTCCGCAGCTGGACTCGACCCACCCCTTGCGTTCCGGCCAGGACCGGCGGCGGGGGCATGGCCGCGCCCTGGTGATCTCCGACGACGTGGACGTGCTCCGGCGCGGGATCTGGCGAGAAGTCGATGCCCGCCTCGTCGAGGCCCAGGAGCGCTGGGCCAAGGTGGAGAGCGACCAGCAGGTGCTCGTGGAGGAGGAGCCCGCCGACGATCTGGCCGCGACCGAGCCCATCGTGGACATCGGCCAGGCGGCGAGCCTGGACCTGGACCTGGAGCGCTGGGAGGAGACGGTTCGGCGCGCGTCGGCTCTGCTGGCCAGCAGCACCGTGGTCCACGACGGTTCGGTCAAGCTGAGCGCCGAGGCGGTGACCCACCGGTTCGTGAGCTCGGAGGGAACGCGCCTGCGCCACGGACGCTGCTACCTGCGGCTCCTCGTCCACGTGGACACCATGGCCGAGGACGGTGAGGAACTCGCGCTGAGCCACAGCTGGGACGCGGCCGACGTCGCCGGCCTACCGGCGGACGAAGAGGTCCTCGCACGGATCCGGGAGCTCGAGTCGCTGCTGGCGCAGCTACGGGAGGCACCGCCACAAGACCCCTACACCGGTCCGGCGATCCTCTCCGGTCGTGCGGCGGCGGTGTTCTTCCACGAGATCCTCGGTCACCGTCTGGAGGGGCACCGGCTCAAGCGGGTCGACGACGCCCAGACGTTCCGGGAGATGGTGGGGCAGCCGATCCTGCCCGGGTTCCTGTCCGTGGTCGACGACCCGGGTCTGGTCCGCGCGGCTGGCCAGGACCTGCGCGGACACTACGCGTTCGACAGCCAGGGTGAGCGTGCCCGCCGGGTGGCGCTGGTTCAGGACGGGGTCCTGATGGACTTCTTGCAGAGCCGCTCTCCCGTTCGACAGGGCGAGCGGAGCAACGGCCACGGCCGCCGCCAGCGGGGGCGTGACGCCGTCTCGCGGCAGGGCAACCTGATCGTCGAGGCAACCTCGACGGTGGACGACGCCGGACTTCGCCGGGAGCTGCGGGAGCGGGTGGCGGACGCGGGCCTGGAGTACGGCCTGCTGGTGGACGACATCAGCGGCGGTTTCACCCTCACTGGCCGGCGGATGCCCAACGCGTTCGACGTCAAGGTGGTGGTCGGCTACCGGGTGTACGTCGATGGCCGCCCGGACGAGCTGGTGCGGGGGCTCGACCTGATCGGAACCCCGCTGGTCACCTTCGGGCGGATCGAGCTGGCGGGGGATCGTCCCGAGGTCTTCAACGGTTCGTGCGGCGCCGAGAGCGGCTGGGTGCCCGTGTCGGCCATCGCACCCTCCCTGCTGGTGGGCGAGGTGGAGACCCAGCGGAAACCCAGGGGCCAGCAGACTCCGCCGCTGTTGCCACCGCCCGTGGCCGAGGGGGTGGAGCCATGAGCCGGCCATCGATGCTCGGGGCGGCGGCGCTGACCCTGGTCCAGGCCCTGCCGGCCGGGGCCCAGCAGAGCGACGTGTTGCTGGACGCGCTGACGAGATGGGCCGATCGCTCGGTCGAGGAGCTGGCCATCGAGGAGGGCGCGACGCCCCAGCGCGCGGTGTTCGCGGTCTACGAGAACGACTCCTACCGGGCCGTGGCCATGTTCGGCTCGCTGGTGAGTGAGTCAGGGCACCCGGCTCGTCCCGGGCGCGTCGAGGTGGTGGTCGGCGACGACGCGCTGAACTCCACCCGCTTCACATCCAGGGATCGTCTGTCCAGGGCGGTCCGCGGGCCGTCTCTGGTGATCGAGGACGTGCCGCTGGCCATCGAGCGCGATCTGTGGATCTCCACGGACGGCAGCTACAAGGCCGCCGTCAAGCGCTGGCGCGTCAAGACCGGAGCCCGGGCTGCCCTCGGTGGTGACGAGGCCCCCCCCGACTGGAGCCCAGCGGAGCCGGTGACTGCGGTGGATCTCACGCCCTACGAGCCCGTGGACCGGGACACGCTGCGAAACATCGCCATCGAGGCGTCGGCTCGCCTGCGGGACATCGACGGGTTGCGTCATGGGGAGGTACGGGCCCGCGCCATCGACGGCCGTTACTATCTGGTCACCTCGGACGGGACTCGGCTGGCGCAGCCCGACGGGTACGCCGTGATCTACGCCTGGGCCGACCTGCTGCGGGAGGACGGCGTCCAGGTCTACGACCGTCGCCAGTGGGTCGCGCGGACGGCGGCCGAGTTCCCGACACTGGAAGTGATCGCCGACGAGGTGGAGGCCATGGGCCACTCGGTGGTGGCCCGGTCGGTCAGCGAGCCGGTCGAGTATTACGAGGGCCCGGTCGTGTTCGAGGGCGCCGCAGCGGCAGACCTGGTCCGATACCTGGCGACTCCGGAGGTCTGTGGGACTCCACCGCCCCCCCAGGCTGGCCGGACCTACCAGCAGCAGACCCGGCAAGGACCCCGGATCGGCCGGCGGTTGATGCCCGCTGGCTGGAGCGTCGTGGACGACCCGGGGCGGGATGTGGACGGATTGCCCGGCGGTTTTCGCTTCGACCTGGAGGGGGTCTCCGCCCAGCCGGTGAACCTGGTCGATGACGGCTACGTGCGCGATCTGCTGTTGACGCGCGTCCCGCGGGCGGAGCGGATCGGTAGCAACGGGCACGCGCGCGGGCTGCTCACGGGGGACTGGGCGGCGCGCCTCTCCGTGTGGGAGGTACGCGCGGATCGCAACGTGAGCACGGGCGCCTTCCAGCGACAGGTCGCGCGGACCATGAAGGGCGCGGGTCTGGACCGGATCCTGGTCGTCCGGGGCTTGCAGGCGGGCAAGGCGGGCAGCCTGCCGCGCCCCACCGACGCCGTCTGGCTCGCCGACGATGGGAGCGAACAGCCGGCCCTGAGCTTGCAGTTCTCTGCCAGCGACCGACGGACCCTGCGCGACATCGTGGCGGCCGGAGGTGGCCAGCAGGTGCACCCCTACCTGGACGCCTGGTCGGTCTCGGGCAAGGTCGAGGGGGACGCGGGACTGCCGACGGTCCTGATCGCGCCTACACGATTGCTGGTGGAGGATCTGGAGTTGGTGTTCCCGGGGCCGAGTGAGCGACCCCACGCGCTGCCGCCGCCGGGCTGAATCCAGCCGGGCTATTCGTGGGCGTGGCCCGGGCCGTGGACGTGGCCGTGGGTCTTCTCCTCGTCGGACGCGTCGCGCAACGAGATGATCCGGCCGGCGAAATGAAGCCGCTCACCCGCCAGCGGGTGGTTGAAGTCGACGGTGATCTCCTTGTCGCCCACTTCGCTGACCCACATGGCGTAGATCTGGCCGTCCTGGTCCTGGGCGGTGAGCTGCATCCCGGGGAAGACGAGCATGTCCTCGGGGAGCCGGTCCTTGTCGAGGGTCTCGGTGGCATCCTCCTGGCGGGTGCCGTAGCCGTCCTCGGGCTCGATGACAACGTCGAACTCGTCGCCGATGGCCATGTCGGTCAGGGCCTTCTCCAGGCCGGGAACGATGTTGTGGGCGCCGTGGAGGTACTCGAGGGGCTCACGCTCCTCGCTGGTATCGAGCACTTCGCCGCCGTCGTTCTTGAGCGTATAGTGGATGCCGACAACGAGTCCCTCGCTGATGTTCTGATGAGTCATGGGTCCTCCAGAGGGGGGCCATGGTAGCGAAGAACGCCGGCTTGTGCCGGCGGAACATCAGCGCAGGTAGAACTCCATCGCCGTAGCACCCTCGTAGCCGTTTGTCTGGTCCAGCAAGCCGTCGCAGACATCGGCGGCCAGGTTTCCGAAGATGTCGGCGTCGGTGTCCAGATAGCGGACCATCGGCGAGGGTGGGTTGTAGTAGTTGCCGCCGTAGGTCGGGCAGGTGTCGCAGCAGTTGGAGAGGAACCAGGGCGTGGCGCCCTGCAAGGTGACGCAGTTGGTGGCGGGTCCGGTGTCGGTGGTCGAGAACGAACCGCTGGACAGGATCGTGACCGCCTGACTGTAGCCGCTGGCCGTCGCGGGTCCGCCGGCCGGGATATCCAGCGCCAGCGTGCTGGCCGTGTAGTAGAGGTCGCCGTCGCAGGCGGATCCGTCGGAGAGCCGCGGATTCACCGTCAGCAGCAGGTCTCCGCTGGCTCCGACCTGGGACCAGAACTCGCCGGCCAGCCGGTAGGCCCCGGTCAGCGCGCCGGCGTGGCTGGCGTAGAAGGACGCGTAGTCCGTGGTCAGCAGCCCCGTGTCACCCCAGTCGTCGGTGCTGCGCTGGACCAGGGTCCAGCCGCCGCCGTCGGTGGTCATGTCGCAGGTCAGGTCGAGGGGGTCGTCCCCGCCGGGGCCGTCCAGGTCCACCTCGTAGTCCCCATCACCCGCGTCCAGCCCGGCGCCGAGGATCTCGTCACAGCTCATACAGCCGTCGGTCAAGACGCCGTCGCAGTCGCGGTCGAACCCATCGCAGAGCTCGTCGGCTCCGGGGTAGGTGTCGGCGTCGCCGTCGTCGCAGTCGTCGTCGCAGGGGGTCAGGCCATCGCCGTCGGCGTCGTCCTCGCCCGGATCCGTCACGCCGTCACAGTCGTTGTCGCCGATGCCGTCGCAGATGTCGGGGGCCCCGGGGAAGACCGTGGCGTCGCCGTCGTCGCAGTCGCCGTCACAGGGGGACACGCCGTCGCCGTCGCCGTCGTCCAGGTTGGCGGCGGGATCGCCATCGTCGCAGTCCCCCTCGCACTCGGACGCGCCGTCGCCGTCGTCATCCACCTCCTGGGGATCGGGCACGCCGTCGCAGTCGTTGTCCACCTCTGCGTCACAGACATCCGGGGCGCCGGGATACACGTCCGCGTTGCCGCCGTCGCAGTCCCCGGTACAGGTCGAGAACCCATCACCGTCGTCGTCGGTCGGATTGAGGGACGGGTCGGCGTCGTTGCAGTCGCCCTCGCAGAGGCTCGCGCCGTCGCCGTCGCCGTCGGCCTCCTGGTGATCTGCGTTGCCGTCGCAGTCGTTGTCATCGACGCCGTCGCAGACGTCGGGCGCGCCGGGATAGACCGCCGCGTTGTCGTCGTCGCAATCCCCGTCACAACCACCGACGCCGTCGCCGTCGTTGTCGTTCGGTCCCACCGCCGGGTCGCCGTCGTCGCAGTCCCCGTCGCAGGAGGAGACCCCATCCCCGTCCGCGTCGTCCTGGTTCAGGGCCGGGTCGGCATCGTCACAGTCGCCGCCGCACTCGGTTGTGCCGTCGCCGTCGTCGTCGACCTCGGATGGATCGGTGACCCCGTCGCAGTCGTTGTCGTCGACGCCGTCGCAGACATCCGCCGCTCCCGGATGGATGTCCGGGTTCGCGTCGTCGCAGTCCCCGGTGCACAGGGACCACCCGTCGCCGTCGCCGTCATCCGGTCCCACGGCCGGGTCCGCGTCGTCGCAGTCGCCCTGACAGGTGGAGATCCCGTCGCCGTCCGCGTCGTCCACGTTCAGCGCCGGGTCGGTGTCGTCGCAGTCCCCGTCGCACTCGGTGGTGCCATCGCCGTCGGCGTCCAACTCGTTGGCGTCATCGGCGCCATCGCAGTCGTTGTCCAGTACGCCGTCGCAGAACAGCGGGGCGCCGGTGTAGACGTCGACGTTGGTCTCGTCGCAGTCGCCGTCGCAGGGATTCAGCCCGTCACCATCCAGGTCCACCGGGACCATGGTCTGGTCCTCGTCGTCGCAGTCGCCGTCGCAGGTGGTGAAGCCGTCCATGTCGGAGTCGTCGAGGTTCAGTTGCGAATCGGTGTCGTCGCAGTCGTCGCAGGCCAGGGCCCCGTCCAGGTCGTCGTCACCCTCGTCGGGCGCGAGCAATCCGTCGCAGTCGTCGTCGATCCCGTTGCAGGTCTCGACGGCGTCCGGATAGACCGCGTCGTTGGCTTCGTCGCAGTCTCCGCCGCAACTCGACCAACCGTCGCCGTCGGCGTCCGTGAGGTTCAGCAGCGGGTCGGCGTCGTCACAGTCTCCGTCGCAGGTGGATGCGCCGTCCGCGTCGGCGTCGGCGGGATCCAGGGTCGGGTCGGTGTCGTCGCAGTCCCCCGCGCAGGCCGAATAGCCGTCGGCGTCGTCGTCCAGCTCGAGGGCGGGTAACGCGCCGTCGCAGTCGTTGTCGATGCCGTCACACAGCTCCTGGGCGCCGGGGTAGGTGTCGGGATCCAGGTCGTCGCAATCGCCGTCCGCCACCGTGAACCCATCGCCGTCCTCGTCGACGCCCGCCGTGCTGTCGTCGTCGTCTCCGGTGGAGTCGTCGTCCCCGGTGGAGTCGTCGTCATCGTCGGTGGCGTCATCGTCGTCGTCGGTGGCGTCGTCGTCGTCGGTGGCGTCGTCGTCGGCCGCGAAGTCGTCGTCGTCGACGGGGCAGCCGAGCGCGAGGATCAGGGCCCCGAGAAGCGCGATCAGTGGCAGTGTACGCATGGGTTTCCTCCTGTCCGATCGATCCAGGCTAACCTCTTTCGGGGGTTTGGGCCAACGAGGCGGCGGCGTCGGTTCAGTCCTCTCCCTCTGTCCGCAGCCGGGCCACCAGTCCCTTGACCTGCTCGGTCGCGGTGCGGTGGGCCACCAGGGTCCGGTTGCCGGCGCGCACGACGATCAGGTCGCGGACTCCCACCAGGGCCACGGTCTCGTCGGTGTCCTCGCAGAACACGGCGTTGGTGGACGCTCCGAGAGCGTGGATGCGGCCCGGCCCGCGGTTGCCGTCACCGTCCGGTTCGTGGAACTTCTCCAGCGCCAACCAGTCGCCCACGTCGCTCCACTCGAAGGCGGCGCGGACCATTCGCACCCGGTCGGCCTTCTCCATGACGCCGTAGTCGATGGAGATCTTGGGGAGGGGCTCGAACGTCGCGTGGAGCACCTGCTCCCAGTCTGCGCCGAGGTCGGCCGCCGCCAGGGTCTCGACGATCGCCGCGTGATCCGGGAGAAAGCGGCTCAGGGCCTCGTGGATCGCCGATGTCTTCCAGACGAACATGCCGCTGTTCCAGCTGTATCGGCGTGCCTTGATGAACTCGAGGGCCGTGGCAAGGTCGGGCTTCTCGCGGAAGCCGACCAGCGAGAAGTGGTCCGCCAGTTCGCCGTCGTCGATCGGGTCGCCCGCCTCCAGGTAGCCGTAGCCCGTGGCGGGGAAGGTCGGCGCGATGCCGAAGGTGTACAGCGCACCGCTGTCCCGGGCGCCGCGGGCGGCGGAGAGCAGGGTGTCGTGGAACTCCTGCACCGGCTGGATCAGATGGTCCGCGGTCAGCACCGTCATCACCGGATCGCCGAAGCGGGCGCGGCAAATGGCCGTGGCCAGCGCCACCGCCCCGGCCGTGTCCCGCGCCATCGGCTCACCGATCACGTTCTCGACCGGAAGCTCCGGGAGCTGCTCGCGTACCAGTGGCACGTAGCGAGCATTGGTCAGCACCAACACCCGCTCCCGGGGCACCAGATCGCTCAGCCGGTCCCAGGTCAGCTGGATCATCGATCGTTCGCCGAACAGGTGGAGGAACTGCTTGGGCCGGCGATCCGTGCTCAGCGGCCAGAAGCGCGTCCCCGATCCGCCCGCCATGATGACCACGGCGAGATCGCGACGGGGATCGAGGGTGGATTCCATGGGGTCTCTCCCCGGGGGGCTCAGCCCGCCCGCCCGTAGTCGTCTTCGAACCGAATGATGTCGTCCTCGCCGAAGTAGTCCCCGGTCTGGACCTCGATGAACACGCAGGGCTCGTCGCCTGGGTTGCGGATGCGGTGGCGGGCTCCACGGGGGATGTCGATCGCCTCGCCGCTGGACACGAGGATCTCGTCGTCGTCGCGGGTGACCAGTCCCACGCCGCCGATCACCAGCCAGTGCTCGGCGCGGCGGTGGTGCATCTGCAGGCTCAGCCGCTGGCCAGGGTGGACCACGATGCGCTTGACCTTGTGCAGGGGCCGGTCCTCGAGGACCTCGTAGTAGCCCCACGGACGGTGATTCTCTCGCCCATCGAGGATCCGCTGGTACAGGCGCTCGTGTCCTCCGATCAGGTCGTCGTCGGCCACGGTGGCCTCGATGTGCAAACCCTGGACCTGGTCATCGTCTCCGCCCGCCACATAGGTCGCCCGGCCCGCCATCCGGCGGTAGATCTCCAGCTCGCTGGGATGCCCGATGCGGTGGATGGTGGCCACGACGGGGGTGTCGCAGAGGGTGGCCAGCGGCAGGATTCCCGCGTCCACGTGGCTGTGGATCAGGTCAAATTCCCGGCCTCGGCGGAACGCTTCGACCGCGTGCAGCTGTTCCCACTGGGACGGCGCGAGCTCCGGGCAGCGGGCGGCGGCGCGCGGGCAGACAGCGGACAGCTGCGCCGAGGTCACGGAGTCTCCAGTTGCGAACAGGGTCACCCGATGGCCTCGTTCGACCAACCCATCGGCCAGCCGGCTCAGCAACGCGGTCGGAGAGGTCGTCACCTCCGGCGCGATGGTGGTCGTGAGCGGACAGAGTATGGCGATGTGCATCGGCTCTCCTGCGGGCGCCTATCCTACCTGGTTTACCCCGCCTGGTTGCACCCCGCGCACGATCCCGCGCGCATGCTCGTGAGTTCCTCTCGTAGAGCGCGCCCGCAGACCCGGGCCAGTTCCGGCGCGCTCTCTCCCGCGCTCGTCGCCAGCGGCGGCAGCACGTGCACGCGGATCCGCCACGGCGGCGGTTCGGCAGCCAGCCAGCGGTCCCGCGGGAGCACCGGACGGGTGCCGTCGATGGCCACCGGGATCACCGGCACGCCTGTGGCGATGGCGGCCCGAAACGGTCCGCGCTTCAACGGGGCGACCTGGCCATCGGCGCTGCGTGTGCCTTCGGGGAACAGGGCAACCGGCATCCCGCGTTCGAGCCATCGTTCCACCTCGGCGAGCATCTGCCGGGCGGACACAGGGTCGTCGGGGTCGACTGCCACGTAGCCTGACCAGCGCATCCACGAGGCGAGGACCGGCACCCTCTCGAAGCGGTCGTGGAGCACCCACTTGAAGTCGATGCCGAGGCGGTGAAGGGCCAGCACGTCGACGAACGACTGGTGGTTCGCGCACAGCAGACATGCGCCCGTCTTCGGGAGATGGCGCCGGCCCCGGACCTGGACATCCCACCAGGGGGCCAGACCGAGCACGGCGCGGCCCTACAGCAGGTTCGTCACCCGGTGGGGGAGTGTGCGATCCGGGTCCAGGCGGTGGGCGACGAGGTAGGGCGGCAGGACCACGCCGATTCCGACGGCGGCCGTCCCGGCGACCGCGGCCCAGGCCGCCGCCGAGGCCAGCCCGCGTCGAAGTGGCGGTCCGCTCATTCGTCGGCGCGGCCGAGCAGAATCGAGGCGTTGGTGCCGCCGAGACCGAAGGAGTTGCTCAGGCAGCGGTCGAGCCGGGTCTCCCGCGTTCGGTGGACCAGGTCCAGTCCGTCGGCGGTGGGGTCCGCCTCGGTCAGGTTGCGGGTCGCGGCCACAAAACCCGAGTCCATCATCAGCACGGTGTACAGCGCCTCGCTGACCCCCGCCATCCAGAACTCGTGGCCGGTCAGGGACTTGGTGCTCGAGATGGCCGGCCCACCATTGCGGCCGAACACCTCAACCAGTGAGCGGGCTTCATGGGCATCACCGACCACCGTCGACGCCGCGTGTGCGTTCACGTAGTCCACCTCGCCGGCTGCGGTCGCCCCGCTGGTCAGCGCCATTCGCATCGCCCGGATCGCGCCGTCGCCCGACGGCGACGTGATGTGCCGTCCGTCGCTGGAGTAGCCGTACCCCAGCACCCGCGCGAGCTGGCGAGCCCCGCGGCCGCCCGCGTGGTCCAGGGATTCGAGCACCAGACAGGCGCCACCCCCCGAGGGCACCAGCCCGTCGCGCTCCACGTCGAAGGGACGGCTTGCCTCCTCCGGAGCACCCGTGCGACGGGAGAAGGCCCCCAGGGCGTCGAAGCTCGCGACGGTGACCCAGCTGGTCTCCTGAGCGCCGACCACCAGCACCATGTCCTGCTGGCCGTCGCGGACCATCTGGGCGGCCTGGCCGATGGCGTGTGTGCCGCCCGCGCAGCCCGCCCCCACCGACCAGCACGCGCCCCGGGTGCCGAGCATGGTGGACAGGGTCGTGGCCACGGACGACGCCATCACCTGGATCACGTGTCCGGAACCGAGGCCCGAGGTCGATCCCCCGGCTCGGACTCCCTCGGCCACGGCCACTGCGGCTCCGCAGGTCGAGTCGTTGGACACGATCACGCCGTACTCGGGGCGGTCGAGGGCGCCTCGATCGAGCCCCGCGTGTTCCAGCGCGCGCAGTGCCGCGACGGCCCCGTAGACGGCGGGTTCCCCCATCGGCTTGCGCTCGCGCCGGCTCAGCAGGGCGGCTGCGTCGAAGGGGGGGGATGACGCCGGACAGGTGCGACTGGAATCCCAGCGATCCGCGCTGCGGGTCTTCGCACCGCGGGCGGCCGCTCGACCCCGTTCCTCGAGGACGACGATGCCTGCTCCTTCGCCCACCACCAGTCCATCCCGATCGCTGTCGAAGGGACGCGGCGCCCGCGGCGGCGAAGGTCGCGGCCACGGTGTGGTGCAGCTCCTCGGCGCCTCCGGCCACCATCACATCCTGCAGCCCCGTGGCGATGGCCTCGGCGGCCAGTCCGATGGCCTGGGTTCCGCTGGAGCAGGCGCAGGTGGGGGACAGGCAACGACCAGCGATCCCCGCCGACAGCGCCACGTTGGCGGCCGGGCTGTGACCCATGAACCGCAGAAAGGTGGTCGATCTCAGGCCCCGGACCGACCCGCTCGCCGCGATCTCGGTACAGAACTCGTCCGTGGCGGCGGCCGAGCCGATGGTGGCAGCCACGCTGACGCCACAGCGGCCTCCGCCCAGTTCGCCGCGGTCGAGGCCAGCGGCAGCAATCGCGGCCCGGGCGGCGAGGGTGGCGAGCAGCGAGGTGCGCCCCATGCTGCGCCGCTGGCGCCGGGGGATCGATCGGCTGTCCTCGGGGGGGACGACACCGGCGACTCGGCTCTCGATGCCGTCGATCTCCGCCCACTCGGGCATCGCGACGATCCCGGAGCGGCGCTCGCGCAGCGACTCGGCGAATGCGTCCGGGGTCGCGCCGATGGGGCTGCGCAGACCCATCCCGGTGACCACCACCCGCCGTCCGTCGCCCCGGGGCCCGAACAGTCCCATCCATGCTCCTCAGCTGCCCTCATCATGAGGATCTGGGAGGTGAATGACCAGTCGGCGGGGGAGGGGGGGGCGCTAGAAAGCGGGGCGGAACTTGAACGGATACTCGATGTCCACGCTAGCGCCGGAGGAAGGGAAGTTCCAGCCGCCGATGGTGCGCTCGATGCACTGCTCCATGTCCTTGTTGCCCGTGCTGTTGACCAGGACCTTCACGTTTCGGACGGACCCGGACGAGGTCACCGTCCAGCCCACCTGGACGAGCCCGATCAGATCGGGCTCGCTCTTGAGTTCCTTCTCGTAGCAGGCCTTGACCCGCCCCTTCTTCTTCCGCACCACGCCGACCACGTCGTCCTCGGAGATGGTGGGCGCCGACGGCCGTGCTGGCGCCTTGGCGGCCCGCACGGGCTGGGTGGATACCGCTGCGTCCACCATCGACTTCGGCTCGTCGACCGGCAGGGGCGTGGGCGTGAGCTGGGAGGAAGGTGGCAGCATGGCCCCGAGGCTCGCCAGCTTCTGCGGTTCGGCTGGCGCCGGACTGCGGACGGGGGTAGGCGGCGCCCGATGGACCGGGGTCGAAGGCGCGCGCTCGACGGCCGTGAGCGAGTGGATCGATCGCCCGGCGTCCCCGTCGTCGAGGGCGATGCCGACGGGCCTGGAGGTCCCCGGCGTCGCGATCGAGGAGAGGGCGAACAGAACGGTGATCAGGATACCGGCGGAGACGCCGTAGAAGCTCGCGATGATGGTGATCTTCTTGCTCATTGTTTTTTCCTTGGTAATAAACCTGCTCTTTTATTCTAGCCGTGGATCGACAGTCTCCCAAAAGAAAAAGAACGTGGGGATCCACCTGGGGGTAGATCAGTGGCTTTGGGGGGGATGCCGTCTCGGGAGGGAAGGGGAAGGGGGCTATTCGGCGTCGGGAGCGGGCGCCTCGCCCGGCGCGCCGCCACCCTCGAGGGGCGGCAGGCGGATCTCCAGGCTGGAAGGATCGTCGGAGAGCTTGAGGTCGATGCCGCCGACGGCGGCGTTCTTGATGTTGACCCCGTTCTTGGCGGCGATGGGCTCACCGGGGGAGAGGCCGTTGCCGTCGGAATCCAGATAGGCCACCACGTTGACCTTGCCGAATCCCTTGGGCACCTCGATCTCCCACGACCCGCCGTCGCCGACGAGCACCGAGGTCATCACCCTCGGCATCGGAGACCCCTGGTAGTCCTCCTTGATCATGTCGAGCCGGACGTCGCCCTCCAGGCTGCCGTCGTAGCTGACCTTGCCCGACAGCATCACACCCTGACCGGGCTCGAGGTCGTAGGCAGTCTCGGATCCGGCGGCCTCTTCGCCTCCTGGCGGGGCACCTTCGTCGCCACCTGCGGGGGGCGGTCCACCATCCGGTGGCGTCTGGCCATCGGCCGGTGGGCCTCCCTCGGGGGGCGCGCCTCCCTCGGGGGGCGCACCGCCCTCGGGCGGAGCACCACCGTCGTCCGGAGCGGGAGCGGCCGCTGAGCCGCCCGTTGGGGCACCGCCGGCCAGGGGACCGGGTTGTGACTGGGGGGGCTGCTCTGGCGGCGCCACCGGACAGCCGAGCCAGAACACGATGCAGAGAGTGAGCAATCCACGAACAATCAGCATGTTGATCTCCCCGGGCCGGCGCGGATCCGTGCCAGCACGAATTGTGGATTATAGGAGAAGCCGCGTCGGTCCGCAGCAAACCATGGTCGACTCCCCCCGCTCGGGGCGTATCGTGCGCCGGCTCCCAGGGTGGAGGTTGCCATGCCCCGCCTCCTCGTGGCCCGTTTTGTGGCCTTCGCCAGCGCCCTCGCGCTGATCGCCGGTTGCCAGCACGAAGATGCACCGTCCGCGGCCCCGGACGGCCTGGCGCCCGAACCGGCGATCCCTACCTACGCCCCGCTGCCCGACGGCGTCGACCTCGACGCGCCGTTCGAGGCCCTGTTCTGCCCGGACGATCCGGTGATCACCCTGGAGCGGGCCCTGATCGATCGGGTACACCCCACGCCACCGTGGTCCCCGTGCTGTTCGTGGCTGGCTGGCGGCTCCGGATCCGGCGGCGGGCTACGGGATCTCCATGTTGAGCGTGTAGTTGTAGTTGCAGTTGGTCCAGTTGCTCAGGGGGCGGACCACGATCCGGTAGTCCACGTCGAACAGCTGCCACAGGCTCAGGGTGAAGGTAAGCACACCGCTCGCGCCGTGTTCGGAGTGGGCGACGCCGTCCACGTAGGCGGTCACCTCGATGGGATCGGTGGCGTTGAAGGCGATGGAGCCCTGGGTGCAGGCGTAGGGCAGGGTCTGACCGGTGGCCAGGAAGGCGGCCCACTCGGCCACGTTGCCCGTCAGGGTCGACTCGAACTCGTAGATGTCGTGCTGGTCGTCCGGGGCGTGGAAGCTGCCGCTGACCGAGGTCGAGCCCGGCTCCAGGTTCAGCGTGATCGGGAAGATGATCAGCGTGATGGTGAAGCTGCACTGGCCGCCGCCGAGGGTCAGGGTCGGGTAGATGCTGTCGAGCTCGTAGCCGGGGGAGTTGGCGTCCACCTCCCACATCTCGTAGATGTCGGCGAAGTCCTCGTTGATGTAACCATCGCAGTCCTCGTCGAACTGGTTGCAGACCTCGGCGGCGCCGGGATGGACGGCGTTGAGCGTGTCGTCGCAGTCGCCGGCGCAGGTCGTCCAGCCGTCACCGTCCTGGTCGAAGCCCTCGTCGATCACGCCGTTGCAGTTGTTGTCGTACCCGTCGCAGACCTCCGGGTTGCCCGGGTAGGTGTCGGCGTTGCTGTCGTCGCAGTCCCCGTGGTTGGGCACCGTGTCGGCGGGCTGGAAGCACTCCGTGTAGCTGATCAGCGGGTTGCCGAAGCCGTCGCCGTCCGCGTCCTCGAACCAGGTCTGCTGGCCCTGGACCGACGGGTCGTCGTCGTCGATCAGCTCGTCACAGTCGTTGTCCTGGCCGTCGCAGACCTCGGCGTTGCCGGTGTAGTTGATCGGGTCGGCGTCGTCGCAGTCGCCGCCACAAGGGTTCTGGCCGTCGCCGTCCTGATCCAGCTCGTCGACGTCGGTGTGGCCGTCGCAGTCGGTGTCCTGGCCGTCGCAGATCTCCTCCGCCCCGGGATAGACCAGGGGGTCGAAGTCGTTGCAATCGCCAGTGCCGGGGCCGGTGATCTCGTCCCCCTCGCACAGGCCGTCGCCATCCAGGTCCATGCCGTCGGGGCAGTACCCGTCGCCGTCCTGATCCAGCTGGCCCTGGGGGTATTCCTGGACCTCGATCACGACCGAGGCCTCGCCGACGCCGACGGCCGGATCCAGGCTGTCGCCGGCGATGAGCAGGATCTGGTGCTGTCCGGCGCTGAGGAATCCGTCGAACTGGGTGATGCCCTGGGGGTCGGACGAGCCGACGTACAGGGGCCCGTCGAGGGTGGAGATCCACTTGACCTCGAGCTCCAGGTCGCCGTCGGCAGCCTGCACGCGGCCCGAGAAGTGCACCGACTCGTAGTCCCAGTATTCGAATGCCGGCTGGGGTGCGTCGATGAACACGACCGCCGGATCGACCGGGATCTCGACGTCGAGGGTGATGAAGTCGGTGTTGGAGTAGCCCCAGCTGTCGGTGACCTCCAGGGTCACGATGTGGGTGCCCTCGGGCAGGGTCGTGACCACCTCGGTGAAGCCAGCCGCGTCGGCGAAGCCCTCCGCCAGTGGATCTTCGACGGCGTCCGACGTCCACACGACCTGGAGTTCCTCCAGCAAGTCCTGCTGGTCGAAGACCGAACCGGAGAACTCGATCGCCGTCTCGATGCCCTCGATCAGGTCCCCGTCGGCCGGGGTCAGGATGGCGACCTCCGGGGGTGTGTCGTAGATTTGGAGGTTCTCGTCCGGACAACCGGACGCCAAAATCAGCAGCGCCACGCCGAGCGCGACGCGGGTCCAAGACCGGGTCATGGATGCCTCCCCGGGGTCCTCCCCGGCGGTTGGTCACAACGCTCCGACCGCCTTCGCAGATCCCCCAGGGGTGCGACAATACCAGCCCCCCGCAAGCCTGCCCATGGAAAGAACGCCGCGCCCCCGCTCGTTCATCATGGAGTTCAGCGGCGGCCTGCCCGCCTAGAGCCGTCCGATCAGGAGCAGGGCGCCGCCCCCCCGCAGCGGGGCCGGGATCACGCTGG
This sequence comes from uncultured Rickettsiales bacterium, assembly GCA_964436045.1. GTDB lineage: Bacteria > Myxococcota_A > UBA796 > UBA9615 > CAYRNR01 > CAYTBN01. Next base: position 53,368 of record CAYTBN010000020.1, on the reverse strand, counting down.
CCACGACGCCGTTCGCCGCGCCGTTGCCCCGTCGCTCACGGGCCAGCTGCCCCAGCAGCACCGAGTTGTCGACCTGGGCGGTCAGAGAGGCCGTGATCAGGCCGCCGAAGCCCACCGCCTGCAGCGTGACCGTCAGGGGCAGCGGTAGCGGCGCATCGGTGACGATCACCTCGAAAACCAGCAGCCGAAGGATCGCGTCGGCCACCAGGGCCCCCATGCCGATGGCAAATGCCACGGTCGACACCATCCGCGCCGGGCGTCCCCGAAACCGTACGGGGAGCAGTCGCAGGGCTTGAGATCCGACCACGGAGGTGACGAACAACGAGGACATGAACAGTACGCCACCGACGGTGGGTAGCGGTCCCAGGTCGACCTTCCCCTGGGCCGCCAGCCCGACACCCATGAGGGTCAGCCCCACCGCGGTGAAGGTCCAGCCCAGGGCCGTCACCGGGCGCAGCAGCTGGTAGGCGGCCTCCATCGCCACCGGATCATCGGTGGTCTCGTCGGGCGGCGGAGCCGTCTCCGTGGCGGGCGGCTGAGCTTCGCTGGCAGCGGCTCCACCCGCCCGCAACAACAGGCACAACACGCCCACGACGGCGAGGCCGGACCGATGGGGGATGGCCAGCAAGCGGAGCTCCCAGGATGGTGGAATCCTAGCACGGGTGGCCCCCCTCACCGCCGCCGAACCCGCTAACTGTCGCTGCGGCGCGCCGGTATACTGCCGGCTCGGCGCGTCCCTGCCGGGATCGGACAGAATGGGCGACGAGATCCACTTCCAGTTCGGCAAGTACGTGCTCCTCGAGATCGTCGGCCGGGGAGCCACGGCCGCCGTCTACCGGGCCGTCCGGTCGGGCGCCATGGGATTCCGCAAGGAGGTGGCGATCAAGAAGGTGCTGTCGACGGTGGTGGACCGCGAGCGGGTGCTCAAGCGGCTGATCAACGAGGCCCGCGTCTCCGGGTACCTCCACCACCGAAACCTGGTCGAGGTCTACGAGTTCGACCGGGTCGACGAGGCCTACTACCTGGCGCTGGAGTACGTCGCCGGGTACTCGCTGCACGACATCCTTGCGCGGGTGCGGACCCGGGGGCCGCTGCCGGCGCCCGTCATCGGGGGCCTGCTGGTCCAGATCTGCGACGGGCTGGCCTACGCCCACGGGGCCGTGGACGAGAAGGGCCAGCCCATGAACCTGGTCCACCGGGACATCAAGCCGGGCAACGTCATGCTGTCCCACGATGGCGTGGTCAAGATCACCGACTTCGGCGTCGCCAAGGCGACCACCAACCTGTTCCACACCCGCGCCGAGAACATCACCCGCGGCACGCCGATCTACATGAGCCCCGAGCAGGTGCGGGGGCTGCGGCTGGACGCCCGCTCGGACATCTTCGCCCTCGGCTCCCTGAGCGTCGAGATGATCACGGGTCAGGTGTTGTTCCAGGACACCCACCTCTACCGGGTGCTGTCCAAGGTGGACCGCGCGGAGGTCGAGCGACCGCTGGACGAGGTCGAGCAGGCGGTCCCCGGGCTGGCGCCGATCCTGCGGAAGGCGCTCCAGCGCGACCCGCGCGCCCGGCACCCGTCGGCGGCGGCGATGGGACGGGAGGTCCGCGCCGCTTTGTCCCCCCTCCACGGCCAGGTCGAGCTGGCTGGCTGGCTGCGGGACTGGATGGACGCGGCGAACGCCTCGGACGACCATCGGCTGTCGCTGGATCACCCCGACGAGGAGGAGCGCGGGGACGACTCGGGTCCGATGGCCGAGCTGGCCCTGCGGGTCCCCAGCGACGAGGACATGATCCGTGGGGGCGCGGCCGACCCCGAGCCGGGCCAGCGGACCCCCGGGTCCGGATCCGGGGTCGCTGCCGAGCCGGGTCCCCGCCCCGGATCTGCGCAACGCGGCCGGGTGGTCGACACCGACGGCGATGCCCCCGCCTACCTGGTGGACGCGGCCTCGCCGGCTGGCCCACGGCCGGGTGAGGACCTGGAGACCCTGTTCCCCGCCCCGGGTGAGGACATCTCGCCGGGTTATCTGGTGGAGGAGCGGCAGCGGGTGGCGGAGCCCCGGCTCGAGGAGCTCCGGCTCGAGAAGCGCCGGCTCGAGAAGCTCCGGCTCGAGAAGCTCCGGCTAGAGGACGTCTCCCTCTCCGAGTTGAAGCTGGCCGATCTGCTGGGCGGACTGCGGACCGGGGAATCCCTGAACGAGGTCCCGACCCTCGAGGAGGGGACGGTCTCCGACGATCCCGCCGAGGCGGCAACCGCCATCGACGTCCCCGTCCCTCCGTTCTCGTCGGATGCCGGGCAGGAGGGGGACGACGGCGGCGGGGACGGCGGCACGGGCGACCTGAGCGAAGACGATTCACCGACCCTGGACGAGGAGGACCCCCTCGAACCGGACGAAACCGGCGATCTCCCGCTGGCCATGACGGCCATCGCGCCCGGATCGTTCTGGATGGGTAGCGCCGAGGTCGAGGTCGGCCGGGACGCGGACGAAGAACTCCACGAGGTTCGCATCGGGCGCCCGTACTTCATCGGGCGGATTCCCGTGACCCAGGGCCAGTGGGCGCGGGTGATGGGGGACCCGAGGACCAACGACTCCCGGGATCTCCCCGTGGCCGGGGTGACCTGGTTCGACGCCGTCGACTTCTGCATCCGGCTGTCGGAGCGGGAGGGGCTGGCGTCGCCCTACCAGGTCGGCAAGGACGGGGTCGCCTGGGACAGGGACGCCGCTGGCTACCGGCTGCCCACCGAGGCCGAGTGGGAGTTCGCCGCCCGGGCGGGTGAGTACACTCGTTTTGCGGGATCGGACCATGCGAACGCGGTCGGCTGGCACCGGGGCAACGCCCTGGAGCTGCTGCAGCCCGTGGCCCGCAAGAGCCCCAACGGCCACGGCCTGTACGACATGAGCGGCAACGTCTGCGAGTGGGTCTGGGACCGGTACGGCCCGTACGCGGTGCAGGCCGAGAACACCGACCCCCGGGGGCCAGAGGACGGCAAGTTCCGCGTGCAGCGGGGTGGGTCGGTGTACAGCCCCGCAGCGGACGTGCGGGTCGCCCGCCGGCACATCGACGGCCGCCCGGACGAGAGTCGCCCCCACGTGGGCTTCCGCCTCGCGCGCTTCCTGATCAGCTAGGCGCTCAGGGGGACGGGGCGCCGCGGCCGATGGCGTCCAGGTCCCGGATGGGCGAGACGTGGCCGATCAGGTAGTCCGCCTCCCAGTTGATCTGCCAGACGACCTGCCCGCCGTCGTAGGTGATCTCCCGGAGGTCGGCGTCGGTCCCGTAGTTCACCAACACGTTGCCGTTGTCGAGCTGGAACGCCTCGCCAGCGTACCGGGGGAAGCGGTCGATCCCCTCGCCGTAGCTCCAGACCTCGCGCAGGGTTTCGTTGGCGTGATCGACCTCGTACTCGCGGATGCGGTGCAGGGGTTCCCCGGGGATGTGGGTCGACACCAGCAGGGTGCCCGCGTCGGTGTAGTGGGGGTAGTGCTGCATGTCGAAGCCGGCGTCGGCGGGGTCGAAGCCCCAGCTGTCCGGCTGTTGTCCCCACTGGTGGACCAGCTCGCCGGTCACCCGGTCCAGCTCCACAACGGCGTCGCTGGACCACATCGACCACAATACGGTGTCCGTATCCCGCACCCAGATCGTCTCGTTGGGATCACAGCCCCAGTGGTTGAGTCCGTAGGGCGCCGACCACTCGTTGCACAGCCAGATCCGCCGCCGTGTGCCGTCCGGGTGCAACTCCTCGAGCCAGGTCTCGGGGTAGTCGGTGTAGTCGTCGAACAGGATCAGCCCGTCGTCGGTCTCGGCGAAGGTGGAGCCCAGCCCCGGCACGGGGATCTCCTCGTCGCGGGCCATGTCCAGACTGAGGCGGCGGAGTAGCGAGCCTGCCCCCTCGTCGCCGCTGTAGATGGTGGTCTCCTCGAACAGCATGTGGGTGCCGTCCTGCGCCAGCCGCGCGTGCATGGTGCAGCGGTCGTCGGGGACCCGGTAGTGCCAGACCACGCGACCGAGCCGGTCCAGCACCAGCAGCCACCACGGCCCGCGGTACCAGTCGTACTGCTGGTTCTCCATGCTGACGAGGAACCAACGGTCCTCGCTGGACAGGTCCTCGCTCCAGCCGATCGCCACGGGCTGGGGCAGGCCCTCGGGGAGGGGGTCGGTGGTCGCCGCCAGATCCTCCCCGGTTCGCAGTTCGCCCAGCAGATCGGCCAGAATCAACGTCGGGGCCAGATGGACCGCCGGGGCGATCCGCCCGCGCTCAATAGCCGATGAAGCCATCCTCGAGGTCGTACACCAAGGTGCCGCCTGACACGTCGTAGGACGCGAAGCCGACCACCTCCCAGATCAAGTTGGCCGTGTACTCGGACAGCACGCTGGCGTGGCCGAAGTACTCGTCGATGTAGCCGTAGGAAACCGCCGTGCCGTCCAGCATGCTGACATCGTCGGAATCGAGGCCCAGCAGGGTGGCGCAGTCGGGGTGCTCCCAGGCCAGCGCGGTGGCGCTGGTGCGCTCCAGGTCGTGGGCCCAGTCGCAGTCGACGCAGTCGTCGCGGTCCGCGGTGGTGTCCAGGTCGTACTGCACGCGGCAGACGTCCTCACCGGCACCCTTGTCCGCCACCAGGTACAGGTCCTCGCTGCCAGCGAAGATCCCGGGGCCGGCGGTAGCCGTCCCGCTGCAGCCGAGCAGACCGGTGCCGGTGGTGGTCGTGTCGTCGTCTCCGGTGTCGTCGTCTCCGGTGTCGTCGTCTCCGGTGTCGTCGTCCCCGGTGTCGTCGTCGGCCGCGGTGGTGTCGTCGTCACCACTGCTGTCGTCGTCGTCGTCATCGCCGGGACATCCGGCGAGCGCGGCGCCGAGGATGGCCACTCCGAACCAGGTCCAGTGGGTCTTCATCGTTCCTCCGCGACGGGGCCGGCCGCCCGCTGCAAGCCCGAACGCCGACCCCTCACCGATGCCCACGATAGCCAACCGGCGCCGGGCCTGCATGGGTAATCCCGATCCCCGTGGCGGGACTGGGCTGATACCTTGGAGCCTGGAGGGACAGTCCATGCGCGCCGTGAGGCCTCCCACGTTGTTCGCGGTTCTCTGCTGGGTACTCGGCGGGGGAGGGTGCCCGGTTGTAGCCGACGACGACGACCTGACCGGCGACGACGACACCACCGCGGCAGACGACGACTCGGCGGGCGACGACGACACCACCGAGCCCCCCGTCGAGCCCCTGTTCGCCGTGGCCGTCTTCGCCGACCCCCACGTCTCCAGCAGCGGGGTGAACGAGCAGCGGCTGGGCTCCGCGGTCGACTGGGTCGAGGCCAACGCGGCGGGGGAGGGGATCGAGCTGGTGCTGGTGCTGGGGGACATCGCCTGGAACGACGGGCTCGGGCCGGCCCGCGAACAGCTCGACGCCCTGTCGGTGCCCTGGGTGCCGATCATCGGCGACAACGAGGTCCAGTCGGACGACGAGCAGGCCTACCACGACGCCTTCGACAGCCACTTCGAGTCCCTGCCGGCCGTGCTGGACGGCTTCCGCCGCGCCGACGCCCCGGTCTGGAATCCCGAGGCGGAGATGGACAGCTGGTTCCAGAACAGCGCCTTCGAGGTCCAGGGATTGCACTTCGTGGGAGTGGACTGGAGCGCGCGGGGCATTGGCGGAATCCTCGGGGAGGCGGGCCAGCTCAACGACATCGAGGGCGGGACCTTCCCCTGGTTCGTCGACGAGCTGTCCGAGCTGGAGGAGGCGCCCCTGGAGAGCGTGATCCTGTTCAGCCACATCCCCATGCACCTCGGCGCCTTCAACCTGGAGCAGATGGAGGCCCTCACCGGGGTGACCGACCCTGTGGGCGATCGGGTGTACGCCAACCTCGCGGGGCACATCCACGTCAACGCCGAGGTGGAGGTCGAGGACGGGGGGTACACGGTGTTCGTCACCGATGCGATCTGGGACGACGAGCTGACCATCCGCCTGCTGCGGGTGGCCGGCAATGGCGCCCGCTTCGAGTTCGAGCACGAGCTGATCGTCCTGCCCTGACGCCGTGTCCGAACCGCACACCCTGGCACACTAGGGCTCACGGGTACATACTGATATGTGATCTTTAAAGAAGCCCTATAACCGCCTGTGATTCAACGAAAAAAGCGTTCCGTATCTACTCGACTCCGATCTGGCATGCGGGTTGCTCTATCAACGTGCGCGGACACGAGGAGCACACCCGATGGCACGGCACCAAGCATGGAACCACAGCGGGCTCGCGGCGCTGGTCTCGATGACAATCCTGGCGGCGAGCGGCTGCGGCACGGAGACCAGCGGTCCCGACGGCGACGCGCTGCTCGACGGATCGTTTGGCGACGCCACCACCTGCAAGGAGATCCCCGACCTGGAACCGCTGGTGGCGCCTGAGATCGTCGTGTCCATCGACGGGTTGACGGTCCACCTGTTCGACAACGTGACCGGCTACGACCGGGTCTTCCCGGTGGGGGTCGGTTCCATCAACGGCAACGCCGGCGAGACCACCTACAACGAGTCCCTGTCGATGTTCCCACCGCTGTACACCGACACCGCCGACTTCACGGTCACCCCCGCCGACATGACCGCCTGCAAGATCTGGTGGACCGACTCGGACACAGGCCAGACCGTGCCGGTCTTCGCCGGCCTGCCCTTCGTCCGCTGGTGGGGCAACTACGGCTTCCACGGCCCGGTCACCGACTACAACGAGCCCGACGGCGGCAACCTCAAGCGCGGCTATGTGTCCCACGGCTGTTTCCGGATGGAGGCCGCAGACATCCTGGAGCTGTACGCGCGGCTGCTGGGCGTCGCCGAGACCCCGGTCCACATCCAGCGAGAACCCGAGCGCGGCCCGTCCGGTCGCAAGGTCGACGTGGCCGACCGCTGGATCGGATCCGAGTGTGTCGCCGACGCCGATTGCAGCTTCGAGGGCGGCTTCTGCCACGACAACGAGCTGGGTGGCCGGGGTTTCTGTGCCAGCCGCTGCGAGCGCTATTGTGACGACCGCTTCGGGTACCCGACGACGCTGTGCGTCGACGACCCCGCCGCCGCGGGTGAAGGCATGTGCGTGCTGCGCGAGGAGGGCCAGAACGAGGGCTGCCGGACCCAGGATCACATGCAGCCCCGCGAGGAGGAGCGACACGGGGATCCCTCCACCAGCGCCGCCGCCTGCCTGCCCGGCTCCCCGGGCTGGATCGGTGACCGCTGTCAGGGGGACGACGACTGCCAGCTGGGCACCACCTGCTCGGCGGACGGCGACGGTGATATCGGCTTCTGTACCCAGTCCTGCGAGGCCTTCTGTCCCGACCAGCCGGGGTTCCCCTGGACCTTCTGTCTGGCCGATGCCGCGGGCGACAACACCTGCGTCCGCGAGTGCACGCCCTCGTCCAACGGCGCCGAGTGCCCGGCCGGTTTTGCCTGCGAGGCCCGCGCGGGCGCGGCCCCGGGCAGCCCAGCCAAGTACGCCTGCGTGGCGGTTTCGTCCTACTGATTCCCGTTGCCTCCGCTCCCCCTCGGCCCTACAAGATGTTCTCGGACATCTGGCACGGGGGAGGTACGCATGTCTTCCAGGATCCGGACCATGGCCGTGGCGACCACTGGCATGCTGCTCGCGTCCGCGCTGGCGAGCCCGGCGGCAGCCGCCGACCGCCCGGCGGCGTTCAGCAGCTGGGATGACGACGTCTACGACTGGGCGGAGCCGACCCTGGCCGGCTCGTTCATCTTCGGCGGCGCCGCTGTGGGGATGCTGATCGCCTTCGATCAGGCCTCCCGCTCCCTGGCCATCGCCCACGGTTCGGCGGCTCTACCTGCCCGAGTGGCGCTCCAACCAGATCAACGACGACGGCATCGCCTTCGTGGTTCCCGGGATCATCTCGATGTTCGCGGGATTCGCCGATCTGGCGGTCGCGGCGGTGCTGATGGTCTACGGGGTCGCATACGCCACCGGCCAGCGGGTGGCGACCACCGAGCCGGGCCTGTTCCCCGTCCCGGGTGCATCCCGCGCCGGCCGCAAGGGTCCCACCTTCGCCTGGCGACCCACCGTGGGGAGCGACGGTGCCGGCGGACTGGTGTTCGGCATCGCCGGCGTTTTCTGACGGGCCCTCCGTGTCCGGGTAGGATCCCCGCCAGGAGGAAGATCCGATGACCGCCGCGCTCTCCAGCCCATCGGCGGGGTTCCCGATCCGCTGGCTCCCGCTGGCCCTGGCGCTGATGCTCGGCGGATGCCCCACCGGGGCGCCCGATTCCGACGACGACGACACCACCGAGGACGTGGAGCCCTTCGACCCGCCCGACGAGCCGGGACCCTACGCCGCCGCCACCATCGAGGACATCGCTCCGTCCCGTGAGGGGCTGTCGCTCCCGGTGCAGCTGTGGTTTCCCGCACTCCACCCGGACGACGATCTCCATGTCTACGACGACCTCATCGAGGGGGCCGCCGCCGACGGCGGGGGGCCGGACTGCAGCGAGTCCCGCCCGGTGTTGGTCTTCAGCCACGGCAACAGCGGCATTCGATACCAGACCTGGTCGGTGATGGAGTTCCTGGCCAGCCACGGCTGGTTCGTGGTCGCCCCCGACCACGTGGACAACACCTTCCTGGACTTCGACATGGACCTGTGGCCACGCATCGCGATGCGCCGGCCGTGGGACGTGGCCGACGCCTTCGACTGGCTGGTCGCCCGATCGGCGGACGAGGACGACACCCTGGCGGGCTGCGTGGATCCGTCGGCCGGCTACGCCGTGATGGGGCACTCCTTCGGCGGTTTCACCACTTACGCCACCTCCGGCGCGTGGATCGACATGGACCTGATGGCCGCGACCTGCGCGGCCGATCCGGTCGAGGGCTGCGATGCGGTCGACCTGTGGCAGGCCGAACATCCTGGGGAGCGCTACGCCGACCACTCCGATCCCCGGGTCTGGGCGGCCGTTCCCTGGGCCCCCGCCTGGCACGAGGCGTTCGGCGGGACCATGACCGAGATCGCGGTCCCGACCCTGGTGATCGGTGGCGATCGGGACACGCTGACACCGTGGGCCAGTGCGGTGGAGCCGTCCTACCGGGAGCTGACGGTGGTGCCCCGCTACCTGGCGGGGCTGGAGGATACGGGGCACTTCAGCTTCACCGACTTCTGCGACCTGCTACCCCCGAACGGCAACAATGGCTGCGGCGAGGACTTCCGCCCCTACGACGAGGTCCTGGGCACCACCCGGACCCTGTCGCTGGCGTTCCTGCTGGCGACCCAAGGAGTCGAGGACGCGGTGGCCTACCTCCCACCCGACGTGGGGATGTGGGTCTGGGAGGCCGAGGAATAACCCGCGATGCCTCGCACCCGCGCACGAAGCGCGCTCAAGTTTGCGGCGTCGGCGACCGATGATCCGGTGGGGCAGGAAGCCCCGGCGGGAGATCCCATGTTCCGGACCATCGATCGGTTGCTGCCGCTGCTGCAGTCCTACTACCTCGAAACCCACAACCACCCCGACAAGGTCGACCGCGAGGGGTACGTCGAGCTGGTCGCGCTGCTGGATCGCGCCGTAGGGCGCTGTGGGGACACCCTTCCCCCGAAGGTGGTGGCCGACCTGCGCTCGATCGTGGCCCGCAACCAGGCGGTGCTCGCAGAAGCCGCGTGACGTCCGGGGGGACCTTCGACAACGTCTCCGCGTGGGCACCTCCGCCGAGACCTTTCGGGCGCGCGTGGCGCGGCACACCCAGCTCGCGCGCCCGCCCCTCTGCCCCAGCTGGCCTCGCCCGACACCATGACCCTGGAGCTGGACGAAGCGCCCGTTGTGGGGATGGCGGGAAGGGATGGACCCGGAGTTCGGACGGTGCGTCCGGGAATCCGTCGGGGTAGCACCGGAGTCGTTGTGCGCCCGCCGATCCCGTGGTAGTCATCAACGGTGAGGGGCGAGAGGAGCGGGGTTATGAGAAGTGCCTTGATCGGTTGCGTGGCGGTGGCGGCCGCCCTTGTGTGGCTACCCGGAGCGCAGGCTCTTCCGGACCTGAAGCTGGACATCGACGTGGCCACGCCGCCCGCCGCCGAGGTGCTCGGGCCGGCGGTGGCAGTCACCTTCGTCGACGGCCGTGAGCTGGACCTGGGGGGTGGCGACGCGGCCTCGTTCGGGATCATGAAGTCGTCGGTGACCCGGCGGATCGTCCACGAGGACGGGATCGAGGTGGGCGAGTTCACGGTCGGTTACGTGGTCGGCGCTCTCCGGGCGGCGGGAATCGACGCCCGCGGAGGAGTCGATCCGGCGTTGCCCACCCTGCGGGTCACGCTGCTGTCGATGATGGCCATGGGCTTCACCCACTTCGAGGTGCCCATCGAGGCCAGGCTCGAGCTGACGCCCGCCGGGGGAAGCGCGCCGGCCTGGTCCGACACCCTCGCGACCCGCGGCGACGTGACCCTGTTCGCCGGGCCCGGCGAGCTGGTCCAGGCCTACGACAAGGCTCTGACCTCGGGGCTGGCCCTGCTGGACACGGCCTTCCGCTCCGACGCGTTTGGCCAGGCGCTGGCGGGCCCATCGGCGGCCGCGGCTGCCGACGGATCCGTTCCCGCTCCGCCCGCGCCCCCGGCGCCGCCCGCGCCCCCGGCCGGCGGAGTCGTCATCGGCGAGACCTCGTCGGCGGCTGTCGCCATCGACCGCATCACCGTGGGCAGCGCAGGAGACGCCTCGACCCAGCTCGCTGGCCTGTGCCTCACCCACTTCGAGATCGCGTTCGGTTTCCGCGCCGAGGAGGACGACAGCGAGTGGACCGTCACGTTCCTGGACGAGGACGGGGACAAGGTCGGCTACGTGAACCTGGACGACGAGGACACGATCGAATTCGACGGTGAGGACGAGGACCTGGACGAGTCGGCCGATGCCGGGGAAGACCACCGGGCCGTGATCAGCGTCGAGGAGGACGAGGTCACCGTCCACATCGACGGCGAGGAAGTCCTGGATGACGAGGACCTGGATGACTACGACGAGTGCCTCCACCTGTCGGTGAAGATGGACGAGGACATGGTGCTGACGGGGTTTGCGATCGCCGAGTCGAAGCGGCCCGTTGGAGACTGAAGACGCCCTACTCGGTCTCGGTCTCGGTCTCGGTCTCGGTCCCGGCCTCGGAACTCCCCAACCTCGGAACCAACACGATCTCCGTCCGCCGGTTGGCCGCACGACCGTCGGCGTCCTCGTTGCTCGCCACCGGACGGTGCTCGCCGAACCCCACCGCGGCGATGTTCAGCGGGTCGACGCCTGCGTTCGTCAGCAGGGTCACCACGGTGGACGCGCGCATGGCCGACAGACCCCAGTTGTCCCCGTACGAGGCCCCGGCGCGCACGGGCACGTTGTCCGTATGCCCCTCGACGGAGATCCGGCGGCTCGTGACCCCGGCCAGCACCCCGGCGACCTTGTTCAACGCCTCGATGCCCTCGGCCTTGACCTGGATCGAGCCCGAGTCGAAGAGGATCGCGTTGGACATCTGGACGGTGAGCTTGCCCTGGAGTTCGGTGATGGTGATCTGGCCGGCCTCGATCTCCGCCTGCAGGCCCTCGACGAGCGCGTCGTACTCTGCGGTCTTCTCCTCGAGCGCGGCCTTCTCGGCCTCGAGCCGCGCCTTCTCGGCCGCCAGCCGCGCGGCCTCGTCCTGAAGCGCGGCGATCCGCTCCTGGGATGCCGTCGCCTGGGCCTGGGCGTCCTCGGCGCTCTGCTGCAGCGCCGCCAGCATCTTCTCCAACGCGGCCTTCTTCTTCCGCTCCCTCGAACCGCGGGCGCTCAGGGCGGCCACCTGTTCCTGCAGGGTCGCCAGCTGCCCGCGCAGGGCGTCCTCGTGGACCTTGAGCTGACCCACCAGCGTTTCGAACGCGTCCGCCCGTTCCTTCTCGGCGGCGGCCATCGACTCGGCACTCTCCAGCTCGATCCCCAGCGCGTCGAGGGCCGTCCGCGCCTCGTCACGCTCGCCGGTCAGCTGGGCGCTGGCCGCCAGCGCCTGGTCGTACTTCGCCGTCGGCACGCAGCCGACCAGCGGCGCCAGCAACGCCAGCGCGAACCCCACCGTCGCGATCCGCTCAGTCATGGTCCTTCTCCCCGGACGGACCGGCCTCGCCGTCCTCTTCAGGTGTGCCGAACGAGCGCGAGAACAGGTCCTCGATGGCCCTGCGCCCGGAGCCGTCCAGGTGGCGGGTCCCGGTCCCGCAGAAGCGGGCCGTCCCGATCGCCGGCGGCTCGGGCGACTCGAGCCAGCGCTCCCCGTCCCACTGGAACCAGCCCTTCGTCGGCTGATCGAACACGAACACCGGCTTGCCCCACAGGCGCGCAAGCTCAACCGCCCAGCCGGTCCCACCGCGGACGGTATCGTCGGCATGGATCGCGCCGACGGCGAACACCTCGCGGGCGTCGGTCACCTGGTGCCACAGGGTCTGCAGCAGCTTCTGGAAGTGCGGATCGGGGTCGTAGACGCGGTGCATGCGGGCGGTCAGCCACGAACGGCTGACGTCGCCGCGCCGCAGCTCGTCCTCGGTCAGCTCGACCAGCCCTCGGCGCCGCTCGGTTCGCCGTCCGGCGAACGAAAGGGTCCGCTCCGACAGCCGCCAACGCTCAGCACAGGTGCCGAAGGTCGCCTCGGCGCCCTCAGCTCCGCCGGAGACCAGGGTCACCAGACGCGGGTCCCGTAGAGCCGGACTCTTGCGCCTGCGAGCCCGTCGCGCCCACAGGGACGGCGTGGCGGTCGCCTCGTCACCTTCCCGGCGATCCTGGAGGATCCTCACATCGACGCCGTCGGCGCCGGGCTCCAGGAACAGGGCCAGGTCGATCAGCGCGGAGAACGGGGCACAGGCGGTCGGCATCTCGGTCGGGTGCGCCCCGGTGGTGGCCCGTGAGGTCCGCGCGGTCATCCAGACGGCGGCGCCGTGTCCGCTCGCTGCATCGCGGAGCGCCTTCAGCTGGCGTCGGACGGCAACCTCGTCCACCGTCCAGCGGAAACCGTCGATCAGGATCGCCGTCGGCTCCAGGCCCATGCCCTCGCGCGCCAGTCGCAGGGAACGGTCGATGGGCTCGGCGCAGTCCAGGGGCTCGGGGAGGGCGACCAGCAGCCGTCGCCGGGCCAGCTCGCCCTGACGCTGGGCCCGGGTCACCGGATCCACGTCCGCGAGCTGGTTCGCGAGCTCCGCAGCGTACGCGGCCTCCATCGATGCCAGCGATCCCGACAGGGCCACGTGGAGGGTCGATTCGCCACGGACGCCGCGATCCACCCCCAGGTGGGTGAGCAGGCCCGACTTGCCCACGCCTGCCCGGGCCATGACCACCCCGAGCTGGCCGGGCTCGAGCGTGACGTCGCCGGACCAGGGGGACATCTCTATCGCGTTCCTCATCGGGATCCCCTCCTCTCCCGGGCTTCCCGCGCCCGCTCTGCCATCAGGTCCTCGGCGATGGATCTCGGAACCGGCAGGTAGCGGGCGAACTCCATCGTGAATTCGGCCTTGCCCTGGGTCGCGGAGCGCAGCGAGCCGGCGTAGCCGAACATCTCGGCCAGCGGCACGTCCGCCTCGACCCTGGCCGCGCCCCCCTCCTCCTGGGAGCCGGCGATGGTCCCCCGTCGCTGCATCAGCGAGCTCATCACCACCCCGGCGAACTCCGCGGGCGCCTCGACGGCCACCCGCATCACCGGTTCGAGGACCCGGACGCTCGCCCGGCCGATGGCCTCTCGCCAGGCCCCGCGGGCGGCCTCCTGGAAGGCCATCTCGGACGAGTCGACGGAGTGAGCCTTGCCATCGTCGATCACGGCCCGGATTCCGGTCAGCGGGAATCCCAGCCGTGGACCGCGGCCGAGCAACGAGCGGAACCCCTTCTCCACCGACGGGATGAACTGGCGTGGGATGGCGCCGCCCTTGATCCGGTCGGCGAACTCGAACTCGACACCGTCGAGGGGTTCGATGTAGCCCGCGACCCGGCCGTATTGTCCCGATCCGCCGGTCTGCTTGCGGTGGGTGTAATCGAAATCGGCTCGCCGGGTGGGGGTCTCGCGGTAGGCCACCTGGGGCGGTGACGTCTCCACCGCGGCCTTGTACTCGCGGCGCATCCGCTCGAGGTACACCTCCAGGTGCAGCTCGCCCATGCCGCTGATGACGGTCTCGCCGGATTCCGGATCCACATACACATGGAAGGTCGGATCCTCCTTGGTGAAGCGGGCCAGGGCCTTGGCAAACCCGGCCTCGGCGTCCCGATTGGCCGGGGCCACCGACAGCGAGATGACCGGATCGGCCACGTGCATCGGGGTCATCGACACGCGTTGGTCTCCGCCCGTGAAGGTGTCCCCCGACCGGCAGTCGATGCCGAACAGGGCGACGATGTCACCGGCCTCGGCACGGCGGATCTCCTCCATCTCGTCGGCGTGCATCCGCACCAGCCGTCCCACCCGGTGCTTCTGACCGGTGCGGACGTTGAACAGGGTGTCGTCCCGGCGCAAGCGGCCCTGGTAGACCCGCACGTAGGTCAGCTGGCCGAAACGACCGTCCTCGAGCTTGAAGGCCAGTGCCACCGCGGGCGCATCCGGGTCGCCGCGCAGTTGCACGTGTCCCCCCGCCAGGTCCTCGGCGGCGTGGCTCCGCTCGGATGGGGCGGGCAGGTAGCGCACGATGGCGTCGAGCAGGAGCTGCACGCCCTTGTTCTTGTAGGCGGAGCCCAGCAGCACCGGCGTGATCTGGTGGGCCAGCGTGGCGCGCCGGATCGCGTCGTGGATCTGGGAGGTCTCCAGCGTCTCCTCGAGGATCGCCTCGGTCAGCTCGTCGGAGAACATCGACACGGCGTCCAGCATCTGTTCGCGGGCCGCCTCCGCCTCGTCGAGCCGGTCCTCGGGGATCGGACCGACGACGATATCGCTGCCGCCCTGGCCAGCGAAGCGCACGGCGCGCATCTCCACCAGGTCGATCATGCCCTCGTGCTTCTCCTCGAGCCCCATCGGCAGCTGCAGCAGCACAGGATTGAGCCCCAGCCGCGACCGGAGCTGGTCCCGCACCCGCAGGGGATCGGCGCCCACACGGTCACACTTGTTCACGAACGCGATCCGAGGCACGCCGTAGCGCTGCATCTGCCGGTCGACGGTGTACGACTGGCTCTGCACGCCCGCCACCGAACACAGCACCAGCACGGCGCCGTCGAGCACGCGCAGCGCCCGCTCGACCTCGACGGTGAAGTCCACGTGCCCGGGGGTGTCGATCAGGTTGATGTGGTGCTCGTTCCAGGTGCACGAGGTTGCCGCCGAGGCGATGGTGATCCCCCGCTCCCGCTCCAGCTCCATGGAATCCATGGTGGCGCCGACGCCGTCGCTGCCCCGAACCTCGTGCATGGCCCGGATGCGCCGGGTGTAGAACAGGATCCGTTCGGACAGGGTCGTCTTGCCGCTGTCGATGTGTGCGGAGATGCCGATGTTCCGCAGTCGTTGCGTTCCGCGCGCCATGGTTTCCTTGCCTCACCGTGGGGAGCAGGCATCTCTACGCGCGAAGTCGAGGGCGGTCAAGGCGAATCGACGCCGTCGCGCGCGCAAGGGAAGTAGAATGCCCGGAACGACATGCCAGAAACTCCTCCGCACGAGATCCAGGGGCTGGCCGATCAGGCCCTGGACAACCTCGTCCATCAGTTCGCCCGCCCCCTCGATTTCCTCCGTGAGCTGGTGCAGAACTCCATCGACGCCGGCACACCCCGGGTCGAGGTCTGGACCCGCTTCGAGCCCCCCACCGATGGCGCCGCGCAAGGGGTGCTCGAGGTCCACGTGGACGACTTCGGCGAGGGGATGGACGAGGCGCTGATCGACACCCAGCTCACCCGGATGTTCTCGTCGACCAAGGAGGGTGACCTCACGAAGATCGGCAAGTTCGGCATCGGCTTCACCTCGATCTTCGCCATCGAACCCGACGCGGTCCTGCTGCGGACCGGCCGCCACGGTGAGGCCTGGGAGCTGCTGTTCCATCCGGATCGCTCCTTCGACAAGGTGCGGGCCGACTCCGCCCTCACGGGCACCAAGATCACCCTCTTCAAGCAGATGGCGGCCGAAGAGGTGGCGCCCTTCGTCCGCGAGAGCCGCTGGGTGTTGAGCTACTGGTGCGAGCACTCCGACACGCCGGTCCTGTTCGGTGACCGTTCGGGCGCCGCCGACCCCCGACAGCGGCGGCCTGGAGCCCGTCACCCGCTCGATGGGCCTGGACGCCGAGCTGATCGTCGAGCTGGAGGAGGAGGGCGTTCACGTGGTGGTGGGGCTGGCGGCCGCGCCCAGCTATGGCTTCTACAACGGCGGGCTGACCCTGCTGTCGACCCACAACTCCGACGCCCTCGGTGAGTCCGCCGAGGAGCTCTCGCACCTGGCGTTCAAGGTCAAGTACGACCAGCTCGAGCACATCCTCACCCGGGACAACGTGTTGCAGGACGCCCACTTCCACAAGGCGATGGGGGTGTTGCGGCTGGCGGCCAGGCGGCTCCGAAAGGAGCTCCTGCAGCGCTCGGCCGAGGCCATCGAAGGGGGCGACGATCCCACCCGCTGGTACGGCTGGCTGGCCACCGAGTGCCGGATCAACGAGCTGCACCGGAGCTACAGCGGCTTCGAACACGCGGTCCGGCTGGTGGACCGCCACGGCGAGCCCCTGCCGGACGTCATCGAGCAGCTCGCCCCCCGGCCGTCGCTGGAACGCCGGGCCCTGGGGCGGATCCCCGCGGACAGCCCCGTGTTCCGGGTGCGGCCGGACGACGCAGAGGACCTGTGGCTGGCCGCCGACCCGATCCGCTTCCCGTTCCCGGTGCTGATCGTGCCGGACACCCAGCTGCCGGCCCTTGAAGATGCGGCCCCGCACCTGTCGGTCCACCGGCTGTCGGGCCCGGAGGACGTGGACTTCGTGCGCCGGATGCTCGAGCGGCGGCAGCGGGTGCGGCGGATCAGCGTGGGGTTCGTGGATCCGCGCAAGGACTTCCTCCGGGGCACGCTGCACCTGGCCCACCACGTCGAGGGCGCGCCGCCGTTGCTGGGCGATCCGGCCGCGGGCGACGTGCCGTTGCTGGTCTCCTCCGACGGAGCCTGTGTGCAGAGCCAGTCGGTGCAGCTGGGCCTGCCACGGGTGATGGGCCACCTCGAGCTGGATTCCGGCTTGAGCTTGCTGCCCGACGAGACGATTCGGGGCCTCGACGAGGCCCTCCTCGAGGCGGCCTGGGGGCTGCTCCCGACCGACGAGAGCGATTTTGGCGTCCCGGAACGGGACCTGTTGCTGGCCCTGTTCGCCGCCCACGCCAGCCCCCACTTCGTCGACCAGGACGGGGAGGTCACCCTGGAGGTCGATCTGCCCGGCCCCGAGGATGCCCGGACCGAGCAGCTGTGCCGGCTCCCGCTGGCGCGGGTCGAGGATGGGGCGCCCTTGACCTTCGAAGGTCTGGTGTCGCTGATGGGGACGGACGACTCGCTGACCCTGCTCGATGCCGACGACCTGAACCGCCTGCTGCCCCTCGAGGAGCGGCTCGGGGTCGGCCATCTGACCACCCGGGCGCTGGCGGCGTCGGCCATCTGCCTGGTCGGCCGCCGCACCCGTTACTGGCAGCCACCCCTGTCCCGGCAGCGCGATCTGGAGGAGCTGAACCAGATCGTCTGGGCCGGTCACACCCTCGGCGTCACGCTCGAACAGCCAGGTTGGCGGATGGTGGATCTGGGCATCCCAGGCGTCGGGGCGGCGGTGCGCGAGGGTGTGGCCCAGATTCCCGGCGGCTGGGACGACGGCCTCGCCGAGCTTCACAAACACCTCTCCCGCGCCCTGCGCGATGGCGTGTCGCTGGCCATGAGCGGCCTCGACCTCCAGCACCCGCGGATCCGGGGAATGTTGCGGTTGACCACCCTGCGGTTGTCCGCGCACCTGGGGCGGTTGCTGGACGATCCGCTGCTCCAGGCACCCGACGGCGCCACCTGGGCCTGCCTGCGGGACTGGCGCTGCGAGCCGGGTTTTGCGGTCTGGCCCCGTCACGGTCCCGCGATCCTCGAGCGCGGTGTGTTGCTGGTGGACCGGGACGAACTGGCGGTGCTGGAGCGGGCGGGAGGGCCGCCGCTTCGATTCGACGACCCCCCCGCGCTGTGGGACACCCTGGCGGATCCGGCCGCTCCCGGCTGGCTGGTGCGGGCCGAGGTGGACATCCCGGGGCTGCGCGGCTGGCTGGGTCTGCGGGATCCCTACGACGACACGACTGGCGTGTTCCTGCAGTCCGAGGGGGTCCGGATCGCCCTGCCCGAGGTGGACGCCCAGGTGCCCTGCCATGGACTGATCCGGACCCTGGGCGGCCACATCGAACTCAGCAGCAACCAGGGCCAACTGCTGGCGTTGGCCCGGACCCAGCCCTACCGGGAGGTGGAGGCAATGGTGGCGTCCGAGGGGCTGGACGGGGACCGCCGGGCGCTGGCCGAGCGCTACCGGGAGGCCTTCGTCCGCGGCCTGGCACGGGAGCGTCGCGCGAGGCAGGAGTCGGCGCCGCAGCGGGGGCTCGACACCGGCACCGACGTCACCCGCGCTCTGCAGCAGCGGCTGTTCGAGGCCAGCGGCGGCATGCTCGCCGACGAGTTGCTCCAGGTCTTCGTGGACGACGGCGAGGAGGACGATCCGCCCGTGTCGCTGGATCAGCAGTTCAAGCTGCTCGCGCTGAACATCAACCGCAACCACCCCCTGGGCCGCCAGGCGTTGTCCGTCCCCGGGCGCGCCCGGGAGCTGATCCTGCTGGATCTGGCCCGGCGGGCCGCCAACTGGGGCGCCGAGACCGGCCGCCCCTTCGACCTTCTCGAGGCCCAACGGGTCCTGGTCGCCCAGCGGATGGGTGAGGGATAGGGAAGCACGGCGGGACCGGCCCGCCGTGTCGCCCGGATCCCGGGAGCTACTGGATCGCGTTCTGGAGCTGGGCGCCGACGAACATCACAAGCCGCGCCGGGCCGCTGTCAGCCAGCGACTGCAGCAGGGTGCGTTCGCCGAAGTGGCGCGCCAGGTTCACCGTCCAGGCCGCCGACATGGCGGCGATCACCGCCCACAGCGCGGGCCGTCGCGTCCGCGCCCAGATCCGGTCGAGCAGGCCGGGTCGCAGCGACAGGTCAGCCAGCGCCAGCACCAGGATCAGCCAGGCGGCGGCAAACACCGCGGGCGACGCGATGTTGAAGTGGACGGCGTCATGGAGGTGCCCGGTGGCCAGGGCATGGAACGCCCGGGTCATGCCGCACGATGGGCAGGGCAGCCCGGTCACGTTCTTGACCAGGCAGGGGGTGAACGGGACTGTCGTCGGCTCGTGGACGACGCTGATCGCCAGCATCGCCCCGACCACCGCGATCAGGATCGCGCTCCGGCGACGCCCCGCGAAGAAGGGGGCGCGCCGACCCGGGTCCGGTCCCGTCAACGCTCTAGAATTCGTCCGGCCAACGCATCGAGTTGCCCTCGGCGTCGGTGGCGCTGCCCATGCCGGTCATGAACATGTCGATCACTGACCAGAGGCCCAGGCCGCCACAGGTCAGCATCTTGGCGATGCCCAGCCCGATCTGACCGCGGTAGAAGCGGTCGGCGCCGAAGTTGCCCAGGAACGCGGCCAGCAGGTAGCAGGTGCCCTGGTCCTTGTCCGACACTCCGCCCATCGGCTCGGGGCGCACGAGCTGGTTGCCGTCGGCGTCCCGCATCTTGCCCATGCCGATCAGGATCAGGTCGATGATGGCCCAGATGCCCAGCCCGCCGCAGGTCAGCAGCTTGGCGATGCCCAGCCCGGTGTAGCCCAGGTAGAACCGGTCGATGCCGTATACGCCCAGGAACGCCGAGATCAGGTAGGTGGTGCTCTGCTGTTTCACGGTCCGCCTCCTCGGTTAGTGACGATGACGCAAGAGTGTACAGGCGGAAGCGATTCAGGGGGGAAGAAAGCGTAGGCGAGCTACTTGTTCATCGATCGCGCGGACGGGCGGCGGGGGTGCAAGCCCACCACGGGCACGACACATCCCCTGTCGGCTGCCCATGAGCGCGCTGCGTCGATCAGGCCCGCCGAGACGGCGAGGCGGCGTTCGCGGTACAGCCAGGTACCGTCGGGCGGGCGTTCTTCGGGGTCGGGGGCGATCAGGGGATCCCGGTGGGCGGAGGTGTGGACGTCGTCGCCGACCACCTCGGCGGTCGAGTGGAGGACCAGGCCGCGGCCGAGGGTGGCCGGGACGCCGTCGGGGAGAGGGAAGCCGGGGAACCAGAAGGGGCCGAGGGCGCCCCGGGAGACGGCCTGCTCGGCCAGGGCCCGCTCCATCCAGACGAAGGCCGGCAGGCCGGAGCGGTCGTCCACCTCTCCGGGGAGCGACAGGTCCCCGGACAGCGCCGGATCGAGGGCTTGCAGGTGGGCGAGGGTCCGGGGCAGCGGGACGTGGTCGTCGTTGGGCGCGAGCGCGTCGACGCCGGCTTGCAACGCGCGGGTGTAGGGGCCGATGCGCTCGCGCGGCAGCTCCATCGGCGAGCCTCAGAGCCGCCGGGTGACGGACTCGACCTCGGCGCGGGCCGCGTCCTTGAGCGCCTGCTCGGCCAGGGCCCGGGAGCGCTCGCGGCTGATGGCGTCCAGGTCGTCCACCAGCAGGTCGTTGTCGGTCTTGGAGCGGGCGGCCATCTCGGCAGCTCGGGCAGGACATGGGTCAGCAGGTGCTGAGCCTGCTCCACGTAACGCTCCGTGGCCTCCATCGCGGCGCCCAGTTCGGCCATCGAGGTCTGCAGCTCGGCCACCACGGTGGGGGCGTCGGCGGCCATGCCCAGGGCCTGGATCCGGCGGCCAGCGGTGTTGATCGTCGACTCGGCACCGAGCACGAAGCGGGCCATCTCCTCGTGGAGTTCCACCACCGTGTCCCGCAGGGCGCGGGCGGGGGGTAGCTCGCCGCGGGTCAGCTCCCCGGCCGCCTGGAACAGCTCCAGGGCCAGGGCCTCGGAGCGCTGGCGGAACTGGTACTCGTCCAGCTTGCGGTCGCGGGAGCCGTCGTTGATGGCGGTGGGGCCTCCTCCAGGGCGGCGATGGCGTCGTCCAGGGACACCACGGCCTCGGCGGCGCGCAGGCGGTTGTCCTCGCTCTTCGCGAGCTCGGCATGCAGCTCGTCGACCTGCTGCTGGAGTTCCAGGGCGCAGAGGCGGAGCTCGTCGGAGAACGCCGACGCCCGCCGCAGGCACTGGCTGGCGGTCTCGTATCGCTGCAGCAACCCCTCGGCCACCGATCGCCGCTGGAGGATCGCCCGTCGGCGGGCGTTGCAACCGCCGGGGTTCCACCCCGGCCGGAACAGTGGGGCGGACGCGGGGGTATGGGGGAGCGCAGCGACGAGTTCCACATCCCGATCCACACCCCACCGCCGGCCCCGGGGCCGGGGACCTCCCCAGCCGGGCGGAGATCGCCGCCGGAGCCCTGGACGATCGAGGGCTGGAGCTGCTGTGGGTCGATGATCCGGTGGACGTCTTCGTGACCGAGTCCGAGTCCGAGTCCGAGTCCGAGTCCGAGTCCGAGTCCGAGACCGAGTCCGAGACCGAGTCCGAGTCCGAGGACGATCCTGGCATCCTCTGATCCTGGGGGGGTGGGGTAGACTCCACGTCGACCGATAATTGGAGTCCCGATGATCGGCTGGCGACGCGCGATCGAGTTCGGCTGGCGGACGACCCTGGCGACGGCGCTGCTCGCCGGCTGCCCGGCGGATGACGACGACGATACGACCGCGGCCGGTGACGACGACGACAGCACCGAGGAGGAGGTCCTGTTCTGCCCCGGGGACGAGGACCTGGCGGCGTTCGTCGATCCGATGATCGGCACCGACGGGTCGGGCAACTCGATCCCGGCGGCGCTGGTGCCCCACGGGATGGCGCGGCCGGGGCCGGACACGGTCAACGACGCGGGGGCGGTGGACGCGTACGAGTACGGCAGCGAGCGGATCGAGGGCTTCACCCACACCCACTGGCAGGGGCCGGGGGGCGGGCTCAACGGCAACAGTCAGATCCTGGTGCAGCCGTTCACGGGCGGGCTGAAGACCGACGCCGGCGAGTACGCGTCGGCGTTCGACCACGCCAGCGAGCAGGCGTCACCGGGGTACTACGCGGTGATCCTCGACGACCCGGGGGTGGCCGTGGAGCTGACCGCGACCCAACTCGCCGGGGTCCACCGGTACACCTTTCCCGCCGACCCGGACGCAGGCGTGCTGATCGATCTGGGCCACTCGCTGGGGGACTCCCGGGGCGGGCGCATCGAGTTCGTCGACGATCACACCGTGACCGGCTTCGGCCACTACCAGGTCCACCCGCTGATGGACGTGGCCTTCAACGGCGACGGCGGCATCACGGGGGAGCGGATCCTCTACTTCCACGCGGAGTTCGCCACCCCCTTCGACGAGCACGGCACCTTTGCCCGGGACCGGGACGACCTGAGCTTCGACGAGGGCGCGGACGAGGCCTCCGGCGACTGGATCGGTGGCTACGCCACCTTCGCCACCTTCGACGGTGAGGTGGTCGAGGTGCGGCTCGGGCTGTCCAACATCAGCGAAGAGCAAGCCCGGCTCAACCTGGAGCATCAGGTGGGCGAGTCTTCCTTCGTCGAGGTCTGCGACCAGGCCCGCGAGCGCTGGAACTGCCACCTGAACCGCGTGGTGGTCGAGGGGGGCAGCGACGACGAGCGGATCAGCTTGTACACCGGGCTGTACCATACCCTGATGCAGCCGGCGGACCACACCGAGGTCGGGGGCGCGTTCTACACGTCCGCGGACGAGGTCGGCGCGGTGTTCGAGGACGCCGGGCACCGCTTCTACACCGACGACTGGTGCTCCTGGGACACCTTCCGCACCTCTCGGCCGCTGGCGACTCTGGTCGAGCCGGCCACCGTCGACGACGTGGTCGCGTCCTACCTGCACCTCTACGAGCAGGGGGGCTGGCTGCCCAAGTGCACCTGGCAGGCGGGCGGCTACTCGCGGGTGATGATCGGCAACCACGGGGTCGCGATCGTCGCCGACGCCTTCGACAAGGGCTTCCGCGACTACGACCTGGAGCTGGCCTGGGCCGCCCTGCTCAAGAGCGCCACCGAGGACAACGCCGAGCAGTTCGCCGAGGGCCTCTGCGGCTACGCCAACCTGGGCACGCCGCCCGAGTACGTCGACCTGGGCTACGTGCCCCACGAGTGCGACACCTCCCAGTCGGTGTCCATGACCCTGGAGTACGCCTACAACGACTGGTGCATCTCCCGGGTGGCCGAGGGGCTCGGCGAGACGGATTGGCAAGCCAATTTCATCGAGCGGGCGGGGTACTACGCCAACCACTGGGACGCCGAGGTCGGCTTCATGCGCGGCCGGCTGCGGGACGGATCGTGGATCGAGCCCTTCGATCCCACCGACGACAGCGACATCAACGACTTCTGCGAGGCCGACTCGTGGATCTACAGCTGGTTCGTGCCCCACGACGTGCCGGGTCTGATCGAGCTGTTCGGCGGCGACGAGGCCTTCGTGACGCGGCTGGACGAGTTCTTCGCGGGCGACCACTTCGAGGTCTCCAACGAACCCAGCTTCCACGTGCCCTATTTGTACAACTACGCCGGGGCACCCCACCGGACCCAGGAGGTGGTGCGCGGGGTGCTCGCCGCCGACTTCGCCGCCGACCCGGGCGGCCTGCCGGGCAACGACGACGCCGGAGCCACCTCGGCGTGGTACGTGCTGGCGGCCCTCGGCCTGTACCCCGTCGCCCCCGGCGACGGCGTCTACCAGCTCAGCAGCCCCCTGTTCGAGCGGGCCACCCTGCACCTGGACCCGGCGATCTACGACGGCGGCACCTTCGTCATCGAGGCCCCGGGCACGGGCGACTCGCCCTACATCACATCGGCCAGCCTGAACGGGGAGCCCGTCGAGGGCACGTCGATCATCCACGCCGACGTGGTGGCCGGTGGGACGCTGGCGCTGGAGATGGACACCGCGCCGCCGGAGTGAGCGGCGGGACGGCACGGAGGTAGGGACGAATGAGCGAAGGAACCTTGCTGGCCCTGTTCGTCAACCTGCTGGTGCTGGCTCGGCCGCTCCCGCCGCCGCCGCCGCCCCCCGTGCCGATGGACGTGGACGACGCGCGATTGGGCGCCGTCCTGGCGGCGCCGGGCGCCTGCGAGACGGCCGAGGGGGTGGGCGGAGGCGACTGGGGGGAGAGCCACGGCTGCCACAGCCAGGGGCTCGCCTGGACCCGGGAGCACCTGTTCACCTCCTGCCACGACCAGGAGCGGGACGTGGGGCTGGTGCAGCGCTTCGACGGCGACCTGGCCGATCACGCCCCCGGGGGCGGCGGGACCGCCCAGGTGTTCCCCCTCGGCTCCGGGGCCCACTCCCACGTGGTCATCGGCGCGCCGCCGGGCCCGGACGGCGACGTGTTCGTGCCCGTAGTCGGCTCCAACAGCCGCCAGGCCGCGGCCCGTGTGACGCTGATGGACGCCGACGGGGGCGTGACCTGCGCCTTCGACCACGATGCGACCCGTCGCTCCGACCTGCACCTGGGCGCCGTCGCCGCGATCACCGTCGGCGCCCACCTGCACCTGGTGGCCTGCTCGTGGGACTGCGACTACCTGTTCGTCTACCGCCTGGGGCTGGACGGGCCGGACTGCACGCCCACGCGAGTGGTCGAGCTGGACCGGACCGGCGTGCCCGGCTGGCTGGCGTACAATTCGCTGGCGGTGATCCTCGCCGGCGGCGGGGTGCACTACCTTCTGGCCGGGGCCGGGGATCACCTGGACGCCTGGCGGGTCGACGGCCTCGGTAGCCCGGACATGCGGCTGACGCAGGCCGCGGCCGGGGACTGGTCCGGCGTCACGCCCGTCGACTGGCCCCACGGCCTGTTCCGCGAGGGCATGGCCATCCAGCCCCTCTCCCCGACCTCCCTGCAGATCCTCGCCGCCCCTCACGACTATCAGCAGTGCGACGGTGACCGGATCTGCACCCGCGCGGTCTACCGGTGCCCGGTCGAGTGGCCCTCGTCCCGGGCCCAGCCCGAGTAGTGGGGGACGGCCGGAGCTACAAATAAACAAAGGACGTCCACGGCACTAGCCCTCGATCAGCCGCCGCACGAGGCCTGACATCGCGGCCAGGGTGTCTCCGTGGCGGGACTGGGTCAGGTAGACGGCGATCAGGTCCAGGGCGGGGACGGCCAGGGCCCAGGTGCCGTCGGAGCCGTCGTGGCCGAACGCGAGCTGGGCGTCGGGAGCGCCAGCGCGGGGGGCGGAGTAGAGCCACCAGTGCAACCCGTAGCTGCCGCGGGGGTCGGCATTGTGGGTGAGCGGGGTCGGCGCCAGGGCCCGCGTAGCCAGTTCCCGAGGGAGCAGACGGCCGCCGCCGGCCTGGAGGTCGTCGATCCAGGCGGCGAGGAAGCGGGCGTAGTCGGCCGCAGTCGACCACAGGCCGCCGCCGCCGGGGAGGTAGGGGAGGCGAGGGGGATCTCCGGGGCGGCGGTAGGGCTCGAAGCCGCCCCCGCCGAGTCGATAGCTGACCGGCACGCGGTCGATACGCGGATCGTCCGCCGGGACACTCGCCAGCGTGTCGACCATGCCCAGGGGCCGGACGACGCGGTCGCGCAGGACATCCTCCAGCGGTCGCCCATCCAGCTCCGCGACCACCGCACCCAGGACGGCAGAGCCGGCATCGCTGTAGACGAACCGCTCCCCGGGGGCGTGGCCCGGGCCGATGGCGCCCAGGTCCGCGGCGAGACGGGCGAGGTCCGGGTAGCCCGCCGGGTGGGAGGGGTAGCCGGGCTGATCGAATCCGGCGGTGTGGGACAGCAGCTGTTCGACAGTGATGGCGGTGGCGCGCCCACCGCCGAACGAGGGGAGGATGTCGGCCACGGGTTGGCCCAGCGCCAGCTGGCCCTCGGCCACCAGCTGCAGGGCGGTGGTGCCGACCAGCGGCTTGGTCATCGAGCGGATGTCGCAGATGGCGCCGGGCTTCCAGGGGCGCCGGGCCTCCAGATCGGACCAGCCACAGGTCTCGTGGAGCACCGTCCGCCCCCGCCGGACGATCAGCAGCTCCCCGCCGACCACCTTGCCGGCGTCGACCCACCCCTGCATCTCCCGTCCGAACGGCTCCAGCCACACCGGCTCGATCCCGACCTCTGCGGGATCCACCGGCAGGAATTCACCCCCGATCCGCTCGTCACGTCCTACCATCGCCTCGACCGTGGCACCCGGCAGCGGAGCCCGTCAATGCGGTCTGGTAGAGTGGCCTCCTCGAGGAGCACCGGATGAAGGTCCCGCCCCGACTGTTTCGCGGCGTCCGACGGGTGATGGATCGCGTGCCCACGCCGGCTCGCCAGGCCATCACCCGCGAGGCGTGGATGGCCTACCGCCGCGGTCACGAGCTGACCCACCGGCTGGACTACCTGTTCTGGGAGACCACCCGCCGCTGCAACCTGCAGTGTGTCCACTGCGGCAGCACCTGCACCACCGAGCCACTCCCGGACGAGCTCACCACCGCCGAGATCGACGACACCCTGGCCGCCGTGGCCCGGGCTTACGACCCCGCCGGGGTGATGCTGGTGGTGACCGGCGGCGAGCCCCTGGTCCGGGTCGACCTGCTCGAGGTGATGGAACGCGCCGCCCGCCGGGGCTCGCCTTGGGGCATGGTCACCAACGGCCTGTTGGTCGACGACGCGATGATCGAGCCCCTGGAGCGGGCGGGGTTGCGGACGGTGACGGTCTCGCTCGACGGGACCGAGGCCCACCACGACGAGATCCGCCAGCGGCCCGGCAGCTGGCGTGCCGCGCTGGCGGCCCTCGAGCGGCTGAATGCCTCGCCCTATCTTTCGATCGTCGAGGCGATCACCACGGTCAACAGCATCAACGCCGCCGATCTCGAGGAGCTGCTGGAGCTCCTGCTGGACAGGGGCATCCGCTACTGGCGCATCGGCACGGTAGCGCCCATCGGCCGGGCCAAGGAGCGGCCGGATCTGCTGGCCGACGGCGAGCAGCTGGCCGCCGCCCTCGAGCTGGTGGCCCGGGTCCGCCGGGACCGCCCTCGGGTCCGCGGCGGCGGGCGGATGGACCTCTCGTTCGCCTGCGAGAACTACGTGGGCGAGCGCTTCGAACCCCGGGTCCGCAAGCACCGCTTCGCCTGCTGGGCCGGCATCCGCACCGCGGGGATCCTGGCCGACGGCGCCATCGGCGCCTGCCCGGACATCGACCGCCATTTTGTCCAGGGCAACATCCGCAGCGACGACCTGATCCAGGTCTGGGAGAACGGCTTCCGGGAGTACCGCGACCGCAGCTGGATGAAGGTCGGCCGCTGTGAGGCCTGTGACCACTGGCGGATGTGCCACGGCGGCGGATTGCACTACTTCGATCCCGCCCAGGGTTCCAACGCGCGCTGTCACCGGGAGTTGATCGAGGGGGATCAACGGAACCCTTGAATCTGGATCCACGGGCGCGCAGACTTGCGAACGATGGCGATCTGCGGACGCCGCGCGGGAGGTGGCGATGAGGAAACGGACCAAGCGGTGGCTCTCGGCCCTCGCCCTGCCGGTCTTCCTGGCCCTGGCCAGCTGTCCGACCGGAGACGACGATGACTCCGGCACCGGGGACGACGACACCACCGCCAGCGGCAACGACGACGACGCGACCGGCAACGACGACGACGCGACCGGCAACGACGACGACGCGACTGGCAACGACGACGACGCGACCGGCAGCGACGACGATACGACCGGCGACGACGACGCGACCGGCGATGACGACGACGACTCCACGGGCAGCGACGACGACAACATGGACTACTACGGTGTGCGCAGCGACGACGGCTCCGCCCCCCGCCACCCCTCCCTGCGCGACCTCCGCACCCGCCTGACCTGAAACTCGGTCTCGGTCTCGGTCTCGGTCTCGGTCTCGGCCTCGGTCTCGGTCTCGGCCTCGGCTCCCGACTGCGGGGCTAGAATGGGGCCGGTGCGTTCTCCGTCTACCGTTCCGGGAGGTTTCGATGACGCGTTGTGCGGTCTTGCTGGGGCTGGTCTGTTTCCTGGTTCCGGCGCTGCCGTCCGCCGCCAAGCCAGGCCAGAAGCACTTCGATCGGGACAAGGGCAAGCCCCGGGACAGCTTCGAGGTCCGCTGGCGAGACGGGGACAACGACTCCCACGAGGTCGCGTTCCAGCTCAACCACTCGGCGGTCGAGCGCGATCTGGACGCGGATCTCAAGTTCCCCCGCTCCGAAGCGGTGAGCGCCCAGGTCAAGGCGGTGCGGCGCTACGCCAAGACCCTCGACGACGTGAAGCTCACGGCCAAGGCCAGCGCCGGCGGCGTGCGGATCAAGGTCAAGGGCACCAGCCGCGCCAAGATGAAGAAGGCGCTCAAGGAGGCCGAGCGGATCCAGGAGGAGGTCCTGGACGAGTTCCTGGCCGACAACGACTACATCAAGCTCAAGGGCGACCGCATCGCCTTCGATCACGCGACCCTGGTCTCCGAGTACGCCGACGACGTGCGGGCGGTGGCCCGCGTCCTGGCCGAGGACACCGACAGCGAACGCGAGTACGCCGAGCGCGCCCTGTCCTTCGTCCAGGCGATCCCCTACGAGAAGAAGCCGGCCGGTGGCGACGTCGGTTATCGCCGCCCGCTGGCGGTGATCGCCCGCAACAAGGGAGACTGCGATTCCAAGGCGGTGCTCTACCTGGCGCTACTGCGGATCCGCAACCCGGAACTGGCGGTGTCGGTGGTCTACATCAAGGACCACATGCTGGTGGGGGTGGGTCTGGACGCCGAGGACGGCGACCGGACCTTCCGCCGCGACGGTCAGACCTACCTGTTCGCCGAGCCCGTGGGCCCCGCGATGACCGCCCTGGGCGACTCGCCCAAGAAGAGCCGCTCCAAGGTCAAGTCCGGCGCCGCCCAGGTCCGCGCCGCGCCCGCCCGTCAGGGCGCTGCGTTTCCCCGCCCGCCGCGCTAGAGCCTGCTACTCGACCCGGATCGCGTTGGTGTAGACCCACGGGTACACGTGTAGGAAGAGGCTGGGATCGTCGCCCAGGAAGGGCGTCAGGTGGTGGGGGGTGATGTCGACCCGGGCGCGGTAGGCACCCGGATCGGTGATCTCGAAGGTCCCGCAGCCGGTCTGCCAGGCCTCGCCGTCCTTGAACACCGTGGCGGTGATCTCCGGGGCGTTGATCCCGTCGCGGGGGGAGCTGTCGGACAGCACGGGGCAGTCCAGGTGAAGGGTGCCGCCGGTACAGCCGCTGCACGAGGCCCCCATCTCGTGCTCGGTCCCGGCGCCGTCGTCGTACCAGAAGGTCAGCTTGTCGGGGGTGCCCAGGATCTCGAAGGCGATGTACAGCCGCCCCGCGGCGACGGCGTCGTCGCCGGCCTGGGGGTCCTTGCTGTCGGCGAGCACCACGTTGTTGAACCAGCGGAACATCCGCCGGTAGCCGTCGGGCCGCTCGCCGTCGCTCAGCGGGATGGGCATCACGTTGCGGTGGGCGTCGGTGGCCGCGATGCCCACCGACGGACCCCGGGCCAGCAGGTGGTCCCAGCGGTCCATGTTGGGCCCGAGCTCCTGGAAGAACGCCAGGAACAACAGGTCGGGCTCCCCGGTGGCGTCGGGCACCGTGAACGTGCCGATGTCCTCGATCCAGCCAAAGGGGTCCAGGCCGTAGATCTCCTCGCGGGACTCGGGGTCGAGCATGGCGTGCAGCTGGAAGACCTCCAGGCCCACCATGCCCATGTCCTGGCGCTCGGCCAGGGTCTCCAGATCCAGCTCCTCGGGGTGCGCCTGGAACACCATCCCGCCCGCGTCGGCGACCGCGTCGAACAGCTCCTGGCTGGTGTTGTTGTACAGGGCGTCGGCCTCCTCGCCGTGGGGCGCCACGTGGCGGTCCAGGCCCAGGGGCATCACGTCGTCCTCGATGCCAGGCAGGTACATCACCTCGTGGCCGCTGGTGCAGGAGATCAAGCTGCCCACCGTCTCGCTGCCCACGAGGATCTCCTCGTCGTCCTCCCGCATCAGCAGGATCTCCTCGTAGGCGTGCCAGGCGGCGTAGCTGGGGTGGTCCGAGACGTAGGCCAGGTCGATGCCCGTGCGGCAGAGGCCGTCGCGCATCTGGGTCAGGCACTCCTCGTCCAGCAACCCATCCTGGTAGCCCAGACCGTCGCAGGCGTCGTGGGAGAACGGCGAGTGGAAGTGGAGGATCGACCGCAGGGGCAGAAAGCCCCGGGGGTGGTCGATCTCGTCCATCAGCGTGGGCAGGTCGGTGGCCCACGGGCGGCTCTCGTCGGCGGTATCGTCGTCGCCGGTCACGTCGTCGTCCCCGGCGCTGTCGTCATCGTCGGACGGACAGCCGAACAGCAAGCACAGGACCGACAGCCAAGGCAGGCCGCGCACGGATCGCATGGAACCTCCGCGCGGGATTCTATCACGCTGGGCGACGGGTGCCGCGTGCCGCCGGCCGAGACAGGCGGACACCGTTGGTGCGACAATCTCCGCGCCACTTCGGCGCCAGACCGCGGAGGTCCCCATGGCGTACGAGACCCTGCGGGTGGAGCGCGACGGCCAGGTGCTGGTCGTCCGGCTCGACCGCCCCCACCGCATGAACGCGGTCATCGAGCAGATGTACCTGGATCTTCAGGCCGCCCTGGCTGCGGCCAGGGCCGATCCCGACGTGCGGGCGGTCGTGCTGACCGGCTCGGTTCGCCGCCGCCCCGATGGCGACAAGCAGGCGTTCTGTGCGGGCGCCGACCTGAAAGAGCACGGGACCGGGCGCCGCACCGCCGGGCAGAAGCGGGCCTACATCGAGCTGTCCCACGAGACCACCCGCCAGCTGTTCGAGCTGCCGCTGCCCGTGGTGGCGGCAGTCAACGGTCCAGCTCGCGGTGCGGGCGCCGAGATGGCGCTCAACTGCGACCTGGTGCTGATGGCCGACGGCGCCAGCATCGCCTTCCCCGAGACCGGGCTGGGCACCTTCGTCGGCGGCGGGGTGACCCGCCACCTGACCCAGCTCGTGGGGCTGGCCCGGGCCAAGTACCTGGTCTACACGGGTGCGGTCCTCGACGGCCCGGCGGCGGTGGAGCTGGGTCTGGCGCTCGCGAGCCACCCCCTGGACGAGCTGCTGCCCCGGGCGCTGGAGCTGGCGCGGACGATGGCGGCCAAGGCACCGCTGTCGATGGCGCTGGCCAAGGGCTGCCTGCACCGCGCCGCCCTGACCGACCTGCCCGCGGCGCTCGACGCCGAGACCGAGGGCATCCTGGACTGCATGAAGACCTGGGACTGGCAGGAGGGTATCGACTCCTTCGCCCAGCGCCGTGCCCCCCGCTTCGAGGGACGTTAGGTACCCCATGTCGCTGCGACGCGTATTGGATCCCAGGTCGGTCGCGGTCATCGGCGCTTCCCGCGTCGAGACCAAGCGCGGCTACCAGTCCATCCGCACCCTGACGGAAGACGCTTACGCGGGCGCGATCTATCCGGTCAATCCCCGCGAGGAGAGCGTGCTGGGGCTCCGCTGTTACCCCGATCTGGCCGCCATCGATGGCCCGGTCGACCTTGCGCTGATCACCACCCCCGCCCGGACCATCCCGGCCATTCTCGAGCAGTGTGCCGACAAGGGAGTCGCGGGCGCCGTGATCATCGCCGGCGGATTCGGCGAGATGGGTCCCGAGGGCAAGGCGCTGGAGAAGCAGCTCTCCGAGGTGGCCACGCGCCGCGGCATCCGGGTCATCGGTCCCAACACCTCGGGCATGATCAACGTCAACGCCCAGCTCAACCTGGTGGGGATGCCCGACGTGCCGCGGGGCGAGGTCGCGCTGCTGTCCCAGAGCGGGAACATGGCGCTGGCGCTGGTGACCGAGGCGGCTCGCACGGGCCTGCAGGGGTTCTCGTGTTACGTGGGCGTGGGCAACGAGGCGGGGATCCGCTTCCACGAGTACCTCGAGTACTTCCGCGACGATCCGCGGACGCGAGCCGTGGCGATGTACGTCGAGGGCATGCATGACGGCCGCTCCTTCCTGGAGGTGGCCCAGGCGACGACACCCCACAAGCCGGTGGTGATGCTCAAGAGCGGTCGGTCGGAGCGTGGCCGCAGCTCGGCCGGCTCCCACTCGGGCGCGCTGGCCGGGTCGGCCGAGGTCGCCCGCTCCGCCCTGCGGCGGACCGGCGTGGTGCTGGTCGACGAGGCGGACAAGCTCTTCCCTTGCGCCGAGGCCCTGGCCTCGTTGCCGCCGTTGACCAACAACCGGATCGCGATCCTGGCCGACGG
Organism: uncultured Rickettsiales bacterium; assembly: GCA_964436045.1. Lineage (GTDB taxonomy): Bacteria > Myxococcota_A > UBA796 > UBA9615 > CAYRNR01 > CAYTBN01. Next base: position 21,195 of record CAYTBN010000020.1, on the reverse strand, counting down.
CGGTGGCCACGCGACCATCGCCGCCGACGCCCTCACCGACATGGGGGTGGAGATCCCTGCGCTGGGCGACGATACCCAGGCTCGCCTGCGGTCGATCCTGCCGCCGGCCGCCGCGGTGGCCAACCCCATCGACGTGGCCGGGGCCACCGACGCCGATCCAACCGTGTTCGCGGACGTGGCGCGTATCCTGCTCGAGGACGAGCAGGTGGGCGGGCTGCTGATGGTGGGGCTGTTCGGCGGCTACGGGATCCGCTTCGCGGCGGCCCTGGCCGAGGACGAGCAGCGGGCGGCCCGGGAGCTGGGCGCGCTGCTGGCCTCGTCGGGCAAGCCGATCGTGGTCCACAGCATGTACGATCTGGACCGTCCCCCCTCCCTGGCGGCCCTGCGCGCGGGGGGGATCCCGGTCCATGGCTCGGTGGAGGTGGCCAGCCGCTGTGTGGGTGCGCTGGCCGAGTACGGGCGCTTCCTGGCGTCGTCACCCGAGCCCAGGGATCTGCGCCTCGCATCCCGCGCGGGCGCCACGGGCCGTGGCGGCGACATCGTGGCGACGGCCCGGGTCGAGAAACGGCTGGCGCTCCTCGAACACGAGGCCAAGGAGCTGGTGGGGCTGCACGGCGTGCCGGTGCCCGCGGACACGCTGGCCACGTCGGCCGACGAAGCGGTGGCCGCCGCCGAGGCCCTCGGCGGTCCGGTGGCGCTCAAGCTCGTCTCCCCTCAGATCCTGCACAAGAGCGATGTGGGCGGCGTGGCGCTGGGCATGACGGGCGAGGCGCAGGTTCGCGACGCCTACGCGGAGATCCTGAAGAACGCGCGCGTTCACGATCCGGACGCCGAGATTCGCGGCGTGCTCGTCTCGCCGATGGTCAGCTCCGGAGTCGAGGTGATCGTCGGGACCCAGCTCGACGAGCAGTTCGGACCGGCGATCCTGGTCGGTCTCGGCGGCGTCCTGGTGGAGCTGGTCAAGGACGTGGCCTTCCGGGTCCTGCCCCTGGATCTGGACGAGGCGCGGCGGATGATCGACGACATTCGCGGCGTGGCCTTGCTGGATGGCTTTCGCGGCCGGCCGCCGGCCGACCGCGAGGCGCTGGCGCGGCTGCTGTGTGCGGTGTCCGGGCTGATCGAAGCCCATCCGGAGATCCAGACCATGGACCTCAACCCGGTGATCGTGCACGAGCGGGGGCTGTCGGTGGTCGACGCCCGCATCCTGCTGCACCCGCCGGGGCGGGTTGACGGCTAGTTCGTTCCCGTCCCGAAATGGCCCTTTTCCGCGATCTCTGCGTTGGTCTGCCCGTTTCCTTGTGCGACGTACACGAGTACGTCTCCGCGGAAACGCTTGCCCGCCTTGACCTCGCGAAAAATGACTCATTTCGGAATCGGGAACTCCGCAGTCTCCATCCCGCATTTCGGGATGGAGGCTAGTTCGCGGCCGCAGGAGCCGGGACCGGCGCCGGTTCCTCGTTCGGATCCCCGGATCCAGCCAGCTTCACCAGGCCGCCGTCGATCATGGCGTCCCGCACGGCCGCGGCGATCAGTTCCTGTCCGGCCGCCGACGGATGGACCTCGTCGATGAAGAGCGCGCGGGCGCCCATGCCCGCACCCGCGAAGACGGTGGGCAGATCGGCCAGGGGGGAGTCTGTGCGAGCCGCCACATCGGCCATGGCCGCGCGGTAGGGCGCGCCCGGGTCGTCCGCGCCCTCATCGGGACGTTCCTGGGGCGACCGATAGCCGGCGGGATCGCCCGGGTGGGTCCAGTCGGCGCCCTCCACGTCCCACACTCCCACCGCGATCGCCAGCACCGCGGCGCCCCCGGCGGCCTGCTGGTCGCACACCATCTCATCCAGGCAGCTCTCGTACCCCGCCAGCAGGGTGCCAGGCCGCGCACTGGCGGTCCGCACTCGCAGCGCCAGGTAGCCCACGAGCCGTCCCGCGCCCCAGTTGGCCAGCGCGCCCAGGTGGGCGGGGGTGTACAGCAGGTCCCGCTCTTCGGCGACCCGGACATCGCTGTGCTGGTTGTAGATCACCAGCACGTCCGGATTGGCGATCTCCCGCAGCCGGCCGACCTGGGCCGCGCTCTGGGGACAGGTGTAGCCGGGCACCCCGCCGTTGACGACCTCGATCGCCCCGGCCGGGGCGAGCAGCTGCTCGAGCTGGGCGGGGAAGGTCTGCTCGTCCGCCAGGCCGAACCCGAACACCGAGGAGTCGCCGACCACCAGCACCCGCAGCGGCACGGCCGTTGCGGTGGGCTCCCGCCCGCGCAGGCCCAGGGAATTGGTGGTGACCTGGCGGCCCTGCCACATGAATCGCGAGTCGGCCGGCAGCCCCCAGCCCAGCAGTTCGTCCTCGATCAGACCGCGGGGCGGTGGGGCCGGCCGTGGCGCCCAGATCCGCCCGCCCAGTTCCAGGGCGCCCAGACAGACGACGCTGGACAGCAACGCGGCCACCAGGCGTCGTTTCCAGCGCTGGGGGGGGGGCTGGGTCCCGCCGCCGGGCGGGGTCGGGGGAACGTCGCGCGCCATCCGCGCATCGTACCCCATGAAGAGTGCAGCAGCCCAGGGGACGACCTCCAGCCCCCGCCCCCGTCTTCACCCGGCCGCGGGAATCGTGAGAAAGGCTCGCGGGTCCGCAGAGCGGCATGCGGACCATCCCCGCAATCGCCTGACCCTTCACCAGCGCCAGGAGCGCTCTGTTGATGCTGTCGACCAGCGCGGTTCACGCCCGCCTCACCGGCGAGCAGGGCTGGCCCCGGGACTGACCACCGCCGTCACAGCTCGGACGGCGACCGGCCTTCGGCCATCATCTCGATCATCTTGCGGACGCGCCTGACGCGCGTCGATCCCCGCTTGGCGCTCATGATCCAGCCGACGTACTTACGTTTGTGAGAGGGGGGCTGGGCGTCCCATTTCGCCGGAGCACCCTCCGCGCTCTCGAGCAACTCCTGGGCAAAGGGTGGCAGGGCCGTCGGCCCGAGCCGGCGTTCCTCCTGGGCGGCTTCGATCTCCGGGAGCTTGTCCAGCAGCTCCATGTCGAAGGCCGCCAGCCCGGGCTCCTTCATCCGTTCCTCGGCCAGCAGGGCCTTGACCCGGCGGATGTTGCTGGCCGACCACTGGCTACCGCGCTTGCGGGGGGAGTAGCGCTGCTTGTAGAGCGTCTCGTCGTGGCGGCGGGTGATCGAGTCGATCCAGCCCCAGCAAAGCGCGGCCCGCACCGCGTCCTCGTATCCGATCCCCACCTCCGCGTGTGCCTTCTTGGCCAGCAGCAGGTCCGCCTTCTTCACCCGGTCGTGGTGATCCTCGAGCCAGGCGTGCAACTCGTCGAAGTCGCGGAACGCGAGGGGATGGTCGAGGTAGTTGGTCGGGTCGGGTTCGCGTGTGGGCATACGGTCCTCATTGTCTCCAGTATTCCAGCAGTTGCTCCGTGGCGTCACGCGGGCGATCCCGATCACGACGACCCGGGGAACTCGGCGAGCAGCGTACCAAGCTCCTGTCCCCCGATCTCGTAGACCTCGTTGCAGAAGTGGCAGTTGACCTCGGCGCGGCCGTCCTCGGCCAGCATCTCCCGCAGCTCGTCCGGGCCGAGGGCGCGCAGCATGCTCAGCACCCGCTCACGGGAGCAGGTACAGCGGAAGGCCAGCTCCCGCGACTCGAGCACCTCGACCGGAGCGCTGGCGAGCTGGCCGAACGCGAACGCGGTCATCAGGCTACGGAAATCCTCCCGCATCGGCCCGACGATCCGCGTCCGAAAGTCCTCTGGATCCAGGTCCGGCAGCCGCTCGGCCAGCATCCCGGCTGCGAACTCGACCTGGCCGTTCTCGTCGATCTGGACCTCCAGCCGGACGCGCCCGTCGACCTGCAGCGAGCGGTCGAAGAAACCCTGGAGCGCGTCCTCGACGGTGCCGTCGGTGACCTCGGCCACTCCGCGGTAGATCTCCTCGTCCTCCAGGTGTTTGATCACCGCGATCAGGCCGAGGAAGCGGTGAGGCCCGCCGGCCGGTGTGCCGAGGACGCCCGGCTCGATCCGGCCGCGGACCGCGCCCTCGTCGCGCATGTCCACGTTGAGCTTGAACTCCGGATCCTCCCCGAACACGTTGACCGCCAGCTGTTCACGCCCCTTGAGCTGGCTGCCCAGCAAGGCCGCCGCGACCATCCCCTCGCTCGCCAGCCGGGAGGCGGCCGGGTCGAGATCGTGGCGACGGCACATCTCCTGGGCCGGTCCGTGGAGCACGGCCACCAGCACGCGAATGGTCCGGTCGCCGGCCAGCGCGGTGACGAGTCGGCCGACGGGTTCCGTCGATTCCATGGTCCGTCCTCCCGGCGCACGGCGCGGGTTCATCCCGCCGTCATAAGCCGGAACGCACCCGGATTCAACCCAGCCGCCCTCGGATCCCCAGCCACTGGAGGGTCAGCAGGCGGGAGGGCTCGCCGAGGGGCTCCAGGGGGATCGGCTCCATGAGCTGGCGGGCGTAGTTCTTGACCAGCGGCACCCTGCCGTCGACGGTCAGGGCGTCCACGTCGTCCACGGCTGACCGTACCCACTCCCGGGCGATGAGGGTGGGATCCATGTCCGCGATCCCCTCGAGCACGTCGATCAGGTGGCAGCGGTAGTCGCCCACCAGGAAGAACTGCGTCAGGTGGCGGAACAGGGGCTTGTCGACCGAGCTGCGCTTGTACGCCCGGTGGATCTCCAGGTAACGCAGCGCCGCATCCAGGCGGTCGCGGACCTCCGGGGACCGGCGACGACTGCGACGACGACGACGTGGACCTGAACCAGGACGACGCGGACGAAGACGGCGCCTCCACCTGCGACGGCGACTGCGACGACGACGACGAGCTGACCTACCCCGACGCGCCCGAGCAGTGCGACGGCATCGA
>CAYTBN010000020.1:0-16317 GCA_964436045.1 uncultured Rickettsiales bacterium | reverse complement strand
GACAACGACTGCGACGACGAGGTCGACGAGGACGCGGACGAGGAGGCCGACGCGGACGCCGACGGCTGGCTGGCCTGCGACGAGGACTGCGACGACAACGAGGCTGCGGCCAACCCCGACCAGGACGAGGACTGCGCGGACGGCATCGACAACGACTGCGACGGCGACGTGGACGGCGACGACGCGGACTGCGACGACGGCGACGACGACACGGGCGACGACGACACGGCGGATGACGACGACGATGACGACGATGACGACGATGACGACGATGACGACGACTGCCAGTGCCGCGCCGACGGAGGCAGCTCACCCCTCTCGGCCGCCTGGCTGGCGGCGCTGGCGGGCCTGATCCTCCGCCGCCGACTGGGCTGATCCCCCCCCACGAATGGCCCGCCCAGTGGGCCCCCTGGCCGGCTTCGGCTTCGACCAGGGCCTGGACAGCGGGCAGGTCGTGGCGCAGGTGGTCCTCGGCGGACCAGCGGCGAAAGCGCCGGTCCTTGGGGGACAGGCCGTGGCCCCGCAGCTCCACGTCGTCCGCCGTGCGGATCCTGTGCACTGTCGCGTCGATGGATCCGATGCGGTCTGGTTCGGCGGTCAACCGGCCGTTTCCAGCGCCCGCTCGAACTCGTGGACGAACGCGACCTGGGACGGAGTCTCGATGGCCCGGGGTCCGCGGCCGGCCCGGACGGCGGCGATCGCGTCGTCGGCCGAGACTCCCCGGCGCACCGCCAGGCACGCGGCGATGGTGCCCGTGCGGCCCAGCCCGCCCACGCAGTGCACCACGAGGATTTCGCCCTCCTCCAGGTAGTTCTCGATGACGCGGGTCAGCTCCAGGGCCTCGTCCATGGTCGGCACGCCCTGGTCCGGGATCGGCAGCAACCGGTAGTGCAGGCCACGGTCGCGGCAGGCGTCCTCGACCTGGGGGACGCCCGCCCATTCCAGCTCCTGCTCGGTCAGCAGCCCGAACAGCCGCTGGACACCGAGATCGACCAGCGTCGCCAGGTCCTGCTCCAGCTCCCGATCGTGGTCCCGGCGGCCGGGGCAGAGTGTCATCCCGAGTCGCCCGGGGGCACGCAGCTGGTCCGGATCGAGCCACGCCACCCGCAGCTCCCGGTTCTCCTCGGTGTGGACGCGGATTCGTTCGGCGATCAGGCAGGCGGTGTACAGGGCCCAGCGTTTCTGCAGCTCGCTGGACTCGTCGAACACCAGGGTGTGCACGGCGTAGCGCAGCAGGCCGACCAGCACCTGGTACGGATTTCGGTCCTCCCGGACCAGTCGCCCGCCGATGGACCGCAGGGTGCGCAGGGTGGCCCAGGCACGCTGGAATCCCGGCTGCTCCAACCCCGGCAGCGCGGTGGGCAGCGGAGCCCGCAAGTCCTCCACGTCGATCAACGCCTCGCTGATCCGTAGCGCCTCGATCAGGTCAGCCTCCGACTCGACCGGGGTGTAGATGTACAGCAGGTCGTTCTCGAGCTTGAGCAGGTCCTGCAGCACGTGACCGCGGGCGGTGTGGAAGAAGTCGATGATCCAGAGGTTGTCGCGACCGTCCATCAGGATGTTGGCGCCGTTCAGGTCGCCGTGGACGTAGGACACGTAGTGGTACTCGCCGCTGTTGCGCAGCAGCGCGGGCGCCTGTTCGGCGTAGAACCGGGTGACGTTGGGGATCATCCGCCCGTCCGGGAGCCGCAATTCGTCCGCGTCTCCGCCCGGGCCGTGGACCCGCGCCACGTTCCGCGCCACGCTCGCGACGTGCTCCGGCGAGAATGTGTAGTACGCCGCCAGTGGCAAGCGTTCGTAGTGGGCCGCCGCGTAGAACGGCTCGAGGATCTCCTCGAAGACCTCGCGCAGGATCCCGTCGACCCGCTCCTGCTCGAGCCCCCCCTGGAACAGGGACTGGAAGGTCCGCACACCCCCACGCCCCATGGCCGCGTAGGAGTATTTGATGCCCGCCCGCTCCCCCAGATCCACGTAACCGCGGATGGCCGGCGCCCGGTTGCCCAGGATCGCCTCCACCCGCTCGAAGGCCACCCGCTCGGCGGCGATCATCTCGCGGGGACCCAGCTTGGCCACCGAGGGCGCGTGGGCGTGGCCGACGGCATCGACGCTGGCCGCCTGGTAGACCAGCGCTCCCGAGTAACCCCCGGCCAGGGTGTCCAGCTCCACCGCCGAGCTGTCCCGGTACAGGAAGCTGAGCAGATCGCGGTCAGCGCGGTCGATCGTCCCTTGCTGGCCATCGACACGCAGCTGGGGGCGATAACTCTCGCGGCCCCGCCTCAGCGTCGGTGCCGGCCCCTCGGGGTTCAGCCATTCGGCGAACTCGCCGACGCTGTCGCAGACTCGCACGCCGAGCACCTTGCGCAGCTGGTCCAGGGCGTTGAAGTGTTGGGCGCGGGAGGCCGATGCGGTCAGGGCGCTGCAGGTGGCTAGCTCGTTCACGTGGGCGCGGGTCTTTAGATCGTAGAGCAGGAAGCTGACCTTGGCCTCGGTCCAGACGCCGACGACGCCGACCCGGACGGGCTGGTCGCCGGCCAGCGCGAGGATACGCTCCAGCTGACCCGGCAGCTCGCTGTCCTCGAAGTCGTTCAACGTCCCCGAGTCGATCACGTGCTCGTTGGGCCGCTCCGCCGTGCCCTGGTCGAGCCCCAGCACGAGCGCCGACCCCGGTGTGCCCCCCACGCAGTGGGCGCCGAACATCTGCAGGTGGTCCCGCTGCCGCGGATCGCCATCGTCGTGCCAGTCCCGCACGTGCAGGATCGCGAGCCGGTCCTCCGGCTGGGCCCGGGCCCAGTCCATCACCTGGGCGACGGGCCCCAGCTGGGGGTCGCGTCCCATCAGCCGCAGGGACTCCTGGCGGCCGATGTGCAGCTTGTTGGGCAACGGATCGTGGGCACCCACCGGGCCGATGAAGTCCCGCTGCAGGCACTCGGTGATCAGCACCGACAGGGTCATGGTCGCTCCCGGGTCAGGGCTCGTAGGTCACGCGGAGGTTGGAGTAGATCGGCCCCACCTGGCCCTGATAGACGTTGTCCTTGCCCACGAACACGTACTGCAGCGGCTGGACCCGGTCCTCGTAGCCCAGGGTGGTGAGGTAGTTCCCGTCCAGGTAGAGGTGGATCTCCAGGGCGTCCCACTCGCCGCGGAAGGTGTGGCTGTCCGCCGGATCCCAGGTCGCGCTCTCCATCAGCCGCACCTCCTCGCGGGAGTCGCCCCCGTTGGGTGCCGCCAGGAACTTGAAGCCGGTGTAGTAGTTGTTGCCGGTTCGGATGTTCCACCACGCCTCGTCGGTCTGGAACACACCCTGGCTGCCGTCGGCGCTGGTGTACATGTTGATGATCTGGTGCTTGTCGCCCGAGTACTGGGTGTGGGGATCGAAGTTGTCCACGTCGATCTCCAGGTGGCCGTCCCCGTTGATCGGATGGGTCAGCTGCAGCCGGAGCTGGTCGCTACCGCCCGTGGTCTGCCAGCCGGCCGCCGAGAACGATCCGCCGACGATGTGCTTCTCGTCGAAGCCGGGCTGGAGGGTGGAATCGGTGAGGGGATCGGTGAAGGTCTGGATCGGGCAGTCGACCGTCACGTCCTCCGCGGCCGTGTCACCGAACCAGTGCACCTGCTCCCGCACCATCTGCCAGTCGGTGACGTGGACACCGTCGCCCCCGGGGGCGGTCAGTTCGAACTCGAACAGGTGGGTCTCGCCCGGTGCCACGGCCACCCCCTCCGGCAGATAGACCCGCGTGTCGTCGGTGAACAGCGGGTCCTCGTCGTCCACCGTGCCCAGCTTGTAGCCGTCGTCGCGGGTCCAGCTGGCCCAGCCGTTGTTCCGCATCTCGATCGAGGCCTGGAACAGCTCGCCGCAGTCCAGCCCCGTGGGCAGCACCGTGGCGACCACCTCGGCGTCGTCCTCGGCGGCGGTGGTGTCGTCGTCCCCGGTGTCGTCGTCCCCGGTGTCGTCGTCCCCCGTCGCGTCGTCGTCTCCCGACGAGTCGTCGTCGTCGTGAGCACCACCCGGGCAGCCCACCGTCACCACCAGCGACGCGGTCAGCAGCAGGCAGCCGAACCACGCGTTCCATCGGTCGTCCATCTTCTACCCCTCCGTCCGACCCGCCGGGCCGTCAGCCGGCATTGTACGGTGGGCGGCCGACGGGCCCGCCCCCCGCGGGAAACCCTACAAATGAGCAGCGCGATCAGCTAGTAAAGTGCATCCGTACATGTTCGTGGAGGAGTGCCCGCATGACTTGGCGCCGGCTACTGATTCTGATGCCCCTGATGCCCCTGATGGCCCTGGTTGCGTCGGGCTGTCCCGCCGCCGCCGACGACGACGACGCGGCGGACGACGACGCGACGGGGGACGACGACACCACGGGCGATGACGACACCGGGGACGACGACACCGCCGATGACGACGACACCGAGCCCGAGGAGCCGGGGCTGGAGGGCACGGTCTATGCCGTTGACTGCGAGACGCCCCTGCCGGGCGTCCGCGTCACGCTGTGCCAGGACGAGGAGGCCTGCGCCTTCCTCGACACCGACGAGAGCGGCCACTTCCTGATGGACGGGCTGGCGCACGAGAAGAACGGCGAGTTCCGTGCGGCCGGCCACATCAATCCGGAGATGCGGGCCTTCACCGGCGTCATCCGCGAGTTCGACATCCCCGAGACCGGATTCGAGGAGATCGACGACATCTGTCTGCCGGAGATCCCGGTGGTCACCCAGCTCACGGGCGGCGAGCAGGTGGTGGAGGCCGGGGACGGCCTGACGTTGACCTTCGACCCCGACGACGTCAACTGGACCCTGAACACGCCGCAGCTGGGCGCCATCGAGGTGCCGTCCACCGCCTGGCAGTATGTCAACATCGAAGGGATCGAGGTGCTGGCCGCCTGGGCGATGTACGTCTGGGGGAGCGAGATGGAAGTGCCGGCAACGGTGGTGATGCCCATGCGCGGCGACACCCAGTGCGACGACCCGATCTCGATCTACGAGATGTCCGACGTGGAGATCGGCTGGATCCCGGTGGGCGACGCCATCGTGGATTGTGACCTGCAGACCGTCTCGACGGCCCCCGGCGAGGGGCTGAGCACGTTCACCTGGGTGGCTTACGGCCGACCCGAATGACCTGACACGACCCCGAGGGGGGTAGGAGCGACCCATGCGCAATTACCTGTTCGCGATCCTGGTCCTGTTCGCTTCGTTCGCCGTGATGATCGGCTGTCCGCCAGAGACACTTCCGGACGACGACGACGACGACGCCCAGGGCGACGACGACGACGACGACGACGACGACGACGACGACGACAACGACGACGCCAGCGACGACGACGACGACGACTTCGTCGAGATCGAGGTGTCCAGCCTGTCCGGCGACGTGCAGTACTTCACCCACGAGACCGACGACGGCGTGACCGTCCAGTACTTCGCGGTGATGGGCGACGACGGCGATCCCCACCTGGCCTTCGACGCCTGCGAGGTCTGCTACCCGGCGGGCCTGGGTTACTCCCAGAGCGGCGACGAGATGGTCTGCAACAACTGCGGCAATCGCTTCGACATCAACGAACTCGGCACCGCGAACGTCGGCGGCGGATGCTGGCCGGGCTACTTGGAGGTCTCCGTCGAGGACGGCATCATCTCCATCGATCCTGCCGTGCTCGACGGCGGCGCCTGGTACTTCTAGCAGGTACTTCCGGCAGCCCTCCTCCCGCCGCCGGTCCCACCGCCCTCGCCCTTTGCCTGACCTCGATGTCCGATCCCTGTCCGGCCTGGCGTGGTAGAAACCAGGCAGGTATGCGGGAATCGCGATCCACGATCTCCGGATTCGCCGCGCTGCCGGGCCGGCTGGCGATGCTGCTATTCCTGGCGTCGTCGTGCCCGCCGCAGGCCCGCGCCGCCGAGGCCGACGCAGACATCGTGCTCCACTTCGGATCCCCCGCCGGGGACGCCGCGACCGCCCACGACGCCCTGCTCCTGCTGGGCATCCCCCAGGAGGACGCCCTCGGAGCCCGCCCGCTGGTCGAGTACGGCTTCGGCGACGCGGCGTTCTGGCCCGCCCAGGGCGAGGCGGAGCTGTGCCCCCCGGGAAGCCCGGCGGTCGATCTGGGTGAACGCACCAGCACCGCGATGCGGTCGATCCTCAGCTGGGACTACGCGGGGGCCATCAGCGCGCTGTCACCGCTGCAGGAGGGGCTGGCGTGCTTCGAATCCCCGGTGGACGGACCCGCGCTCGGCCGCGCCGCCGTCCTGCTGGGCTACGCTCGCTTCGAGGGCGGGGATCCGTCCGAGGCCCGGGCGGCCTTCGCCCTGGCGGCGGCGTTCGACCCCGGGGTGGTCTGGGACGAGGACTTTCCGCCCGATGCCCAGCAGGTCTTCCGCGCGGCCGTCGACTAGAGCCAGGGGTACGCGGACGTGCAGCTGCGTTTCGGCGGCCGGGGGGAGCTGAGGGAGCTGATCGAGGTCGACGAGGCGCCCCTGTCCCGCAAGGGCCTGGTTCGCCCGGGGTCGCACCTGCTGGGCGTCCCGGCCACGGGCGGTGGCCACGTCCGGATCGCCCTGCGGCTGGCGCCCGACCGGATCGTGGACCTGCTTCCGACCCAGGAGCTGGTGGCGAGCTGGCTGACCGGCGCGGCCGGCAGCCCGAACGCCGCCCGGGCCCTGGGCGCGGCCATGGACCTCGCCGGGTTCGAGGACGCGCTGCTCGTGGACCTGTCCACCGGCCAGCGCTTCGAGTTCCGCGCTGACATCCGCATCGCCCGCGAGCTGGCCGTGGTCACCAGCGAGCTGTTCGAGCCCGCCCCTCCGGTGCGCGCGCCCCTGAGCAGCTCTTTGCAGCTGGAACCTTCACACCTTGTTCCCGGTGCCGCCGCCTTCCTGGTCCGGTGGCTTGATGTCCGTTATGCTCGCCCGGCATTGCCCGGTCCGTCGGCCGGGTGGCGAGCTCGCGGAGGCCCCGATGCGTCGCACCAACCGGGACTGGCTGCCGGACTACTGCAACCCGGACGCGCTGCTCCCCCAGATCCCCGAGACCCGCGCGATCTTCCAGCGCCCGCCGTACCTGATCCAGGACTTCGTCGGCAAGGCGATCAGCTTCCTGCGAAGCCAGGAGATGAAGGCCTTCGGGCTCGACTACGACCACCGCAAGGTCGTGCCCTGTCGCTGGAAGTGCTCCGACGAGGCCCTGTTCGGCGTGGACCTGGCGATCTGGGCCCACACCCGGGCCTATCCCTTCGACAAGGGCAAGATCGGGGCGATCTTCAACACCCGGGCCCTGGGCGCGGCGGTCCACCACGGCAGCATCAACGTGGACATCGGCGGCTCCCACGTGGGCTACGTGCCGGGCGAAGAGGGCGGCAGCTTCGGCCGGATCTGGCGGCCGGCGACCCAGGCGTACTCCACGGACTGCGGATATCTGTCCGGGATCATCGCGCCGTACGTGCGGATCTACGACGACGCCCGCGACACCATCCTGGTCCACCAGCCCGAGGGCGCCCGGGCGTTGGTGTCGGTGCCCAACGAGTACGTCCAGCCGTCCTGGTCCAGCGGGCGGGTCAAGCTGCTGGTCGATCTGGACACCCTCACCGACGGCGAGGTGGAGTACAGCCAGGGGCAGGCCCATACCCATACCCAGATCGGCAGGTCGTTGTTCTACCTGCACCGCCGCTTCCTCGACGGGCTCGACGAGGAGGGCGCCCGGGCGTGCTGCTCGCAGCGACCCTCTCCCATCGGCGAGCTGCTCACCCACCACTACTTCAACGTGTGGGACGAGGAGGCCAACCTCCGGGCTGGCCTGCCCGAGCGACGCATCAAGCTGTACATGAAGTTCATCATCGCGGCCCGGCACTCCCCCGCGCCGCTCGCGGCAGCGGTGGTCAACACCGCCATCGAACACAACCGGCTGACCGACGCGGTGCGGACCGACGAGTACCGGCCCTACGACTTCGTCAGCGTATCGGGGGTGTTCATCGACGTGTACTCTCCCGCGGTCAAGAGCTACGTGAACCTGTTCCAGCCGATGGGGATGATCATCAAACCCCGTGGCCTGATCCGGGAGCGTGAGTTCTCCCCCGAGGAGATCCACCACATCTTCCAGGCCATGCCCATGGCCACGCCGGAGATTCCCCTGGAGAGCGTGTTCGACCACGACCGGCCCGATGCGGTCCTCGAGCAGTTCACCTTCACCCCCGGCAAGTTCCAGCAACGCTGACCGCCGCAGGATCCCGCGGCCCCTCTCCGGGACGGGCACGGTTGACGGTTGGCCGATGGCGCGCTGAGATGGTCCGATGCAAGACCCACGTGTGCGCGTCCTCCCTCTGTTGGTGGTGGGTTCCGTCTCCCGCTGCGTCGCCTCGCTGGCGTCGCCGGCCACGGGGTCGGCCTTCGTCGCAGCGCTGCTTGCGCTCGCGATCATCCGCAGGGGGCGCCCATGACCGTCGAGATCATCATCCTGCTGGCCGTCCTGCTGGTGATGGCCGTGTTGTTCTTCACCGAGAAGCTGCCCATCGAGCTGACGGCCTTCCTCGGGCTGGTCTTCCTGACCCTGGGTGGCTACGTGCAGCCGAGCGAGGCGTTCACCGGCTTCGCGTCGCCGGCCGTGATCACCATGCTGTCGATCTTCTTCGTCAGCGGGGCGCTGCTACACACCGGGGTGGCCGACATGATCGGCGGCCGCGTGCGCCGGGTCATCGGTGACCGCGAGATCTTGCTGGTGCTGGCGATCATGGCGGTCGGTGGAGTGCTGTCGGCGTTCATGAACAACGTGGCCGCGGTGGCGGTGCTGCTGCCGGCCGTGGCCAGCATCGCCCGCAAGACCGGCATCGCCCCCTCGCGGTTGTTCATGCCCCTGTCGTTCGGCGCGATCCTGGGCGGCACGATGACCCTGGTCGGCACGCCGCCCAACATCCTGGCCGGCGATCTGCTGCGGGAGCGGGGGCTGGAGCCCTTCAGCCTTTTCGACTACACGCCCATCGGCGCCATCCTGCTGGCGACCGGCATGCTGTACATGATCACCGTCGGCCGCTGGCTGCTGCCCAAGCGGAACATCGCCGGCCGGACGAAGGGCGGCGAGGACCTGAGCCAGGTCTACCACCTGCAGGAGGCGATGTTCGGTATCCGGGTGAAGAAGGGATCGTCCCTGGTGGGCAAGACCCTGGCCGACTCACGCCTGGGCGCCACCCTCGACGCCCAGGTGGCCGGCATCGTGCGCGACGGTCACCGTCGGCTGGCCCCCGGGGCGGACACGGTCCTGGAGGCCGAGGATCTGCTGCTGGTGGAGGGCCGGCACGAGCGGGTCAAGGAGATGTTCGGCGTTCACGGTATCGAGATCGCCGCCGTCGACGAGGGAGTCCTCTCCGAGGCGTGGTCCGACGTGCGCTGCGCGGCGATCAGGGTGGACGAGGGGTCGGGGCTCGTGGACACGAGCCTGAGGGCGCTGCACTTCCGCGAGCAGTTCGGAGTCCTGGTGGTGGGGATCCGCCGGGACGGCGAGCTGGTCGGCTGCGACCTGCCGGGCACACCGCTGCGGGTCGGCGACGAGCTGCTGGTCATGGGCTCGGATGCCCAGGTGGACGCCCTGGACCTCCCTGCCACCTGCAAGGACTGCGCGCGACCCGGTGGCTGCATGTCCGATCTGTTCGGCCACGTGTTCCTGCTGCGGATCCACGCGGGTTCGACCCTGGCCGGCATGAGGATCCGCGACAGCCAGATCGCTGCCGCGGCCGGGCTGACCGTGGTGGGCATCCGTCGCGGCGAGAGCACGCTGCTGGCGGTGGGGCCGGACCAGAAGCTGCGTGTGGGCGACGAGCTGATGGTGACCGGCGATCCGGAGCGGGTCCGTACCTTGCTCGACCTGGGGGACGCCCAGCTCCAGCAGGACCTCACCCAGACGGGGATCGAGTCGGACGACGTGGGTATCGTCGAGGTGACCCTGGCACCGCGCTCGCGTGTGGAGGGAAAAACCCTGGCGGAGATCTCCTTCCGCGAGAACTACGGCCTGCAGGTGCTGGCGATCTGGCGCAAGGGCAAACCGGTCCACCGGGCCCTGGCCCGCCGCCGCCTGCGCTTCGGTGACGCCCTGCTGGTGCAGGGGTCGCGCCGCAAGATCCGGCTGCTGGGGGCGGACCCCGACTACTCGGTGCTGTCGCCCTCCGCCCAGCAGGTCCGCCGCACCAAGAGGGCGCCGGTGGCCGTGGGCGCGCTGGTGGTGATGATCCTGATGGTGGTCACTGGCTTCCAGCCGATCCACGTGGCCGCCTTCACCGCCGCGACCCTGGTGGTGCTGTTCGGCGCGATCCGGATGGAGGAGGCCTACCGCGCGGTGGAATGGAAGGCGGTGTTCCTGGTGGCCGCGATCCTGCCGATGGGAATCGCCCTGGAGCGGACGGGCGCCGCCCTGCTGGCCTCGGACGCGGTCTCCGCCGCCACCGGACCCTACGGTCCCTACGCTGCGATGGCCGGGCTGTTCACCCTGTCCAGCGTGCTCAGCCAGTGTCTGGACGGCGCCCCGGCGGTGGTGATGATGACCCCGGTGGTGATCGAGTCCGCAGCGCAGCTGGCCATCAGCCCCTACGCCCTGATGATGGGCGTCAGCCTGGCGGCGTCCGCGGCCTTCATGACCCCGTTCAGCCATAAAGCCAACCTGCTGGTGATGGGATCCGGCGGGTACCGGACCATCGATTACCTGCGGGTCGGCACCCCGTTGACGATCATCCTGCTGGTGCTGATGGTCCTGCTGGTGCCGGTCTTCTTCTCGATCCAGGGATAGGTCAGTCCGGGGAGCCGGGTTCGTCGATCTGGCCGTCCGCGTGCTGGGCGAAGCGCCCGCGTTCCCGGCCGTGGACCGGATCGTCGGCGGGCCAGGGCCAACCGCCGAATTCGGTGGCCTGATAGTCCATCATCGCCTGGCGGATCTCCTCGAGGGTGTTCATCACGAAGGGCCCCTGCTGGGCCACGGGCTCGCCGATGGGGCGGCCCTGGAGCATCAACACATCGGCGGTCTCGGTGCCGCACTCGATGGCGACGTCCACGTCGGGCCGGACCACGAAGCCCTCGCCCCGCGCCACGGTCCGTCCACCGATGCCCAGCGAATCGCCCGCGAAGAAGAACAGGGTGCGGGTGACGTCCGCCCGGGCGGCAGCCGGCAGGGTCCAGCGCGCGCCGGGCTCCAGCGACAGCGACCAGATCGCCACGGCGGCCTCCGGGCGCGATGCCCACGAGTCCGGCGGTGGCGGCGGCGGCGGAGTGTCCACCAGGGCGCCCGCGATGGCCGTCACCTCGGTGATCCGTCCCCGGTCGTCCCGGAACGAATGGTGCGGGATGTCTTCTGCCCACAGCATCCGGTAACAGGGCTCGGCGAACTTGTCGGCCGCGGGTAGGTTGATCCAGATCTGGAACAGCTCGGCGGGATTGGGGCCGTCCCGGCGCAGCAGGGGGAACATCTCGGCGTGGACGATACCCTTGCCAGCGGTCATCCACTGCACGTCCCCGTGACCGAAGCGTCCCCGAGCACCCAGGGAGTCCGAGTGGTCGATCAGGCCGCGACGGGCCAGCGTGATGGTCTCGAAGCCCCGGTGCGGGTGACGCGGAAAACCGGGCACCACGCCACCGTGGTACATCCGCCAACCGTCCCGCGGCTCGAAGTCCATGCCGATGTTCCGCCCGCGCAGCAGCTCGGGATCGGGGCCCATCCGCTCGTTCCCCTTCGGGTAGGCGTCGTCGTGGTGCACGCAGAACAGGAAGGGATCCAGGGTCCTCCACTGGAATCCCAGCGGGCCGATGGACCGGATGATCGCGTCGCTCATGGGCGCCTCCGGGTGGGCTGATGCCGCTGGGGAACTCCTAATCACTGCGGGGTCCGGTGGCGACCCGCAGCCTCTCAGCCTTCCAGCAGCCTCTCGAGGGTGATCGCCGCGTTTCCCAGGCTCTGTTTCAGCGCCAGGTACTCGGCCCGGGCCCGGTCCGGATCCACACCGCCCCGCCGTGCCCGCAGCATGGTGTTCTTGGGGGTGTGTGCGGGCGGAACGAAGGCCATGACCTTGACCTGGTAGCCCGCCGTACCGAGCAACAGCGCGCGAAGGGCGTCGGTCATGGTGGCGCCGGCCTCCCGTCGCAGGTGGGGCGACGACCAGATCGGCGCGAACGCCCCCGGCACCTCGTCTTCGGCCAGCGCGGCCCAGGCCCGGGCCAGCTCCGCCTGGCAGCATGGCGCAGCCGCGATGACCTCCGCATCCAGCTCGATCCCCAGGGCCAGGGCCTCGTCGGTGGCCGTGTCGCAGGCATGCAGGGCGAACAGGGCGTGGACGTCCCCCGGGCCGAGGGGCTCGCCGAACGTGTCTCGCCAGGCGGCTGCCGTGTCCAACTCGCCGATGCTGGCCGCGGCGAAGCGCAGACTGTCGTCCAGCAGGGCCAGCTCCGCCCGCTCCCGGCTGCGGGCGACCACGTCGGCATTTCGATCGACCCCGAGGATCCGGCAGGGATGGTGCCAGCGGTGGGCGAAACACCATCCCAGCGCTGCCGTCAGGTAGGAGTTGCCGCAGGCCACGTCGATGACCCGCACCACCGGGTGGGTCCGCATCAGCTCCTTCACCGTGACCTCGAGCAGCGAGACCATGTGGTCGATCTGCAGGTACTTGCGGCGGGTGTCCCGGCTCAGGTCGCCGCGTCCGTCCAGCAGCCCCAGCGCCCGCAGGAGCGGCGCGGATTCCACCAGCGGCAGCATCCGCTGCTTGTCGCCCAGCTCGCGGTGCTGGCGCTCCAGCGGCCAGCGCTCGGCTGTCCGGGCCCGGATCTCCGTTTCCCAGCGATCCCGCATGATCCGCCTTCCGCCTGGCCCGACGGTAGCAGGTTCGGCCGCCAGTCCAGCGAAAAGGCCGATTCTTCCTGACCCCTGGCCCGAACGGTGCGAGAATAGGCGGCCTTGCGATCCCTCTGGACATGGCTGGTCACCGTCGCCTGCTACATCCACATCCTCCACTGGGGATTGTGGGTGTTCGTCAGCGGGGTGATCGGTCGCCTGCTGACCTTCCCCTTCGATCCCCGGCGACGGGTGCCCCAGGGCTGCGCCGTCGGGCTGTGGGGCCGGGCCCAGTTCCTGACCAATCCGTTCTGGCGCGTCACGGTCGAGGGCAAGGAGCACCTGAAGGGCGGCGGACCGTATCTGGTGTGCTGCAACCACCAGTCGCTGCTGGACTCGCTGGTGATGCTGATGATCGGCCACCAGGTCAAGTTCATCAGCCACCGCAAGGTCTTCGACGCCCCCCTGCTGGGCACGATGATGCGGCTGTGCGGGTACATGGCGGTGGACCCGGGCAATCCCTTCCCGGCGCCGGACGTGGCCCGGGAGATCGCCGGCTGGTGGGAGCGGGGCGAGAGCGTCTGCCTCTACCCTGAAGGCACGCGCTCGACAGACGGCCAGCTCCAGCCGTTCAAGCACGGCGGCTTCCGCCTGGCCCGCAACCACGGCATCCCGGTGCTGCCGGTGGCCATCGACGGCACCCACGAGATCCTGCCCAAGGGCGCGTTCGCCCTGCGCGGGCGTACCTTCCACCGGATCCGCGTGCGAATCCTGCCGCCGATCCCCGCCGAGGAATACGGCGACGATCCCATCGCCCTGGCCAAGACCACCCACGACGTGGTGGAGACGGCCCTGGAGGAGATGCGGTCTCCGGCCAAGGCGGGTTCGATGATCGTCATCGGCGGCGGGGTCGCCGGGCTGGCGGTGGGCAGCTACGGCCAGATGAACGGCTTCGACACCCGCATCCTCGAGCAGCACACCATCGCCGGCGGGCTGGTCACCGGCTGGCGACGCAAGGGCTACACCTTCGATGGCTGCCTCCGTCAGCTCGTGGGCTCGGCACCGGGTCTGCAGCCGGCCTGGCATCACATCTGGCGGGAGCTGGGCGCGGCCCAGGACCGGGAGATGGTCTACCACCCCGAGGCGATGCGCATCGAGAGCGGGGACGGGCGCACCCTGCACCTGTACGCGGACCTGGATCGACTCCAGGAGCACCTCGAAGAGCTGTCCCCGGCTGACAAACCCGTGATCGCCGAACTGTGCGACGTGGCCCGCAAGCTGTCCCACTGCGCGCCGCCGCTGCTCAAAGCACGGGAGATCATGGGCCCGCTCGACGGGCTCGACGCGCTGCGGCGGTTTGCCCCCTACCTGCACCTGATCCGCCGCTACCAGCGCCAGTCAGTGGAGGAGTTCGCCGCACGGTTCGAGGACCCCTTCCTGGGCCGGGCGCTGGTCTGGGCGTACGACCTGCCCGACTTCCCCATGTTCACGGTGATGTTCTCGCTCGGCTTCCAGCACAACCGGATGGTGGGGTACCCGGTGGGCGCATCCCTGGGCTTTGTCGAGGGGCTGGAGCGGCGCTACCGGGAGCAGGGTGGCGAGATCGAGTTCTCCTCACGGGTCACCCGGATCCTCGTGGAAGACGACCGGGCGGTGGGGGTCCAGCTGGCCGACGGCAGCGAGTTGCGGGCCGACGTGATCATCTCGGCCGCCGATGGACGTTCCACGATCTTCGATCTGCTCGATGGCCGGTACACGGACGAGCGGATCCGCGAGTACTACGACAGCTGGCCGACCTTCCCCTCCCTGGTGCAGGTCTCGCTGGGGGTCGACCGGGACTTCTCGGGCGAGCCCCAGCGCCTGGCCTTCCCGCTGGACGAGCCCCTCATGATCGGCGGCGAGGCCCGGCATCGCCTCTGCCTCAAGCACCTGTCCTTCGACCCATCGATGGCGCCGCCGGGCAAGTCGGTGCTTGAGATGATGTTCGCCTGCGAGTACGAACCCTGGGCCGCCCTGGCCGAAGATCGGGAGGCCTACGAGGCCGAGAAACGGCGCATCGCCGACGAGGTCATCGCCCGCATCGACGAGCGGTATCCGGGGCTGGCCGACCAGGTCGAGGCCGTGGATGTGACCACTCCGCTGACCTACGAGCGGTACACCTCCAACTGGAAGGGCTCGATGGAGGGTTGGCTGGTCACCACCGGTGTGCTGGCCCAGCTGGTGCGGGGCAAGACGATGCGCAAGACCCTGCCGGGGCTCGACGGCTTCTACATGGTCGGCCACTGGGTCGAGCCCGGGGGCGGCGTGCCCGCCGCTGCGCTCTCGGGACGTAACGCGATCCAGCTCATCTGCCACGCCATGAAGCGGCCGTTCGAGACCTCCATCCCGTGAACGATCGGCGGCGTCAGGTCGCCGCGCCCGCTGCCCGCCGCCAGGCGCCGGGACTCTCGCCGACCACCCGCTTGAACGCCTTGTGGAACGCCGCCTGGGAGCGGTAGCCCACCTGCTCGGCGATCTCCCCCAGCCCCTCGTCGGTGCCGCGCATCAGGGTCCGGGCGACGGCCATCCGCCAGCGAGTGGTGTAGGCCGCCGGGGATTCGCCCACCCGGGCGGTGAAGCGCTCGTAGAACACCGTGCGGGAGAGGCCGACCCGGCGGGCCAGCCGGGCGGCGGTCCAGTCGGCGGCGGGATCGTCGTGGACCAGGGCCAGGGCCCGGGCGAGCTGGGGATCGGTCAGGGCCCCGAGCCAGCCGCGGGGCCCGGGGGCGTCCTGGGCCAGCCAGGCTCGCGTCACCTGCACGAACAGGATGTCGGCGAGGCGGGCGACGATGGTCTCGGAGCCGGGCCGGGCGGCGTCCACCTCGTTGGCCATCACCCGCAGGGTCTGGTCCAGCCACGCGGCGGTGGGGGAGCCACCCTGGACGTGGAGCAGCGGGGGCAGCAGGGGAAGGACGTGGTCGCGGGCCCCGCCCGACAGCGTGAACGTGCCGCACAGCAGGGAGGTCCGGGGCCCGCCGCCGCCCACCTGGATGCATCCCAGGCCGTCGTCGCTGCCCTCGTAGGCCAGCCCTTCGATGGCGACCACCGGGCTGTCGGGCTGATCCGAGACGGTGTGGGCGTCGCCCCGGGGGAGCACGAGCAGATCACCCGCGCGGAAGGGCACAGGCACGCCTTCGGCGTCCAGGGTCACGAACCCGGCGCCCCGCACGACGACGTGGAAGATGGCGTTGGGCATGGTGCGGGTGTGGACCCCCCACGGGGTCTCCAGCTCCGCTCGGGAGGACAGCGAGCCCGACACATGCACCACCTGCAGGATCCGGCTCAGCGCGTCCACGACAGCCTCCGATCCCGGTTATCGCCATGAATCCGAGAAATGGCCATGGATTCGGACGAATGAGCAACACAACCGGACATATGACCATTCAAACGTCCGGAATACTGGGCCAATATGGGCTCACGAAACAACGAACTGGAGGTCATCATGACGGCGGCTCGGTGGCGGAGCCGTCGGAGGGGAGAGGTGCGTGCTCGGCACGTGGGCG